>DATGIL010000038.1:0-129599 GCA_035295745.1 Bryobacteraceae bacterium | reverse complement strand
ACGGCTCACGCATTTGCTTCCTGAGGCTTCAGCCCACGGTCTTTCGCCGTGTCCTGCTCAGGTCGCTACATGTTCGAACGAGCAATTTACATGGTGGGCTCCTTACATCCCACAAGATCAAGCCAGGCTTATCCTGGCGCACCGCGCGTGAGCAAGCGATGCCTTATCGTATGTGGGGCGGGCGCTCCCGGAGTTTTCACAGCTTCTCACGGTCGTGGCTCGTAACCTACCCCAGATACGTTCCCGGCGGTAGGTGTGCTTGCGAGCCGCGCGCGTAAGCAAGCGACCACTAATCGGAGGCGGAGACGCTCCCTCAGCAAGCGATGCTGTCGCTCCAACCTTGCAATTCGGACCTACCAGTCAGCGATGACGCTATCTGTGGCGTATTCGCGAAATTCAGCCCGATGCTCCACGCTGTAGACGAAGAGGAGAAGGTCGATGTGTTCAGCGCCCGGAATCGGGACATTGCAGTCGTGAATGTGTTGCACCTGTTGGTCGGTGAGGGCGTCGATCGCCGCGCTGCGGCTCTCGCGATCCGCCGGCGGCCCGTCGGGACCGAAGACGCTGCCGGCACTTTCGAGCATCTGGGCGTGGCGCGGTGCGCCGATTGCCCGCAGGCCCTCGATGGTCAATTGATGGTGATCCGCCAGGTAGTGGAAGTACTGCCAGAGGCCCCCATTTTGCCAGGAGTAATGAAAGCTTAAAGCGGCATAGAAATTTCTCTCGGCACTCGACAGACCGGCCAAGCCGTTCTGGCCGTTAACCACATCGCACAGTCCACCCCAGAGCGCCGCAATCTCCCAGTAGAGACAATCGTCCAGATTCCCGCAGATCGCCTCGTAGAAAGTATCTTCAAAGCGGCCCGCAACCAGGATGCGCCCTAGGCTCATCAAGGCCGCGACCTTGTCGCGGCGATCCTCACCGGCGAGGATTCGATTGGCTTCGTCCGCGTCCATGCCGCCTTCAGGCATCCTGATTCCCGCCGCGGGTCAGCGAGTACACCGTGATCTCGGGTGGTGCGCCCAGGCGGATGGGCACGAAGATGGTGCCGATGCCGCGATTGACGTAGAGTTGGCCACCGGGCTTCTGGAACCAGCCTGCCACGTAAGGCGTGACCAGCCGGCTGGGAGCGAGTTCCGGACTGATGAACTCGAGGGATGCCTGCCCGCCGTGAGTGTGCCCGGCCAGACTTAGTTCGATGCCTAACTCGGCGGCGCGAGGAAAGGTATCGGGATTGTGGCTGAGCAGGATGTTGACCCGGTCGCGGTCCACCAGGTGTTCGATGTTGCCCAGCAGCGGCTTCACAGGGGGCGAGGGCCCAAAGCGACGCGGGCTCTGGAAATCGACGCCAATGAAGTTCAGCGAATCTGCGCCGATCGTAATCGGAAGGTTGATGCCGCGCAGCATGCGCACGCCGGTCTGGCGAAAGAGTTCGGTGATCGAGTCTTCCACGCCGGCCCAGGAGTCGTGATTGCCCAGGCTGCCATAGACGCCGAAGGGGGCACGCAGGTCGCGCAGGGCGTCTACCACGGCCTCCTGCGTGTTTGGGTCGAAGGTGACGAAATCGCCGGTGAGGACGATCATCTCCGCCTTCTGCGCATTGGCAATCGCGGCGTATTTGCGGATCTGCTCAGCGGGCATGAAGGGACCGATGTGGATGTCGGAGAGCTGGCAGATGCGGAATCCTTCGAAGGCGCGCGGCAGTCGTGCTAAACGGATGGGCTGCGGGGTGACTTCGAGATTGAGTCTGCCGTAGAGCATGCCGTAACCGCCGGCCACGAAAGGTGCGGCCGTCGCCACGGTCGCGGCCTGTTCCAGGAACTGCCGTCTGGCGGGAGATTCAAGCTCAGGCGCCGGTTGTTTGGGCAGCGCGAGGAGGCGGCGCAACCCATTGCGAATCAGAACTGCGAGGTGGAACAGCAGGGCCACAAAGAATGCTATCAGCGAACTGGCTGCCCACCACAGGTATGGAGCCGCCAGCAGCGCTTTACGAAGCGTCAGGTGGACTGGTTCTCCGGGCTCGCGCCAGGAGCCCAGATTGAACTCATAGAGCATCCAGACGACCACGACAATTGGGAGGCAGATCGCCAGACGCCAGGGCACCGAAGAGACACGAGCGGCGATGAAGCGATATCCGCGCCAGGCCCAGTAGAGCTGGCTCAGGCCGAATATCAAAAAAATGATTGAGAAGGCCATGAGGAGAGTGCACTACCATTGTCGGACATTTGCGATCCCCCGCGGTAAATTAGAACGGATGCGCTCGCCGTTCTTTTTGCTATCTCTGGCCACTCTCATCGTGGCGTTCCTTCCCGCGCGCGCCGCGGAGCCGCAACTCATGACGTGGAAGGCGGCCGGCTTCTCACGGCAAGCCTTGGTTTACGCTCCCGCGTCGGCCGCGTCGGCAAAATCGCCACTGGTCTTTGCGTTCCACGGCCATGGTGGCAACATGCGCGGCTTCGCTGCGAATGCGGCGCTCCAGGACGCGTGGCCGGAAGCGATTGTCTGCTACATGCAGGGCTTGCCGACCACCAGCCGCCTGGACCCCAAAGGCAGGTTCCCTGGATGGCAGGACGAGCCGGGACAGTTCGGCGACCGCGACCTGGCCTTCTTCGATACCGCGCTCGCCGCGCTCAAAGAGAAGTACAAAGTGGACGAGAACCGCGTCTATAGCGTTGGATTCTCGAACGGCGCGTTCTTCACTTACCTGCTGTGGTCGCAACGCGCTGCGCTGCTGGCCGCGGTGGCGCCGGTGGCTGGGAAGATTTGGCCCGCGGCTCAACCGACGGTGCCGAAGGCCGTGATTCATGTCGCAGGCAAGGTGGATCCGCTCGTGCGCATCGCGGACCAGGAGAAGTCGATCGAAGAGGATCGCAAGGTCAACGGCGCGACGGGTCCGGCCGAGAAGTGCGGACCCATCTGCACGTTATATCGGTCGGAGTATGGCACTCCGGTAATGACAATCATTCACGAAGGCGGCCACGTCTATCCCGCGGTTGCGACGCCGCGCATCGTGCTGTTCTTCAAGAACCACACTCGTCAGTGAGTGAGGACTTTGAAGGCGTGGTTCCACTGATTGCGCAGGAAGCCGGGAAGGCACCAGAGCACACAGAGAGGTTCGAGCGCGCGCGATGAGCGGATGCCGCCGCAATCGAAGGGCTCCCATCCGAATTCGCGGATGATGCCGGAGACCTGTTCCTTAGCGCCGGCATCGTTGCCGCATAAGAACATGGTGGGGGTTCCCTGTTCGAAGTGCGGATCGATCATTTTGGCATTGCCAACGCTGTTGAACGCCTTCACCACGTGCGTTTTGGGAACCTTGGCCTGAATCTGCTCGCCCAGCGATTCGTTGGGGCCAGTCGTATACTCCAGCACACCCTCCACGGGCGGTGCGTCCGTCAGCGGGTTGGTGGCGTCGATCAAGGTCTTGCCGGCCAGATTGTCCGGCCCGGCGAGGTCGAGCACGCTTTCGACGACCCGGCCCAGCGTGGCGAGTACCGCAATATCGCAGAAGCGCGCGGCCTCCTCGAATGTGCCGATCTTGCCTTTGGGGTTCTCCTCCAGCCATTTCCTGACGTCGGGCTTCTGTGGGTCGCGCGTGCCCAGCATTGCCTCGTGGCCGTGCTTCAGGAATCCGCTGGCCAGTACTTGTCCTACAATTCCAGAACCTAAGACTCCAATTTTCATAGGTGCAGGGATGCGCGCGTTCGCGGGCCGGATTCAAGCTGCTGGATTTAACGTGTTATGATCCTCGCTTCAGCCCATGCATCGTTTGGTACTGCTGACTCTTTCCCTCTGCGGGGCCGGACTTCTGCCTGCCGCGGACCTTTCGCCGGTGGAACAGAAGATTGTGCAGGCGGTGGATGCGAACGCGGCGGCGTCCAATGCCCTGCTGGAAAGACTTGTAAACATCAACAGCGGGACTTTGAACGCGGCGGGTGTGCGCCAGGTCGCCGATGTCTTGAGGCCGGAGTTCGAGGCGCTGGGATTCCAGGTCCGCTGGATTCCCATGGACGAGGTCCATCGCGCGGGGCACCTGGTGGCGGAGCGCAAAGGCACTCGCGGCAAGCGCGTCCTGCTGATCGGTCACATGGACACGGTATTCGAGCCCACCAGCCCGTTTCAGAAATACGAGCGGAATGGCGACAGCGCGACGGGGCCGGGATCGAGCGACATGAAGGGCGGGCTGGCGATCATCCTTTCGGCGTTGAAGGCAATGCAGACGGCCGGTGCGCTCGAGGGCAGTTCGATCACCGTGTTTCTGACGGGCGATGAAGAGAAACCGGGGGAACCTCTTAGCATTGCGCGCCGCGACCTGGTGGATGCCGCCAAGCAAAACCAAGTCGCAATAGAATTTGAGGGCGGATCGCGTTCCGGCGGCCGCGAGTATGCGACCATCGCGCGACGCAGTTCTTCTACCTGGACTCTGCACACGACGGGAAACACAGGCCACTCGGCGGGCGTGTTTACGAACGGCGTGGGTAGTGGCGCGATCTACGAGATGGCGCGTATTCTGTCCTCCTTCCACGAACAGTTGAAGGAGCCCGATCTCACGTACAACACCAGCGTGATGGTAGGCGGGTCGACGGTGACGTACGATCCGAAGGAGAATACCGGCACGGCGTCGGGGAAGACCAACATCATTCCCGATAAGGCGTTCGCATCGGGCGACATCCGCACCATCAGCACGGCGCAGTTGGAGCGCGTGCGCGACAAGATGCGAAAGATCGTCGAGGCCCACCTGCCGGGCACGGGAGCCGAGATCGCATTTCAGGATGGCTATCCCGCGATGGAAGCGACACCCGGCAACGAGCGGCTGTTGGCATTGCTGAACGGAGTCAATCGCGATCTGAATTTCGAGAATATGGAGCCGCTGCCGCCGGCGCGGCGTGGGGCAGGGGACGTGTCGTTCGTGGCGCCGTATCTCGACAGCATCTCGGGTTTGGGGTCGCTGGGACGCAACGCGCATGTGCAGGGGGAGACGGTGGATTTGACGCGGCAACCAATCCAGACGAAACGAACTGCCATCTTGATTTTTCGCCTCACGCGATGAGGTTCGGGAGGATCTGTGAAGTTCTTAGCCATCGTGATGTTCGCAATCGTGTGCCAGGCGCAAACGCCGGCGGAACTGATGAAGGATCCGGCGGTTCATGCGGCGCTCGAAGCGGCGCGACGAAACGAACCGGGGGCCATCGATCAGCAGGTCAGGATCTGCGAGATTCCGGCGCCGCCGTTTAAAGAAGAGGTCCGGGGACGTGAACTGAAGCGGCTGTTCGAGGGGCTCGGGCTGAAGGACGTACGGATCGATAAGGCCGGGAACGTGATCGGCGTGCGTCCAGGGCGCGCGGCTCATCCCAACCTGGTATTCAGCGCACACCTGGACACAGTGTTCCCGGAAGGTACGGACGTGAAGGTGAAGCGCGAAGGCACACTGCTGAAGGGCCCGGGCATCGGAGACGATTGCCGCGGGCTGACGGTGATGCTCTCGGTGATTCGCGCGCTGAACGAAGGGCACGTGGAGACTCCCGGCACGATCACCTTTGTGGCGGATGTGGGAGAAGAGGGACTCGGCGACCTGCGAGGAATGAAGAGCCTCTTCTACGAGAGTTTGAAGGGGCAGATCGACAAGTTCGTTTCGGTGGATGGCACAGGCCTCGGGGTCACGAATGTGGGGGTGGGCAGCAATCGATACCGGGTGACCTTCAAGGGGCCTGGCGGGCACAGCTTCGGGGCATTTGGCATGGCGAATCCGATCCAGGCGATGGGCCGCGCGATCGCTAAGATCGACGCGTTCGAAGTGCCCACGGAGCCGAAGACGACGTTTAATGTCGGGCGAGTGGGAGGCGGCACGTCGGTGAACGCGATTCCGTTCGAGGCATGGATGGAGGTGGACATGCGTTCCGCGGATCCCGCATCGCTGAAGGCGGTGGATGCCAAGTTCAACGCGGCAGTGAAGGAGGCGGTGGAGGAAGAGAATCGGCGATGGCACAATCGCGGACCGGTGACTGCGGCGGCGGAGCTAGTGGGCGTGCGGCCTGCGGGGCAGACGCCGAAGGAGAATCCGATTGTGCAGACGGCGTTGGCGGTTTCGCGTGCGATGCAGATTGACGAGGTGTTGCGCGAGGGCTCTACGGATTCGAATGTGCCGATGAATCTGGGAATTCCGGCGATCACAATTAGCGGGGGCGGAACCGGTACCGGCGCGCACTCGCTGAACGAGGCGTTCGATACGACGGATTCGGTGCGCGGGACGGAGCGCGCGATTCTGCTGGCAGTGGCCCTGGCGCGATGAACAGGAACTTGGTGGACACTCGAAAAGCGCCGAGATGAGTCTCGGCGCGACAAAGAAGAGTCTTTGCGCCACGGAACTGTACACGACGCGGGCCTCACGGGTTGGATTACGAGTTGGGATTCAGGCGTTGGCCGGTTTGATTGCGGTGCTCGTCGATGGCTTGTAGCTCGAGTTCGAGGAGTTCGCCCCAGACGATGCGGTCTTCGGTTTCTTGACCGAAATGGGGATCTCCGGAATGGGTGCGCTCACCGGCGATGTAGTCGAGGCAGGCTTTGCCGTCCGCCAAACGATCTTTGACGGAGGTGACAGGTCGTGGTGAGAACGAGACCGGTTTGAGTGCGGGGGATTGATCAGGTTGTACGGGCGTTGAGATCGGAAAGATCGCGTCGGTGATGCGGCTGATTATGACGCCGCACACGACGGTGGCGGTCATGGCTGCCAGACCGAATACCAGTCGTGTTCCCCCGATAGTGAGCGCGGCGACCGTGACCGGACTGAGCAGGAGCCCGATCAGGAGGCCTCGCTTCCACCATCGCAAGACTCGAAAAGCGCCTATGGTCGCACCCATGAGGGTATGTCCCAGGATGATACATGCCAGAGCTATGCCCGAAAAGGGCCCCGGCAGAAAATGTCCGGCGAGCCGCCAGATTTGAAAGCCAAAAGCTCCTCCCAAAGCGCCGGCAAGGAGAATTTCGGCGTGGCCATACCGCGTCGTTCCAGGCCCCCTTGCCTTTAATATTAGGTCAAAAAGGTCTGAATGGCAACGTTTACTTGCCGCCTTTCCAGTCCGGCAGCCGGCCCGGAGTGGGAGGAGCGCCTGCGGCATCGAGTTGCTTCTCGAGGGCCTTGATGTCGACCTCGATCAGCTTGCGAAGTTTCGGAATCTCCAGGGCGAGCTCGTCGGAGGCGATTTGATACTGCTCCACGGCAGTTTTGGTCGGACGTCCGGTGGTGCCGCGGGTCGGCGACGCAGCGTACTGCATGTGCTCGGAGATGGACGCAGGGACACCTTCATTGTGCGAGCGCATGATGCGGTCGCCGTTGAGGGCCATGTTGATGTCGTCGAGCGTCTTTTCGAGTTTCAGGGTCTCTTCGCGAAGACGGGTCGGCATGCTGGGCGTCGCATCGATGGCGCGGCGGATGGAATTGAGGCGGGCCTGCGCTTCGGTGGCGGCCTCCTGGGTCGCGGTCATGGCTTTTTGCAGGCTGGCGAGTTTTTCCTGGAAAGCGGCGAGCGCGGTGCGATCTTCGCGGGTGGTATCGCCTTCGGCAACAACTTCGAAGGTCTGCGAGCCGGGCAGGGGAGTGATGACACCTCCCTGACGATTCGCCAGCGCGACGGTGTATTTGCCGGGAACGGCCAGGGCTCCGCCGGCGCCGCCACGGCCGCCGAAGTTCGCCGTGGGATCCTCTTCACCGCCACCGCCTGCTCCTCCACCACCCCCGCCAGCGAATCCTCCGCCGCCACCGGCACCGCCGCCCGCGCCGCCGCGTCCTCCGCCACCACCCGCACCACCGCCGCCGAGCGGGATGGCAGGAGCGAGGGCCGCGCCTTGCGTACGAAGGTCCCAGGTGACGCGATGAATGCCTCGCGTGGCAGGAGCATCGAAACGGCGAATGACTTTGCCGGTGGAATCGCTGATGGAGACCACGATGGCGGGGGCCTCCTCTTCAGCTTCGGCGCGGAGTTCTTCTGGAGTCGGGTAGCCGGGAGGATCGCCGCGTTGGATGGCGGCACGCTCGCGCTGCTGGCGCTCTTGCAATTTGGTGCGGATGCCTTCCTTCAGATTGAAAGTGATCACAGCACCGACGGGCGGATTGGGCGCGGTGAAGTAGTTAGCGCCGAGATCGCCGCCTGGGCTATAGGGGAGATACGAGAGGGCATTCTTGGCGGGGAAGATGGTGCTGTCTTTCTGCAGCATCTCGGTGGTGGCGAGGCGCAGCGGGCTGTAATCGTCAAGTACGTAGATGCTGCGGCCGAAGGTGCCGATTACCAGATCGTCGGTCTGCTTCTGGATGGCGAGATCGCGCATCATGACGGTCGGCAGCCCGACATTAAGTTTGATCCACTTTTCGCCGCCGATCTTGGTGAAGTAGAGGCCGAATTCGGTACCGGCGAAGAGCAGGTTCTTGTCGATGTGGTCCTCGGCGATCGCGTATACGCCGCCTCGTTCGGGCAGATTCCCCGCGACGTTCACCCACGTCTTCCCCTTGTCGGTGCTCTTCAGGAGGTAGGGTTTGAAGTCGCCATTCTGGTGATTCTCGTAGGCCACGTAAACGGTGCCGGCGTCGTGCTGCGAAGCGGTGACGCGCTGCACGTAGGCATCGGCGGGGACGCCGGCCGGTTGATCGACTTTGCGCCAGTTCTTGCCGCCATCCTCGGTGACCTGCACGAGGCCATCATCGGTGCCGACGTAGATGAGCCCTTCCTGCTTGGGCGATTCGGCGATGGCCGAGATGTTGTCGTACAGCGCCGTGGAGACATTTTTCTGAATGGCGTCGATGGGCCAGACTTTGCCCATGAGCGGGATCTTGTTGCGGTCGAGATTTCGGGAGAGGTCGGGGCTGATGGCTCGCCAACTGTCGCCGCGATCGTCGCTGCGATAGAGGCGCTGCGCCCCAAAATAGAGGCGGGTGTTGGAGTGCGGGCTGATGATGAGGGGAGTGTCCCAGTTCCAACGCATGGCCGGGTCGCCCTTGGCAGGCTGCGGCTGGATGGAGACGCGCTCGCCGGTGCGTTTGTCGAAACGAACCATGCCGCCGTTTTGCATGTTGGCGTAGATGGTGTTGGGGTCCTTGGGATCGACGCGTGAGTAGAAGCCGTCGCCGCCATTGGTGACGAAGCAGTCACTGTTGAAGAGGGAGGTGTTCTTGGTGCGAACGGCGCAGCCAAAGCTATTGTTGTCCTGGGTGCCTCCGTAGACGTGATAGAAGGGCGCGTCTTCACTGACCGCGATGTCGTACAACTGGGCGGTGGGGAGGTTGGACTTGAAGATCCAGGTCGCGGCGCGATCGAAGCTCTCGTAGACACCGCCGTCGCAGCCCACCAGGTAGTGATTGTTGTTTTTGGGATCGACCCAGATCTCGTGATTGTCGACGTGCTTGTTGCGGGTGGGGAGCGGCGACAGGGTGCGGCCGCCATCGTCAGAGACCGAGATATTGAGGTTCATTACGTAAACGCGATCGGCGTTAGCGGGATCGACTTGCACCTTGGCGTAGTATTGGCCTTGCGAATCGGTGGCGTTGCGGCGCTCCCAGGTGATGCCGTTATCGGTGGAGCGGAAGAGACCGCCTCGACCCTCGGGCGCTTCGATCATGGCGTAGATCATGCTGGGATTGGAGGGAGCGTAGTTGAGGCCGATGCGGCCGAGGTCGCCATTCGGGATGCCGCCGCCGATTTTGGTCCACGTTTTACCGGCGTCGATGGAGCGCCAGAGGCCGCTCTCGGGGCCGCCGTGGATCATACCGAAATATTTGCGCTGGCGCTGATGGGTGGCAGCGATCAGGATATCGGGGTTCTTGGGGTCCATGATCAGGTCGGAACAGCCGGTGTATTCGCCGACCTTGACGAGGCTGCCGGACCAAGTCTTGCCGCCGTCGGTGGTCTTGTAGAGACCGCGCTCGCCGCCGCCCTTCCAGAGAGGGCCTGGGGCCGCTACGTAGACCACGTTGGAATCGCGCGGATCGACGATGATGCGGGCGATGTGTTCGGTGAGTTTGAGGCCGACGTTCCGCCACGTGTGTCCGCCATCTTCGCTCTTGTAGATGCCGTCGCCATAGGAGACACTGCGCTGGTTGTTGTTCTCGCCGGTGCCGGCCCAGACGATGGAGGGATTTTTGGGGTCGATGGTGACGGCGCCGATGGAGTAGGAGCCGTAATTATCGAAGACCGGGGTCCAGGTGGTGCCGTCGTTGTGCGTGAGCCAGATGCCGCCGGAGGCTTCGACGACGAGGTAGTGGTTGGAATCGTCTGGGAAGACGGCGAACTGGGAGACGCGGCCGGAGATGAAGGCCGGACCGATGTTGCGCACGCGCAGGCTCGAGAAGGTGTTGGCATTGATTGGCTCGTCGTTGGCGCCCCCGCCGCGGCGTCCGCCGGGTGCGGGTTCGTCCTGGGCGAGGATGGGCAGAGAAAGACACAAAAGGATCGGAACTAGCCTCATAGTACGCAGAGTATATCGCATAGCGGGGGGATTGCGGTTTGGCAGAGACACTACGGCTGCGAGGTGGAGTGAAACGCGGGAACGTTGCGGGCGGCCGGCCGCTCGGAAGGATATCCTCGCCCCAGAGGATATCGGTCCTTGTGCCGGCCGCTCCAGATGAGTTTTAGGCCGTTTTCGGCCGTTCTGATTCACCCTGCATCTCTCAACTGCAAGGGTGCGATGGGTTCGAACCCAAGGCCCCCACCGCTCTCGCTGGGGGACTCAGATTCCACCTGAAATGCAACGTATCCTGGCCAGGATAAAAGCTGGTTGCGGCGTCCGCGGTGGAGCGGAAGCCTACTACGGGGATTACGTTAGCACGCGGTCAGGACGGAACGAGGGAAGCGAGACGCGGGGAGGTGATGATTCACGATTTGATTTCAGGTAGTTGGGAAGGATAGAAAAAATGGTGACAGGCTGTGACTCACACAATTCCGCTTCTGGTCTGGCTTTTCTTCAGCGGGGTGCTGAAAACTAGGTTAGTCGGCGTTTATCGGCGGCGATTCAATTTCCCTTTTTCTGCAGCTGTTAGTCTGACTTTCCGTTGGTTGCGGCGCTCTGATGTTTTCGCTATCTTGTATTCCTGCGCACAAAGGCCCCCCTAATTTTTGTTACGGTCCTAATCCTGCTCGGTGTGGGCGCGATCGCGTATGTCACGTGGTCCGACCAGCCGCTGCGGGTGATTGGGAAGGCGTACCGCATAGCGGGAACGCAGGAATTCCGTTTGCCGGGGACCTTGCCAGTAAGCAGTTTTGGAAGGCCGGGAATGCCCTCCAGGGAAGCCGGGCTTGAACTTGGCCGCCTTCAGCGGACTGCGCAGCGGCATCTCGCGGCTGGAGCGGCTGACCTCAAGTGGATTGAGGCAGATGTCGCGCTGGACCTCATCTCGGGGGACCGCGAATCTGCGACGCGAACGCTCGAGCGCGCCTCCGATCAGTGGCCGGATACTCCTCTGTTACAGCTCTACCAGGCTATCGGTTACGCAGAGGAGGCAATCTCTGAAAGGCGGGGCGAACTTTTCGGGTTGGCATACGACCTCCTCAGCCAACTGAGCCGCTCGACACCGTCTTTGCGCACATTGGCTCTCTACAACCGGGCTGTGCTTGACGAACACATGTTGCTTTACGGAAAGGCCATTGAGGATTGGGAGTGGTGTCTGACGAATGATGTCTCCAAGGAGTGGAAGGAGGTGGCGTTGCGGCGCAGGGAGGCGCTGCGTGGCAGGCTGAACTTTCGCGAAGAGCCTATTCCGGAGGCGAAGGATTTCCTGAGTGGGTATCGTTCTGGTCAGTATAGGGACGAACCTCTGGAAAGAGTAATCGAAGCCGTAATTCGGAGATGGCACGGGGACACGCCCGCAGACTACGAAACATTGAAAGACGTCGCAGGAATCGCGATCCGCGAGCACGGTGATCCATGGCTAGATGACCTGATTCGTGGCGTGCACGACGCGGACTGGAGTGCGGGGATGATGGCGCTGGCCCAGGCATCGCGCCTGAATGCCTCCGACCAACGCAGTGAAGCGGTGCGGCAAGCCGAAGTGGCGATCCGCAGTTTCCGGCGCGCCGGCAATGATGCCGGCTGGCTGGCTGCGATGGTGGAGAACTTGTACGCGGTGAATCGGTCGCTGGTGGTGAAGGCATGCCTGGCGGCAGGCCAGGAATTGGAACCGGAGTTCGAGAAACGTCACTACGCACTGCTGCTCGTGCGGTACGGCATCGAAATGTCGGGATGCCTGGGGCGCAGCGATTTTCTTCCAGAGGCGGAGGCCAACTTGAAGCGGGCCATGCTGACTGCCCAGGCGGCTCACTACCCAGCGTTGAATTTACGGGTGCTGACAGTCCTGTCCAATCATCACGTCACCTCAGGGAACTCAACTGCGGCTTGGGAGGATTGCTGGGAAGGAATCAACCGCTTCTGGATGGGAAAGTTCGGCGCGGTACGCGGGCACTCGCTGTACTACAACTGCAGCCTGACTGCTGAAAGACTTGGGCAGCGAGAGTTTTCTCTAGCCCTGGCGCAGGAGGCCTCGCGCTTTGCCGGAGGACTCCCGGGGCCGATTCAGGCTGCCGAAGGGTATATCCGGGAGGGTCTCCTGGCGGCTCAACTGGAGGATTGGGAAGCGGCGGGCTCCGCCCTGGAGCGCGGCAGGAAGGCACTGGAGGCGCTCCCGGAAGATGAGGTGCGGTACCGTCACCTGTGGGGCCTGGAACGCGCGATGGTGGAGGCCGACCTGCGGCAGGGCCGTCCCGCGTCCGCATTGCAGACGCTGGCGCGATTTGGCGCGATGCTACCGAAGAGCGAACAACCTCACGAGCGCACTAATTACTACCTATTACGCGCCCGGGCTGCGGCACTGGGAGGCGATCATGCGGAGCAGTATCGCTGCCTGACTCTGGCGGCAGCGGAAACGGAGGGAGCCTTATCGAGTCTGTTGAAGGAGGAAGACAGAATCCGGTGGCGCAATCAGTCCGCCTCGGTGTTCCGGCCCCTGGTGGAACAGACTCTGGCCCAGCCTGAAGGCATCCGGAAGGGACTCGCGCTTTGGGAGCGGTATTTGGACCGGACACTGGAGCCAGGAAGAAGAGAGGAGGAAACCGGGCCAAGCCTGAATGAGCTGGGTTCCGCAACGCTCCTGAGTTTTGTCTGGTTGACGGATCACTTGGGCTACTGGGTGGGTGACGAACGCGGTGCGGATTTCGTGTGGGTGCCTCAACCCCCGGCGCGCATCTCCGAACTGTGCAGGCGTTTTGCGCGAGAGTGTTCCGACGAATCGGTTCCCGAGCCGGAAGTCCGTCGAACGGGCCGCGAGTTGCACCGTGCGCTTTTCGATGCGGCCAAAGAGGCGCCGGCATGGGCACGTATTCGGGACGGCCGCAAGCTGCTGATCGAGGTGGATGGAGAGCTTGGCGGTATTCCTTTCGAAGCGCTGGTCGACGCTTCAGGTGGTTATCTGGGCCAAGCCCACGCGGTTGTGTATTCGTCCGGGCTGCGGCGCTGGACCCGTCTGCGGAAACTGGGCGGCATAGCGGCTGGTTCCAGAGCTCTGATCGTGGCTGCTCCGTCGATCACCGGCGAACTGGCGCGACAGTTTCCGCCGCTGCCGGATGCGCGGCGGGAGGGCGAGATGGTGGCCGGTTTGTTTCGGAATTCGACCATCTTGACCGGTCGGGACGGAACTTTGCGCGCGGTGCTCGCGGCAGTGGGTGACGCCGAGATCATCCATTTCTCCGGTCATGCATTGGCCAATTCCGATGACGGCGCGCTGCTCCTGGCTGGATCGAGTGAAAGGGAAAGCGGCGCCCTGCTGACGACTTCCGAGATTGCAAGTCGTTCGCTTTCGCATTGCAGGCTGGCAGTATTGTCGGCGTGTTCGACAGGAGTGGGCGAACGACGCGGTCCAGTCAACCCGAACAGTCTGGTGAACGGATTATTGCGTGGGGGAGTTCGGGATGTGGTTGCGAGCCGCTGGAAGGTCGACTCAGCGGCGACGTATCAGTTGATGCGCCGTTTTTATCAGGGTGTGAAGGGCACAGGGGACGCCGCAGTGGCGTTGCAGGATGCGATGGCCGAGCTTCGTGGATTGCCGGGACTGGGCCATCCCCACTACTGGGCTTCGTTTAGCATGTTCGGTGAATAAGTTCGATTGAGGAGAAAACACAATGAGAGTGCATGTTGTTTTTCACGGGGTATTCGCTTACGTCATGAACAAGACCGGCATTGATGTTCTCGTCCCGTTCTTTGCCCCGCACGAATACCTCCTGGGAGGCTGGATGCAATTCCAGCCGATGCCTAAAGGGGAGATTACGATCCAGGGTCTCACCGGAATCGAGGGCTCACGTCCGAACCCCGATTTTCCGAGCGAACAGATTCCGACCGTTAAGGGGTTTGCGCAGTCCAATCTGGTGAACCTGTTTTGCGTTATACATCTGCCGGTGTATCCTTCCGGAATCTTCACTTTCCGAGCGCATCAGAATCCGGAACCGGTGGCCGTAGGAGCGGGACCCGCGGCCTTTCCTTTTGCCGGACTGCATGGATCGAATCTCAGCGTTCGGGCGTTGGGCGGACCGGTGGTATTCGTCTATGAAGCCGACAGTCCCGACGATGTTGAAATTCGATTCGGCAATACCTCTCTTGATTTCAGCCGCGTTCTCGATCCCACCGGGCAAGCCCTGAACTTGCATGTGTTCGCGGAGGGTGTAAAAGATCTGCCCGACCGCACAAGTCCCGACCGTATCTTCCAGGCCACCGTCCACTTTCGAGATGCCTGGGCACAGCTTTCCGGGGTGCTTGCCGGTCTCGACCTGCAGCTTGGACAATTGCGTCCGTTTGTCCTGGCGCAGGCCGCTGCCATTCCAAACGATACAGGACTTCCGGGTCTTCCTAGTGTGCAACTTTTGGACCTGGACGAGTTGGTGCAGTCCGAAGCGAATCCGGGTGGCGATCCCGCACTTTTCGGCGGCGCTGACAGCGACTGCCGGTCAATCCAGATCGCCGTGGACAACCGTTGAGGAGCGTGTAGGATGGCTCTCGCACAGGCTCCGAACGATATTCCGGTACCGGCGACGCCACCCCCGCCGGTTGACGAGGTCAAGCTGGACGTGCCTTACGTTTCGCAGGCTGACTTTAATTTGTTGTGTTGGGCGGCGTGCGCAACTATGGTGGCTCAATTTTTCCAGAAGCCGGCTACTTTGAGAAGTGTCGTCGAATCTTCCCGGGTGGGGCTAGTTTGCCCCGACCTCGTCGTGTGCAATTTCGCCTGTAGCGAGGCGGACGTATTGAGAGTTTACGGCCTGCTGGGGATCACGGGCGACCCACCACAAGGACCGCTGGAGCAGAGCGCCCTTCAGCAGGAACTGGTGGAGGGCCGACCGGTCGAGATCGGCATTGGTGCTTGCGGTGGGACCGATGCGACGGGCCACCTGATCATCGTGTACGGTTCCCACGTCGACACGACCGGCGTGACTTTTCTTGTTCACGATCCCGAATCGGCGGGCACGGGGACCGCGACTTTTCAGGGGCTACTGAGAAATGGCATCGTGGCGCTTTGCTGGCGACGCACCTGGGCCAATCTTCATCGGACATAGTCGAGGAGGAGATCATGGCGGTTCCAAAGTATCCAATCCCAGCATCCTACGTGGAGACTGTGAAGGCGCTACTGCAGCCGAATCTGCCAGTGGTATTTCCTGGCCCCGAAGGACTCGCCGCGGCATCGCTCCGGGAGTCTTTCCCCCTCCACACGGCCGGCGCCGAGGAATTGATTGCAGCCCACCATGCCGGGCGGACGCTCGAAAGTGTTTGCGGCCAGACCGGAATCTGGCATCACCAGCTTCAGTTGAACGGTGAGGTCAAGGGATTCGCTCGAACCACTGCCCCGGAGGATCCGGGGGGAGCCCAGTTCCTATCGTTGATGGACGGCCGCCTCGCGCATGAACTCGACCGGACCATTCAAGCCGTGGACCACGACTCAAGATTCGAGTCCAACGATTACACCGCTATCCTCGTCTTGATTCCGATGGTAGCGTTCTATTTCCTGCTGCTGTCGAACGGACCAGAGGAATGGGTAGTCATCGCCTGTTCGATGTTCGGGAGTTTGGGGCTGGCGCCGCTCACTGTCCTGTCCGCCGGGGAATTTGTGGATCGTTTGCGCCGCTTGCCGGAGAGGGGCGGAGTGCAGTTCCAGGACCGCCCCTGAGTGTATGGCGTCCAGGCTGGTGTACGGCCGTGCCCGGAGGCATGACCGCATTCCGAGACGGAGACTCGAAATAGAGGATCGCAAGCGGGGTCCTGTTCGGATTCACTGTTGTGGAGGGGCGTGGACGTTGACGATGACGCGGCGGTATGACGTCAGCGCCGGCGTGCCATCGTCCGTGACTGCGAGGATGATGTGCGCCACGCCAACATTCGGGCATCGTGCGGTGCCCAACCACGAGGGTCGGCAGGTCGCCGTCGGCGTAACGGCCGTCACGGGAGTATCGGCGTTCGCGAGCGTGACGGCGGCCAGACTTGCTCCGGTGCCGCCGGCCTCGGCATAGTGAAACCACGTGTAGCGCAAATGGTTGCCGTCGGGGTCGCGACTGCGGCTGGCGTCGAGCGTAACGGCCTTGCCGACTTCGGCATCGATCACGACCGGCTGGGTGCCCTCCATACCATTCACGTCGGCAAATGGGTTGTGGTTCGCATGAGCGAAGTCGGCGATGGTCCAATCCATGCGCGCGGCGAAGTCGTTCTGGAAGGCGTCGCGCCAACGCCAGATGGTCGCCTGATCGGAGATGTGCTCCTGCCCATCCGTCCCGCGAACGGCGTCTTGCGAGGTGACGCGTCCGAACATGTCGCCGCCCTGGGTCCAGATTAAGCGCGTTTCGCCGTATGGCTGGCGATAGACGTAGCGTCCGCCCCAGCCGCCCCAGTCGGGCCGGCGCCAGGCGTTGAGCCCGTTGTCGATCAGGCCGAGGAAGGACGGCGTGTCCCCTTCCATGATGAAGGCGAAGCGCGGGTAGGCTTTGCCGAGCGGACCTTTGCCGCGGATGTTCTTGTCGAGCCATTCGTTCGTCACTGTGGTTGTGTTGGCTCCTGCTCCATTGCGATAGTAGGCGTCGCCGCTAATGCCGGTCCAGGTGGCATAGTAGTATTCGCCGCCGGTCGGAGTGGACGGCTGGACGATATAGAAGAGGTTGGGGAATTCGCGGCGGATCCAGGGCCCAGCGTCGTCCTGATCGGAGATGGAATAGACGCGGAGCTTGGCGACGAACCTGTCGAGTTCCTCGCGCGGACGTGTAGCGCGCACTTTGATGAGCGCCTGCGCGAGGGTGTTCGAGCCGCCCCAGATGGAGATCCACAACGGGCGGGGATCGTTACGGTCGGCGGCGCGGATGATGGCGTCGGACCCCTCCGAGGATTTGTCGGTACCGGTGGCTGCCATGCCATAGGCGGTCTGTCCGGAATACACGCGGCTGTCGAGATCTTCGGACGCCGGCCAGCCCTTGGCGTGAAGCAGCAGGTTGGGTCGCACCTCGCCATACGCTTTGATGAGGGCACGCATGGTTTCCGGATGCACGATAGCCTTTTGCCAGGTGGAGGTGCCGGCGATCAACGCCTCGATGTCGATTTGGTTCGAGTAGAGCAGCAAGCGCACCAGCGACATCTGGTCATCGGGCTCGTTACCGATGTCGCTGATGATGATCGCGCGAGGATGTCCGGAGAAGTCGTCGGCAGCGGGCGCCCGCTGCGTCTGCGCAATCCCCACGGTGCAGCCGAGAAGGGCGAAGGCGATTTTGAATTTCATCGATCGTTCGCCAGTCTATTCCTCGCGGAATGGAGCGTCAAGAGTTCTTGTCCGGACTACCAGTGGGACCGGTCGAAGTGAACCACGTTAGTGGGTGCTGTAAAGGTGGTATCGATTTTAACGGCCCACAACCCTCCCTTATGGTCGCGGCTCGTGAGCGGTCAAAGGCTCCCCAAATTCGTTCGCGCGATACATACGCTCGAGAGCCCGCGCGTCACGCTCAGCTCAAGGTCGCGGCTCGGCACAAGACAGGACGAGGCACCCAAATGGTTCCGCTCTCAACCACTAGACGTTTCGGAATGGCCGGCGGCTCGCGAGTGCAAGTGCCACGGCTTACAGGGCGGGTTTGCTGGCGGCCAATGATTTTTCTGATTCGTGGAATTTGGCGATGGTCTCTTCCACCGAATGAGAGTCCAGCGAGGAAATGGCATCGCCGATAGCGCCGCGGGCGGCATTTTGATTGATGGTGGCTTGGGCGGTCGGATTCGCTCGTCGAGGGGGTTGCAGCGATTCGTCCCACTGCTTCAGATCGGCGATGAGCGTGGCTTTCGGTGTGGACGCGGCTTTCGCTTTCTCCAGGCGGGAGATGAGTTCGCGAGTGGTCTGCAGGACGAAGCGCCGGCGCTCCACCAATTGCGTGACTTTTTCGGGAATGCCGGCAGACGTGCCGTCGGCAAAGAGGGCGGCCTGCAGCTTGACGTAGTCCGGCACCGCTCCGACTGTCATATTGTTTACGGGAATTCGCTTTTCGGCGCCTGCGGCGATCAGGATACTGGCGGCCTCGTCCTGCCAGAGCGAATAATAGCTACCGGGGTAGTTCACGAGTTCGACGAGGAACGCGGTGACGGGTTGGGCGCCCCCGTTCTTGATGTAGAAGATCGATCCGCCGGTAACCGGCTCGGTGCGCAACTCGGGAAGCGTCTGCGCCTGCGCGACGCCGAATGCGAACAGTAGAAGTGCGGGAGAGAACCTGAGGGACATAATCCGCCATTATCCCGCGACGGCGTGGCGGTACACTCTTCTTTAGTCGAACCATGAGAACCCTACTCGCCCTATCCCTGGTTTCCTGCGCCTGCCTGACGGCGCAAGTCCGCTTCTCCCGCGATCAGATTACTATCGATGTGGACGGCAAGCCGTTCACTACATTCCACTACGGCGCGGCCAACGGCAAGCCGTTTCTGGCCCCGTTACGCTCCGCGTCGGGAAAGGTTGTGACTCGTCACTTTCCGATGGAGCTTGTGCCCGGAGAGAGCCGCGACCACGTGCACCACACAGGATTGTGGTTCTCGTACGACGACATCAACGGCACCAAGTTCTGGGAGAACGATCCGTCATACACCAAGCCGCACATGGGGAGGATCGTGGTGAAGAAGGCGGAATATAAGGATGGCGACCACTCCGGGGTCCTGACCGCGAGCATGGACTGGAACGACACGGACGGCAAGACGCTGCTGGTGGAGGATCGCAAGATGACCTTCTACTCCGATCCGAAGCTGCGCACGATCGATTTCGATATCACGCTGACGGCGGCGAAAGATTTGACGTTTGGAGATACCAAAGAGGGCGCGTTCGCGATCCGGCTGGCGGATAATTTCACCGAGAAGAAGGGCGCGAAGATGGTGGACGCCGACGGACGGGCCACGATGGCGAATGTCTGGGGCAAGCGCTCGAATTGGGTGGACTACACCGCGGAAGTGGAAGGCGAACGGCTGGGAGTGGCGATCTTCGACCATCCAGGCAATCCGCGGCATCCCACTTACTGGCACGCGCGCGACTACGGCTTGTTCGCGCTCAATCCGTTTGGGCGGAATGCGTTCGATTCCACGCAGGAAGAGAGCCAGTGGAAGGTGCCGGCGGGGCAGAAGGTGACGTTCCGCTGGAGAGTGGTGATTCACCCGGGCGACGCAGAGACGGGCAAGGTCGCGGACCTGTACAAAGAATACGCGGGAGGCGGCACGTCGTCGAAGTGAGCGCTGGTGGTGCGCGGCGGCTTACTTCGGCGATGGAGCCGGCATTTGGGGCACGTGGCCGCGCTTGTAGACCAGAATAGTTCGCCGGAAGACGATTACCACGGTGCCTTCCTGCTTGAAACCTGTTGTGCGGATCTCCACCAGGCCCATATGCGGCCGCGATTTCGATTCTCGCGTGCTGAGCACCTCGGTCTGGGCGTAGATGGTGTCGCCCTCGAAGACGGGGGCCGGCATCCGCACTTCGTCCCATCCCAGATTCACGGCATATTGGGAGACGTCGGCTACAGACAGGCCTGTGACGAGGGCCAGCGTGAAGGTGGAATTCATCAGAGGCTGGCCGAACTCGGTCTGGGCGGCATAGTGCCGGTCGAAGTGAATCGGGTTCGCATTCACCGTGAGCAGGGTGAACCAGGTATTATCGGTGGCGGTCACGGTTCGGCCCAAGGGATGGCGGATCACCATACCAGCTTCGAAATCCTCGTAACATCTTCCACCCGTGCGGGGCGTTTCACTCATCGTTTTTCTCCATCAGGCGATTAATCCCAGGCGGCGCCCCAGGCGATACCACAGGCCGGATCTGGTTTGGGCCAGGTGTTCTTTCAACGCTGCTACCTCGGACTCGAGGCGCTGTGCCCAGGCAGTGCGATCGGCGAGCTGGGATTCCAGACCGCGAGCCCATGCGGTGCGCTCGGCAATCTCCGATGTCATCTGGCGCTCCACACTTCGCACCCATTCGGTCCGGGCCGTCAACTCCTCGCGCAAGCGGGCATTCTCTTCGCGGAGCGGTTGAACCGAGTCTCTCCAATGGCGCTCGATCATTTCGCAGACCACTTCACGGTTGGCTTCGGGTGGATGACGGCGAGCGGCGACGGGTAAGGACCAGTTCTCCTGGTGCACGATTCCAAACTCGGGGTAATCTTCCGAGTGAATCTTCACGTAGCCGAAGCCCGCATCGCCAAGCGCCTGGCGCAGACCCGATTCGCTGAAGCAGCGCATCTCCAAGGTGGAGCCGCGGCCGCCGTGAAAAGTCAGATCGGAGAACACCTGCAGGTCTCCGCCATCCGTCCGGTTCACAAGGACAGCGCCACTGCGCAGGATGACGGTGGTGTAGTCGGAGAGATCGGGAAAGTGCTCTTTGGTCTCGCCCTGCAATTCGTACGGCACGGTCAACACCAGGACTCCTTCCGGCCGGAGCAATGCCAATGCGTTTTCGAAAGCTTGTCGTACCGGCGGATGGACATGTTCGAAAACTTCAGATGCCAGCAGAAAGTCGAGCGTGCCACGGTCCTGTGGGCCGATCTCCGCGATATCGAGTCTGGGTTCCCGATGCAGGTAGGTATTGCGGTATTGGAAGTGGCTGGCGAGGACTTGGGCGTAGGGCGGGCTATCGCTGAGGCCTGCGCCGCGGATGCTCTTCAGTTCAGGCAAACGGTCGAGCGGATAGGCGGCGCCGAAGAGTTCTTGCGTAAGCACGGCGACCAGCGAGCGGTGACGCATGGAAGCACCGCAGCCGGCACAGAGCGCCGATTCGCGGGTCACCTCCTCGACGTTGCGATTCGCGTGGCCGCAGATGTTACAGGTGAAATCCATTAGCCGCGGCGGTCCCCCAGGGTGACGCGGGCCATCCGAAGATTGGCGGCGTCGATCATCTTGCCGTTAAAGGTGGCCGCACCTCGTCCTGAGGCAGCGGCCTCTTCGTACGCCTGGACGACTTGCTGCGCGTGCGCGACTTCCTCAGCGGTCGGGCCGAAGATGGAGTTGACGGCTGCCAGTTGGTTGGGATGAATGCACTGCTTGCCGTCGAAGCCCAAGGATCGCGCAATGCGGCAGGAGCGTTCGAAGCCGGTCTCGTCGCGGAAGGCGGCATACGGGCCGTCCACACAGCGGAGATTGTGGGCGCGCGCGGCGGCCACGATGGCGTGCATCACGGCGTGCCAGCGATGGCCGGGATAGAGGTCGTCATGTGCGTCGAACTCACCGATCGAGGAGGAGGGCATTCGCATGGATGCGGCGTAGTCTCCGGGGCCGAAGATGAGGGCTTCGAGACGCGGCGAGGCACGCGCGATTTCCCGGAGCCAGACGAATCCGGCGGCGGTTTCGATTTGCGCCTCGATGCCGATGTGGCGGGAGAAGCCGCGGTGCATTTCGATTTGAGTGAGAAGCTTGTCGACGAAGGCGACGTCGTCGGACGAACTGGCTTTAGGCAGCATGATGAGGTCGAGGCGGTCGCCAGCGGCTTCGACGACTTCGATCAGGTCGCGATAGGCGAACGGGGTGTCGAGGCCATTGATACGAAGGATGCGGCGGCGCGTGCCGAAGTCGATCTCGGTGAAGGCACGGATGGCAGTGGCACGGCTGGCGGGCTTGGCGTCGACGGGGACGGAGTCTTCGAGGTCGACGCAGACTGCATCGGCGGCACTGGCGGCTGCCTTCTGGATCATGTCCCATCGGGCGGCGGGGACGAAGAGCATGCTGCGGGTCATTGCATCCATGATAATTCGCGGAAGATTACTGCAATTCCGGCGCAATTCTGGGGACAGGCTACGTAATTCCGGAATTGTCCATTTATTTTACAATTCGGGAGTTACGTCGCCTGTCCCCAGATCTTGCCCGGTTTCGTAGAGGATTGCGGCGGTGGGTGCCGGTGAGTTTTCGCCGAACTGCGCGAGGGCGAGCAAGGATCTTGTATCCTCAGCATGTGGCGAACCGATCTCTGAGGTCGACAATGATGGCTATCGCCTGCCTGGCCTGCTCCGCCCACGCGGACGATTTCTTCTTCGATTCGGCCGGCGTGCGCATCCACTACATCCTGGAGGGCAAAGGTGAGCCAGTCGTGCTCGTCCATGGGTTCGGCGCGAATATTGCGGTCAACTGGGGCAAGCCGGGGATCATTCAGGCGCTTGCCCGATCTTACCAGGTGATCGCTTTGGACGATCGCGGCCACGGGCAAAGCGAAAAGCCGCATGACCCCGAAGCCTATCGCGGTCAAATGGCGGAGGACGTGATCCGGCTGATGGATCATCTCAAGATCAAACAGGCGCACGTGGTGGGATATTCGCTGGGAGGATTTATCACCATGACTCTGCTCGCCACGCATCCCGAACGGCTGCGAAGCGCGATAGTCGCCGGTGCCGGCTGGAGCGCCACCGGACTCGGGACCTATCAGCCGATGATTGACCGTTTGGCCGTCGCGCTTGAGCAGGGGCAGGGGTTGGGGCCGCTGGTCACGATGCTGGCACCGGGCGGCGACACGCCTGCTGGTGGAGAGCCCATCGAGGCCGCCAATCGGGCTCTGCTTGCCAGGAATGATCCAGTGGCACTAGCGGCAGTCCTCCGGTCCATGTTTGCGGACCAGCCTTCGGAGGCCACACTGCGCGCCAACAAAGTCCCCGTTCTTGCCCTGGTCGGCGAACAGGATCTGATGCACTCCTGGGCCGAGGCGCTTGCCCGCACGGCGCCCAACGTGGAGCTCCGAGTGATCCCGGGCGCCAACCATCTCTCGGCTCCTACGAACCCCGAGTTTTTGAGCAGGCTGCAGACGTTTCTCGCGCAGCAATCGACGAAGTAGCCGTGCGGGGTGAGTGTTCGCAATTCAGGCGATTTCGTCGAGGATTTCGCCGGTGTGTTCGCCGAGGGCGGGGACGGCGCCCATCTGCGGTGGGGCACCTTGCAGATTGTGCGGGGGGAGTAGCGCTGGGATCACCCCGGCGGGAGATTCCACCTCTGCCCATCGATGTCGGGCCAATAACTGCTCGTGATGGAACACCGCCGGCACATCGTTGACCGCACCCGTGGGAATGCCGGCACGCTCCAGCTTCGCCAACGCATCCGCCCGCGTGTGTCTCCCGAGCCGCTCTTCAATCAGCCTCTCCAACTCGCCGCGATTCCGCAGGCGATCCTCATTTTTCGCGAAGCGTGCGTCCTCCGCCAGTTCCGGCATCTCGAGCACCTCGGCGCAGAGGCGCTGCCACTCGCGCTGATTCTGCACCGAGAAGATCACCGCGCCATCAGAGCAAGCGTACGCGCCGTAGGGCACGATCATGTTGTGCCGTACGCCCACCCGCGCCGGGACCGTTCCCGTGCCATGCCACGAGTAGATGGGCGGCATCATCCACTCGGCAAGGCACTCGAGCATGGAGATGTCGATGCGATCGCCGATCCCGGTACGATCACGCTGCAAGAGGGCGGCCAAAATCGAGGAGTAGCCGTACAATCCGGAGGCGATATCCGCGATCGAAATGCCCACCTTTGCGGGCGATTCCGGACTGCCCGTGAGACTCACGACGCCGGCCTCGGCCTGCACCAGCATGTCGTAAGCCTTCTTCTCGCGATAAGGCCCGTCGGGTCCGTAGCCGGAAATGGAGCACCAGATCAGGCGCGGCAGTCGCTCGCGGAGCGCCTCGTAGCCGAACCCCATGCGCTCGACTGCGCCTGGCACCAGATTGTGGATGAAGACATCGGCGCGTGCTACCAGCCGCGAGAAGACGTCGAGATCGCGCTCCTGCTTGAGATCGAGCACGATGCTCCGTTTGCTGCGATTCAACCAGGCGAAGTAGGCCGAGACCCCATTCAATGCTCCGTCGTAGCCGCGCGCCATATCGCCGCCGTCCGGCCGCTCCACTTTGATCACGTCAGCGCCCATATCGGCGAGCTGGCGGGAGCAAAACGGTGCGGCTACGGCCTGTTCCAGCGCCACTACGCGAATGCCGGTCAGGGGGAGATCACTTGGCATCGAGAACGCGCACTTCTCCCAATCCCAATTCGCGAACTCCCGCTTCGATCTTCTTGCGATCGCCCACTACGACCCAGACCAGGTGATCCGGTTGGACGACGTCGTGCGCGGACTTCGCGATGTCCGCGAGCGTCAACGCCTGGACCTTGCCTGTGTAGGTCTCGTAAT
The DNA here is from genome assembly GCA_035295745.1 of Bryobacteraceae bacterium. Lineage (GTDB taxonomy): Bacteria > Acidobacteriota > Terriglobia > Bryobacterales > Bryobacteraceae > JAIQFL01. The sequence continues at coordinate 104,953 of DATGIL010000038.1, read as the reverse complement.
AATTCTCGGGCAGATCGAATTGCAGAATGTCCTGAATCGAATCGAGCACGTTGTCGATGGTCTCGCGTGAGCCGGGCATGCGCAGCGTCTCGAGCGCCTTCACGCGCGCCAGTTCCGCCTCGGTTGCGGGTCGATCCTTCAGAATGCCGGTAAATTCCTTCTGCAACTCCAGCAGCGACTCTTTGGTCTTGTCGGTCTCCACGGGGGCGAACGTGATAAAGGGCCGCTGGCCTCGCGCGTCGAGCAACAGACTCTGCGCGCCGTAAGACCAGTGCTTATCCTCACGCAAATTCATATTGATGCGCGCACCGAAGTTTCCGCCGAGCACATTGTTCATGGTCTCGATGGAGACTTCGTTGGGATTATTCTTGGGCGGCGCCACGTGGCCGGCGAGAATCACCGACTGCTGGGAGTCCGGGCGGTCGAGCAGATAGACTACAGGCTTGCCGCCCGGCGCGATCACGGCCACATTCTTCTTTGGCGGGTCGCCGGGTTTCCAGCCCTGAAACAGAGCCTCCAGCTTCGGTTTGATCTCGGCGAGCGTGGTGTCGCCTACCACGATCAGGGCGGAGTGGTTCGGCTTAAACCACGCCTCGTGGAACTTGACCATGTCGTCACGGGTGAGCTTCGAAACGCTATCCGGGTTGCCCGAGCCGGTCAGCGGCTCCGCGTACGGGTGCCCCTTGCCATAGATCAGTTCCGGCAGCACACGCAATGCGATGGCGAATGGCTCGGTCTTCTCTCGTTCGATGGCCGCCAGTTGCAACTTCTGCTCGCGGGCAAAATCGGCCAGAGGGAACACCGGGTTGAGCACCACATCCGCGAAGATCTCGAGCGACGGATCGAGCTTCGACTTCAGTGCGGAGAGACGCACAGTGATGGTGTCCAGGTTTGCTCCGGCGTTCAGATTCGCTCCCAACTGCGCCAATTGCTCGCTGATTTCGAGCGAGCTTCGCTTGTGGGTCCCCTGCGTCAGAAGATTGGTAACGAGTGCCGCGGCACCCGGAGCGGCGAACTGATCCGCGGCATATCCGGAGTCGATCATCAATCCGAAATTGACCATCGGAATCTCGTGGCGCTCGGCGAGAATGACCTTCAGGCCGTTGGCCAGCGTGATGTGCTCGAGTTTGGGTAGGCGCAATGCGGGAGGCACGCCACTGGCAGGTGGCGCATTGCGGTCGGCCGTCGTGGTGGAGGGCTTCGGATCGCCGAACGGGAGCACGTTGAGGATGTACTCCCCATCGCTCAACCATCGGCGTGCGGTCGCCTGAAGCTGTGCCGGGGTCGCCTGGCGCTCCCGGGTGAGCTTGATTTTGTAGGCCGCGGCGTCTCCCATGTAAATCTGGCTCCAGGCCAGCACGTCGCTCTTGCCGCCGAAGCCGCCAATGCGGTCGGCGCCGCGCGCGAAGTTGGCGAGATATTGGGTGCGCACGCGCTGTACCTCCTGTGCCGTGGGACCTTCCGCTATGTACTTGGCCAGTTCTTCGTCGATCGCCTTTTCGACGCGCGATAGTTCCACGCCGGGTCGCGCCGTCGCCTGGATCCAAAATTGTCCTCCGATTTCGCGCTGATTGGAGTAGGCCGCCACGTCGGTTGCGATCTGGTCGTCATAGACCAGGCGTTTATAGAGGCGCGACGTCTTGCCGTTGGAGAGATTGTCGCTCACCATGTCGAGGAGGTCGGCGTCCTCGCTGCCGAACTCGGGCGTGTTCCAGACCTTGTAGACGCGAGCCTGGTTCACCCGGTCTTGAATCACCGCGCGGTGGGTGCCGCTCATTTTCGCGGTCCAGGCGCTCTGATGCTTGACTGGCGGGCCAGCGGGGATTTCGCCGAAATATTGCTCCACTTTGCGGCGCGCCGTAGCCGTGTCTATATCGCCGGCCACCACTACGACCGCATTGGACGGGCCATACCAAGTCCGGAACCACTGCTTCACATCGTCGAGCGACGCGGCGTTGAGATCGTCCATAGAGCCGATGACACTCCATGAGTACGGATGCCCGCCCGGATAGGTGTCTTCCGAGATCAGTTCCTCGGCGAGCCCGTACGGTTGATTCTCGCCTTGCCGCTTTTCGTTCTGTACCACGCCGCGTTGCAGGTCGAGCGTCTTCTGGTCGATGGCATTGAGCATGTAGCCCATGCGGTCCGATTCCATCCAGAGCACGTAATCCAGCGCCGACGCGGGCACTGTCTCGAAGTAGTTGGTACGGTCCTCGTTGGTCGTTCCGTTCAGATCGGTGGCGCCGATCCGCTCCATGGCGTCGATGTAGCGGCCGTGAAAATGTTCGCTGCCTCCGAACATCAGGTGTTCGTACAGGTGAGCAAATCCCGTTTTGCCGGGATGTTCGTTCTTCGATCCCACGTGGTACCAGACGTTGACGGCAACGATCGGCGCCTTGTGATCCTCGTGGACGATGAGGGTGAGCCCGTTGGCAAGGGTGAATTTCTGGAAGGGAATCTCGATGTCCTGGGCATGCAGCGACATCGCAAGCAATAAGGAGAGCAGGATTCCGCGCGGCATATCGCCTCCACGCAAGACTCTAGCACAGTCATACCGCAACCCCATGTCCAGGCGAATGGTTTGCGCCGAGACATGCCGTGGAATACACTGGTGGCGCAAATCGGATATGCGAATCCACTACAAGCTGTTTGGCGCCGCCGTCCTGCCACTGCTCGTCTGCGCACAGGGCACCGTTCCCACTTTCCGGCAGTCGGTTGGCGCCGACGCGTACACCCTGGTGGGCCGCGATCCCGCACAGGGCAACGCTACGACCATCCCCACAGTACTGGTCCCGCTCGCGCTTTCGTTTGAGTCCAAGAAGGCCAACGGCAAGCCTTTCCTGATGGATGCGAACCCCGACGTGCCGCATGTGCTGCGGTCGCCCGTGTTTTCCAAGTTCGCGTTTCGGGAAGGCGACGCTACGCAGTATACCGACGCGATGCTGCGCGCGACCTTTCCAAAAGCCGCCGGCTGGCACACTCTCCTGGGCAAGCCTGAAGTAAAGCCGCTCAAGGTCGCGATCCCTTCCGGCTACGGATACGTGCTCGCGTCAAAGAAAACCAATACCTCGTTCGCCGTGGTGGACCTGGAGTTCCTGCAAAAGGAAGTCTTCAAGCAGGTCACGAAGCAGGACGGCAAACTGGTAATCGCGCTCACGCACAACACCACCTTCTACGCCGATGGCGACGCCACGATTTGCTGCACTTGGGGAACGCACGGAGTTGACTCGGCGACCGGAAACTCGTTCGTGCTGGCGTCCTTTCTTCACTCAGCGCCGACGATCGTGCAGGATGCCGACTTGCAGCCACTGACTCAGCAACTGGCGGAATTCATCAACGATCCGTTGCATGATCCTTTGTTCCATGGCCGCACTGGAGTTCCGGGCAATAGCGTTCCAGGCTGGCTGCGGCCGGCGTCGATGCGTCCAGGGGATCAGGGCAGTTGCGGCGGCACGGGCGTCGCGACGATGTATTTTCTGCTGGAGCCGACGAATACGAATCGCAAGAATAACTTCCCGGCGTCCGAGGCATTCGTCGCCCACATGCAAGGGGCGCAGTGGCATCTGCAGAACGCGGCGCTGCTGACTTGGTATACCGGAGACGCGGAAGGGCTCGGCACGACGTACAGTTTCCCGGACGCGAAGGCGCTTCCCGAGCCCGCCAAGCCGTGTCCGGCGCGTGGTGGACGCGGTGGCGGAGGGCGCGGCGCCGCGAGCCCGACAGTCGAGCCGGCTCCTCTGACCGGCGCAGCCAACGGGCACCAACTGATCGGCTACTGGTCCGCCTATGGCGGTGCCGCCTCCGCCACTCCCGTTCGCGAGATCTCTCCGCAGTGGGATGTCATCCTCGTGGCGTTCTCAACGCCCGACCATGATGCTCCCGAAGGCACTATGCAGTTCCGCACGCCGGCGGGGTTGGAGCCCGATCAGTTCAAGGCAGACATCGCCTATTTGAAGAGCAAGGGCAAGAAGGTCCTGATCTCACTGGGTGGAGGCGGCCAGCATTTCACACTGGCCGATCCGAAGCGCGTGCCGAATTTCGTTTCGTCGGTGACGCGGATCGTGGAGGAGTATGGCTTCGACGGGATCGATATCGATTTCGAGAGCCCTTCGCTTTCGATCGATCCAGGCGATACCGATTTTCAGCACCCGACTACACCTTCGATCGTGAATCTGATCTCTGCTATGCGCCAGTTGCACGATCACTTCGGCCCGAAGTTCATGGTAACCCTGGTGCCGGAGGGGACGCAGATTCCGTCGGGCTATCCGAGCTATGGAGGCCAGTTTGGATCTTATTTGCCGATTGCGTACGGCATTCGCGACTTCCTTTCATTCATGGATGTGCAGGACTACAACACGCCGCCACTCCAGGGATTGGATGGCGAGATCTATCAGGCGGGCACGGTGGATTATCACGCCGCGATGACCGAACTGGTGCTGCACGGTTTCGCGGTGGGAGGAGACCCCAAGAGGATGTATCCGCCTGTGCCGGCGAACAAGGTGGCGGTGGGATTCCTGACGAGCGACGCCACTCCGGAGGTGGTCAGCCAGGCGATGGACTATCTGATTACGGGAAAGGCCCCCGCCGGGGTGACCTACAAACTACTGCAGCCGGGCGGATACCCGGGGATGATCGGCGCGATGTTCTGGACTCTCGATGCCGATCGCCGCGGGAATTATAACTACTCGAATTCGGTGGGGCCGCAGTTGCACGGATACCCGGCGAGCAAGTAGGGGGCGGCCCCGATCAGGGGCCGACTACGTGATTGGCTTCGTCGCGGCAAAGACGATCACCCGTATTGAGTCGATATCCGTCGGTGATTTGAGCGGATGTTAATCCACCAGATTGGCGCGCCCTATAGCCACATTCGTCTGGTCGGGCGGGGGCTCGGGACGTAGATCGGATTGGAAGACCGAGAGAACATACGCCAGGTTCGCGACGTAGAGCCACACAACCAGAGCGGCCGCTCGCAAGAGCCAGCAGAGAATCGGCGGCAACGTCCGATTGCGGCGAAACAGGAAGTCTAGAGCGCAGGCTATTGGAAAGCCAGCCAGGGTGACGAATAGTGCTACGAGTATGAACCGGTCGCCGAAATTTAGATTAAACGTGCGATCGAGCAGCGCGAGCGCGAAAGCCGCCAGGACGACCGAGTAACCAGCAATTCGAAGCACCAATTTCTCTTTTTTCAGACGGCTTCATCGGGAATTGCATGAAGCAATTCGTCGCCCAGCATCGATCCGATCTGGTGGAACATTGCCATCGTAAGACCGCTGTAGTCCGCACCCTCCAGGCGACAGATCACCTTGGTGGGTCCCCTTCTCTTAGCAAGATCCCGTGACAGGCCCGCCGCCTTCCGCACGTTGTAGATGAGTTGTCCAGTTTTGATCTTGACGAGATCTGGGCTTGTGGTTGTCGCCAATGGCCCCATAGTAAAGGGCGTGGATTGGATTTGGGCTTCTTACACATTCGGGTCTCCCGGGCAGGCGAAAGTCCCGGGCGAAAGCGCCTCGCCTCACCAGATCAGTCGGCGCAAGAAAACTGAATTGTCTCAAAAAACTCAAACCTCCTGGAGCGGGTCACCGACCTGCTCCTAACTGGCAGACTTGGTGGGCGTCCGAAAAGTCTCGACAGGAGTGTCGAGACGGCAAACAGGAATGTTTGCGCCACGGCGGCACCCAAAGCAACTTACCTTCGCGTATATTTGTCGAATACTGTGATCACCGGTAATGCGTTGCCGTTCTGGTCGAAGAAGCCGCGGCCGCCGCGACCTCCGCCGATCGCAGGCTCCCACCAGAAGAGGCCGATGCCGCGGCCCTCCGGAGTCCCCATGACCATGCGATTTACCTCTTCCCAGAACTCCTTCTGGCCTTGCGGAGTTTCGGGGAAGGGGGCGGGTTTGTCGCGATAGTTGCCGGGAGTCCAGTTGTAAGCAGCTTCCACCACGATCATGTCCTTCTGATAAGTCTTCGACATGAAGATCAGATTCTCGCGGAGATCGAGCAGCGAACCATGCCACCACGGATAGTACGATTGCCCGATCACGTCGTAGTTCACGTGATAGCTATTCAACCTGTCGAAGAACCGCTGCGTGGCCGCCTTGTCCCCGCCCTTATCGATGTGCACCATGATGCGCGGCCTTGCCTGTCCGGCACTGGCGGCCTCCACACCGTCGATACCAGCCCTCATGAAGTCGGCGAAGTTGTCCCAATTCTGCGGGAGGTGCGCATCGGGCCACAGCATACCGTTGGTGATCTCGTTGCCGATCTGCACCATGTCGGGCCATGCACCGGCGTCGCGAAACGCCGTCATCGTCTCGCGAGTGTAGGCGCGGAGTGCCTCTACCATCTCGGCATGGTTCATCTTCTCCCATGCTTTGGGGATGAACTGCTTGCCCGGATCCGCCCAGGTATCCGAGCAGTGATAGTCGAGCAGGAACTTGTAGCCAAGTTGCCTGGCCGCTTTCGCGAGCGTGATGGTGTACTCCAGATTATTCGGAAGCTGGGTGGGCGTGTGGAAGAGGCGGAGGCGAATCCAGTTGTAGCCGTGGTCCCTGAAGATCTGCAGTCCGGGCTTGCCCTGATTGTCGTCTTTGAAGACCGTTCCGCGATCTTCAGCTTGCTTGAGGAAGGAAAGGTCGGCGCCCGTAGCATAATCGGCCGCATGCAGACCCGCAGCGGCCAACAGAAGAAATCCAAATGTTTTGATCATCGTCGTACGGAGACTACGTACCAGGTGGTTACTGGGTCTCCAATGGGAAGTTCCCAGCCGCCCGCCTGCTTTTTCGCGGCGATGGGCTCGCCGACGGGCTTGCCCGCGCCGTCGAGGGCAGAGGCGGAGACGGCGACGGCAGACTCGAGCGCTCTCAACATAACCGTGCCCGAGACCGGCTCGATGAGCGACGGCGACTCGCCCTGACTCGCCACGCGGGTGTGCGCCTCGTTCCATTTCAGTCCTGTATTCGAGACTCGAGAGCCGGTGGTAAGCAGCATCCTGCCGGAGCGCACGAGCGGCTTCGCATCCAGCGAGGAGAGCACGATGGTGGCGAAATTGTTGGCAACATCGGCCGAGAGATTCTTAAGCGTCTTTGGATTCGCCTTCAGGAAGCCGATCAGCGCCTGCGTCCGGTCCGTCTCGACGGTCAGCACGCCTGTATTTTCCGGCGTGGTGTACCAGGAAAGCTCCCTGGTATCGGAGACAATCGGGCTGGCGTTGGATGCAGCATATTGTTCGGTCGGCGGCCCGTCCAGCGAACGAATGCGCACGGCGTGTTCGAGCGGCAGAGCCAGCGGGAACCCCGGAGTGAAGTAAGGCTGTTCGGTTCGCGCCGGCAGACGGCGGCTGTCGAGCACCTGCTGCTTCGAATACGTTCGCGCGACGGTCTGTCGTGCTGTAGCGACATCGGCGCGAAGGAAGGTGAGCGCTCCGGCGGCCATTTCGGTCATGCGTACGGGGTCGAGCGAGATGTCGAACGGGTCGCCGACATACGGCTTCCAGTCCGCCGCGAGCTTCGGCTCGAATGTGTACATGATGATGGCGTCCCAATCCTGGAAGCTGCCGTAGGCGGCGATGGTGGGGATTCCCTCGCTCGCCCAGTCATTAGGAAACGGATGATTGGTCTCGCTGACGGTGTACGGTTTACCGGCGAACGCGGTGCGGGAGAGTTGCACCACGGTGGAATGCAGCGGATCGTTTACCATGGGCGTATTCACGGGCGGGGGCGAGCCGGGATGCTGCCAATAGATGTGGCCATCGAGAATATCGAGCTTCGACAGCGATGCCAGCATCGTGTAGCTGCTGCTGGTGTGACTGTGGTCGGCGGTGCCGGTGATGGGCGCCTTTACGCCGAGAGTCTGTTTCAAATACCGGCTCATGTCCTGGTAGAAGTGGTTCTCGGCGTCCATGTAAAACGGGAGTTCGGTCTCGTACCGTTCCTTCGGCGCATTCGCGACTTCGGGTCCCTTGAGGCGCGGCACCGATCCATCGGCCGCCACTCCAGCCTGTTCGTGAATCGTCTTTAGGGTGTCTGGCGCCACGGATTGTCGAAGCCAATCGTTGTATTGCTTTGTGAGCTCCTCTTCGTAGAACGGCGTGGGAGCGCGGAACCCCATGTACAGACCGTTCTCATTGAGAATCTCAACGACGGCGATGGCGGGGTCGTTGCGATATTCCAGGTGCGTGTAAGGATTGACGTGGGTGAGCAGATTCCTGGCGTATTCCTTCTCCAATTCGATCAGGCGTGCGTCGAACAGCGTGAGTCCCTTTCCCCACTGGATCTTGTCGAAATCGGAGACGCCGTCGCCGGCCTTGTACGAGCGTCCGACGTTGAGATTGAGGTCCGCGTAGATACCGCGTTTTTTCAGTTCTGCGAACAGATAGTCCAGGCGGTCGAGTTGTTGCGGATCAAACGCGCGGCTGTCGGGTTTGGTGGCATCGATGATGCCGCGAGGCGCCGGCAGATCGAGAAAATGCAGGCGCACGCAGTTCACTCCGAAGCGAGCCAGAGTTGCAGCCCACATGGCCGCGTCTTCCTTTGGAGGAAGAAGGACGGAGCCCCTGCTCCAATCCGTAAGGTGGACGCCCCACAGCCTGAGTCGCTTGCCCGAGCCATCCACGAGGTGTCCGTTCTGTACGTGGACGAATCCTGTTTTGCCGGCGGGAGCATCCAGCAGGAACGAGACGTCCGCGGGCGAGACGGAGGCGCCACGGTGATTCATCACATAGGGCTTGAGCAGGTTGTCATCCCACTGCGCTGGCGCGCACATGGCGACGAAAAGGAGCACGGCCAGTCGTAGGGGTTTCATGCTTGACGTCATAGAAAGCACGATTGTAGCTCGCTGCTCGGATGGGAATCGGGGAACTTGGCCGCCCGTGAAACTGTTGATGATTTCCCGTCAATATTGACCGAAACGCCTGCGTAGGTCACTGAAAGTGCCTGGTGGACGCGGTCACAACTCTGACGGATGGCTATGGCCTCGTGGCAAGGGGACGCGGCCTCGTATTCAGGCAAGAACACTCTTACAGTCGTGGCTCGCTACGAGCTGCGCGTGATGAGACCGCGGACTTAGCGGGCCTGACGTTCCAGGTAGCCGGTCCACCAGCGTTCCCGGCCCTCGGCGTCGAAGACGTTGGCCCAGTGGCGGCGAAATTCGTGCGCTTTGCGGGCGGCTCGTTCGTCCAGGAACTTGACCGCGCGGGCCCGCTGCCGCGATGCGCGCATCGATTTCGTGACCAGGCGGCTGGTGGCGGCGCTGTCATTGACTTCCCCGAGCAGTTGCTGCAACGCGCGTAACTCGGAAAGGCGGGTCTCCATGCCGGGGCCATAGCAGGGGCGGAAGAGTTCCAGAGTATAGCGGAGACGCTTGGTGGCGAGGCGCAGCCGATGCAGTTCGCGCGGCGACGGGTCTTTGGCCAGGAAGTCGCGGACCAGCTCAAAGTATCGCGAGACAACCGGCGGCAGCTCGCGCCGCGCATTGGCCGCGGCGCTTGCCTTTTCGTCCCATTCCACCTTGTGTTTGCTCATAGCGAGTCAGTTACCTTAGTATCCGGACGGCAAGATTCGGAGCGATTGGTACATGGCTTGCTCAGGCGCGGCTCGGGAGCGCACTCATCACACGCTCCAGCCACTAGTTTTTCCACCAGCCGGCAACCGTTCCCGGCGGCATTTTGCTAAGGATGTGCTGGGCCATCTCTTTGAGCCGCTCAGCCGAATTCTCCGGGCCGCTGTAGCAGTGTCCTTTCATCGCGCCGTATACGAAGTACCCTTCGTAATGCGGATCCTTGGTGTTCTTCATCCAATCTTGCAGCAGGTGCACGCCGTTGTTCAGGAAGAAATTATCGGCGTCGCCCACAAAGACGTGGACCTGATCCACGAGCTTGGGCCCGAGCGCATACCAGTTCTTCTCCATGTGGTAGCGGATGTCGTAGTGCTCCTTCCAGTATTGCGCCACTTCGGGATGCATCACGCCGATGCGCTTGTCGAAGAGAGGCTCGAAGGATCCGTCTTTGCCCAGAGGGCCGAAAACCGCGGACCAGATATCGAGCTGCTCTCCGGACCTGCCATGCGTGCCATTCACGAGTTCGAAGTGATTGCGCTGTTCCGAAGTGGAACGGACCTGGCCATTGATCTCGCGGCTGTTGATGGTCGGTTCGCGACGCCAGTCAATTACCTTGTAGAAGGCGTTCGTGTCCTTGTAAACGTTGATGCCTTCGACGTCGGAGAAGTCCACCGAGTCGGGGCAATAGGACCACGTGCCGCCATAGAAATCGGGATAAAAGACCTGTAGTGCCAGCGCTTCCCAACCGCCAGTAGAGCCGCCCGAAAGTACACGAGCCCAAGGCTGTTTGATTACGCGGAACCGCTTCTCGATCTCGGGTATCAGTTCCTGGTGAATGGCATCCCCGTAGGGTCCGACGTTCACAGAATTGACCGCATAAGAGTCGTCGAAGTAGGGATTCGGATGCTGCAGCGTGACCACAATCATGCGCGGGAAATTTTCTTTGGTCCACTCGGCGTAGAGCTCTTGGCCGCCTCTTCCGCCGCGCCCCTGTGCCTGGCTGGTGGAGAAACCCAGGGGTGCCCCGAGACCGAAGTGACCCTGTTCGTAGAGCACCGGGTAATGCTCGGTGGACTTGGCGTAGTCGCGCGGCAGCAGCACGGTGGCGCCGAGGTAAATGGGGCGTCCCCAGAACTTGGTGAGGATCTGGCTCTGAATCTTGAAGCGCTTGACCCATTCGGTGTCCGGAGGAATCTCGATGGGTGGGACGATCTGGTCGCACTCGAGGGCGATGCGATATCCCTTTGCCGGGTCGAGCTCCACCTGTTTCGATGTCGAAAAAAGATTGCCCGGTGAGCGATTCCATCGCTGGCCTTCCCACTGATCATCGTGCATCCAGACGACGTGGCCATCGGCGCGGCGGAATTCCGAGTAGATATTGACGAATGCCTGCACGTAGTAGGTTCCGGCGGGAATCTCCGAGAGACTCTCAAGAGGTGTGCCGAGATCGGTCGCGTCGATGACGGCGGCTTGTCCGGGCGCGAGATTCTCGATGTCCCGTCCGAAGAATGGCACGCCGATGCGTGAGATCTGCAGGCGAGGCTCACGATCGTTGGTGCGCGAGATCATGATAAAGACGCGGCCAGTGATCGGGCCGCGATGCGCCGCGGCGGGGAAGGAGATCTCGAAGCGCGTATCGGCTGCGAACGAGTATGCAGCGGACATCGCGGCCAGGACAAGTCCACAGACAAGCTTAGGCATCAGGAAAATCATACCGCCGGGGAGCGGGGATCAGGGGTGGGGGGGTGCTGGGGCCGGTCCATCCAATACCTCTCGCACCTTGGCGAGCAAAATGTCTGGCGTGAAGGGCTTGTGAAGGAAGGCCCGCGGGGCTTCACCGCCTGCACTGCCGAAGGCGTTGTCGCGGTAACCGGACATGTAGAGAATCTTGAGCGACGGTGCACGCTCGCCGAGCTTGTGGCCGAGCTCGAAGCCGCTCATCTGCGGCATCACGATGTCCGTCACCACCAGGTCGATCTTGTGGCTGTTTTTCTCAAAGACGGCCATCGCGGCGCTGCCATTACTCGCTTCGAGCACGTCGTAGCCGTTGGAGCGCAGGATGGATGCCAGGAGCTTGCAGACGCCTTCTTCGTCATCCACCAGCAGAATGGTTTCGGACCCTCGCGGGGAGCGCGGGCCGACCCGCTCGACCACTACGTCCTTGTCCTTGATGCGCGGCAGGTAGATTTCGAAGATGGTCCCACATCCCGGCTGGCTGTAGCACGTAAGTTGGCCGTCGCTCTGCTTGACGGTGCCGTAAACCGTCGCCAATCCGAGGCCGCTGCCTTTGCCTTGCGGCTTGGTGGTGAAAAAGGGTTCGAAGAGGCGAGAGCGCATCTCGGCGTCCATGCCGATGCCGGTATCGCTGACCGCGAGCATCACGTAGGAGCCGGGCTTGATCCCTGTGCCGTGATCGTCGGGAGATCCGGCGAGGTCTACGTTGGCAGTCTCGATGATGAGCTTGCCACCATCCGGCATGGCATCGCGGGCGTTGTTGGCGAGGTTGACGACGACCAACTCGACCTGCGCGGCGTCGGCCCTGACGCGGCCCAAGCCGGGGCTGGTGAGCAGAATCAGGTCGATGTTGTGGCCTAATACGCGCCGCAACATAGGCTCCATCCCGGCGATCACGGCATTGAGGTCGAGCACTCGAGGTTGGGCAGTAGAGCCGCGCGCGAAGGCGAGCAGATGCCGCGTGAGAGCGGAGGCGCGTTCACTGCCATAGACGATCTCGTCGACAAAGCGCACCAGGGGGCTGCCTGGAGGCACTTCCGCGCGCAGCAGATTAGCGTAGCCCGTGATCACCGTGAGCACGTTGCTGAAGTCGCCGGCGACGCCTCCGGCCATGCGGCTCACGGCTTCCAGTTTCTGATCGTGCAATGCCTGGGCCGTGATCTGACGGCGCTTGGTGATATCGCGGAAAATCAGGATGGCTCCCCATACGCTGCCGGAGTCGCCGCGCAGTGGATAGCTGCAATATTCGATGGGGAGTTCGGTTCCTGACCGGGGCACCAGGAGGACGTGGTCGTCGGCGGCGACGCGCATTCGCTCGCGTAGTGCGCGGGTGAGCGGATTTTCAATTGGCTCGCGCGAGTCTTCGTCGAGGAGTTCGACAATTTCGGTGGAGGCTCTGCCGCGCGCCTCGACGGGCGGCCAGCCGAGAAGGCTTCCAGCCAGCGAATTCACGAATGTAACCCGGCCCTTGAGATCGGTCGTAATGACGCCATCGCCCAGGCTCGAGAGTGCGGCAGTCAGACGCCGGCGGCTCTCGCGCCACGAGGAAGCGATCCACGTGAGCGAACCGCCCAGCATGGCGAAAACGAAGGGAGGCGCCACGATGCTAAAGGCAGGTCCGCCTCCTGCTTCGGGTCGAAAGAAGAAGAACAGGATCGCGGCTACCGATGCGATGGTTGCGGTAAGGCCGCTGAGGCGTCCGTAATACCAGGAACTGATCCACACTGCCAGCAGGAAGGGGAGCAAGATGAAGAGCACGAATATGCTGGCTTCGAGATTCGGCTCCAGCACCAGCGCGGTGACCAGTGCCAGCGCAGTGAGGGCAAGTGCCACGGCGATACTGCGGAGCACCGGGCTTTTCAGCGGGTTCATCGAGCGCGAAGGGGTTCCCGCTACAGAATACTACAGTGATAGCGACGAGCCACCACGCGCAGGTGTAGTTTCATACAAGGAGGGCTCCCCGGGTGGCCTGGTTTTCCAGCGCCGATGAATCCACAGCCATTGATCGGGGTACGCGCGAATGACTCCTTCGAGCTGACTCTGCAGTGCCTGAGTGTCCCGGTGAGCATCGCCAGTGATCGGGACGGGCGGGTAGAAGCGAAGCACATAGCGCCGCTCCGAGTCAGACCAGAGTGCGTAGCCGGGGATCACCTCCGCGCGGCTATGGGCAGCGAGTTTAGCGAATCCGGTGCCGGCCGAAGCCGGGATGCCAAAGAAGTCGACGAAGGTCGAAGAGCCGCTGGTATCGGGGGCGGTATTCTGGTCGATCAGAATCCCCACCGCCTGGTTGGCGGAAAGGGATTTCAGAATGGCGCGGGCGAAATCCTTTTTGAAAATGGGACGATTTCCCGAGAGCGCACGACGCCTCTCCACGAGGCGGTCGATCAGCGGGTTGTCGAGCGGGCGCACCACCACGTTCATCGGTGAGCGGAGCAGTGCGTGGGCATAGGCGCTCAGTTCCCAATTGCCCAGGTGGGCGGTGGCAAAAAGGACGCCCTTCCCCCGGCGAAGCGCGTCCTCGAAGTACTCACCGCCTTCGCAGCGGATCCAGCGCTCCACGTTGTGTTTGCCGATGGAGGGAAACTTGGCGAAGGCTACCAGTGTGCGGGCGATGGAACGAAATACGCCGTCGACGATCGCGACGGGATCGGCATCTGGTAGGGCTACGGAAAGGTTTCGATACGCGACACGCCGCAAGCGGGGGATGGTGTGGTCCAGCAGGTTCGCGTAGCGACGGGCCAGCCAATTCGACAGGGGTAAGGGAGTGAGTTCCAGCGATTTTAGGGCGAAAAGTGCGAGCGTGTATTCCAATCGATTGCGAAAGGGAGAGCGCCGGCGCATCACCCAGGATTGTAACTAGATTGAAAGGGCCGCGACATGGCGCCGAAACTCTTCTCTGCAACGTCCTGACTCATCGGGACGCCTTGCGAACTTGCACAGGTCTTTCGGAGACGCAAAAAGTTCCGGTGATGCGGCATCGGCGTCCACTTCGTGGCACTGGTATTAGTGCACGTCCGAAAAGCGTCGAGAGGAGTGTCGACGCGGCAAAGAAAAGTCTTTGCGCCACGTCTACGCTTTTCCGAGAATGCCGCGTTCTTTGCGCGGCAGTTGATCGGCGAGACTTTTCGGGATGCCGAAATTGTCCTCGAGAAGCGTGCTCGGGTTTCCGCCGAGCCAATTGGAAAGTGAAATCTCCTGATACTCGCCGCTATTGAACAGGATCAGCAGTTCGGTTGGCTCGTCGCCAATCTGCTCGATGTAGTGGCCGTAGCCTTGCTGAACGAAGCCCACGTGACCGGGTCCAAACTCTTCTGTTCTCACGCGGCCGTGCGATCCGAAGATACCCACGCGTGCCTTGCCGCGAACGTAGTACTGCCACTCATCGGCGTGCGGATGCCAATGGAGCTCACGCAATGCTCCCGGTTGCAGATCCATGCGAACGGCCGTGAGCGTGGTCTGGATCGGAAACTCCTTGGACGAGACCATGTATTCGAGGCCGCCGGGGAATTGTCGCGGAGGCTGATGATCGAGGCGGTATTTGTGCGAAAACTGGTTGGGCTGCAACTCCGCGTTACGAAGAGTCTCGGTCGCCGGCGGCATTCTGCCCGGTCCGATGTAGACCTCCTTCTTCGGGAATTGCGAGATCGCGGAAACGGGGACTCCCAGACTGCGCGCCACAACGTTGGGCGGGGCCGTCGCGATCCAGTCGGTGATGCTGAAGGTTCCGAACTCCGAGAAGTGACCATTATCGAAGCCCAGCAGGAAGTGGCATCCGTTGGGACTGGTGGCTTGCAGAGCGTGGCCATGTCCGCGAGGAAAATACCAAGTGTCGCCTGGGCCGAAATCGGCGATTTCCGCCTGTCCGGTAGGTGTGATCACGGTGCCGCGGCAAGTGCCTTCGAGCATGTAGGCCCATTCGGCGGCCAACGAGTGCCAGTGCAGTTCGCGCATGGCGCCAGGCTTCAGGCGCATGGAGACGCCGGCGATGCTCTGGGAAATCGGGAACTCGGCGACGGTCGCTTCCTTGGCGGATCCAGCGGGACCTTGCCAGCCAGTCTGGTTCTCGATATCGAATTTGAAGGTCGGCAAGGGCTCGAACTTGGTTTCAGCGGGCGCTGCGTTGGCGGGGGTGGCCGCTGCCGCAGAGGCCAACGCCATCGCTCCAAATATGCTGCGCCTGCTCATACCTTCGGTTTTCACGTGTTTCGTCTCTTCTGACATGCATTCCCTCAATGGAGTGTTTCTGAGATATAACACCGATCACGGTGCGAAAACAACCGTTGATGCCGCGCGATAGGATATAAGGAAGTGATCCCGTCGCGAGACTCGTCCAAGCCACGGCGCAATGGGCCGCTGGTAGTGAACAGCCGTCATGCGCTCATGGCCGGATTCGGCGGTGTGCTGCTGCTGATGGCCTTAGCTGGAGTGGACGGGATTCAGGCGCTCGAACAGATTCAGACCTCGAACGATTCGATTCGCGAGGACTTCCTTCTGCGCACACAAGTCCTCGAACGGATTCGGGCTGACGTCTACGTCTCGGGCACTTACGTGAGGGATTATCTGCTCGAGCCCGAGAGCGGTAAGGCGGAAGGCCATCGCTACACGCTGTTGGAGACGCGTAGTGATATGGATTCGGCGCTGGAGCAATACCGGGCATTGCTCAATTCGCAAGAAGCACAGCCTTTTCGCGTGCTCACCGGCGAGCTATCGGATTACTGGAAGGTGCTCGAGCCGGTGTTCCGGTGGACCGCGGAACAACGCCGCCGCGACGGCTACGCCTTTTTGCGCGACGAAGTTTCTCCGCGGCGGCAATCGATGCTCGGAATCGCCGGCCAGATCGGAGCGATCAACGAGTCACAGTTGAACTCCGGAAAGCTCAAGATGGAAGCGACCTTTCACCAATCGCGGCGACGCCTCATCATCACCATTGGATTGACGATCGGGCTCGGCCTGATGCTCGCGGCGTTCAGCATTCGCAAAATTGAGCGGCTGGAAGCCGAGACGGCGGAACGCTACCAGGAGATTTCAGATGCTCGGGCGGAGTTGAAAGAACTCTCAGCGCGGCTGGTGCAGGCGCAGGAGGAGGAGCGCCGCTCGATTTCGCGCGAGCTGCACGACGAAGTGGGGCAGTCGCTGACCGGCGTGCTGGTGGAGATGGCTAATCTCTCGACGCTGATTCGCATGAAGGAGACGGAGAGTGTCGCCGCCAAGGCGGACGAGATCAAGAAGCTGATCGAGAATTCGATTCGCGTCGTACGAAATATGGCGCTGCTGCTACGGCCGTCGATGCTGGACGATCTCGGACTGGTGCCGGCGCTGCAGTGGCAGGCGCGCGAGGTCTCCCGGCGTAGCGGTGTGTGGGTGAAGGTGGCCGCGGAACAGGTATCCGAAGAATTACCGGAGGAACACAAGACTTGTATCTACCGCATCGTGCAAGAGGCGCTTCACAATATCGTGAAGCATGCCGACGCGCGCGATGTGACGGTGACGGTGCGGCAGGAGGCGGATGCATTGTTTCTTTCGATTCGAGATGACGGCAAGGGCTTTCATGCGCAACAGGAGCGGGGTATGGGGCTGCTGGGCATGCAGGAGAGGGTGAGTTATCTGGGTGGCAGCTTCAATGTGGAATCGGAACCAGGCCATGGCACCGAGTTGACTGTCACACTGCCGCTCGCCCAACCACAGCACGTGTTGTCGACGGCTCGGGAGTCTGCGTGAAGACGATTCGGATCCTGCTGGCGGACGATCACACGGTGGTGCGGAAGGGATTGCGGCTGCTGCTGGAGAATCAGCCTGGCTTCGTGGTGGTGGCGGATGCGGCCGATGGGCGCGAGACCGTTGCGCTGGCCGAAACGCATAAGCCCGACGTCATCGTGATCGACGTGGCGATGCCGATTTTGAATGGGATCGAAGCGGCACGCCAGATCGCGGGCAAACTGCCGCAGACAGCCATCGTGTTCCTCAGCATGCATGCGGACGAGAGCTACGTATTGAAGGCGCTCAAGGCTGGGGCGCGCGCCTATCTGCTCAAAGACTCGGCAGAATACGATCTCATCAACGCAGTGAAGGCTGTCAGCGAGGGCAAGGCGTTCTTTAGTCCGGCGATCAGCAAGATGCTGGTGGAGGACTACATGCGGCAAATGCAGGAGCGCCAGGTAGAAGACAGCTACGAACTGCTCACCACCCGGGAGCGAGAAGTGCTGCAGTTGCTCGCCGAGGGAAAGAATAACAAGGACGTCGCGAATATTTTGAATTTGAGCTTGTATACGGTGGAGACGCATCGCAGCAATATCTTCCAGAAGCTCAATCTGCACAGTGGCGCCGAGCTGATTCTCTATGCGATTCGCAAGGGCGTGATCAGTTAGGACAGTTGGCGTGGGCCAGCGGATATTTTGGCTGGCCCAGACGGTCACGGGAGCACCGCTGCAGAATCGAAATCACTTCGTGCGACAGCGCTGGTGGAGGCCCGAAAAGCGTAGAGAGGAGTCTCGACGCGGCAAAGAGGAGTCTTTGCGCCACGGCGAGATTATTGCCCGTTCCATCCGCCACCGAGCGCTTTGTACAGAGCAACCAGATTGGTGACGACAGTGGTGTCGCTCTGTGCCAGGTCGTCTTCGATCGCGAGTTGTTGGCGTTGCGCGTCCAGGACGCTGAGGAAGTCGGACATGCCGCGAACGTACAGTTCGTTGGCCAGTTGCGTCGCGAGCTGGCTGGACTGCGCGGCGGCTTGCAGGTGTTCCCGGCGTTCCTGCTCGCGCCCGTAGGCGGTGAGTGCGTTTTCGGTCTCCTCCAGAGAGTGCAGCACGGTGTTCTGATAGGTAAGCTGCGCCTGCTCCAGGCGCTGTTTCTGCACTGCCATGTTAGCTTTGAGCTTGCCTCCCGTGAAAATCGGCAGCTTGATCGCAGGGCCGAAGGCGAAAAAGTTGCCGGCGCCCAAAGTCAGGCCGGGGAACGATGAGCCCTGTCTGCCAGCCGAGCCAGTGAGCGTGATCTTCGGAAAGAAATCCGAGTGGGCCACGCCCACGCGGGCGCTGGCCGCGGCGATCTCGGCGTCCGCGCGACGAATGTCGGGGCGGCGCTTTAGGAGGTCGCTCGTGAGTCCAACAGGTACTACGGGTGGCGTTGCCGGCAGCGGCTTAGCGGCGATGAGTTCGCTGGTGAGCGTGCCGGGTTCTTCACCCAATAGCACGGAGATGCGATGGATGCTCATCTGGCTCGCCGATTCCAATGCGGGCACCATGGCTTCAGTGGACGCCAGTTGTGCGGCTTGGCGTTCCACGTCGAGTTCGGTGCCTAGCCCGGCATCAGCGCGCACCTTGGTGAGGTGGAGCGAGTCGGCCTGGATGCGAATGTTGCCACGCGCAATTTCAATGCGCCGCTGAGTGCCGCGCAACTCGCTGTAATTGCGGGCGACCTCGGCCAGCAGGCTGACCAGCGTATCGCGGCGTGCCTCCTCAGTGGCGGCGACATCGGCCGTTGCGGCCTCGAGCGCATGCCGCTTGCCGCCGAAGAGATCAATCTCCCAGCTTGCGTCGAAGCCTTGCTGGAAGATGTTGGTCTCGAAAGGTGCGAGCAGCGACGACTGACTTCCGGCATTGGGACGGAAGATGCCTTGCGTGAGGCCGCCGCGGACGCGCTCCAGGGAGTTCGCACTCTCGACGGAGGGCAGCAGATCGGCGCGGGCACTGCCTCGCGCGGCTCTGGCTTCGAGCAAACGGGACGCCGCCATCTTGAGATCGATGTTGGCGCGCACGGCTCGCGCAATCAGCGAATCGAGCTCCGGATCGTGGAAGCTCTTCCACCACTGCTCCATGGCCGGGTCGAGCGTGGCCCCGGGCGCTTGCGAATGGAACTGCGCGGGGACGGTAGCGCTCCAGGACGCGGGGGCCCCACAGAGCGCGCCCGCCAGCATTAGAGAGAAGATGCGCTTCATTTCTGGCCCCCCGCTTGGATGAAGACGTCGAGTTGCTGGCCGGCATAGACTGGTGCGCCGCGATCGAGCGCGAAGATGACTTGCAGCACGCGCGTGTCGACGCGCTCCGTACTATCGCCGGTGAGGTTCCGCTTCGGAATCACGTACGGTTCCACGCGCACGAAGTGGAGGGGCAGATGCTGGCCGGCATTTCCGCGGACGCTGGCCGTGGCGGTGGCGCCGGACTTGACGCGCCAGGCGTCCTGCTCGTCGATATCGGCACGAACGTTGAGGCGCGCGGTTGCGCCCATCAGGATCAGCGGCTGTGCCAACGGCCCGGCCTGGGCGTATTCACCGGGGTGTACCTTGCACTGCAGAATCTCGCCATCGATCGGCGCGGTCACGATGAGGCGGGAGAGATCGGCCTGCACGCGCTCCACCTGATGCTGCGCTTCGGCAACTTCGGCACGGGCGATATCGAGGTCGGGCTTCCAGGTGCCAGCCTTCAGGAGCGCGAGGTCTGCCTTGGCTTGATCGAGGCGCGCTTCGGCGGCCTTGGCGGCGAGGCGGCGGCGCTGCAGGTCTTCATCGCGAATAGCCCGTTTGTCGCGCACGCTTTCCATGAGGTTGAGCTGCACGGCGGCGTCCTGGTACATCTGCTCGGCCTCGCGGACTTTGGCTTCGGCGGGAGGCAGATCTTCGGGCCTCGGCGACATCGCCAGCTTTTCGAACTTGGTTTCGGCGAGCGCGAGCGAACTCTGGCGGAGTGCAAGTTCCGCTTGCAGGTCGCGATCGTCCAGCGAGAAGAGGCGCGCGCCTTTGCGGACGCGGTCGCCGGCCTTGACGTCGACATGCGTCACAAGGCCGGGCACGGGCAGACTGATGGCGATGTTCTCGGATTCCGCTTCCGCAAGACCCACGGCGCCCACCTGGTTGGTGTAGACGGCCGAAGGAGGCGCGTCGGGCGGCGGCAGCTTGGCGTGTACCGGCTGGCTGTGAACAATCTTGAGTATGGCGAAGGTCAGGGCGATCGCCGCGACGATGGGTAGTCCATATTTGATCATCAGTTCACTCCTGCAAAATTGACTTCTTGCCTCTCGGCTTTGGGTGCCTGGGTTTCGACGATTCGTCCGTCGTCCATGTGGGCGATGCGGTCGGCAAAATGAAATACGCGGCTATCGTGGGTCACGACCACGACGGCGCGGTCGGGCCGCACGGCGACTTTGGTGAGCAGTTCCATCACAGCGTTGCCGGTTTCGTGATCGAGCGCTGAGGTGGGCTCATCGCAGACCACCAGCCGAGGCTCGTGGACTAGTGCGCGGGCCAGGGCGACGCGCTGCTGCTGGCCTCCGGAGAGTTGGGACGGTAGGGCATGGAGCCGCTCGGCGAGCCCGAGTTGGCTGAGTAATTCGGATGCCGCGGCCACTGCCTTTTTCTTGGGAACTCCGGCGGCAAGGAGCGGTACGGCGGCGTTTTCCGCGGCGGTGAGCGCCGGCAGCAGATTGTACTGCTGGAAGACGAATCCGATATTGCGTCGGCGGAACTCGATGGCCTGCGAGCCGGACATGCGGCTGGCCTCCTCGCCGAGCACCATCACGGCGCCGCTGGTGGCGTTCAACAGCCCGGCAACTACGGAAAGCAGCGTGGTCTTTCCGCAGCCGCTGGGCCCCACCAAAAGAGACATCTCGCCGAACGGTACGTCGAGATCTACGCCGCGCAGCACGCGCACCTGATTTTCGCCCGCGCCGAAGTCCTTGGTGACACGGCGGCAGACCACCGCCGGATGAGTCATGGTTTCCAGATGATGAGTCATGATGACAGCTCCGTGAGAAATTACCCGCGGAAGACGACGGCGGGTTCCAGCACCAACACGCGGCGGATGCTCATCAGGCTTGCGGCCATGACGATGAACAGCACTACCGCTCCAGTTCCGGCGGCGATCTGCCAGAACAAAACGAATCCCCTCAGGTCCAGGTTGGCTTTGGTGACTTCGAAGAAGGTCGCGGTCATGGCGATCCCGAGGGAGTAGCCGATAGCGCCGACCATCAGGGCCTGCAGCAAGATCATGCCCGTGATGCGCCAGTTGGTGACACCGATGGCTTTGAGGGCGCCGAATTGCTTGAGATTCTCGAGCGTGAAGATGTAAAAGGTCTGGCCCGCGACGATGGTGCCGACTACCAGCGCGATGGCGATGGTGATTCCGAAATTCACTGGGATGCCGGTGTGAGCAATGTAGTAACGGATGGTCTGCCAGCCGAAACTCTTGCCAGTTGCCGCGTGGAGTCCGGTAGCTGCGTCGATGCGGCGGCAGAGTTCGTCGTCGCTGATGCCGGGCTGCGCTTTCGCAAGGACGAAGGACAGTTGATTGCGCTCGCGGCCGACATAGTTCAGCGCCTGGCTATAGCGCGAATAGAAGATCGGCAAATTCTGAAAAGGCGCCGACGAATTGAAGATGCCCTCGATGGTCACGCGGCGGTCGTTGAGCTCCAGCGTCTTGCCCAATTCGTAGGGCTGCTTGGGAAAGAAGAACTCGTAGCCCACCCGGTCGACCAAAACTGCGTCGGGCTTTCGCAAATCTTCGGCGGAACCGAGTACCATGTCGCGGGGCGCACCGACAAGAGAGGCATCGTCGACCCCCATCATGATGACCACACGAAAATTGCCGTCGAGGGCTTTCGCGCGAGGTTGGCCTTTGAACAATGGAACGGCCCACTCGACACCAGCGACGCTGCGCACGCGGTAGACGTCGTCATCCGTGAGCGCTTTGACTTCGTCGAAGTATTGCGTTTTACGATCCATCACCCAGATGTTGGCGTCCTTGATGTCTTTGATCTGGCTGGTGGTGCGATCCATGATGCCGGCGAAGATGGTGCTTTGATGCGACATCAGAAACGTGGAGAAGGCGACTGCGAAGATCAGGCCGAGATACTTGGCGCGATCGCCGACGAGCATTTGGATGGCTACGAAGTTCATCTTGGATTCCCCTCCTTCTGAACCATGTTTGTTCGATGAACAGTGTTCATCGAAGTTGCAAAAAAAATGACTACTTTGGTGCGGGCTTACGCACACCCTCAATTAACGTATGAATCATGCGATCGATCAGGCGATTCTGCTCCACAAACGGAAAGCCGGTGCAGGTGATGAGGACCGATGTCAATCCGTGTATCGCGGCCCACAAGGTCTGCGCCAACTCATCGGCGTCGTTCGAGACTAAGACCCCGGCGTCGACGCATTCCTGCACTCCTTTGCGGAGGCACGCGAAGGCTTTCTGGCCCGTGGTCTGGAAGACAGTATGAGCCTGCAGATGTATCTTGGCCTGCACAAAGGTGACGATATAGTGGTTCGGATTATCGAGGCCAAACTGAATATAGATACGCAGACCGCGACGCAATTTGTCGAGGGGCGCGGCGGTGTCCTGCTCGATGGCCTGCATTTTGACGAGGAGTTTGGCGAAGGTCTCCTCACAGATGCGGTCCACGATCTCGGCCTTGTCGTGGAAGTACAGGTAGATGGTGCCGGGAGCGTACTCGATGCGGTCCGCGATCTTGCGGATGGAGACGCTTTCGTATCCTTCCTTGACGAAGAGGCTCCGGGCGGCGTCAAGGATCTCTTCGCGGAGTCCTTCTTTTTCCCGAGCGCGTCTCTGTTTGCTTCCCATGGCAATTGACTGAACACTGTTCATTATGCGGTCTGAGAACGTCGGAGTCAAGTGGAAAGTGCCGGATTTTGGGCGGGAAAGGTGGCGCGGAGACTCTTCTGTGCCGGGTCCCGACTCATCGGGACGCTTTGAGCCCGTGTTGGTCTGGGCAGATCCACTCCTTTGCTCCGAAATTGGTGGATCCACCAAAGCCGTCGACATGAGTCTCGACGCGGCAAAGAGGAGTCTTTGCGCCACGCTTACTTAATCAGTTCGGCTTGCAGTTGGCGGTAGGCGGCTTCTTCGTAATTAGTCTTTACGCGTTCGCGGTTTTCCGATTTGGAATCACCCGGACGTGGGCCGTCCTGCCGGCTGGCGCGCTCGAGAAACGCGGCAGCCTCCGTGTCTCCGGGATTGCGTGCGGCGACTTCGCGGAAGCTCTGGGCCGCGGCGTCGAATTGTCCGGCGCGCCAGAGGGTATATCCGAGATTGAAGTGATAGTCGGGGTCGGCGCTGTCGCCCTCCAACGCCTTCTTGAAGCTGGCGATGGCGGCGGCCGATTCGTTGCGGCGGGCCTGTGCGGCTCCTAGATCGTTGTAGACCTCATTAAGCGGAACCGCGGCTGCTACCAATTGAAATGCCTGCTCGGCGGCCGCGAAATCTCCGCTATGGTAGCGGCCCAGACCCAGGAAAAATTGGGCTTCCAGGAAATGAGGATTGGAGCGCGAGACCCGCTCCAGCCAGATGGCCGCGCTTTTATAGTCTTTCTTTTCCCAATAGATTTTTCCCAGTTCGAAGCACGGCTGGGAATAGTGCTCATCGAGCCGTGCGGCCTGGGTGAAGAAACGGAGGCGCTGTTCGGGAGCGGTGGCCAGAAGTCCTCGGACATAACTTTCCACGGCATCAATGCGGACGGCAGGGCGCGCCTTCAGGAATTCCTGTTCGGACACCGCAGTTCGGGGATTCAGCGATTCGAGTGCGCGCCATCCCAGGTGCACTTCCAACTCGGCAAGATCGTCGAGAGGGCCGACTTCACCGAAGGTCGGACTCTGGCGTGTATGCTTGAGATCGAGAATGCGTGCAGTAATCCGCAGGCTGCCTTTGGACTGCTCCTTGCCTGGCGGCGGAGGCAACAGTTCGTAGTAACCGTAGATCACGTTGGAAGCGTCGAGTGATTCGCCGATCTTGATGACGGATGCATGCGTAACCTCTGCGCCGGGACGCAGCGAGAGGCGTCGGTAGGCCTCCAGGCGATCGAGTCGATCCAACACCAGCACACCTTCGGAAGCGAGTGCGTCGCGGACGCTTTCGGCGATGCTTTCGCCGATCCAATCCAGGTTGGCGGATTTCGAATGATTGAAGAAGGGGAGCACGAGGGCCGTATCGGCGCGCAACGCGCCGGCGAACAGCACCGCCAGGATGAGGATCGGCCGCATGACTTCCCAGTTTACCAATGCGAACAATGCGCGAACGCGCGCGCTGCCCGTGCGAAAATTAGATTGGGCGTGCGGCTCACCATTTCAAAAGAGAACTACCTCAAGGCGATTGCCGAGGCCGAATCGGAAGGCGAGATCGTCAAGTCCGTGACGCTCTCCCGTTGGCTGGCGGTCTCCGCGCCGGCGGTGACGATGGCCATCAAGCGTTTGCGCCGCGATGCGCTCATTCGTGTGGGCGTCGAAGGCCAGATCACCCTCACTCCGGCGGGGCGGGAAATCGCCAATCGGGTTTTGAATCGCCATCACCTCATCGAACGCATGTTGACGGAGATCTTCGGCCTGGAGTGGTACAAGGTCCACGACGAAGCGGAGCAACTGGAACACGCGGTCTCGACAGATTTCGAAAGTAAGCTGATCGAGAAGCTCGGCACTGGCGGCGTCTGCCCGCACGGCAATATGGTAGGGACCGATACGCCGCGCGATCGGCGCGAACGCGGACTCAAGCCTTTGGACGAGGCGCGAGCCGATGAGTGTCTCACGGTGGTGAGCGTGTTCGAGCGGGATCGCAGTCTTCTGGAGTACCTGAATGACGCGGGAATTCGCCCGGGCGTGCGCATGCAGGTGCTCTCGTCAAATGGCGGTGTCGAGTTAGAGGCAGGCGGCCAGCAGTTCCGTATCGAGCGGACGGTGGCGGCAAAGGTGTGGGTGAAGAGCGATCTGGTTTGAGTGTCAATTCTTCTATAAATTAAACTTATAGTAAAAGCTACTTGCATTTGGGAAACGTGCAATGTACACTCGTACTTTAGTTCCGATGTCCCTCGTTTTCACAAGCCGGCCCGTTCTCTCCAACGCGATCGCGATTCCTGTAGGCATTATTATTCTTGAGGTCATCGTAGCCGGCCCCGCTTGAGGCCGCCTGGAACTGAGTTCCTAAGGCCATCAGCGGGGTAAGCAGCCCGGCTGATGGCCTTTTTCGTTAGGTAACGACTCTTTTGAGGTAGTGAGACTATGTCAACGTTGATGAGCGGCGCGAAAATGCTGCTGGAATGTCTGGTCCGCGAGGGCGTGGACTGCATGTTCGGTTACCCGGGCGGTGTCACGCTTCCCTTTTACGACGTTCTGTACGAGCACCACATCCGGCACGTACTGGTTCGCCATGAGGAGAACGCCGCATTCGCCGCGGAAGGGTACGCGCGTTCCACCGGAAAGGTGGGAGTGTGCTGCGCGACCTCGGGTCCTGGCGCGACGAACCTCACCACGGGACTGGTGGACGCGATGATGGACTCGATTCCCATCGTCGCCATTACCGGGCAGGTCTCGACCAAGCTGATCGGCAGCGATGCCTTCCAGGAGGCCGACACCTTCGGCATCACGCGTCCCTGCACGAAGCACAACTACCTGGTGAAGAGGGTCGAGGATCTCGCCCAAGCCGTCCACGAGGCATTCTACGTGGCTGCGAGCGGGCGTCCGGGACCCGTGCTCGTTGACATTACCAAGGACGTGTTGCAGGGGCAGGGCCACTATACGCCGGTCACGTCGGTGCATCTGCCTGGCTACAAAGTCTTCACCGAGGGCCACACGGG
This sequence comes from Bryobacteraceae bacterium, assembly GCA_035295745.1. Taxonomy (GTDB): domain Bacteria; phylum Acidobacteriota; class Terriglobia; order Bryobacterales; family Bryobacteraceae; genus JAIQFL01. Next base: position 79,097 of record DATGIL010000038.1, on the reverse strand, counting down.
GCAGATCCGGCGCGCCGCGCAAATGATCCAGGAGTCGGAGCGGCCGCTGGTGTACTCGGGCGGCGGCATCATCGCGGCCGAGGCTGCACCGGAACTGCGCGAATTCGTAGAGATGGTCGACGCGCCGACGGTGAATACGCTGATGGGCCTGGGCTCGCTGCCTTCCAGCCATCCGAATTTCATCAGCATGCCGGGAATGCACGGCAGCTACGCGGCGAACATGGCGATGTCCAATGCCGATCTGTTGATCGCGCTGGGCGTTCGCTTCGACGACCGGGTGACAGGCCGGCTGGCGGCTTTCGCACCGCATGCGAAAGTGATCCACGTGGACATCGACCCGGCGGAGATCGGCAAGAATCGCACGCCTGATGTGCCGATCGTAGGCGACGTGAAGCGCGTGTTGAGCAAAATCATCAAGGCGATGAAGGAATCGCCGGTGGAAGCGAGTGCGAAGCGGACGGCCGCGCGGCGCGCGTGGTGGCACCAGATTCGCGAATGGAAGCAGGAGCATCCGCTGCAGGTAGTAACGTCGGAAACGGAGATTAAGCCGCAACATCTGATGGCGGAAATCGACCGCATCTCAGGGGGGCAGGCAATTGTCACGTCGGACGTGGGGCAGCACCAGATGTGGGCGGCACAGTTTGTGCGTTTCAACGAGCCGCGTCTGTGGCTCAACTCGGGTGGACTCGGCTCGATGGGTTTTGGATTGCCGGCAGCAGTGGGAGCCCAATTCGCGCGTCCCGATAAGCTGGTCTTCTCGCTGGTAGGCGATGGCGGCTTCCAGATGGCGATTCCGGAACTGGGTACGATTGCGAGTTGCGGGCTGCCGATCAAGATTATCGTGATGAACAACGGCTACCTGGGGATGGTCCGGCAGTGGCAGACACTCTTCTATAACAATCGTTTGAGCGCGGTGGAACTGGATTGTTTCCCGGATGCGGAGAAACTGGCTGGGGCGTACGGGTTCAAAGGTAGGACCATCGACAAGCCTTGGGAACTGGGGCCGGCTTTGGACGAGGCGGTGAAGGAACCGGGGCCGTACCTCTTAAATGTGAAGGTGACGCCGTTTGAGTGTGTGTATCCGATGGTGCCGGCGGGTGGCGCGATTTCGGAGATGGTGCTGGGGCCGCCGAACCCGGTGGCGGTACCGTAATCCTGGTTGGAAAAGGACATTCTCATGCTGCAAGTAATCTCACTCCTGCTCGAAAATAAACCTGGCGCGCTGATGCGGGTGACCGGCCTGCTCAGCCAGCGCGGATACAACATCGAAAGTCTCACCGTCGCGCGGACACTGGACCCCGAAGTATCGCGGATGACGATCGTGGTTGGGGTAGAAGACCATCAGCGCCAGCAGGTGATCAAGCAGATGAACAAGCTGATCAACGTCCTGCAGGCGACCGACCTCTCCGATTCACCGGCGGTGGTTCGCGAACTCGTGCTGGTGCGGATCCGGACGGCGCAGGAGTCGCGCACGGCCGTTTTGAAGGAAGCGGAAATCTTCGGCGGCCGCGTGGTGGACTCCTCGACGGAAGGTTTTGCCATCGAAGTGACCGGCGATCCCGAGAAGCTCGGCGAGTTCATCGACGTGATGGCCACCTATGGCGAAATCGACGTGACGCGCTCGGGCGCGCTCGCGATCGCGCTCGAGACCAAGAAGTTGAAGCTGCAGCCGCCCGTGCCGACCAGGGCCGGGGCCAAAGTGGAAGAGCCGGTTCTCTGACGAAATATCTGGAGCATAAATGCCAAGACGCTTTTACGAAAAAGACGGAAATCTGGAGTATTTGAACGGGCGAACGGTCGCGATTATCGGATACGGAAGCCAGGGGCATGCGCACGCCTTGAATCTGCGCGATTCGGGTGTGGACGTAGTGGTGGGCCTGTACCCCGGTAGCAAGTCGTGGGCGAAGGCGGAGGCCGCCGGGCTCAAGGTGATGTCGACCGCCGATGCCGCGAAGGCCGCCAATGTAGTGATGATCCTGGTAGCGGACCACATTCAGGCGGATCTCTATAACAACGAGATCGCGCCGCAGATGACCGCCGGTAAGACGCTGATGTTCGCGCACGGCTTCAATATTCATTTCCAGCAAATCGCGCCGCCCGCGGATATCGACGTGACCATGGTGGCGCCGAAGGCTCCGGGGCATCGGGTGCGCGAACTGTATACCGAGGGTGTGGGCGTGCCGGCGCTGGTCGCGGTGCATCAGAACGCGTCGGGGCAGGCGTTGGAGCGCGCGTTGGCGTACGCGTTGGCGCTGGGGTGTTTGAAGGCTGGAGTGATTGAGACTAACTTCCGCGAAGAGACCGAAAGCGACCTGTTCGGCGAGCAGGCGGTTCTGTGCGGCGGCACCAGCGAGCTGATCCGCGCGGGTTTCGAGACTCTGGTGGCCGCGGGATACGCCCCCGAGATCGCGTACTTCGAATGCCTGCACGAATTGAAGCTGATTGTCGACCTGGTGCAGGAAGGCGGACTCGGGTACATGCGCTACTCGGTATCGGACACGGCGGAGTACGGCGATTACACACGCGGTCCGCGGATTGTGAACGAGCAAACACGCGCCGAGATGAAGAAGATCCTGGCGGAGATTCAGTCGGGCGAGTTCGCCAGGCAATGGATCGATGAGAACAAGACGGGTCGCAAGAAGTTCCTGGCGATGCGCGAAGAAGCTCGCAATCAGCCCGTAGAGCAGGTGGGGCGCGAATTGCGGGAAATGATGACGTTCCTCAAGAAGAGGAAAGAAGCGGGCGTACCATAGCGCCACTTTTGTGGTGCGAATTCAGGTGTACCTATGAAGATCTTTACGTTCGATACGACTCTCCGGGATGGGACGCAGGGCGAATCCATCTCTTTCTCCGTGGATGACAAGCTCATCATTGCGCAGAAGCTGGACGAGCTCGGCATCGATTACATCGAGGGCGGCTGGCCGGGATCCAACCCGAAGGACCGCGACTTTTTCGCGCGCGCGGGTGAATTGAATCTGCACCACGCCAAGCTCACGGCTTTCGGCTCAACGCGCTTCGCCCGCAATCCCGTGGAAGAGGATCGCAACGTGCGCGCCCTGGTGGAAGCCGGCACGCCGGTGGTCTCGATTTTCGGCAAGACCTGGGACTTGCACGTTCACCGCGCCCTCGGCATTACCAACGAAGAGAATCTGCTACTCATCTCGGAGACGGTGCGCTTCCTGAAGGAGCAGGGCAGGGAAGTGGTCTACGACGCGGAGCATTTCTTCGATGGCTACACCGCCAATCCGTCGTACGCGCTAGAGACTCTGGAGGCTGCGCATCGCGCCGGGGCCGATGTGTTGTGCCTCTGCGACACCAATGGCGGCACGATCACGGGCCGGCTGGTGGAGATTGTGAGTGAAGTGCGTAAGCGCTTCGATGGCGTGATCGGGATCCACACGCATAACGATTCGGACGTCGCCGTGGCCAATACCGTGGCGGCGGTAGAGGCTGGCGCAACGCACGTACAGGGCTGCATGAACGGGTATGGCGAGCGCTGCGGCAATGCCAACCTGGCGTCGGTGATTGCCAATCTGGAACTGAAGTTGGGGCACACTACCGTGGGCCCAGACAAACTCGCGAGCCTCTCGGCTGTCTGCCGATTCATCGCGGAGCTGGCGAATCTGCCGCTGCGCAATGATCAGCCCTTTGTGGGGCGCAGCGCCTTCGCGCATAAGGGCGGCGTGCACGTGAGCGCGGTCCTGAAGGACTCGGCTACTTACGAGCACATCCAGCCGGAAAAGGTAGGGAATCGGCAGCGTGTCCTGGTGAGCGATCTTTCGGGGCGCGGCAACATTTTGTACAAACTGAAGCAGCATGGTCTGACAGGACGCCTGGACGAAGATGCGCGCCGCGAACTGCTGGAGCGCATCAAGCAGATGGAGTATGAAGGCTACGAACTGGAGGCGGCGGAAGGCACCTTCGAGCTTCTGGTGCGCGAGGCGCTGCATCCCGGGATGCATTTCTTCGACGTGGACAGTTATGAAGTTTCCACACGAGCGGGCGGCTTGACTCCGTCGCGCACCACGGCTACGGTCACGTTGCGCGCGCAGGACGGAGTGCACGCTGCCACCGAGAATGGGCACGGTCCATTCAACGCCCTTCATCTATGTTTACGGAAGTGCCTGTCCAAGCTCTATCCGCAGATCAAAGACGTGCGGCTCACGGATTACAAAGTGCGCGTGCTCGATTCGAACAAGGGCACCGCGGCGAAAGTTCGTGTGCTGATCGAGTGGAGCGATCATCGCAAGAGCTGGACGACGGTCGGCGTGTCCGACAACGTGATCGAGGCAAGCTGGAAGGCGCTCGTCGACGCAATTCGGCTGGAGTTGATGCGGCTCACCGAGACAGATGCGTCCGTGGAGAAGGCCGTCGAAGACTACTGTTGGGGTGTATAAGGGCCCTACCGCAAGCGGTCGACTAACATTTTTGCCGAGTCCGCGATCAGCAGAGAGCCGGGATTGGTCGGCGAGTAGTCGATCTTGGGCATGTCGTCGACGGTAATGGCCATGGCGATGCGACCGTTCTTCGAATATACGATGCCGACATCGGAGCGCAGGGCGTCGAGCACCCCGGTTTTGTTCGCCACCGGAAGATCGCCCATGCGGCGTCGAATGCCGGATCCATCCTGGCATCGCTTCATCACCGCGATCATCTCCTTCGATGCCGCTGCGTTGACCAGTTCCCCGCGCTCAATGCGCTCCAGGATTGCCACCATATCCTTGGCGGTGGAAACTCCCAGTCCATACTTCTGATTCTGCGTGAGCTTGCCGGCGGCGGAAAAGCCGGCGGTCGATGGCAGGTCGGGGCCGTCGCCGCGAACGTTGCGCAATGCGCGGGTGGTGGGGATGCCGATCTTGTCGAGGTAGGCGTTCACGTCGTCCGTGCTGAATCGCTGCAGGATCATATTGGTGGCTGTGTTGTCGCTCAGCGTGATCATCAGGTTCAACAGATTGCGAAGCGGGAACTTCATGCCATCGGAGATTTCACCGGCTAGAATCGCGGATCCGGAGACGCGTTGGGCTGCGGTCAACGTCAGCATATCGCTCCACTTCGCATGTCCGCACGACACCGCGTCATAGACGGCAGCCATGATCGGAACCTTGATGGTACTGGCGGTGCGGACCGGATCGGATTCATGGATTCCCACCGTCGCTCCGGTATCCAGGTTCTTGGCGTAGATTGCGACCGTACCTTGAACAGCTCCAATCCGCGAGTGCAGGGCGTCCTGAAGCGACTGAGAAAATCCGGAAGACGCGGCGAGCAGGCTCAACAATAGAGTCGCGCGCATAACGCCATCATACCCGACATGTGCGGAACCATAGGTTAAGCCTGGTTAAATCTGGCGGCCGGTTTGTACGCGGGCTCACTCGGTGCGCAGCGCGTCAACCGGGTTGATGCTGCTGGCGCGGAGGGCGGGTGCGAACCCGGCCACACTTGCTGCCATGACCAGCAGCAGTGCGGCGCCGAGGAAGATCAGTGGATCGCTGCTGGTGACGCCGAAGAGTTGGCTCGCTAGGAAGCGCCCGGTCGCGAGGGCCGCGGGAATGCCAATCAAAAGGCCTACTGCGATCTGCCGCAGCGCTCCGCCGACGATCATCGCGATCACCTGGCTGCGGCGGGCGCCCAGCGCGGTGCGGATGCCGATCTCGCTGGTGCGGCGTGCCACAGAGTAGGCGGTGATGCCATACAGGCCCACGGCGGCGAGCAATAGCGCCAGCAATCCGAAAAGAGTGGTGAGGCGCGCCAGCAGCCGCTCGTGACCTAACAGATTCCCCAATTGCTCGTCGATGGTGGTCAGATTCGCCACAGTGAGATTCGGGTCGATTTGCGAGAGTGTACGTTGCACCTGTGCGGCAAGGTCCGCGGGGCTTCCGGCGACGTGCATTTCGATATTGCCGATCATATTCGAGCGCGCCTTGCCGGTGTCAGCCCACTCGCTCTTCCACATCTGCAGCATGGGCACAAAGAACATGGGGGGCACGGGGAGACGCGGATTGCGGAAGTGGACATTGTCCACCACTCCCACAATCTGATAGTCGGCGCGGTGCTCGACACCGCCCATGCCGAATCTTTTCCCGATAGGATTCTCGTTGGGAATGAACTTGTCGACGAAGGACTGGTTCACGACGGCGACGTGCGTGGAGTCGGGCGTGTCGCGCTCGTCGAACATGCGGCCGCGGAGTACGCGCGCTCCGATGGTCTCGAAAAAGGACGGGCTAACCCGATCCCACGAGGGGGAGATCATGTGGTCGGGATGATCTTCGAGCGTCACGCCCGACTGCCAGTTATTACCCTCCATCGGGCCGTACAGAGAGAGAGCTACGTTTCGGACTCCGCCAATCTGTCGCAGGCGGGATTCGATATCGCGATACACCGCGGCGATCTTCTCAGGGGAGTAGCTGCTGAGGCCGGCATTCACATTGACCACGATGCGGCCATCGGATTGATAGGCGAATTTCTGATTCTTCAAATTGCCGAGGGTCTTCACCATGAGTCCCGCGCCCACCAGCAGCACCAGAGAGACTGCGGCTTGCAGCACGACGAGCGAGCGCTGGGGCAGTGTGGAGCGGTTCGCGGCGGATCGTCCGGCGGCGCGTAGAGCACCAGCGGGATCAGATCGCGAGGCCGACCACGCAGGCGCAATTCCGAAGGTTACGCCGGTGCCGAGCGAGAGCACGAATGTGAATGCCAGCACTGGCAGAGAGGGCGCCGCAGCAATGGGAATGTATCGTGCGGTGGAGAAGGCGAGGCCAATCAGAAATTCGGCGAGCCCGGTCGCCACCAGCAGTCCGAACGCTCCTCCCAGGACCGCGAGCACGAGGCTTTCAGTGAGAGTCTGGCGCACCAGGCGGGAACGTTGCGCGCCGAGAGCTACCCGGATGGACATCTGGGCCGCTTGCGCGGTGCCGCGGGCCAATTGCAGATTGGCCAGGTTGGCGCAGGCGATCAACAGGACGAGTCCCGTTACGGCGAGCAGCAGGCGGAGGTCCTGCTCATAGTTTAGCTTCATGACCGCCACGCCACCGCCGGCTTCCGTAACGGTGATGTGCTGGTGTTCCAGTTCTCGGCGGTCGGCACCGTTCCTCGGCGGATCGTTGGTCAGGAACCATTGCTGCAAGGCGGCATTCACACGCGACTCCAGGGCTGCAGTAGAGGCACCCGGCTTGAGGCGTCCGATGATGTAGAGCCAGTGCTGGTCAGCGCGGGCGAGCAGGGAGTTCCGCTGGCGCACGTAAGGCTCTGTCGCGAGGGGAAGCCAGAAGTCGGGCGGGTTCGGGCGCAGGGTGTCGCCGAAGAATCCCGGCGGTGCGATGCCTGCGATGGTGAACGTAGCGCCATCCACCACAAAAACAGATCCGACGATAGACGGGTCGGCTCCGTAGTGCTGCTCCCAGGCTCGGTAGCTCATGACGGCGACCGGAGGCGCGCCGGGCCGGTCGTCCTCAACGCCGAGGAAACGGCCTGCGAACGGGCGCAGTCCGAACATGGAGTAGTAGTTACCCGAAACGTACTGGATGGTGAAAGGCTCCGAAGCGCTGCCCTGGCGACGGACGCCGACTCGCGAGAGACCAGCCTGAAACGCTGCCGTCTGCTCGAACTCCTGCGCCTGGTCGCGCAGGGACAGATAAAGGGGATAGGAGTATATCGAAAAATGGCTTTGGCGACCGCCGTTGACGCAGCAGTTGTCGCCATCGCCGAGGCGGAAGAGGCGCCCCGGGTCCGCTACGGGCAGCGATCGCAGCATCACCGCGTGGACTAGCGTGAAGATTGCGGTATTGGCCCCGATGCCGAGGGCAAGCGTCATGATTGCGGTGAGAGTGAATCCTTTGCTTTTAACCAGTTGGCGAATCGCAAAGCGCAGATCCCGGGTGATGTGGTCGAGCATGGCTGAAGACGTCCTGTTAGAGTCAATACCGCCCTGGTTCCGCGAGGTTACGGGAGAAATCCTCGCCCGCGGCATTCTCCTACAAATCCGGCGCCAATCTGGGGACAGGCTACGTAACTCCCTAATTCCCCCAATTCGGGAGTTAAGTAGCCTGTCCCCAGATCTTTCCCAGATCGAGATCTTGGCCTCCCAGATCTTTTGCCTTTTTGTGGAGACTTTACGGCCAATCTGAGTTTCCACCTGCGACGATTGACGGATCTTTTGCGGCGGGCGCCTCGTCTTATCTAAATATGCGACAGTTTTTCGTCAGTATTCTCGCCCTGTCGGGTGTAGTGGGGGCGTTCGGCCAGAGTGCGGCAACCACGCCAAAGGCGGAATTCGAAGTGGCGTCGATTCGGCCGGCGGAGCCGCTCAGCGGCGCGACCATGGCCCATGTTGGGGTACACATCGATGGCGCGATGGTCAACTGCGCATCGCTTTCTTTGCGCGACTACATCGTGGCGGCGTATCAGGTGAAGTTCTATCAGATCATTGGTCCGGAATGGCTGTCAGGAGACCGTTTCGATATTTCCGCGAAATTGCCGGAAGGCGCTATCCGGTCGCAGGTGCCGGCCATGTTGCAGGCGTTGCTGGCCGATCGCTTCGAGATGAAGGCGCATCGCGATACCAAAGAGCTGCCGGTCTATGCTCTCACTGTGGGCAAGGGCGGGCCGAAGATGAAGGAATCGCCGCTGGACGAGGAGTCGGCGGAAACTCCGGGAGGCCGCGGGGCTGTCAACGTAAATGTGGTGGGAGGACGCGGCGGAACGAATCTGCAGTTCGGACGCGGTTCGAGCTTCAGCTTCTCCGATAACAAAATCACCGCGACCAAGCTCAGTATGCAAGTGTTTGTGGACACGCTGGGCCGTTTTCTCGATCGGCCCGTTGTGGACCAGACCGGCCTGACGGGCACCTACGACTTCGAGTTGCCCTTCACCGCGGAGGATTTTCGCGCCATGCAGATTCGCGCCGCCCTGGCGGCGGGCGTCGTGCTCCCCCCACAAGCGTTGCAGGCGCTCGAAGGCGCTTCAGGTGACTCGCTATTCTCTGCCGTACAGGGCATCGGACTGAAGCTGGAGTCGAAGAAGGCGCCGGTGGAGGTGGTTGTGGTAGATTCCGTGCGGAAGGCGCCGACAGCGAACTGAAATTCGTGGGTAGCTAGCCACTTCCCCTCCATTTCCCGCATTACTGTCAGGAGGGATTCCTTGGCTTCCGCACCTACCGCTCAACTCGCTCCGGCAGCGCTCGACGCACTCAACTATTTCAACGGCATTGTCACCCGTTATTGCGAATCGCAGATTTTCTTTACGGCCTGCAATCTGGGACTGTTCCACCAACTCGCCGACGGCCCCGCGACCGCGGAAGAGCTGGCGCCCAAAGCGCGAGTTCACCCCGATGCCTGCCATCGCCTTTTGGCCGGTCTGCATCAGATGGGACTCCTGAACCTTTCCGAAGGCCGCTTCTCCAATACACCCCTCTCCAGCTATGTGACGCAGGCAGCCGTGGTCGATATGGAACCGCTTTCGATGTGGGGAAGTCTGTTCGCGCCGATCTGGACCCATCTGGACGATGCGGTCCGGGAGAATAGCCCCCGCTGGCAGCAGACCTTCGGAACCAGCGCGCAGGATACATTTGCCAATGTGTACAAGGATTCGGCCGCGCTCCGGCGCTTCTGCGGTCTGATGAGCGCGTACAGCATCCCGCAAGGCAAGCTGGTGGCCGAGCAGTTCGATTTCGCGCCCCACCAATGCGTGCTCGACGTGGCGGGCGGCGCCGGCGGCTTGATCATCGAGATCGGCAAGCGCCACTCGCACATGCGCGGAATCGTCATGGATCTGCCGCCGGTCTGCGCCGTCGCTGACGAAGCAATTCAGGCAGCGGGACTCGCCGGCCGGTACACTTCGCAATTCGCCGACCTGTTTGCGGGCCCGTATCCGTCGGGCGCCGACGTAATCTCCCTCGCCTGGGTGCTGCACGACTGGAACGACGAGCATTGTCTTCAAATCCTGAGGCACTGCTACGATGCGCTTCCTTCGGGCGGTACCTTGCTGATCACGGAAAGCGTACTCGACGAGAATCGCTCGGGTACTCCCTTCGGCGTGCTGATGTCACTGCATATGCTGGTCTTGTGCGAGCCCGGCGCTCGGGAGCGTACCGAACACGAGTATCGATCACTGCTCGAAGCCACCGGATTTCGAATGGAAGGGTTAATGCGGCTGGATGCGCCGCGTGATCTTCTAATCGCGCGCAAGTCCTGATCAGGCCGAAGATCAGGAGTTCTGTTTTCGCCGGCAGACCCACTCGTCGACGTAAGCCCACGAGCCGTCCGCGAGGCGTTCTTCGTTGACGAAGCGAAACTCGTTGTCGTCGATCCGGGTCCAGGTCTGGCGCAGATAACACTCCACGCCGATCATGGTAACGAGGCCTTCGAATACGATGCGATTCTCCACCCAACCGGGGGACCGCATAATGCCGTAGGCGCCTTCGAGAAGCACGTACATCCATTGGCGGCTGAAGGGATCAAACGTGATGTGCCGGCGTTCTGCGCCCGTGCGGTCCACCAGACAGAGCCATGCGCTCTTCTCGCACAGTTTGTACTGACCGGTATTTTTATCGACGTAGGCTGGATTGGTACGAGTGGCGGGGACGTGGTTTTCGGAATTCCATTCGCCTTCGATCCAGCGGAACTTCTCCATCTCGGCGAGGCGCAATGCCGGCAGCGTGGCAGCGAATTCCATGTTGAAGACACCGACCTGATTGTTGGGGTCGGTGCGCGATGGTCCCATACGCATGATGCCGCGCGTGAACAGTTCTTCCATGAGCATATGACTTAGAGCTTACCGTCCGGCCTGACAGAAACAGGAGGAACGGCAAGGAATTTCCGATTGTTTCAGGGTGATTACAGGAGAGCGGATCACCAGCGCCGAAAAAAATGGGGAAGGCCTCTGCAACCAGAAGCCTTCCCCCGGAGAATCAACAAGCTGGAATTTTACTTAGAAACTGACCTTCACTCCCAATTGCAGGGCGCGACCGCCGCCCGTGCCATTGACTCCTGTGCCGCTGCCCAGAGTGCCCGTCACGTAACCGTAGGTCGAACTCGTCAAGCTGGTGCTGGGATTGCTGAACTGCGGAGTGTTGGTGAAATTGAACGTTTCGGCGCGCAACTCTGTCGAAATCCTCTCACCAATCTTGATTGTCTTGGCCAAAGAGAGATTCAGAGCGAAGAGCCCCGGACCGCTGATGATGTTGCGTCCGGTGGTTCCGAAACGAACCCCGGTCGGCTGCGAGAAGCTCGCCTGGCTGAACCAGGGATTGCCCACGTTGATTCCGTGAAGCAACTGCACCGCAGCAACCTGGTCGGCCGTCTGAGATTCGCCCGGCGTGTTCAAACTGCTGCCGCTGGCGCCGAAAGTCATTGGCGTCCCCGTGAGAAGCGTCAAGGTTCCGGAAAGCTGCCAGTTGCCCAAAATGTAAGCCGCCGGACCGCTACTTAACATCTTCTTACCCTTGCCGAACGGCAATGCCCAGACATAGCTTTGCACGTAGCTCAAGGTGCGGTCCCAATCGGTGCGGGCATAGTTGCGGGGCACGCCGATCTGCCACGTCAGACCGCCGTCGTCGCCGCTCTGAAAGTTCATGCCTTTGCCCCAGGTGAACGCGGTGGTGATGCTCACGTCGCTGAAGCGGCGATCCACTTTCACTTGCAATGCGTTGTAGCTGGAAGAGAACCCGACCCAACGCAGCGTTGCGCCAGAAGTCTTGCCGTATAGGATGTTCAGCGGCTCGCTGGCGGTACCGCCTCCAAGCACGCTGGTCGGAGCGTTCAAGTTCCACGTCGCTCCTGTGTCGACCCCATGTATGCCCACATAGGCAACGTCCAATGTGAAGTGTGCGGGAAGAGCGCGTTGCACCGCGATGTTCCAACTCTCGGTGTAGGGGTTCTTGAAGTTGAGGTTGATCACATCGTAGCTTTGGCTCAGCAGCGTTCCGCCGGCCGGAATGATGCCGTTGGAAGGTACCGGCACCGGAACGGGCAGCGGGAAGCCCTGCTGGAAAGTCGCCGGCTGGCCCGTGGGAAGCAGCGTCACCGCATATCCATCGCCCACGTTGCTATAGAAGTTGTTGGCGCGGACCGGGTAGTTGTAAGCGTAAGTGTTGTCGGGGAACGGCGTATAGCTCATGCCGAAGCCCGCACGGATGACCGTCTTATCGGTCAGGCGGTAGGCCAGACCAACGCGTGGCGCAAAGTATTTGTAGCGGGTCTTCATTCCCAGGTTCGAGGGGTTGCCGCCGATACCTGCTTGCACCAACGTATTATTGGTCGGGTCGTAGTTGGAGAAGCCGCCGGGGAACTGCGGCGTAGCTGGCGGATAGAACTCCCAGCGCAGGCCCAGATCCAAAGTCATTTTCGGAGAGACCTGCCACTTGTCGCCGCCGAATGCAAAGAACTCCCACTGGCGGTAGGCCGGGAAGTAGGTGTTGATGTCGCGCCCGAGCTGGTACGGCACGTCCAGCAGAAAGGCCGCCATATCATTGGCGATGCCCAGCTTCGACGAGTTGCAACTGTTGGCCAGGCCATTCGACCCCACGCTGATCGGCGTGCAAAGCGCGGTCTGCTCGTTGCCGAAATAGTAGATGCCGCGCGGGCTGTAGGTCTGATCCTGTAATAGGTCGTCGCGAATGCGTTTGAGGTCGACGCCCCATTTGAAAGTGTGATTGCCTTTCGTTTTCGTCCACGTGTTCACGACATCAACGTTCGCCTCGGCACGGATCCACGGGAGGCTAGCGGAGTATCCGACCACCGGGTTCGAGAACCCATCGTTGATCTGAATACCGACGATGCCGCTGGTGAACTGATTGATATTCACTCCCGGAATTCCCAGGGTCGTCGAATCATTCGAGCCGTAGTCGGTCGGCTGCGCTTCGTTGTGATAGTGCGACACCGCGAGACGTAGTTCCGTGACCAGGGTCGGGGAGACGATGCGGTCGTAGTTGATGCCGGCCACGTACGTCTTCTGCGTGCCGGTGCCCATGAACGCGCCGCCCGGTCCAGGACCGCCGGCTGTTGGGAATAACGGAGCCTGGAAAATCACCGGACGGGAATAGCTGAATCGCCCGCTCAAGCGATCCTTGTCGGTGATGTTGTAGTCCAGCTTGACGTCAAAACTGTCGGCGGTCTTTTGATACGGCAGGACCGCGAAATAGTTGTTGCTTGGGCTGGCGAGGTTAAAATTCTGATTCGTGCCGGGAAGCAGGCCCAAAATCTTGGTGGAGATCGGGTTAATTCGAGACGCCGGAATAATGTTGCCGGCGAACGGCGTGCGGCCGGTGCCATCCAACGGATTGCCGGAGGCGGGATCGTAGATCGGAGTAGTCGTGGCGGCGCTCAAATCGCCGGTGCGCCACGGATTTGGCGGAATCGTCACCAGATTGGTGTTGCCCTCGTGATCCATGACACGCAGGTAATCGGAGAACAGAAACAACTTGTTCTTCTTGATCGGACCGCCCAGGTTGCCGCCGACGTAGTTGTACGCAAGGTGGCCCACCGAAGGGTTGAAGAAGGAGCGCGCATTGAAATCGCTGTTCTGCAGAAATTCGTAGCCCGCGCCGTGCCAACTGTTGGTGCCCGACTTCAGAACCACGTTCACGACTGCTCCCCCCGCCCGGCCCATTTCCGGATCGTGATTCGTCAACGAGACGTCCACAGTCTGGATGGCTTCGATTGGCGGGATGTAGATCTGCAGGAGACCGGTGCGCTCGTTGTCATCGGTTCCCTCGATCATGAAGTTGTTTTCCTGACGAGCCTGTCCGTTCACTTCGGTTTGCAGCGAACTGGAAGCGTTGAAAAACTGCGAGTGCTGTTCCTGTACCGGAGCCACGCCCGGAACCAGGTTCAGCAGGCTCTGAAAGTTGCGATTTGAGCTGATCAGCGGGACATTCGCCAGCACCACGGTATCGATTTTCTGGCCCGTCGCGGCGCTGTCGGTCTGCAGAATTGGCGGCGCGCCCGTCACTTCGACGGTCTCGGTGATCGCTCCAGTTTGCAACTGAACGTCCACGCGCGTGTTGGTGTCCACCAACAGCGAGATGTCCCGGCGCGTTTCCTTCTTGAATCCGGCTGCTTCCACCGTCACCGCGTACATGCCGGGCGGCAGGTTGGGAACGTTGTAGTTGCCGCTCCCGTTGGTCTGTTCGTTGTGGACCACACCGGTTTGCGTTTCTGTAATCGTGACCTTCGCGTTGGGCACAACCGCGCCGGAAGGATCGGTGACCGTCCCCAACAGCGTTGCGCTGACTACCTGCGACCACCCCGTTACTGAAGTCGCGACTGCCAGCAAGATCAAAATCCCCAGCAGGCGCGGCTGAGACAGCGCGTAGCAAGCGCTGGTGAAACCTCGTAGTTTCATCTATTTACCCCCTCTTTTTAGAATGCTCCGACCGCCCAGACCGGGTCTCGAAGCGTTGGAATCACATGCAAAATGTAGACGAGACATGCTCTTGCCGTCTCCAAAACACCAAAGCGTTGAACTGGGGTAATTATAATGCTAAACGGGTCCGAATGCACTATTGAATCCACTAAACAAACGCTTCAATTATTCTGAATTGATCGTTCAGTCGGTGTGTGCCATTGCTTACCTTCGGAGTCAGGAACCCCTTTTTCGAGGCTACATACTCGTAAACATTGAATGGATCGAATTCTACCTTCCAGAAATATGAACCATTCGGATATAATTCCATCTCCGGGGGAACAACCATGGAGTTGGCACAGGCTAGGGCGCTGGTGGCGGTCGGTGACTTGGGAAGCTTCAGTAAGGCGGGCCAGCGGCTCCACCTTTCGCCCCCAGCGATCTTTGCGCAGGTGCACCAACTCGAAACAGAGTTGACCGAAAAGCTCTATGAACGGTCCGGTCGCAAACTGGTGCTCACTCCCGCCGGCCGCCTGATGATCGACTATTGCCGCAGGCTCCTCCTGGTGCACGACGAAGCCATCGACGCGGTGAAAGAACTCAGCGGTGTGCAGAGAGGCTCGCTTTACCTGGGTTGCGGACCGCACATCAGCGTCTCCGTTGTGCCCCATCTGCTGCGCGCTTACATTTCGCAATACCCGAACGTCGAACTGCGACTGATTACGGGTAACGACCAGGTGCTCTTCGAAGATCTGTACGCCGGCAAAGTCGATCTCATTCTCATGAATCTGCCGGTGGAAGGAACGGACCTGGTGCAGGAGCCGTTGTGGCGCTACGAAATGGTATTCATCGTTCCCCCCACTGACCCGGTTGCCGATGAGGGAACCGTCACCGCCTCGGAACTCTCTTCACGGCCCTTCATTCTCTATCAGCGCGCCGTAGTGATCGAAGCCGCCATTCGCCAGTTTTGCGTCAGCGTGGGATTCGAGCCGAAGGTGGTAATGCAGAATGATCAGGCGGATTCCATCAAGGAGTTGGTCAAGATGGGATTGGGGATTTCGCTGTTACCCCTCTGGAGTGTCTCGGAGGATGTACGCCGGGGCTCGCTGCGCATGCTGCGGTTGCACAACCGGCAGCTTTTCACAGTCACGGGGATGCTCTATCGTAAGACCGCGCACCTGCCTATGCCGGTCCGCGCCTTGTTAGACGTCGCCCATCAATGGAAATCGTGGTTCCCGCGCGCCGACGATGTTCTTCCGATTTCTTCGTGACGGCGTATTCGTTTCGCGTCACAATCTAATCTATGCATTGCCGCCCCTTCTCCTTGATCTTCTGGGCCGCCATCGCGCTGGCACAGACCCCTGCGGGCAAGATTGTGATTCAAACCAGCACCGTCCTCGACGGCAAAGGAGGCGTGCTCAGGAATCAGCAGATCGTGATCGAGGGCTCGCGCATTCAGTCCATCTCGTCAGGCAAAGAGAAGGCAACCTACGATCTGCGCGGTCTCACCGTAATGCCGGGTTGGATCGACACGCACGTCCACATGAACTGGCATATGGACGCCAATCACAAGTCCGTAAGCGGAGGCGACAAACCCGAGGATGCGGCGCTGTATACGGCAGGCGACGCCTGGATCACGTTGCAAGGGGGCTTCACGACGGTGCAGAGCGTCGGCGCCGCGATCGACGGCGTTGTGCGCGACCGCATCAACCAGGGTGTATTGCCTGGACCTCGCATCCTCACGTCGCTTCGACAGATCAACGCCAACAGCGGCAGCGATCCCGAGACCCTGCGTGCGCTGGTGCGCCGGACTAAGAGCGAGGGCGCCGACGTGATCAAGCTTTTCGCGACCACGGGCCTCGGTGCGGGTGGAAATCAGAGCATGAGCGACGAGCAGATTCAGGCGGTCTGCTCGGAAGCCAAGGCGAGCGGGTTGCGCTCGGTGGTCCACGCCATCGGTGACACGGGCGCTAAGGCGGCAGTGCTGGCGGGATGTACTTCGATCGAACATGGCACCTTTCTGGAAGACGCCACGCTCGATTTGATGGCGCAACGCGGCACGTACTTCGATCCCAACTTCCTGGTGCTGCACAATTACCTGGAGAATCGCGCCAGCTATACCTTCACCGAACAAGCCTTGGCTACGCTCGAGAAGGGCATCGCGCCCACGCTCGACGTCCTGCGAAGGGCCCGCGCCCACAATGTGAAGATCACCTTCGGAACCGATGCCGTCGCCGGGGCGCACGGCCGGAACGCCGAGGAATTCGTGTACCGAGTGAACGATGCGCACGAACGGCCGATGGACGCCTTAATCAGCGCGACCTCCCTTTCCGCGGAATCGCTTGGGTTGGGCAAGGAGATCGGCACGGTCGCCCCGGGATTCGAGGCGGACCTGGTTGCCACCCAGGGCAACCCCCTAGACGATATTACGGCGGTGCGTCGGGTGGTCTTCGTCATGAAGGGCGGCAAAGTATACCGTCGGGACTGAACAGCTTATCCGAGCGTCACCGGTACGAACCGGGACGGGCAAAGTGCCCCCTCCTTGTCCCGCCGTGTTACTATTCCGTTTTAAAAAGGGAGCAACTGCGTGAAAGTCTACGAAACCAAGGATATCCGGAATGTCGGTGTGGTGGGCCACGGCGATTCCGGCAAGACGACGCTCACCGCCGGTTTGCTCTTCACCTCCGGAGCCAGCAATCGCCTCCTCCGCGTAGATGAGGGCAACACGATCACTGATTTTGACGATGAGGAAATTCAACGCAAAATCACGATCTCTACAGCCATCGCCGTGGCGGAATGGAAGAAGACCAAGATCAACATCCTGGACACTCCGGGCTACAACATCTTCATTAACGATGCGCGCGCCGCGTTGACGGCTGCCGACGCCGATTTAATTTTGGTGGACGGGGTAGCGGGGGTTGAGGTGCAGACCGAGAAGGTCTGGGGTTTCGCCAATGACTTCAAGCACCCACGCGTGGTGATTATCAACAAACTGGACCGGGAGCGTGCCGACTTCGATCGGGCCCTGGCAAGCGTGCACGAGACCTTTGGCCGGGCGGCAATCCCTGTGCAGATCCCGATCGGCAAAGAGCGCGAGTTTTCGGGTGTGGTCGATCTCATCCGCATGAAGGCGTACACCTACACGCCAGGCGGCGATGGCAAGGGTAAGGAAGGCGACATTCCGGCAAACCTTGCCGAGGCGGCTCAAAAGGCGCACGAGGCGCTGGTCGAGATTGTCGCTGAGGGTAACGACGCACTGATGGAAGAGTTCTTCGATCAGGGAACGCTTCCCGCCGAGCACATCGTCGACGGACTCCGCCAAGGCGTTCGCGAGCTTCGCATCTTTCCGGTGATGTGCGGGTCCGCGCTACAGAACATTGGCACCGACCAGATTCTCAACTTTATCGTCGAGAACCTGCCCGCCCCGCAGGAGCGCGAAGGCGTCACCGCCATCGTGAACGGCGCCGAGTCGGTAAAGAAACTGTCGAGCAGCGGCCAGCCTTCGCTGTTCGTCTTCAAGACCACGGCCGACCCCTTTGCCGGCAGAATCAACTACTTCAAGGTCTACAGCGGCGTCGTGAAGAACGACGCAAACGTGCAGAATGTGAACCGGGGTGGATCCGAGCGACTGGCGCATTTGAGCAGCCCGCAGGGCAAAACTCTGCAGCCCGTGACCGAATTGCAGGCGGGCGACATCGGGGCCGTGGCAAAACTCAAGGACACGCTCACCGGCGACACCCTCGCTGAAAAAGGGCTGAATGTCACGTATGCGCCGGTGAAACTTCCGGAACCGTCCATCGCGTTCGCGATCGAGGCCAAATCTCGTAATGATGAAGACCGAATGGGCAATGCGGTCCATCGTATTCTGGAAGAGGATCAGTCGCTGCGGTTCTATCGCGATCCGCAGACGCGGGAGTTCCTGCTGGCGGGGACGGGACAACAGCACGTCGAAATCGTCGTCAGCCGGATGAAAAAGCGTTACGGCGTGGATGTGACGCTGAAGGCTCCCAAGATTCCTTACCGGGAGACGATCCGCGGATTCGCCGATGTGCAGGGCCGTCACAAGAAACAGACCGGCGGTCACGGCCAGTTCGGCGACTGCTGGATCAAGATGGAGCCTCTACCGCGTGGTGCGAAATTCGAATTCGCCAACGAGATTTTCGGTGGCTCAATTCCCAAGAATTTCATCCCGGCGGTGGAAAAAGGAATCGTGGAAGCGGCGGAGAACGGCTTCCTGGCGGGTTACCCCATGGTTGATTTCAAGGTCACGGTTTACGACGGCTCCTATCACGACGTGGACTCGTCGGAACTGGCGTTCAAGCTGGCTGCGCGCAAGGCATTCAAGGCGGCCATGCAGGAGGCCAAGCCTTCACTGCTGGAGCCGGTGATGAATGTCGAGATCCAGGCGCCAGTCGAGTATGCAGGCGACCTGATGGGCGATCTCAACGGCCGGCGTGGACGCATTTCCGGCATGGAGACTCGCGGCAATACGCAATTCCTGCGCGCACAGGTTCCGATGGCGGAGATGCTCAACTACCAGAGCGATCTCACCGCCATGACGCAGGGCCGGGCTTCCTTCAGCATGGAGTTCGATCATTATGATTTTGTGCCGCAGTTGCAGGCGGAAAAGATCATTGCTGCCGCCAAGGCTGCCAAGACCGGCGAAGAGGAAGAAGAGGAATAGTGCCACACCCCCGCCCCGTGGTGACACACCGGGCGGGGGAACCCTCTCCGGTGAAATGGTTGCTTTTCTCACATGCCGTGTTGTAGGCTTATAAGTTCTGTAACGGAGTTAGACGTGTAGAAGTACCCTATTTTCATTACTAGAGGCGTGAATGCACGTAAGAAAGAAGGCGGTTTTTAGTTGTTTTGTAGCGTCCGCAGCCCTTAGCACCGTAGGCTGCGGTTACTTACAGCAACCAAAGTTCCAAATGTCTTTCCTACCACCGGTGCCACATTCGGCCTCACCAGTGGTCGATATTGTCCCTCCCCCGGTTGTCCACCCGAATCCCTTCCTGAAAGATATCCCCCCGCTCCTGTTGGCAGAACCCCTCCCGCCCAGGGGCAGAACGCATGGCGACCTGCTGGCCCAGAAAGCGTCGGACGCCTTCAAACACGGCAAGAGCCTCTATCAATCGAACGATATGGTAAATGCGCGGGTTCAGTTCGACGCCGCGATTGACCTGCTGCTCGACGCGGCCGCCGAAGATCCTGCCGGGCGCGAAGAATTCTGCAATCAGATCGACGAGATGGTGGAAGAGATCCATCGCTACGATCTGACGGGCTTGGGTGCCTCCGCGAGCCTGGAGCAGGGGAAGTTTGAAAAAGCTCCTCTCGAAGACATCGTTCAGATGACCTTCCCGGTGGATCCCAAACAAAAGGATAAAGTACGGCAGGAGTTGCAATCCACGGTTTCCCAATTGCCGCTGTCGATGAACGACACGGTGTTGGGATACATCAACTACTTCTCGAACCGCGGGCACAGCACCATCGTCGCCGCAACCCAGCGGTCGGGACGCTATCGTCCGATGATCAAGCGCGTGCTGGACGAAGTCGGAGTCCCACAGGAGCTGATTCACCTGGCGCAAGCGGAGTCGGGCTTCATTCCGCGAGCGGTTTCGCGCGCTGCGGCGGGCGGTATGTGGCAATTCATCGTACCGCGAGGGCAGGAATATGGCCTGCTGCAGACGCGATACACCGACGAGCGCATGGACCCGGAGAAGGCAACGCGAGCCGCTGCGCATCATCTGCGCGATCTGTTCACTGAGTTTGGCGACTGGTATCTGGCGATCGCGGCGTATAACTGCGGTCCCGGAGTGGTGGAAAAGGCGGTCGAGCGCACCGGATACGCGGATTTCTGGGAACTGCGGAGCCGCGGCATGCTGCCCGCCGAGACCGCGAATTACGTTCCCATCATTCTCGCCATGACGATCATGGAGAAGAACGCCGCGGAGTACGGTCTCGATAATATTCAGTTGGATACCCCGATTGAATACGACACCGTCGAATTGCAGTCGAACACTGCCCTTGCGCTGGTCTCGGATATCACCGAGCGGCCGATGGCGGAACTCATCGAGTTGAACCCGGCGGTGTTGAGGGGCGTTGCTCCTGAGCATTACGCCTTGCATGTGCCAAAGGGACTCGGCAATCAATTGACCGCGACACTCGAATCGATTCCAGCGGAGCATCGCGATTCGTGGCGGATGCATCGCGTGGCGCCGGGCGAGACGCTCGCCATCGTATCGAAGCAGTTCGGAATTTCGGCGAGCGCCATAATGACCGCCAACAATCTGCATTCTGCGGAACCTGCGGAAGGCGACCGCCTGTTAATCCCCGCTGCGCTTCATGTCGAGACGCCGTCACGTCCTTCCGTGTCGCGCACGCCCGCACGGCGCGCCGCCGGCGTCACGCAGCAACATGCGAAACCAAAGGCTGCCCCCGCCAAAACTTCGACTGTTACCAGACCGGCGCACAAGCCGACGGTCATCGTGGCCCGTTCGGCTTCGAACTAAAACCAGCTTCTTTTTTGCTTCTGGCGTTTTTTTGGCTATTGCCTCGCGCCGAAAAAAGGGTATTCTATGGGTGATTGTGCCTGACTACAGGAGGCTCGATAAATGTTTGATAGCCCGAAACTCGCTCTGAAGGACGAAGAAGAAATGGAAGACTTCCACGACTACGAGGACGAAGAGCACTCGGAACTAGGCTCAAAGCTCGACGATTACAGCGACGCTGAAGAAGATGAGGACGATGAGGAGGAAGAGGCTGCCACGCACATCGCTCCGCCGCCAGCACCGGAGCCTGCTCCCGTTGCCGCCACCACTCCTGAGCCGGCGGAGGCTGAGCCCGCCCCGGAGCCTCCTCCTAAGAAGCCAGTGAAGAAGGCGACCAAAGCGAAGAAGGCCGTCGCCAAGAAGGCTCCCGCCAAGGCTGCTAAAAAAGCCGCCAAGAAGGCGCCTTCCAAGAAGGCGGCAAAGAAAGCACCCGCCAAAAAAGCAGCTAAGAAAGCAGCGAAGAAGGGACCCGCCAAGAAAGCCGTGAAGAAAGCTCCGGCGAAAAAGGCCGCGAAGAAGGCTGTCAAAAAGGCAGTGAAGAAGGCTGCGAAGAAGGGCAAGAAGAAGTAACGCCGTCCGACATCCAATAGTCGTTACGGCCGCGACACTGAGCCCGATCCGGATTGCGGCGGCTGCCGGCGCGGCAACCGCCGTTTTACAGATTTACTCTTCTTTGTGCACTACGCGGCGGCAGCGTTCGAAGAGCTCGAGAAGCGCATCGGCCTGCTCCTCGGGAGACCGGGTCGCAGGTTTGGCCGAGAACCCAGCACCAGACTGGGATGCTCTGCCGTAACCCGTCGAAACCGCGATGAACTTCATCAAGTCCAGTGCCACTTCGTCCTTATTCCGGCCGCTCGCCGGAGCAGTCGCGGGAGCTTCGGGCGTGCTGGTTGGTGGTTCTAATTCCGGCATCAGTGATTGATTCCTCCGTGTGATACAACTCTAGGGTACTGCATTCTTTTTGATGCCGCTTAACGCGATCCGGCACATTCGAAAAATGCGTGGAGGCGCCCAGGCGCACCTGCTGGAGGCGGATGACGGCTGCTGTTACGTTGTCAAATTCCGAAACAATCCGCAGCACTCCCGAATCCTCGTCAACGAGTTATTGGCGTCCGTTTTCCTGGACTACCTAAAGATCACCGCGCCCGAAACCGCACTGGTCGAGATCAGCAAGCCATTCCTCACCGCCAACAGCGACGTTCATCTGACGCTCGGCTCCCATCGAATCGATGTCGAGCCGGGCTGGCATTTCGGCTCGCGGTATCCAGGCGACCCAAACCGATTGGCTGTGTACGACTATCTTCCCGATGCCCTGCTGCCTCAGGTCGTGAACCTGGAAGATTTCCGAGCCATTCTGGTATTCGACAAGTGGGTGGGCAACGCCGACGGACGGCAGTGTGTCTTTTATCGCGCGATGGTGCGTCAGGACCGGTCCGGCAGAACCCGTCCCGGCTTCGTCGCCCGCATGATCGATCACGGCTTTGCGTTCAACGGGCCCAATTGGGACTTTCCCGAATCGCCGCTGCAAGGATTGTATGCGCGGCGGTGTGTCTACGAATCCGTGCGGTCCATAGACGATTTCCAGCCTTGGCTGGATCAGGTGATCAGTCTTCCCGAGGAAGTCGTCGATCGGGCCTGGAAACGGATTCCGCGTGACTGGATCGCGGGTGACGAGGATGCGTTGGACCACCTCCTCGAGCAGCTCTTCGCACGGCGCAAGCGTGTTCCCGAACTCATTTCGGCCTGCCGTGGAGCCCGCAACAATCCATTTCCGAATTGGTAGAGCGGCACCGTTCACCCGGCTGTGACCGTCGCCGCGAACTCGGCGGCGCCGGCGACTTGTGGCAGGCATTGCAAGTCATGGATGACTCGCCGCTGCATGCTCCTCAGTTGTCCTCAGTCTTCAGTCTGGTCTCGACCTGAGTGCTTCCTGGTCGCCATCGCCCCAGGCGCGTAGCAATCGCGAAATTTCAACTGCCGGCATCACAGTTTTTATCCCAATTGATTATACTTCCAGGTCTGATTTTCCGGTTATCCCTACGCGGCCGGGAAGGTCACCGGCTTCTAGATCGACGCGGCCAGTGTGGGCCACGGTTTTCAGCGCAGCCGCGACGGCAAATTCACCACGTTTGACGTGCCCGGTGCGGGTTCGGATGCGGGCCAAGGCACTTTCGGCGGCAACATCAGCTCGAACGGAGCGATTGCGGGCTACTACGTGGATGCATTGGGCATGCTACATGGATTCTTACGCGATCCCGATGGTCACTGCACCATGTACGACGCTCCAGGTGCCGGCACGGGTGCGGGACAAGGCACCGGACCGGGATGGGCGTCGAGCCTTAACGCCGCCGAGGCGATCGCAGGCTACTCCGTTGACATCAACAACGTGGCCCACGGCTACCTCCGCACCGCATACGGGACCATCTTCATGTTTGACGCTCCCAATGCGGGCAACGACGCCGGACAGGGGACTTTCGCCTGGAGTATCAACAACGAGGGGGCCGTTACGGCCGACTATATCGACAGCAACGGAGTGGCTCATGGATACGTGCGTACTCCCGATGGCGCGATCAGCGAATTCGATATGCCGGGCACCATCCCAATGGGAATCAACGCCTCCAGAGTGATCGTAGGTGAATATGTTGACTCCGAAGGGGCGCTCCACGGATTTCTCCGCGATCGTGATGGCGAATTCACCGCTTTCGATGTTCCTGGAGCTGGCACCGGCCCTGGTCAAGGCACGATACCTCTCACCAATGACGCAAAAGGAGCGATTAGCGGAATCTACATCGATGCGGGTAACGTACTGCACGGCTTTTTGATGGCCGCACCAAGACGGGGGACTCGGTGACGATAACCTGGACCCCAAGCTGGAGCGATTAGGACATCGCTTCGTGCAGCGGGCTCAGAATCCAGATGTATTGGATCTCACCTTTCACGGATGAGGCAGCGGGTATAATTTCCCGGTATTGTGCTTAACGATTGATCACCCGGCACTGACCGTGGTGGCGAGAGGATCATGCCCGATGAAAACCGTTACGAGAATTGCGCTCCTCGCATATCTGCCACTCTTTTCCGTGGCATGGGCCCAGAATTCACCGGCGATTTCCCTGGTGGCCAATGCCGAAGGCGAGAAGCCCCTCATTGCTCCCAATACCTGGGTCGAAATCAAGGGCCAGAATCTGTCCAAAGCAAACGACAC
Source organism: Bryobacteraceae bacterium (assembly GCA_035295745.1). Lineage (GTDB taxonomy): Bacteria > Acidobacteriota > Terriglobia > Bryobacterales > Bryobacteraceae > JAIQFL01. Next base: position 55,010 of record DATGIL010000038.1, on the reverse strand, counting down.
GCGCACGTGGCAGGCAGCCGACTTCGTCAACAACCAGATGCCCACGTCGCTCGATGGGGTGAGCGTGACCGTCAACGGCAAGAGCGCGTTTGTCTACTACATAAGCCCCACACAGGTGAACGTGCTCACTCCGCCTGATGCCATGTCCGGCCCCGTAGTGGTGCAGGTCACACGCAGCGGTGCTGCCAGCGCTCCCTTCACCGTTTCCTCGCAGGCGTTATCACCCTCGTTTTTCGTATTCAACGGAGGACCCTACGCCATCGCCACGCATTTGGATGGAAGCCTGGCCGGCCCGGCGAGCCTCTACCCCGGCTCGATTACTCCCGCCAAACCAGGTGAAACCATCGTTGTCTACGCCAATGGCTTCGGACCAACCTCGCCCGCGGCAGTCAGCGGATCCATCACTCAGTCGGGAACCATCTCCCCGCTGCCCACGGTCACTATCGGGGGAGTGAAGGCCACGGTCGGATTCGCGGGGCTGATTTCACCGGGGCTATTTCAGCTCAATGTGGTGATCCCTGGCAGCGTGCCGAGCGGCGATAACCCGGTGATCGCCACCATAAACGGAACCGCGACCACGCCGGCCGCGCTCATCACGGTCCAAGGTAGTGCGCCGGCGCCGGCCTCAATCACCTTCTACGTTGCGCCCAACGGCAACGACAATTGGAGCGGCCGCCTGGCCGCGCCCAATTCAAACAACACCGACGGCCCGTTCGCCACCGTGGACCAGGCACGAGCCTTCGTCCAATCCATCGTCAAAGCCGGCTTGACGAGTGTGATTGTCCAAATCCGCGGCGGAACCTACCATCTCCCGGCCACCGTGATGTTCACGGCGGCGGACTCGGGTTCGCCCGGGTTGAGCATTGTCTACCAGAACTACCCGGGCGAATCGCCGATCCTCAGCGGCGGCGTCCGCGTTCAGAACTGGACCAACACCAGCGGCAACACCTGGAAGGCGACGCTGCCCGCAAATACACAGTACTTCGAGAACCTGTTTTACAACGGGGCGCGGCGGCTGCGGCCACGTTTGGGCGGATCTTCGGGGGCGCTGGGGGCGTATTACCGGATCGGGAATACCATCTATCTGAACGCGGCCCCGCCCCCGGCCGCGGCGCCGGAGGCCAATTGTGCGGTTTATATCTCCGGCAGTGGGTGGGAATGTTTCGACCGCTTCCAGTACAACAAAGCGGACCCCATCGTGAATACGTGGAAGAATCTCGCTCCGGCGGCAGGCAATCCCTGCGGTCAGCCCGCAGGCAATCCGGCGCTCGCGGGCGACATCCAATTGCTGGTGTGGGAACAGTTCAGCACTTCCAAACTGCGCATCAGTTGCGTGGACGCAGCAAATCAGATCGTGTACCTCACAGGACCCACGGGGATGTCGCAAAATAACGCCAGCGAGGAAGGTTTCATCACCGGCAACCGGTATCTGATCGAAAATATTCAGGACCAGCTCACCCAGCCCGGGCAGTGGTTTCTCGACCATTCCGTTTCGCCGTGGACTCTCACCTATCTGGCCAACAGCGGCGAGAATCCGAACAACGACACCGTCGTGATTCCGCAAGTCTCGCAATTGCTGGTGGCTTCGAATCTGCAACATGTGACGTTTCAAGGGTTGACGTTTGAGCACGACAATTACACCCTGCCGCCTGTCGGACACGTGTCATCTGAACTGGAACCGGACATCGGCGCAGCGGTGTCGTTCCAGAACTCGCAGCACATCACATTTGATTCCGGGACGGTGACCCAAACCTCCGGGTCGGGTCTGGAGTTTATACCCTGCATCAATCCGTCGTCGCCTGCGTATTGCATTGCCACCGATATCAACGCGGTGGTCACTGGCAACCTGGTGGAGAACAGCGCTTTTTACGACATTGGCGCCCTGGGAATACGGATTGGGAACCCGTTTCAGCCGGCGGACACGGACGCCAACGTGCCGCAATTGACAACCGTCGAGAACAACGTGGTGGAAGGCTACGGCCGCAACATCCCTGCATCGTTCGGCATCGGCCAGGGCATGGGACACGATAATCTTTACACACATAACGACGTCTACGATGGCTACCACTGCGCCATCTCGACCTCCCAGAGCATCAGCACCAACATCAGGCCAAGCGGCATCGGTAACGCCAACAACGTCATCTCCTTCAATCACGTCTACAACCTGCTGCAGGGAATCATGAACGATGGCGGGTCGATACGGATCGATGGCGGAAACGCAGTTTTCACGGCGGCGGGCAACAAAATTCTGAATAACAAGATCCATGATGTAACCGATGCGTCGATCATGGATGCCAACGGCTATGGGGGCCACGGAGCCTATATGGACGACCATACGGGCCTGGTGGACGTGGAGAACAACCTGATTTATCGTGTTTCCGGAGCTGGCGTGTACACCCCGCATGGCCCGACGGCGGCCAAAGAAGCCAATACCATCAAGAACAATATTGTGGCGTTCGCCCGTTTGTCTAACGTGTCCGACACGGGCCCATATGTCGACGGCATCCCGGCCAGCGTCAATCAGGCGTTCGTGGTGAGCAACAATCTCTTCTATTTCGACCGTAACGAAGGTTCCGGCCCGCCATTTCGTTCGGTATCCGGTTGCACGTACAGCCTTGGCTTCCCATTTGCCAGCTTTCTGCTTTTCAGCAGCAACCTATACTGGCGCACGGATGGCGGTTTTGCGAGCGATGCCAAAGCCTTCCACGTGCAGCCCAATCCCGGTACTGGGGCGAACGCCCCTTGTTCGGACGACAAGACCACCTGGACGTTCTACTCATTTTCGGGATGGCAGGGAATTGGGGAGGATCTGCAGAGCGTGGTGCAGAATCCCGGGTTCGCCAACCCGGCTTATCCGGCGGACGATTACTCGCTGCCCAAAGGTTCGCCCGGCGCCGGCTTCGTGGTCTTCGATCCCAATCAAGCGGGCCGCACCAATCCCGTGATGAAGCCACCCGCAATAGCGGCTACATTTCCGACGAAGAACTTCAATCCGGCCACGGACTATTGATTGGATTTGAGTTTTGGTAAAGGTCCAAGCCCTCAGCGGGTTGAGCCGGAGTGAACGCAAAGATAGGACATTGGTCATAAGGACTCAGGCGGCGATCATCCTGGCGGATCGGCTGTGCTGTCTCTTCCCCGGTGGCAACCGCTCTTTGCTCGGAGGCGATAGATGTCGCCCTCGAGATGGATTGCGCCTCCGGATATCCTCAGGTGTGAAACTTTCGCTCGGTTCGCCAGTATTATCCTCAGCGGCATTCCACGCCAGAGATTCGCCTTCCCGAGCGGCGCGGTTCGATTCGGGGAATGCCGTCGGAGGAATCATAGATGTTCGACGACGTACGTCAGGATGTCCGATACGCGCTCAGTGCCTTGCGCTCCAGTCCTGGCTTTGCCGCCACCGCGATTCTGTCGCTGGCTCTCGGCATTGGCGCCAATACGGCCATCTTCAGTCTGATCAATGCCATCATCCTAAAGACGCTGCCGGTGAGCCATCCGGAACAGCTCGTCGAACTCGTCATGAAAACCAAATACGGCATCACGTTTACGAATCCGATTTGGGAGCAGGTTCGCGACCGCCAGGATGTCTTCTCGGGAGCCTTCGCTTACAGCCCTATCCTCCTCAATCTGGCGGTGGGCGGCGAAGTTCGCAACGCAAATGCCAGCTGGGTCAGTGGAGACTTTTTCCGCTCGCTTGGAGTGAAGCCGCTTCTCGGACGAGCGATCACCGACGCCGACGATAAGCGCGGTTGCCCGGTGATCGGTCTGATCAGCTACGACTTTTGGCAGAGGGAATACGGGGGCACGGCCGACGTCTTCGACCTCCGGCTGACTCTAAACAGCCAGCCTGTTCGGATGGTGGGGGTCGCTCCGCCGGGGTTCACCGGTATCCATGTTGGGGAAGCGGTTGACGTTTACCTGCCTCTGTGCGCGGAAGGTACTCTTGTTCGCGAAAACTCCGCACTCGACAAGCGGGCTAACTGGTGGCTATGGATTTTTGCGCGGCTCAAGCCGGGTATCAGCGAACAACAGGCTCTGGCGCGTATGAACACACTTGCCCCACAGATCTTCGCCGACACGCTCCCCGCCAATTATCCGCCCGACGCACAGAAATATCACCTGAGCCGGAGGTTTGACCTTCTCCCAGGCGCGAATGGATATTCAGACGTTCGCCGCGACTACAAGGCCGCCCTGTATGCATTGATGGCCGCCGTCGGCGTGGTGCTGCTGATCGCCTGCGCCAATGTCGCCAATCTCCTCATCTCCCGCGCCGCTGTTCGCCGGAAGGAGATTGCGATCCGGATGGCGATCGGCGCGAGTCGCTTCCGGCTGATTCGTCAGTTGCTTACTGAAAGCGTCCTTCTTTCCTCGACGGGCGCGATCCTGGGCGTCTTATTCGCGCAATGGGCCAGCCGGATGCTGGTTCAGTTCCTCTCCACCAGCAACTCGAACGTCATTCTCGATCTTTCGATTGACATCCGCGTGCTCGCCTTCACCACGGCGGTAGCCATCGCCACTGGAATCCTTTTCGGACTCGCGCCGGCCTGGCAAGGTACACGTGTCGATCCGCACTCGGCCATGAAGGCCAATGCACGCGGAGTGGTGGAGTCGCAGGTCGGATTCAGTCTCGGAAAGATGCTTGTCGCGTCGCAAGTAGCGCTCTCGCTGGTCCTGCTGATCGGCGCCGGGCTGATGCTCAAAACGTTCTCGAAGCTCACCACGCTCGATCCGGGCTTCGATAAGAAGCAGGTTCTGCTGGTCCGTGTCGACCCTCGTTACGCGAGCGTGCCGCCCGACCGCCGGCTACCGCTGTATCAGGAACTGCAGAGCCGTCTCGCCGCTGTTCCTGGCGTTCGGTCCGCGAGCTTCGCCGATATCATCCCGATCAGCGGAAGTGACTCGAACCAGGTCGTCCACGTCGAAGGGTATAAGGCGAAATCGCGGGAGGATTTGGTTGTGTGGACCAATTCGATCAGCGCCGGATTCTTCATCACCATGGAGACGCCTTTCATCGCGGGACGCGATTTCGATGCGCACGACACGTTGCAGGCGCCGCTGGTCGCGGTCATCAATGAATCGATGGCCAACAAGTTCTTCGGCAGCCCGCGGGACGCCTTGGGCAAGACGTTTCGGCAAGGATGGAACGAGATCAGCCGTCCCATCCGGATAATCGGTGTCGTTAAGGACGCGAAATACCTGAGCTTGAGAACGGAAGGAGAAGCAATTGCGTACTACCCACTATCGCAGTTGCCTCCAATGCGCTGGGCTAATTTCCTGCTTCGCGCCAACGGACCCGCCGCCTCCCTCATTCCCAGCGTCAAAGCGGCCGTCGACGAAGTCAATCACGATATCACTCTGCAATTCCGGACCCTTTCTGTTCAGCTCGATGAGTCACTGGGCCGCGAGCGCCTTCTTGCAACGCTCTCCGGATTCTTCGGCGCCCTGGCGTTGGCTTTGGCCGTCATCGGGCTCTACGGCGTCATGTCGTATAACGTCGCCCTGCGGCGCAATGAAATCGGCATTCGCATGGCGCTTGGCGCGGAGCAGGGTCGCGTGCTCCGCATGGTCCTCGGCGAAGTGGCGATTCTCCTTGTGGCCGGCCTTGCGCTTGGATTGGCGGTCGCGGTCTTCTCGACGCGCCTCCTCGCCAGTTTCCTTTACCGCCTGGAGCCCAACGATCCCACAACTCTGGCTACGGCCTGCGTTATTCTCGTCGCGTCGGCCGTGATCGCCGGTTACCTGCCGGCTCGACGCGCGGCAAATCTGGATCCGATGACGGCTCTGCGCGAAGAATAAGCTGCTCCTTCGGTTATCGAGGGAATGGTCAGGCTGCGGGGTTGAGGACGCGCGGTACAGGTAGATCGGGCCAGTCAAGGTGGGCAGGCTATTCCGGCAACTGGAATGTCGGCGGCGGTTTTGAGGAGCGCCCGGATGCTCTTGATCTCTGTGGCGAAGAGTTTGGCCGGGCGGCCATCTTTAGACCGAGAGCACGCGCCGCTGGCAGGCCAGCAATGGTGCGCTTCCGATCAGAATTCGGCAAGCGTTGCGAAGACTTGAAAGACCAGTTCCGGGTTTCTATCTTCCTCAGCCAGAGATTCGAAGCGGATTCGGAACGTTTCGAGTTACAGCCTCGTTTGGAGAGACATCCGCAGTCGTGGGAGGTACAATTACCTCGGATACGCCATGCGTCCGGATCGCTGGCGGCAGGTCGAGCAACTCTACCACGCCGCTCTGGAGCGTGAGGAGCCGGCACGGGACGCGTTCCTGTGCGAGGCCTGCCGCGAAGACGAGGAACTACGGTGTGAAGTTCGGTCGCTTCTCGATCAGACCGAAGGCGGTCTGCTCGATCAGCCTCTGCAGCTAGGCCCCTATCGAATCACCGGTGTCGCCGGCTCAGGCGGAATGGGCACAGTGTACCAGGGGTTGGACACGCGCCTGAACCGGCCAGTTGCCATCAAAGTCTCTGACTCCCGATTCACGGCGCGGCTGGAACGCGAAGCCCGCGCTGTGGCCGCGCTAAATCATCCGCACATCTGCACGCTGTACGACGTAGGGCCCAACTACCTCGTTATGGAGTACCTGGAAGGCGAGCCATTGCATGGTCCGTTGCCGATCGGGCAGGCGCTCCAACTGGGGATCCAAATCGCTGACGCGCTGGCCGCGGCGCATTCCAACGGAATCATCCATCGCGATTTGAAACCCGGCAATGTGCTGGTGACCAAATCCGGCGCGAAAGTGCTGGATTTCGGGTTAGCGAAGACGGCGGAGCCGCCGGCGAGCCAGGATCAAACCCGCACCGTCGAACTGCAGCCCGAGATGCAAACCGAGGTGGGCATGGTGGTCGGCACGACCGCCTACATGTCTCCGGAACAAGCCGCCGCTAAGCCCCTGGACGCGCGCACGGACATCTTCTCGTTCGGGGCGGTACTTTACGAAGTGGTAACCGGAAAGCGCGCCTTTCGCGGCGAAAATCGGCTATCCATATTAGCCGCGGTCATGAACGGCGAGCCGGAAGCGGTGAGTGCGCTACGCAAAGGCGTTCCTCCAGAGTTGGAACGCATCATCACACGCTGCCTGCGGAAGGATCCCGGCCGCCGCTTCCAGCACATGGACGATGTAAAAGTCGCTCTCCAGGAAGTAAAGGAGGAGTCCGATTCAGGTGAGGCTGCCCTTCGCGCGACCTCCTACGGAAAGCGCCTTGGCTGGGCCCTGGTGCTGTTATCAGTGACGATTGCGGGTTTCCTCGTATGGCGAAGCTGGTGGCCGGCCACCTCCGAAGAGCCGCTTCGGGCCGTCGAGTTCCTCACCGTGCCGGGCTTCAAAAGCTCGCCCTCGTTTTCTCCCGATGGCAACAACGTTGCGTTTTCGTGGAACGGACCCAGGCAGGACAATTTCGATATATACGTCCAACAGATCGGCGCCGGTTCGCCGTTGCGGATCACTGCGGACCCGCGTCAAGACTACAACCCCGTCTGGTCACCCGATGGCCGTTGGATCGCTTTTCTGCGCGGAGAGACCCCACCGCCGCGTGCCCAAGGCGGCAGCACATGGCACAGTGGGACGAGCGAATTGCGTCTCATCGCCCCGCTCGGCGGTTCGGAGCGAAGGCTGGCTGAGGTCCATTTGGGCGAAATCTACTGGAAAGAGACTTTCCTGGCGTGGTGTCCCGACAGCTCTTGCCTGGTGGCGAGCGACTCTCCCGGTCCCGGCAGATCTGACGCGTTGTTTGTCATTTCGGTAGAAACGGGAGAGAAAAGGCAGTTGACCAATCCTCCGGTACCCGTCACCGGCGATGTGAACCCGGCGGTTTCGCCTGACGGGCATTGGCTGGCCTTCAAGCGTGTCACCAAGCTCCCTGATTACGAACTCTATCTGATGCCTCTCGGCAAGAATCTGACAGCGCGCGGGGAACCCAGACATCTCTCACCAGGCGCGCTGAATGTGGATGAAGCGACGTGGAACGCCGGTTCCCTGGCGTGGATGCCCGATAACAAAGAAATCCTCTTCTCTAATGGCGGGAGTCTCTGGAGGACGGCCATTTCGAGCGACCGTCCCGCGACTCGACTTCCCTTCGTTGGCGAAGGCGGCCTCATGCCCGTGGTTTCGCGTCCACAAGGTGGGCGGCCCTCGCGGCTGATCTACATTCGGAGCACGGAAGCAGCCCATATCTGGCGCGTGGAGACCGCGGCGCCTGGTTCGCCCTCCACCTCTGCGCCAGTCGCTGCCATTGCCTCCACCCGCATGGAAACCAACCCGCAGTTCTCTCCGGATGGCCGCCGGGTGGTTTTTAATTCCAATCGCTCAGGTCCGATGGAGATCTGGGTATCCGATCCCGACGGCTCGAACGCAGTGCAGCTCACCTCCATGGCTGCGACGCTGGGCGCGCGCCACACTGGCTGCCCTGCATGGTCGCCGGATGGCGAGTGGATCGCTTTCTACTCCAATATCGAGGGACGCTTTGAGTCCTATCTGGTCGCGGCGGCAGGCGGCAAGCCGCACCGATTGACATCCTTTGGGGCTACGGCTCCGACTTTTTCCCGAGATGGAAAATGGATCTATTTCACCTCGAAGCAAACCGGTGAGTATGAGGTGTGGAAGATGGCAGTGACGGGCGGAGAGCCAATCCAGATGACTCACAATGTCGGGCTGGACGGTTTCGAGTCGGTGGATGGCGCGTATCTGTACTACCTGCAGGCGGTGGGCGCGCCGAGTCCGGTATGGCGCGTTCCTGTAGCGGGGGGCGACCCGGTGAAAGTGGTGCAGGGAGTCGTGAACATTGCTTTTGCCCTGTCCAAAACAGGCATCTTTTACATCGACCAGGACTCCGGCGACACCAGGCTGCAGTTCTACGATTTCGCGACGGGCAAGCCCCATACCATCGCACGCAATCTCGGCGAAGTCGGACAGGGTCTCAGTGTCTCTCCCGACGGGCGGACGATTCTGTATTCCAGGATGAGTCCACCAGTCAGCGACCTGATGTTGGTGGACCCATTCCGCTAACTGGTTCGGTGCTCGGTGGGGCAGGCGAAAGCGCCTTCCCCGCCAGATCAGTGGCTGTAAAGTGACCTGTCTAGTCTTCGTGCGTACTCAAGCGTGCGATGACCGAGAGATCTTCGAGCGTTGTCGTATCACCCTTGACCTCTCCGCCGGCCGCGATTTCTTTCAACAGCCGCCGCATGATTTTACCGCTGCGTGTCTTCGGCAGAGCATCGCTGAAACGGATGTCATCCGGCTTCGCCAGCGACCCGATCTCGTGAGCCACCCACTGCCGCAGTTCGTTCTTCAATTCGTTGCTGGGCGCATGCCCTGACTTCAGTGTGACGAACGCCGCGATGGCTTGCCCCTTGAGATCGTCCAGGCGCGCCACCACGGCCGCCTCGGCCACCTTGGGATGCGCGACCAGTGCCGACTCCACTTCCATGGTGCTCAGCCGGTGCCCCGAGACGTTGATCACGTCGTCGATGCGGCCCATGATCCAGAAGTAGCCATCCTCGTCCTTGCGGGCGCCGTCGCCGGTGAAATACATCCCCGGAATCTGCGACCAGTACTGCTCCTGAAAACGTTTCGGGTCGCCATAGATAGTGCGCAGCATCGCGGGCCACGGCTGTTTGAGCACGAGGAATCCGCCTCCGCCCAGCGGCACCGACTCGCCCTCCCGCGTGACCACGTCGGCAACCACGCCGGGCAGCGGCCGCGTGGCCGACCCGGGCTTGGTCGCAGTGGCTCCGGGCAGGGGCGCGATCATGATCATGCCGGTCTCGGTCTGCCACCACGTGTCGACGATCGGGCAGCGGTTGCGCCCGATGTTCTCGCGATACCACATCCAGGCTTCCGGATTGATGGGCTCGCCCACCGTACCCAACAGCCGCAGGCTCTTCATGGCGTGCTTCAGCGGCCACTCGGTGCCGAAGCGCATGAACGCGCGGATCGCTGTCGGCGCAGTGTAAAAGATATTGACCTTGTGACGGTCGATGATGCCCCAGAATCGGTCGGGTTCGGGGAAGTTCGGAGCGCCTTCGTACATCAGTACGGTCGCGCCGTTCTGCAGCGGGCCATAGACCACGTAGCTGTGGCCCGTGACCCAGCCGATATCGGCGGTGCACCAGAAGATGTCGCTGTCTTTCAGATCGAAGACCCACTTCGCAGTGATATAGGTGCCTACCGAATAGCCGCCAGTGGTGTGCAAGATGCCCTTCGGTTTCCCGGTGGTGCCGGATGTGTAGAGCAGATACAGGGGATGCTCGGAGTCGAGCGGCTCGGCAGGGCACTCGTCAGACGCGGTGGCCATCAACTCGTGCCACCAGAGGTCGCGCCCGCCAAACATCGTCTGCGGCGTGCCGGTCCGCTTGTAGGTAATGACGTGGCGTACGGACGGGCAGGAAAGGACCGCTTCATCGACCGCGGGTTTCAGTTTCACTTCAGTTCCGCGCCGGTAGGAGCCGTCCTGCGTAATCACGATGGATGCCTGCGAGTCGGTAATGCGATCGACGAGTGCATTCGACGAGAAGCCGCCGAAGATGACGGTATGCGGTGCGCCGATGCGTGCGCAGGCCAGCATAGCGATCGGCAGCGCGGGACACATTCCCATGTAGATGGCGATGCGGTCGCCCTTGTGAACGCCGAGACCCTTCAGGACATTGGCGAATTTGCAGACCTCCACCAGCAGCTGCTGATAGGTCAAGGTCACCACTTCGCCCGGTTCGCCTTCCCAGATGAGGGCCGCTTTATTGCGTCGCGGCCCGGCCACGTGGCGGTCGAGGCAATTGTACGAGAGGTTGATCTCACCGCCCGAAAACCATTTCGCCCAAGGGCAATTCCAATCGAGGACCTTGTCCCAGGGCTTGAACCAATGGAGCTCGCTGGCGATTTTCGCCCAGAAACTCTCGGGATCCTTCTCCGCTTCCTGATACAGGCGGTCGTAGGCGTCAATGCTGGCGACATGCGCCTGTGCCCGGAAATCCTCCGGGCAGTCGAAGATGCGGTGCTCAGTGAGTACGGAATCGATATTGACCTGAGTCGTCATGTAGCGTTTATCCTTTAATTCTCAAAGATGCTTAGCGATGATGGTTTGTGCCCACTCATTACTTTCCAAACGCTTGCTTACGCGCGCGGCTCGCAACGCCGCGAAGCGATCGAATGGCGACGATCGAAACGCGGCGGTCGAATCGCGGCGGTCGAATCGGAGATCGAATCGTGACGATTCGCAACGCGACGATCGAGGCGCGATGGTCGGAGTGCGACGATTCGCAACGCGACGATCGAAACGTGGCGGTCGAATTGCGGCGGTCGAATCGCGGTGATCGCAATGCGACGATCGAATCGCGATGATCGAATCCCAACGATCGCAACGCGACAATCGAATCGCGGCGATCGAAGAGGGATGATCACAACGCGATGACCGAGTCGTGACGATTCGCAACGCGATGATCGAATAACGATGATCAAATCGCGGCGATCGAATGACGACGATCGAATCGCGATGACCGAATAACGACGATCGAGGTGCGACGATCGAATCGCGATGATCGAATAACGACGATCGAGGCGCGACGATCGAATGGCGACGACCGAATCGCGGTGATCGCAATGCGACGATCGAATTCGGGACGATCGAATTGACGACGATCGAATCGCGATGACCGAGGCGCGCACACGAGCCGCGACCGTAAGGGAGCGTTCTTCACACGTCCCTACCGATTGCGAGCCGCGGAGAGCGCCTGGCTGGGATCCCCCGTGAACGCGGGCGCGCTGATAGCCGTCGGAACCAAAGGGCGTTTGGCCAGCAACTCGCTCAGCAGCGCGACTGCGGCGAGCGCGGCAGCCGTATAAAACGCCGCCTGATAGTTGTGATACCTGTCGTACAGCACGCCTCCGATGCGCGGGCCAATAATCCCCGCCACGCCCCACGCGGTAAACAGCATCCCGTAGTTGACGCCAGCGTTCTTCGTGCCCCAGAAGTCCGAGGTCGCGGCCCCATTGACCGAAAGCTGGGTCCCGTAGCACCAATACACCACGAAGACCGCAAGGTATAGCGCGGCGACATTGCCACCTGCGGCATACAGCGCGGGCAGTGCGACCATCGAGATTCCGATCATTACGCGCAGCACATTGATGCGCCCCAGTTTGTCGGACATCCAGCCGGACAGGATGCGCCCCGAGGCGTTACCGAAAGCTCCCACTACAAGAGTCATGGTGGACAGTGCCGCGGCAGCCAGGCCCACGCTCTTGGCGAAGGGCACCAGTTGGCTGATCACCATCAAACCGGCGGAGCAGCCGAGCGCGTATGCAATCCACATGAAGTAGAAGGACGGCGTACGGAGCGTCTCACCGGGCGTGAATTCGTGCGTGGTGGCTGCGGATTTCGAGGCCGGCGCGGGAGTCCAACCCGCCGGTTTATATCCGGCCGGAGGATTCTTGAGGAGCAAAGCGCCGGCGACGGTCATCACCAGGAAAATCGCGCCCAGAATTTGAAAGGTCGCGGGCAGACCGTAAGCGGGAATCAGTTTCAACTGCGAGAGCGGGCCGAAAATCGCCGACCCGGCGCCGTAGCCACCGACCGCCAGACCCACAGCGAGGCCGCGTTTATCCGGAAACCACTTCGCCATCACGGGAATCGGCGTGGCATATCCGAAACCGTTACCCAGTCCGCCGATCACGCCGAAACATATAAACAGGTAAGTGAGACTGGTGGTATAGGAACACAGAAAGAATCCCAAACTCACCAACAGTCCCCCGGCCAGCGAACAGTAGAGGGGTCCGATCTTGTCCTGAATCCGTCCCGCTACCACGAAGGTCAGCGCGAACACCACCACAGCAATGGTAAAGACCATGGAAGTGTCGGCGCGCTTCCATCCGAATTGTTTTTCCAGCGGCGCCACGAAGACGCTCCACGCATAGAGCGTGCCCAGGGCCAGATTCATCAAGAGGCCGCCGACCACCCGCCACCAACGGCTGATGCCCGGATACTCCATTGCTTGTGTTGGCATACCTAAGTCTCCTTCAGATGTGTGGAATCCATGCTACTTCACGGCAAGAGCGATTTGTTCGATACCCAGGGGATCGTCCAGACTGGTGAGGTCGCCCGGATCGTGTCCTTCGGCAATGGCCTTGATCGAGCGGCGCAATACTTTTCCGGAGCGAGTTTTTGGAAGCTGCGTCACGAAGTGCACGTGGCAGGGGCGTCCTATGGCGCCGAGGAGTTCGTCCACCGTCGCCATCACTTCCTTTTCAAGTTGGTCGCGCAGTTCGTGTGTGGCGATGCTGGCGGGATTCTTCACGACGGCGAACGCCATCGGTAACTGCCCCTTCAAGTCGTCCGCGACTCCAACCACGGCGACCTCCGCAATGGCGGGATGGGCGCTGATTGCCTCTTCAATTTCACGCGTGCCCAGCCGGTGACCTGCCACATTGATGACATCGTCGGTGCGGCCCAGTATGAAATAGTAGCCGTCGTCGTCACGGATGCCCCAGTCAAACGTAGTGTAGATAAGGCGATCCGGAAAGCTGGTGAAGTAGGTATCGCGGAAGCGTTGATCCTGCCCCCAGACCGTGGTCATGCAACCCGGAGGCAGCGGCGGCACGACGCAGACCACGCCCTTTTGATTGGACCCCAACTCTTCGCCGGTGCCCACCTGCAGCAGACGTATGTCGTAGCCATAGACTGGGAACGACGGGCTGCCGAATTTCACAGGAGCGTTCTCAATGCCGGGCATCCCGGCGATCATGGCCCAGCCCGTTTCGGTCTGCCAGAAGTGATCGTAGATCGGTTTTCCCAAGGCTTCGGCCACCCACCTGGCAGTCGGTTCATCGAGCGGCTCACCGGCCAGAAACAGATGCCGCAGGCTCGACAGGTCGTATTTGTGAAGCCATGCCGGATCCTGCTTCTTCAGCACGCGAATCGCGGTGGGAGCAGAGAACATCACCGTCACCTTGTGGTCCTGCACGATGCGCCACCAGATGCCGGGGTCGGGACGGATCGGCAATCCCTCATAGACCACCGTCGCCATTCCGAAGATCAGCGGGCCGTATGTGATGTAGGAATGGCCTACCACCCAGCCGATATCGGAGGTCGCGAAGTAGGTCTCGCCGGGCTGCGCGGCGTAGATGTGCTTCATTGAGGCCGCTAACGCCACGGCGTATCCGCCTGTATCGCGCTGCACACCCTTAGGCTTGCCGGTGGTACCGGAGGTGTAGAGGATATACGACGGATGGCTCGACTCCACCCAGGTACACGGGACCTGCTCACCCAGATGTTGGGATCGGAGAGTCGCGTAATCGAGATCCCGTCCTTCGACCATCGGCACATTCCGTGCCAGGCCGCGATCGACCATCACCACGTGGGCGGGCGGCTCCGCGGCAATTCGCAGAGACTCATCCACCAGCGCCTTGTAAGGCACGACCTTGCCGGCGCGAATTCCGGCGTCGGCGATCATCATCACTTTGGGGCGGGCATCGTCGATGCGGGTCGCCAGCGACTGGGCCGCGAAGCCGCCGAAGACGACGGAATGAATGGCGCCCAATCGGACGGTGGCGAGCATCGCAAAGATGGCCTCGGGAATCATTGGCATGTAGATCAGGACGCGATCGCCCTTGCCGACTCCCGAGCTCTGCAACACGGCGGCCATCTGCTGTACTTCGACGTGGAGATCCCTGTAGGTGTAAGTATGTTCGTGTCCGGTCTCGCTCGAAATGTAGATGAGAGCTGGCTGGTCCGCGCGCTCAGGCAAGTGCCGGTCCACCGCGTTGTAGCATAGATTAGTTTCGCCGCCGACAAACCATTTCGCGAATGGCGGATCGGAATAGTCGAGTACTTGTTGGAAGGGCTTATGCCAATCGATGAGCCTGGCCTGCTCCGACCAGAACGCGTCGCGTTCCTCTATCGAGCGGCGATGAAAACTCTGGTAATCCGAACCCATGCTTTACACCTAATCGTAGTTAAGGACTTAAAAATCCGAATATAGGTGATTTATCCCACGGTTGTTACACTGATGTAAATCCGGTAAAACACTGAAGAGGGAGACGCTCCCTCACGGTCGCGGCTCGTAACTACCCGTGTAATGCTCCTGCATATCGCGAACCCCCGTGCGTCGGATGAATCGTGCACTCACGATGCATTGCAACCACCGCGCGCAACTCACTGGCGCGCAACTCACGCCCGGCGTGCAATCGGGCGAACCGCAACTTCGAGGTGTTGACGAGCCGCGACCGTAAGTGTAAGGTAAGAAGCTGTGAAAAATCCGGACATCGCTTGCTCACGCGCGCGGCTCGCAAGCGCACTTATCGCGCGAACGTATTTGGGTAGCTTACGAGCCGCGACCGTAAGGGAGCGTTGGTAGGTCCCCAATCTCAGGGACCATTCGCCTCCGATTTCTGCTATTCCAGAATCCCGAAAGCGATGATGTTCGACCCTGCCGCGACCCCGATGTACTGCTTTTTATCGAACTCGTACGTCATCGGCGACGCCTTCCACACCTGATTCGTCTGGAAGCTCCACAGTGGCTTTCCTGTCTTCGCGTCCGCCGCCATCAGCGAGCCGCCCTCTTCGCCGAAAATCACCAGGCCGGTGGCCGTCGAGAGCGTTCCGCCCCAGGACTCCGCCGGACCCGGCTGGGGCAACTCCCACACGATCTTGCCGGTCTGCAGATCGATCGCCTTCAGAACACGCTCCGGCGGTCCTTCGGGCGAGGTGCGCTGCGACCCGCCCAGGTACGTCTTGCCCGCTTCCCAGTTGCCGGGATCGCGCTTGCTATAGACGCTGCACTTCTCGAAGGTCTGAATGTAATAGAGTCCCGTCGCCGGATTGTACGAGGGCGAGAACCAGTTGGTAGCTCCGTCCTGCGACGGGCAGACCTTCGTGCCGGCGGCGGCCGGCTCCTGATTGGGCAGCTTGACGGGACGCCCCTGGTCGTCGATGCCGCTGGCCCAAGTCAGGTTCTTGACGAACGGCTTACCCAAGAGCAGCTTGCCATCCGTACGGTCGAACACGTAAAAGAAGCCGTTGCGATTGGCTTGCACCAGGAGCTTGCGCGGCTGTCCGTGCCAGTTGGCATCCAGCACTACCGGCGTCTCGGTGGCGTCCCAGTCCCACAGATCGTGAGGCGTGGACTGGTAATACCACTTGAGCTTCCCACTCTTGGCATCGAGTGCCAGGATGCAATCGGCGTACAAATTGTCGCCCGGCCGGTCATCGCCGTTGTATTCCGCGCTGGGATTGCCGGTCGGCCAGAAGACGGTATCGGTCTCGCGGTCGTAGGTGCCCGTGAACCAGGTAGGAGCCCCTGGGTGCTGGATACCCTTGCCGTCCCACGTCTGGGCGCCCTTCTCCCCCGGCAGGGGAACGGTCCAGAATCGCCACGCCTCCTTGCCGGTCGCCTGATCGAACGCGGCCACGAAGCCGCGCGCGCCATGTTCGCCTCCTCCGACGCCGGCTACCACCAGCGAGCCGACGGCGAGCGGCGCGGAGGTCGCAAAGTAATTCAGGTGCCAGTCGGCGATCTCGCTATCCCACAGCAGTTCGCCGGTGGAGCGATTCAACGCGATGAGATGGGCGTCGTCGGTCTCCAGGAACAGCCGATCGCCGGCAAGCGATACGCCGCGGTTGGTGCCGCCGGACGCGTCGCCCGCCAGCCCGCGAGTGCGGGCCCGTTGATAGTGCCAGATCTGCCGGCCGCTGCCGGCATCCAGCGCATAGCACTCGTTGGCGCTGGTGACGTACATCATTCCCGCGAATACGATGGGCGTGACCTGGAGGCGCCCCGTATTCGGCAGCGTGAAGACCCACTTGGGCCCGAGATGCGCTACATTCGCCTTCGTGATCTGAGACAGCGTGGTGTATCGATTCCCGCCGGGATCGCCATTGTATCCGGGCCAGTTGGTTTCGGAGGTCACTTCGCGATATCGATCGCCGCCAGCGCGGCGCAGCAGATGAATCTGCTGATCGTCGGTGCGCAGTTGCAGGTCATCGAAGCCCTGATTGAGCGCCTGGCCTTCCAGAGTGGCGCCATTGACCGTCTGCACCTTCATGCGCACGATCGGGCGTCCGGGACGGCGCTGGAGGGTTCGCAGGAATCGTGTGAGCTGCGCCATCTCAGCGTCGTTGACCTGGCTGGGCGGCATTCCTCCAGGCAGCCCTTCGCGGATCAGCGATGCCAGTTGCTGGTCGTTGTGCTGCGGCAAGCGCCGGATAATCGCCGGGCCGAGTTCGCCGCCGTTACCGTCGGATCCGTGGCAACGCGCGCAGGTCTTTTCGAACAGGATGCGCCCGGGATCGGCATCCTGTGCGAAGGAGACGGCGGCTGCGAAAACAGCTGCGAAACAAGCGGTGGCGATGCGCATACGGATTTTTCTTCCAATCGGGCACACTAGTGAACGCCCAGCACACAACGAGTATACCGTTGCCCTGTAGAACACAAGGTTAACGGCTCTGGAAGGCGACGTGCGTGAGGTGTGAAGCAAATGTCGTGAAAGGAAATGCGGGCTGGCGCAATTCCCTAGTGACTGACGCGGAACTTCTGACTTGCTTCCGCGGTCCAATGCTCAAGGAGTCGAACGCAATGCGAAACTTCTGCCTGATGGCGGCGTTGCTGATTCTCGTTGCCACGCTGGCCCTGCGATCCTATCCGGACACGCCAGCGGCGCGTACGGAGACCATGTCCGCGACTTACTCACAGGGCACTTTGCACACCACTATTCCCTATCATGCAGCCCACAGCGGGCCGGGGCGACTGACTGTGGACGTGTTGAATCCCGAAGACACCGCCGTGGGGCATGTGGATCACATGGTGGGCGCGAATGATGGCAACGGGTGGTGGCAGGAGGATCTCAAAATTGTTCCGGCGCTCAGCACCGACGATCTGGTGTGGCACCGCTTGCGATATCGGTTTACTTACACCGATGGCAAAGACGCGCCGATGGAAGAGACCGAATCGATCTCCCGGATCCTGCTGACGCCGGCAATTCGCGTGATTGGCCAGCAGTCCTACCTGGCAGGCTCTCCCGCGGCGATGCGGCTGATTGTGAGCGATTCGCACGATCGCCCAATCGCGGGTACGAGTACGGTGCGCATCGAACTGGCGCCCTCCGGACAATCGCCGCGGGTGCTGTTCGACGGCCGCATGAACGAACGCGGCACTACCGAGGCGCAGTTTCGGTTTCCTGCCGGCATCACCGGATCCGTTCCGGTGCGGTACATCGCGCAGACGCCGCTGGGCTCCGCCGAATTCGTGCAGACAGTGCGGCTGGAAGACAAGTCGTCGATCCTCCTGACCACCGAGAAGCCCATCTACCAACCTGGCCAGACGATTCACGTGCGCGCGCTGGCACTGGACAAGTTGAATCACGAAGCCACCGCGAACCGCAAATTGACGTTCGAAATCGAAGACTCCCGCGGCAATAAAGTGTTCAAGCGCGCCACTCAGACGGATACCTTCGGAGTGGCTTCGGCGGAGTTCGGACTCGCCGACGAAGTCAATCTGGGCACGTATCATCTGCGCGCCTCGTTGGGCGATACCAATCCCGCGGAGATGGCGTTCAACGTGGAGCGCTACGTGTTGCCGAAGTTCAAAGTCGCGCTCGAGATGCAAGGCGCCGGGAAGCATGGCTACCGTCCCGGCGATCACGTTACGGGAACGGTTCGTGCCAACTATTTCTTCGGCAAACCGGTGGATGGCGGTGAGATCACGGTCAAAGGTACAGGCATGGATGTTGCGATGTTTGAGGTGGGGCAAGTCGCCGGCAAGACCGATTCCGAAGGAGCTTATCGATTTGACCTCAAACTGCCCGACTACTTCGCCGGACGGCCGCTGAGCCAAGGCGCAGCGCGAGTCTTGATCGAGGCCAGCGTAAAAGACACCGCGGGACACAGCGAATCGCGCGGGGAACCGATCACTGTCAGCCAGTCTCCGATTTTGATCACCGCGGTGCCGGAAGGCGGCACGCTCATTCCCGATGTCGAAAACCAAGTCTTCATCCTGACGTCTTACCCGGACGGTAAACCGGCGCCCGCGGAAGTGCGCATACGCGCCAACGGCGTGGATCAGAGATCCATGACGGACGCGGGCGGCGTGGCCGTCGTCTCCCTGGTGCCGTCGTCTGCGATGTCGTTCAACGTTCCCTTCGAAATCGAAGCTGCCGATCGCGAGGGCAATCACGCGTCGAACACGCTTTCGCTGGCGGTCCGCGCGGGTGAGGATCGCATTCTTCTGCGCACGGAGCGCGCGGTCTATCGGGCGGGCGATCGCATCCCGTTGAAGCTCTACTCGACGAAGAAGACGGGGACTGTCTATGTGGACGTCGTGCGGCAAGGCCAAACGATGCTCACACGCGACCTGGATTTGGTGAATGGACGGGCGGAGTTGACCTTGACGGCCACGCCCGAACTGACCGGCACCGTAGATTTCAATGCCTACATCTTTGATCGCAATGCGCAGCCGGTGTCGGATCATCGCCTGGCATTTGTGCAGCCCGCAGACGAATTGAAGATTGAGGCCACCGCCGATGCCGCCGTTTACAGGCCGGGGGGCAACGCGCGCATTCGCTTCCGTGTGACCAACTCGCGAGGTGAGGGAGTTCGCGCCGCCTTGGGATTGCAGGTTATCGACGAAGCCGTCTTTGCGCTGGCGGAGAAGCAGCCCGGCTTCGCCAAAGTCTTCTTTTATCTCGAACAGGAAGTAATGAAGCCCCGGTATGAGATCCACTCGGTGGGCATGACGGATGCGGTGGAGACGGGCGATCCCGCTCTGGCGGCGCAACGCGATCGTGCGGCGCGAGCCTTGTTCGCAGCCACTGAACTCGTGAACCACAACCAATTCAACCGGCAGTTCGGGAAAACCGTACCGATGGCCAGGTATGGCGAATACCTCACGCGCTATCGGACGAGTTTCACCGCCCAGATGCGGCGAGCCGCCGACGAATTGAATCGCGTGGCGAGGGTCAAATCCGACGGCAGCGACCTTGCGGTGATGGTCACCAGGATGGCCGAGCAGGGCAAGCCGGAGTTTCGCGATCCCTGGGGCAGCGTGATCGATCTCTCCTACCAGTGGAAGGACGGAGAGAAGAGATACTACGGCGTTCGCAGTCGCGGCCCGGACAAGCAGCTCAATACAGGCGATGATCTCGCGGTCGTCTTGGAAGTGGCGAAGAACGGAGACGTGACAGTCAATGACCGCATTGGAATCGGATTCGGCGGCGGGGTCGGTGCAGGTATGGGAGGAGGAGTCGGCGGCGGCGTGTTCCGAGTGCAAGGTCAGATGGGAATGCAAGGCCAGCAAGGGGGAGTCCTCGGTGGAATCATTGGAGGAGTACCTGGTGGTACACCTCTCGCACAGTTTGCGAGGCTCGAGATGGCACCGCGAGATCTCGGTATCACCACCGGCAGCATCGCCAAAGAGAAAGATTCCGGCGGCGTTTCCAGCGCCCATGTCCGCTCATGGTTCCCCGAAGCCCTGTACATCAATCCGGAGATCATCACCGACCGCAACGGAGAAGCCAGCATCGCAATCCCCATCGCCGACAACATCACCACCTGGCGCATGGCGATGATGGCCTCCACACCATCCGGAGCGCTCGGCACGGGCACATCGAGCCTCAAGGTGTTCCAGGATTTCTTCGTCGATCTGGATTTGCCCGTCACCCTCACGCAGGGAGACCGTATCTCCATCCCCGTCGCCGCCTACAACTATTCGCCCTCGCGCGGCGACGTGAGCCTCGAACTGCAGCCCGACAACTGGTTCCGCCTGGTGGAAGATGTTCCCGACAAGACCATCGCTGTGGATTCGCAGCGTGTGGGCGGGTCGCAGTTCACGCTTGAGGCAACGCGGATTGGCAAGTTCAAGCTCACGCTTTCGGCGCGGATGGCAGGCGGTGCGAAACGCGCGGACATCGTGGTTCGCGAGATCGAAGTAGTTCCCAATGGGCGCGAGCAGAACGTGGTGTTTAACGGCCGGCTCGAGCCTTCCGCAGACCGACAGGGGACCTCCAATGTAGAGGCCCCGCTCCACGTCGCGCACGCCGTGAACTTCCCCTCCGGCGCTATTCCGGATGCCGGTAAGATCTACGTCCGGCTGTATCCAGGGCCGTTGAGCCAGGTGATTGAAGGCATGGACAGCATTCTGCGCATGCCCGGCGGCTGCTTCGAGCAGACCTCCTCCAGCACTTACCCCAACGTGCTCACGCTCGACTACATGAAGAGCACGAAGAAGCTCACGCCAGAGATTCACGCGAAGGCGGAAGGCTACATCGCGAACGGATATCAGCGGCTGCTGACATTCGAAGTGCAGGGCGGCGGCTTCTCGTGGTTTGGCCAGGCGCCCGCCAACAAGATCCTGACGGGGTACGGGCTGATGGAGTTCTCCGACATGTCGAAGGTGTTCGACGTGGACCCCAACGTCATCACCCGCACGCAGCAGTGGCTCGCCGGCAAACAACAGCAGGACGGAAGCTGGGAGCCGGACAAGAGCTTCATCAACGAGGGCGCGACCAATCGCTACAATTCCGGCCTGCTGCGTATCACCGCGTATCTGGGATGGTCGCTCGAAAACACCGGCTACAAGGGACCGGCCGTGGAGAAGGCCAAGCAATTCGTCGAGAAAGCGATGGGGGCGAAGACCGACCCCTACACACTCGCCGTGCTCGCCAACTTCGCCGCGGATTTTGGCAAGGACCGCGAATTTACCCGCCGCGCCATGACCGCGCTGTTGGATTCCCGTACCGAACAGGGCGATCAGGTGTGGTGGAGCGCCGACGAGACAGGCGTCTACGCCACGGGAGCCAGCGCGAGCGTCGAGACCACAGGGCTCGCCGTGCAGGCTTTGCTCAAGTGGGGCGAAGCGAACGCCGTGGCGAGTAAGGCGCTGGGCTATCTCGCGTCGAAGAAGGACGCGTCAGGCACATGGGGCACAACCCAGGCCACCATCATGGCGCTGCGAGCGCTGTTGCTCTCGGCGGCGAAGGGCACGTCCGACATTCGCGGGACGGTGGAGATCACGATGAACGGTCAGCCCGCCGAGCGCCTCTCCCTGACTGCCGACAACAACGAGTTGTTCCACCAATTCGTTCTAAAGCCCGATTCGGCGGCGGCGAACCAAGTCGAGATCCGGTTCGACGGCAAGGGCAGCCTGGCCTACCAGGTCGTCGGCCGCTACTTCATGCCTTGGGACACCAAACCCGAAAACGAGCCGCTCTCGATCGGCGTCACCTACGATCGCACGCAACTCGCGCAAGACGATATCGCCACCGCTACGGCGACGGTGCGGAACAATCTCGCGAAGTCCGCGAACATGGTGATGGTCGACCTCGGGATTCCTCCCGGATTCGACCTGTTGAGTGAGGATCTGGATAGCTACAAGCAACGCAGTAGCGGGCAGAAGAGCGGCCGTCTCGAGAAGTTCAGCTTGACGGCGACGCAGGCGATTCTGTATTTCGACTCGATTGGTGCGGGCGATACCGTAACCCTGCGCTTCCGCTTGCGTGCGAAGTACCCGATTCGCGCCAAGACATTCGCCTCGCGTGTGTACGAGTACTATGACCCGGATGTGAATTCTGTAGCGCGCCCCGTGCAATTGGAGGTCAGAAAGAAATAGACAGATCCTTGCGGATAAAATGGTGGCTGCGAGGGGAGGTCGGAATGTGCAATCGGCTTTTCGCGCTGCTGCTGACCGGCGCTGCGTTCGGATGCGCCCAGACAGCCGCGGCCCCGTCCTTTGAAGTGGCCACCATCAAGTTCCATCCTGAGCCGGTCAACTTCTCCGCCGATCCAAGAGTGCAGGGACGCAGGGTGACCGGCACGGCGAGCACACTGCTCGACCTGATCACGGTCGCGTATGGCGTCAAATACGACCAGATCAGCGGAGCGCCGAAATGGGCCGAATCGGATCACTACGACCTGTCGGCCAAAGCGGAAGGCGAAGGCACGCTCAGCAAGTCGGATTTCCAGAAGATGATGCAGTCCCTGTTGGCCGATCGCTTTGGTCTGCAAACGCACCGTGAGGCCAAGGATCGCTCCGTTTGGGCCCTGGTGGTGGGAAAGAATGGGCCCAAGCTCAAGGAGAGCGCTACGGACGCTTCCCCAGGGGGCCACGTACGCGCCGGCGCCGGGGGGCTCCACATGGAAGTTACCAAGGGCACAATGGAACAACTGGCCGCGCAACTGAGCCACAGCGCGGGCAAGCCTGTCGTCGATCGAACCAACCTGACCGGCAGCTACGCTTACACGCTGGACTGGGTCCCTGCGACCGCCGTAGCCGATCCTGATTCGAACACGCCCTCGTTGCTGGCCGCCCTTCAGGAACAACTCGGTTTGAAGCTCGAAGCGGCAAAGGCGCCCTATCCGATGTTGGTTATCGATCGCGCGCAAAAGCCGTCGGAGAACTGAGTCCCCGAACGCCCTATGAAGTCCCTCGTCATCGTGGCATTCTGCTTCTGCGCGATCCTGTTGGCGCAGTCTCCGCCTTCCGAGGAGGCGGTGTGGAGAGACTTCATGGGCTGGCTCCAGAAGCAGGAGCCCAACAGCAAGCCGAGCGATCTGATCGGCTCCTATCGGGAGAACTTGCTGCACCAGGGAATCTCTGAGACGGAAGCCGGTCGCCGGATGGGGGTAGTTTCGAACTCCATCTTCACGCGCCGCCGCGGAGTCGAACTGCTCTGGGACAAGGTTTTCGCCGGGAAAGATCCCATCTTTCTCCAGACCCCAAGTCGCGTGGTGATGAGCGCCATCGAGGGGCGAAAACCCGGCAAAGCGCTGGATGTCGGCATGGGACAAGGCCGCAACTCGGTGTATCTGGCGGCGCAGGGCTGGGACGTCACCGGCTTCGACCCGTCCAGCGAAGGTGTCCGCATCGCGCGTTCCAACGCCGAGAAGACGGGCGTGACGTTTCGCGCCGTAGTTGCACGGGACGACGAGTTTTCGTATGGCGAGGAGCAATGGGACCTCATCGTGGTCACGTACGTCCGCGACCTGACCAGGTACGACGCCGACCAATACTGGAAGGCTCTGCGGCCCGGCGGACTGGTCGTCTACGAAAACGGCGCTGACGAGAAGAACTCCGTGCTGGAGGCATTTCTGCGGTATCAGATTGTCCGCTTCGAGGACGTTCTGACCAGCGGTGAATGGAATCCTGACAGACAGTCGCGGATTCAGCGGTTGATTGCTCAAAAGACTGTGCGCTGACGTACGTGCCACGTGTTAACATCCATGTTTTACCTGAGATGTTTCTCAGTGAATTGACGCAGTCCGCGCTGTCGAGCACCGCGCCCAGGTGCCAGATCTGTTCCAGCCGGACATCCTCGTTAGCTTCGCCTCCCGGCACTGGGTCTCCGCCGTGTGGGTCGCGGCCATCCTGTTCCTGGCCGGCATGAACACACTGCTGTTCCGCAACATCCGCCGGCGCTCCGACGCGCTGCGCGAATCGCAGCTCCTGCTCAACAAAACTTTCGCCAGCCTGCGCGACTCTCTGCTGATCATCGACGCGGAGAAGCGTGTGGTACTCGACTGCAATCCGGCGACGGCCAAACTGTTCGGGTACTCGCGCGATGAGGTGGTGGGCCAGTCTGTCCGCCTGCTCCACATCGATGACGCCGCCTTTCTCCGCTTCGGAGAGATGATTCAGATCGCGGTAAAGGAAAATGGATACCTGCACGTGCCCGCGTTTCGCATGCGCCGCAAGAATGGCGAGAGCTTCGACACGCAGCACAGCGTGATGCCGCTTTACGCCGAGGACGGGTCACTGATGAGCATTGTGAGCGTAATTCGCGACATCACCGAGCAGAAGAAGACCGAGGCAAAGCTCGACCAGTACCGCCGTAAGCTGCGTGCCCTGGCCGCCGAGCTCTCGGCGGTAGAAGCCCGGGAACGGCGTGCGATCGCGGCCCAACTACACGAAAACCTGGGGCAGTTGCTCGCGACCGCCAAGATCAAAGTCGCCACGGTGAAGAGCGCCGTCGCGGACCCTGACTTAGGGCAGGGGATCGGCGAAGTTCAACTGTTGGTGGAGGAGGCCTTGCAACAGACCCGTTCGCTGACCTACCAGTTGAGCCCGCCGATTCTCTACCAGCTCGGGCTGGAGGCTGCCCTGAAGTGGCTCAGTGAAAACATGGAGAGGCAGCACGGCTTTCGTGTCGTGTTCTCCAGGCAAGGCGAATCGCGCAACCTCGCCGAAGAGAGCCGGGCATTCCTGTTCTCGGCGATCCGTGAGTTGCTGGTGAATGTGGCCAAGCACTCGGGAGCCGGTCATGTGGCAGTCCGCGTCCGCTGGTGCGCCGAAAGCGTCGAGATTCTGGTGGCTGACAATGGCCAGGGATTCCGGACTCACGACGCATTCGGAGCGGCGAACGGGTTTCCGGAGTCGCATGACGGCTTCGGCCTGTTCAACATTCAGGAGCGTGTTTCCGACCTGGGAGGGCGCCTGCGGATTCGCTCCGAGCCGGCTAAGGGTACAGCCGTCAAGATCTACCTTCCCTTGGGGGCCGCGGACCGATTTGTGGAGACCACGGTATGAGCATCCGAATTCTGCTGGCGGACGATCACCGCATTTTGCGGGAGGGCTTGCGAAGCCTTCTGGCGCAACAGCCCGACGTGAGCGTAGTCGGAGAAGCTTCCGACGGCGAAAGCGCCATTGCCCTGGCACGCGAGCTCCAACCCGACATTGTCATCATGGACGTGGTGATGCCGGGACTCGGCGGCGTGGAGGCGACGCGCCGCATCCGCAGCGAAGTGCGCGATACCCGGGTGATCGGGCTTTCGATGCACTCGGACCGCCGTTTTGTGAGTGAAATGATCCGCGCCGGGGCGCTTGGCTATCTGGTGAAGGACAGCGCCTTCGAAGAGTTGAATCAGGCAGTCCGCACCGTAATGCAGAATCGCCCCTATCTAAGCTCGGTGATTACCGGGTCGCTGGTGGAAGACTTCGTTCGCCAGGCGTGCGCCCAGGATCGGCAGACGACACCCATCCACATGCTGACCTCGCGCGAGCAGGAGGTGCTCCGCCTCCTGGCCGATGGCAGGCGCGTCAAGGAGATTGCTCACATCTTGAAGATCAGCGTGAAGACGGTGGAGTCGCATCGGCAGAACGTGATGGACAAGCTCGAGATCCACAGCACGATCGAATTGACGCGCTATGCACTGCGGGAGGGATTGACCTCGATTTGAGGATCGAGGGCTGGGTCGGTTTCGCGTACTCGAACACGTGCGGGCCCCACGGTTTCGAGCAGACGGCCGCTTGCCTCCGCGACTTCCCGCACTGCTCGTTCAAAGGCCTCCTGATTCACTTTGGAGGGTTTTTGAAACCCGCTGATCTTGCGCACGAACTGCAACGCGGCGGCATGTAGTTCGTCCGGGGTGGCAGGTTCGCCGGGCTTTCGGAGCACTTTGATGCTTCTGCACATGACAACTCCAGTGTAATGCGAGGAAACATAAAAACAAGCCGGAGACGCTTGCCGACGCGCGCGGCTCGCTACGGACCCGCGACCCGGCTTGCTGACGGAGGGTCACCGCGCAGGCGTGCAATAATGGCGCCGTGCGCCTTGTCGTCTACGGCTTCGTAGGCTTGCCGATCGCTGTTTTACTCGCGTACGTGATTTGGTTGCGACGTGTCGTCCTTGATATTCCTGTAGGTTTGCGCCTGGGTCTCTCGGTGATACCCAGCTTTGTCCTCTATCGAGCCGTCACACTCCTGATTTACCGGAGATCCGGATTCGTCGTCATCCTTACGGGAATCACCGCCCTGGTCCTCTATCATCTCTGGCGCGATGTGAGATTGGATGGCGGATCGTAAACCCATCCGCCTCCCTATTCGTCCACAGGCGCCGCGCGCATCGAACGAATCCACACGTAAGCGCAGAGTCCCAGGAAAAACGCCGTAGAGACCCATTGCGACGCCGCTTCGTTGCCGTAGAACGGCGTCCGCACCCACGACTCCGAGAAGCTCGGAATCAACCGGCAGGCCGCTCCGAATACCCCGCCCAGGGCGCCACCCGCCATCAGCCCCGATGCCAGAATCACACCCCGCTCGCGGACCGAGGCACCCCGCTTGTTCAGAAAGTGCGACAGGACGCCGCCTACCAGCGCCGGGGAGTTGAGCTCTAATGGCAGATACATGCCGAGCGCGAAGATCAACGCCGGCACCTCCAGCATCTCCATGACGACCGCGACCGCCGCGCCGGTGCCGAACAGCAGGTATGCCACCGGTTGCCGGCTCATGAAGCCCTCCACCAGCGCCTTCATAATAGAGGCCTGCGGCGACGCCAGAACTACGCGCGCATCTCCCGGTGCGGCCTCGCCAAACTGAAAAGTGCGTGCCAGCATCACAATCGTGAGGCCAGCCGCTATCGACGCGGCAATCACCCCGAGGAACTTCACCTTTTCCTGAGCCGCCGGCGTGGAGCCGAGCCAGTATCCCGTCTTGAGGTCCGTGATCGCCTGGCCCGACACCGAAAGCGCGGTACACACCATGCCCGCCAGCGCCATCACGAAGAACATTCCGGTGGTGCCCGACAGTCCAAAACGCAGCAGGACCACAGACGAGATGATGATGGTCAGCATCGTCATGCCCGACACGGGATTTCGTGCCGTGGTGGCGATGGCATTGGCGGCCACCGACGTGAAGAAGAACGAAAACACCAGCGTCAGTACCACGCCGATCAGAATCGCCATCGGCGCGTCTGATAGCCGTCCCAGAAAGATACCCACCGACACCGCGCTGACCGCGACGCCTGCCAGGATGCTCATGATCGACATGTCGCGGTCGGTACGGTCGGGCGCGCTTGCCGCTCCTTCACCACGCCGGAAGGTCCGCAGCGCCACTCCGAACGATCCCGCTACAATGCGCATCGATTTCAGAATTCCGAAGATCCCGGCAGTGGCGATGGCGCCCACGCCGATGAATCGGACGTACCCGCGAAAGATCTGCGATGCGGCCATCTGCGCAATCGGCACAGTCGCGGGGTACACCCCGCGATCGGAGATGTGATCGCCAATCATCCAGATCAGCGGAACCAGTACCAGGTTCGAGAGGACTCCACCGGCGCAGAGGATCATGCAGCTGCGCAGCCCCATGACGTAGCCTAGTCCGAGAATGAAGGCGCTCGCGTCGAAGCTCAGCGCCACCTTGGCGCGATCGGCTAACGCTTTGACGGGTGCCAGAAACTGGTAGTCCACCACCTCCTTCCACACCTGGAATGTGGTCACGAAGAAGTCGTAAACGCCCGCGATGGCGGTGGCCTCAAGCAGGAGTTTGGCTTGCGATCCACCTTTCTCGCCGGTGACCAGCACCTCGGTGATGGCGGTCGCTTCCGGATAGGGCAGCTTGCCGTGCATCTCACGCACGAAGTAGCGCCGCAAAGGAATCAGAAAAAGGACGCCGAGGCAGCCGCCGGCCAGGCAGATGAAAATGGTCTGCACCGGGTGCGGATCGAGTTTGAGAATGTAGAGAGCAGGAAGGGTGAAGATGGCTCCCGCCACGATCGAGCCGGCGAGCCCCCCGATCCCGGTGACGATCACATTCTCCAAAACACTGGAGCGCCGCGTATACAGCCGCGCCAAACCGATGGTGAGGATGGAGATCGGGATCGCCGCCTCCATCACCTGCCCGACTTTCAGCCCGGAATAGGCAGAAGCGACGGTGAAGATGACGCACAGAAAGAGTCCCCAACCCACGGAGCGTGGGGTCAATTCGGGTAGAGTCGTTGCCGCGGGGACCAGCGGTTGGTAATCTGCTCCAGGCTGGAGCGGAGTGTACGCATTCTCGGGCATTGCCTTCGCCGGTGCAGCGGTCGACATGGGCAAACCTCCTTTGCGCTCGGTAAGAACCCGTATCGTACTATGTTTCACGGGTCAGGTTTCTCGGCTTGGGCCCCGGTTGTTTGCGCCATCGGAAGATTGAGCTCGACAAATCGCACTCTAAAGATGGCCGCCTGGAAAACCCGCGGCACCGAAAGGCGACTGGCAGCCTGGCTGCCCACTGAACTTGTACACATCCCACAGGACCGACACAAATAGCCATCGACATGGATCGCCATCGACATGAATAGCCTCTTTCGCACGACATCCCATTCTCGTAGAATGAAGGCTCTGTGACTTCCCCCGCCGTTCTGTGGCCATCTCTTGCCGGAATCGTTTTTCTCGCGATCGGATTGATTACCACTCGAAAACAACTATCTTTTAATTCGGGCAAGCTCACCGATTTTGGCCCTCCATTCGTGGCGGCGGCCTTGGCCACCTTCGGAATGGAGCACCTGGTAGCGGTCAGGAGCATCATGCAGGTCATTCCATCGTGGATACCCGGCCCGTTGTTCTTGACGTACTTTGTCGGAATCGCCTTGCTCGCAGCAGCTGTCAGTCTCGCCGTTAAGCGCTACGTGCGATTGGCCGCCACGCTGTTGGGCTTCATGTTCCTTCTCTTCGTCCTGCTGATCCATCTGCCAAACGCCATTGTCAGCCCCCGGCAACGCCTCACCTGGGCCATCTTCTTCCGCGATCTCTCTTTCGGTGGCGGCGCGTGGGCTCTCGCCGGAGGTCGATTTGCAGTCATCGGCCGCTACTGGATCGCCGTCGCCTGTGTGTTCTTCGGCGTGGTTTATTTCCTCCATCCCGACGTCGCACCGGGAGTTCCTCTTCCCAAACTCACGCCGACGTGGGTGCCGCTCCGCCTTTTCTGGGGATATCTGACTGGTGCGCTTCTGCTGGTGGCCGGAGTCGCGGTCTTCGTCAATCGCCGCGCCCGCCTCGCAGCGACATGGCTCGCGATCGCAGTGACCCTGAGCGTCATCCTACTCTACATTCCCCTCATGGCCCTCTCTCCAAGTGTCGAAGCAATGAATTACGTCTTCGATACCCTGCTCTTCGCCGGGACCATTTGGGTGCTCGCCCAAACCAGCCCACGTTCTCGCTGAGAATATCAGCGGGTCCCGCAGCCGAATCAGACCCACCCGATGCCAGGCCATGCCGGCTTGCCGAGCCGCCAGGCGTATGGGGGCTGAATGCCCGGGCAAATGGCAGACAGCCAGGATCCGTGACGCTTAGTTTGTGTAGCCTTCTCGACGGAATCGACCATCAGCACTTCGAGCGGTACTTGCCGCCGATGCGTATTCCGGTCGAAGTGGGGCATTGATTCCGTTTGAAGTGGGGCAGTGTTCCGCTGCGATGTGGGGCAGGATTCCGCTGGGAAGGGGGGCACCTTTTGGACTGTAGCGGAATGGTGCCCCACTTGCCGTAATCTTGCCCCACCGGGAACGGAATCGCGCCCCACATCCGGCGGAATCGGGTGGCGTGGACGGCGCTGGTAATCCAAGGGGGCATGCTCCTCTGAAAAAAGAAGGAGAGCATGTGCCGGAAAAGCGATTACCCATGCGTCGAATACGTGAAGTTTTAAGACTCAGTTTTGAATCCAAACTGAACGAACGTCAGATCGCCAAGATCTGTTCGATCGGTAAGGGCACCGTGCGACGATACCTGAAACGCATCGCCGCGGCTGGCCTGTCATGGCCTCTGCCCGCCAACCTCGATGATGCCACCCTGGAACATCGGATATTCCCACCTCCGCCACCGGCGGCGCCGGGGAGCCGTCCGCTGCCGGATTTCACAGTCATCCACAAAGAGCTGAAGAGTCGCCAGAATGTCACCTTGCAACTGCTGTGGGAAGAACACCATCTGGCCCATCCGGAAGGTTACAACTATAGCTGGTTCTGCGAGTTGTACCGGAGCTGGGCAGCGCAATCTGGACATCGTGCTGCGCCAGGAACACCGGGCTGGCGAGAAGACCTTTGTCGATCATGCCGGCCAGACGGTGCCGGTAACCGATCCCAAGACGGGCGAAACGCGGGAAGCCTATGTCTTCGTGGCTGTGCTGGGGGCCAGCAGTTACACCTACGCCGAAGCCACCTGGACCCGGAATCTCTGGGACTGGTGTGCCTCTCACGTGCGATCCTTCGAGTTCTTTCAAGGCACCAGCCGTCTCATCGTGCCGGACAACTGGAAGAGCGGTGTGAAAAAGCCGTGCTACTACGAGCCGGAGTTGAACCGGACCTACAATGACTTGGCAATCCATTATGGCGTGGGAATTCTGCCAGCCCGTCCACGGCGTCCCAAGGACAAAGCAAAGGCAGAAAGTGGAGTGCAGGTGGTCCAGCGTTGGATTCTGGCTGCCTTGCGTAAGCGCCAGTTCTTCAGCCTCGCGGAACTCAACGAGGCCATCGCGGAACTCCTCGTCAAACTGAATCAGCGCCCCTTCTGCAAAATGCCCGGATCGCGCGCCGAACTCTATCAAACGATCGATAAGCCGGCACTGCAGCCGTTACCGGCAGCGCCGTTCGTGTTCGCCGAGTGGAAGAAAGCCCGCGTGAATCTGGACTATCACGTGGAACTGGAGGGGCACTACTACAGCACGCCGTATCAGTTGGTGGGCAAGGAGGTGGATATCCATTACACCGCCAGCACGGTGGAAATCCTGCATCAGGGTAAGCGCGTGGCCAGCCATGCGCGCAGCAGCAAGGCCCACACTCACACCACGATTACCGAACATCGCCCCAAGTCTCATCAGCAGTACTTGGAGTGGACGCCTACGCGGATGATCGAGTGGGCCGGCAAGGCGGGGCCCTTCACCGCTCGTTTGGTGGAAGGGATGCTGGCTGAAAAGCCCCATCCGGAGATGGGATATCGCTCCGCACTGGGAGTGATCAGCTTGAGCCGCAAGTATGGTTCGGAAAGGGTGGAGGCCGCCTGCACCCGTGCCGTGCGGTTGAAAATCTATCGTTATCAGAGTGTGAAGTCGATTCTGGCTGCCGGTCTGGATCGCCAACCACTGCCGCAACTGGTCGCGCCGGCCCCGCCGGTGGAACACGCCAACATCCGGGGCGCCGAATACTATGCTAACGGCGCCAAACCGGCACAGGAGGTGGGCGGATGCTAAATCACCAGACAATGGAAAGACTGTACGCCTTGCGCCTGACTGGTATGGCCGACGCGTATGGCAAACAAATGGAAGACGCCGAGATGGCTGGCCTGAGCTTCGATGAGCGCTTCGGGCTGCTGGATCAGCACTGGACCTGGCGGGAAAACCAGGCTATGGCGCGTCGGCTGAAAAAGTCTAAGTTGGATTCCGAGCCGTGCGTGGAAGACAGCGATTTCCGGCACCCCCGCGGGTTGGACCGGCCGTTGATGCGCACCCTGATCACCTCGCAATGGGTGGCGCAGCATCTGTCGGCCCTGTTTACGGGCCCGACCGGGATCGGTAAATCGTGGCTGGCGCAGGCCTTGGCACAGAAAGCCTGCCGGGACGGATACACCGTCTTCTATCGGCCCGCCCCGAAGCTGTTCCGCGACCTGCTGATCGCTCGCGCCGACGGCAGTCTGGGCCGGATGCTGGAAACCATCGCCCGCACGGATGTGTTGGTGGTGGATGACTTTGCCATGGCTCCTTTGAACGAACAAGAACGCAGAGACTTTCTGGAAATCTGCGACGATCGCTACAATCGGCGCTCGACCATCCTGACGAGCCAGTTGCCGGTGGATAAGTGGCATCCGCAGATCGGCGATCCCACAGTGGCTGACAGCATTCTCGATCGGTTGGTACACAACGCCTACCGCATTGAACTGTCGGGTGACTCCATCCGCAAGAAGAAAGGCCGAGGTTCATCAGAGGATCGGCCTTGAGGTGGCGCATGAGCGCAGCTCGGCTGATTCTCAAACAACCCACCGGCTGGTTTGCGGCGGGGCGGGAGGTTGCGCAGGCTCTGGCATTGCTCTCCGATGCAGCCTTCAAACTCTACATCCATCTCTGCTTAGAGGCGGACAGGCATACGGGCCGAGCGGTGATCGAATTGACCGATTTTGCTCGGGTCCTGCGAAAGACCCCGGTGTTGATCGAAGCGGACCTCGATGAGTTGCACCGAGCGGAGGTATGCGAACACTGTGGTGACGCGGTCGAGATCCGGGATCGCTTCTGGCCGTATCAGAACAGACCACAATCGCTGCGGGCAACCCGCAAGCTGAGTACTTGCGGCATGTGCGGGAGGCTCTTCTAAAGCCGGCGTGTGTGCGCTCGATGTTCACGGCGGCCGACGAAAGACTGGCGTTGAATCTCCTTCAGCGTGGGGTGTCGTTGGACCAACTGCGCCGGGCTATCTGGTTGGGGTGCGCTCGGAAATACATAGCCATGCTGAACGGCCAAACACACCTTCCGATAACCAGCTTGGCGTACTTCACATCTTTAATAGAGGAGGTCACGCAGCCGCAGATCCCCACAGGCTATTGGGACCATGTACGGCGGAAAATGGAGGAAATGGAAAAGCGCTGGTTGCAAACACGAACTACGGCACCGGCGACCCGCGCCGTTCCCGATGCAACATCAACGCCAGAGATAATCTAACCACCTCTCGATGGGGCAACCGAATTCGGTTGCCTCATATCCACACGAAGGCGACTTCGTCCGAGTGAGTTTCGTCGGGTATACACGACGCCGTCAGGGAGGATCTGGCCAGTGGCAGCCCGGTCAAGTTCCGGATAACAGTAATTCAGGAGTATTTGTTCGGGGCGCCGCTTCGTCGTTCGAGCGGTGTTGCGGGCCTGTGGCCGCCCCTCAGTCGGCCCGAAAAGGCGACTGTCTCGTATAATCCTTAAAAACTTCCTATATAGCAATATTGCCAAGTCGGCAAACTTATGCCACAATACGAGACGTGAGCACAAACGCGGAGATCGACGTCGGCTTGAGGGAGCGCAAACGCCGCGAGACGCGGGCCGCCTTAAGCCTTGCCGCGCTTCGGCTTTGCGTTCAGCGTGGGTGGGAAAACGTGATAGTGGACGACATCGCTGCGGCTGCGAACGTTTCCCCCCGGACTTTTCGGAACTACTTTTCCACGAAAGCGGAGGCGGTTGCGGCCGGACACCTGGAGCGCATGCTGCGCGTTGCCGACGAATTACGCGCTCGTCCCGCGAGCGAGCCGTTGTGGACAGCGATCACAAATTCCGTAGCTGCGCAGTTTGAGCCGCCAGCGCAGAAAAGTGAAGCGCTACTGGACGCCAACCGCTGGCTGGAGCGGATTCGGTTCATTCTCACCGAACCATCGATTCACGGCGAGGTTCTTAAGGCATCCGCAGCGGCACAAGTGGAGTTGGCTGAGGTCATCGCTGAGCGGGTCGGCGCACGGCGTGTGAAAGACCTCTACCCGCAAGTGGCGGCGGCCGTGGTGACGGCTGTTGTCGGAACTGTTGTTGACCGTTGGTTGCGTGACGGCCCGTCCGGCTCGATCGTCCCGCTCCTGCGCAAGGCATTCGAACTGGTTGCGACGGGTTTCTCGGAGAACAAAACGAAAACCAGCAAGTAGCTATCAATATCCGCAGTACCGACTGCGGGTTGCGCGCATCGACAAAGACAAGTCACCGAGGGTACGGACTATGCGCTTCAAGGGAATCAACTACGATACCGGATTTATCAGCGCCGGGACTACAACGCGCGAACCATTTGACCCGCAGGTCGTGAGACGGGAGATGCAGATCATACACGATGACCTGCATTGCAACGTGGTACGCGTAACCGGAGGGTACCCGGAGCGGCTGGAGATTGCTGCGGCGCACGCCGCCGAAGCGGGTCTCGAAGTGTGGTTTTGCCCGTTTACGAACAACCTGACCAGCGAGGAACTGATCGAGTTCCTCGCCGACTGCGCCGACCGCGCCGAACGGCTGCGCAAGCGGGGCGCGGAAATCGTCTTCCTCACCGGCTCCGAGCTTAGCTTGATGACTGCCGGCATCATGCCTGGAGACACGCTCGTAGATCGGGCGGCGTCTTTGGCCGAGCCGCAGCGCCTGCGCCCGCTGATCCCAGGGATTCGTGCCCGCATGAACGAGTTGCTGGGAAAGGCGGTGGATTTGGTCCGCGCGCGGTTCGGCGGGAAACTGAGCTACGCCTCGGTTCCGCTCGATGGCGTTGATTGGGGGCCGTTCGATATCATTTCGACGGACGCCGGCTATAGGACGGCCCAGATGGCCACGCGCTTCCGCGAGGACATCCGCGCATTTGTCGCGCAAGGAAGAGCGCAGGGCAAGCCGGTGGCGATCACGGAATTCGGGTGCGCCGCCTTCCGCGGTGCGGCTGACCTGGCCGGCCGGGGGATATCGGACATCATCGAGTGGGACGATAGCGCCCGACCGGTCCGGTTGAAGGGCGAATGCACGCGCGACGAGGGCGAGCAGGCCCGGTACATCATCGAATTACTGGACATTTTTGATACGGAGGGCGTTGACACCGTCTTCGTATACACGTTCGCGCGTTACGACCTGGCGAACCGCAGCGCACACGAAGATTTCGATATGGCAAGCGCCGGCCTGGTTAGAGTGCTCGACGAGGAGCGCCGTGGTCAACGCTACCCCGACATGCCGTGGGAGCCCAAGGCCGCGTTCACCGCGCTCGCCGCATACTACCGCGCGATCGATCGCTAGCCAGGGATTGACCCCAGCGCTACCGGCCTGTTGGTCGGCCACCCGGAAGTTGGATTCTCGGGTTGTGGCGTGGATAGCTCCTCGCTGGTCGCCTAGTGGAGACCTACCAGATTGGCAGGCACCGGGCCGAGAAGCTCCGGTGCCCTTCGGCGCCCCACTCCCAGCGGAATTCTGCCCCACTTCGAGCGGAATGCGCCAAGCAAAGACGAGATGATGGAAACGAAATGATGCTGCTTGTCGTCGCTAATCAGAAATTTCTTGACTCAACTGGGGCACGTCGGACATGATAGGCATAACCAGCGTCGCTTCGCTCCGACGCTGCCCCACTTCACCGGAATCGGTGCCCCACTTCAGCGGAATACGCACGCCGACCAGCTTGGCGCCGAGGAGCCGTTGCTTCGCGATGAAGAACGATGGGCAGGAGGCATCGGAGGAGACGTCGAAGCCCAACGACGAAATCGCGCTCAAGTGAACCCGCGGGTGGATCAGATGCCGGAGGATCACTCCCTCGTTTCGCGCTTGTTCCACGTGCCGGAGTAAGTGTTTGCCAATGGAGAATGTTATCGATGCTGCGTTTGGGCCTCTCGTGCAGCAAGACGCGACAGCCAACTAGCAAAATCTGCTCCGATCGACCAGTTGCCACATTCTGAAGTCGCTCCAATTTGATGTTTATCATGTCTTTACATAGAAGGGCCCCCTACCTGCTCTAATTGAGATCTGACCCTCAGGTGCTGCTTTCCAGTTTCGGAGAGGAGCCGCCCTTTGAGTTCGTAGACTTAAACCCGCTCAAGGTAGATTACTCATGTCGCTGCCACTAAAGAGAGTTTTGGAAACGATTCTGGTTGTTGACGACAACAAACTAGTCTTGGGTACCGTGGTGGCGATTCTCGAAGGGGAAGACTTCCGGGTTCTTTCAGCGGATAGCGGACCTGCTGCCCTGAGGCTCGCAGAGACGACGGACACGATTGATCTGCTTCTTTCCGAT
This sequence comes from Bryobacteraceae bacterium, assembly GCA_035295745.1. Lineage (GTDB taxonomy): Bacteria > Acidobacteriota > Terriglobia > Bryobacterales > Bryobacteraceae > JAIQFL01. The sequence goes on along the minus strand of DATGIL010000038.1, from coordinate 18,606 downwards.
GTGGAGATGCCCGAGATGTCGGGCCCGGATTTGGGCGAGCTATTGAAGAAGGCAAGGCCGGACATGCACGTGATGTTGATGTCAGGTGGGTACAGCGGAAACCTTCTCGTGCTCAATTACGGCTGGGCATACATTCAGAAGCCCTTTGTAGCGCTGAAACTGGTCCAAATGATCAAGGATGTGTTGCATTCGGAGAATCGCTCACAACTCGGCGGCCAGGAGTTCGACAGCCGCAAGGACACCAAGAACCCGAACGGGCAAAAGAGCGAGAAAGCCGACGCTCCTCTTCTGGATAAGGACTGAGTCGGAGCAGGAGCACGATCATCTTTCGACCAAGACCGGGCGTCTCACCCGCCACTCGCAGAAGCTGCAAAAGGACCCAGGGTAAGGTCGACGGTCCGGCCTGCGGGAGGGACTGCTGATCGTGCGGGCTTGACAGCGCTTGTAGGATATAGGCGGATCGGAGCGGCCGAATCGAACGTAGCGTCGAAGAGCTGAATGTCAGGACGTCCCTGTCTAAGTCCCGACGATCGTTGAACTTTGGCTCTGTCCGGTGAACCCCAAAGCCGACGCCAGCAGCGCCAAAAGTGCTTGGTTCCGGGACTCCGCGGCTGACCTCCTTCGCGTGAGGAGACCAATCCTGATGAGGCTGCCTCTTCCGCCGCGCACATTTCGTGGGTACTTCGAAGATGGCGAACTCCACGACGGCGCTCGCGGCGGCACGTGCTCTCAGGCGATGGGTATGGTACAGAATTCTCCGATGCGAGGATCCACTACAGATGCGGTCCAATGATCGGCGCCAGACTACGGCCGACAGCACGAAAACTGAGTTTGGACGTATCGTCTGGATTTGGATCAACGGGGGTCGGGTCGCACGGCCGCCTGCGACACTGAAGGCATGTGGGATCGGAGCCAAGTGGAGCGGTGACGAGTGCGTTCATTGGGGTCATCCAAGCCGGTGAGCGTTCCGCCTGTTAATGTTCTCAGGTGAAGTGGGCCGTATTGTTTGCAATCGGAGGTTCGACAGATGCAAAGGCCGGTCACCTATAAGAGCAACGGCAAGAGTCATTAGGCCGGCGATCACGACGCCACCAATCCAAACCATTTCGAGAGGCATACGAAGTCTCCTTTTGCTTCCAATTTTCTTATGCGGCCACTCTAACCTTGGGTGGTCTGGCGCAATCCGCCGTTTCCCAGCGACACCGTCCTACGCAGCCCTTCAGTTGGCACGTGGTACATGCGGCTGCGATAAAGTTTCATGTCAAGTCTCCAAGCGCTGACTGCTTGATTGAAAGTTAGCGCAATCCGGTGAGGACTTGAAAGGAAAACTGTGCGGTGATGCGCCACCCTAGTTTGCGGGTGAGGGGCCGTTTCAAGAGAACGTACGACGGTGCAGGGGGAGCTTTACAACCGCCACCTCACCTGCCCGGAGGGAAGCTGAAGAGCGAGGAAAACAGGGCATGTCGAATTCCGTGAATCGGCTGAAATGTTTTTGCCCAAGCACTCAGTTGGACCGAAGACCGCCCCAATTCAACCTTCTAGTCTTCGCAGGCGACCCCCCGCACGTACCTCCAAGAAACCCTGCCTATACCCCCCAATGGGGGTGTTGTACCTCCTTAGAAATATTGTTGGAATTATATTTCTTGATATGAAAAGCGTTGCGCTTGACGATTTGGAATCGCTTCGTTTTCAAAGACGGCAGCTCGAAGCTGCAATCAAAGCCCTGGAAGCGCTGGAGAGAATTCGTAAGAATTCACTCGGGAGGATATGGATGCGTCATTTGTCTCACCAATGCCACAAGGAGGTAGCTTAGCGATGGAATGCACGTGGCTCGACACTCGCCCTGTTATCGCACAGTGCTCTCAATGCAGAGCCGATGTGCAGACGACCATTCAGACCCGCAGAAAGGTCTATTGCCCTCCATGCCGTCAAGCCCGTCGAGCGGCCTCTCTGCGCCGAGCCAACCAACGGGCGCGACAGAGACGGCAACCGACAATGGCGTCAGGTTTAATGGCGATTCCGCCAAGGGCGTGATGGGAGCAACCTCTATCGTTGCCGGATTGATGCGGGTCCGAACAATGCAAGCGGCGTGGCGACCGCAAGCGCAAGAACCTGGATGCCCCCAATCAACAGAACGCCTGGAGCGCATCGGGAACGGCGAAATATCACGCCCGCCCCGCAAACTCCCGGCTCTCCGTCGACACTCTCACTTTTTCACCTTCTTTTATGAAAAGCGGAACCCGGATCTCAAGCCCCGTCTCCAGCGTGGCGGGCGTGGTCACGCTGCCGCTCGACGAATCGCCGCGCACACCCGGTTCTGTCGAGGCAACTGCGAGTTCAACGAACGGCGGTAATTCCAAGCCGATGGGATTGCCATTGTAACGCCGGCGACCTTATATCCAGGCACCAAAGGTATCTTTGGCGCGAAGCGATACTTTCCGGCCAGGATGATCCGATCGGTCGAACCAACCCCGGCCGCGCGCACCTGCACTCGTAGTTGCCCTGGGCCGGGGGGTTCAACAGGCAACTCCACAATCTGGAGAGCCTCCGGTCCACCCTTCTTCGTCAACAATCACTGCGCGATATGTTGCCGCCATACCTATATTCTCCATGCAAATCCGTCTTCTTGTTCCTCCTGACTTCCGCGGCGTTTGCCACTTACACGCCCCGGTCCTACTTAGTTGAAAAACTTGCGGGAGCGAACTGATGGGCGGGCCGGAGACGGCCTGCGCCGCGCTCGTGACACAGACCCGAGCGGCCCGCAAGATGGAGATCGGGCGGGCAAAGCAATACCTGATTTCACCCAAAACCAATTCACAAATCTGGCCGGTCGTCGGTCAAAGGCGTCGGCTTCAGTTCCGTTACAAAAAACGCGAGCGCATCATTGAGCCGCACGAAAATGGGATTCACAAAGGCATAACTGAGCGCTTTCGAACCTTTCTCATTTAAGGATCGATCCAATTCGACAGAAATCGCGGAGAAACAAAAGCCCGTTCGAATCGTGGGAGACTAATGCCTAAGACCTTGTAGCAGTGTCATCGAGGAGGCCGTCCCACTTTGTAACACTACTTCGAACCGTTCACGTTGTCGAGGCGTGCTCCCTGCGATCCGGGTTCTTATTGGTATAATCATCAATCCCAGTCGGTAGGACAGAACATTACATGAGTCCCCGATGGGCATAGCGGAGGAGGAGCGGACGATGAAAAGTGCCCCTGGAGGGAACGTCGTCACGGACGCCACCGACCAACATGGAATGGTGTCGGCCATGATTCGAGTGTTGATGGCCGCTATTTTCGGCAGTTTGCTGGTTATCGCTGCCCAGCCATTGGGGGCGCGGCTTTGGGCCACGCCAAGCACCCTGTCCTTTTTCGAGAGCGTGAAAGTAGCCGGATTGTTGTCTCCGGGGTTCCTGCTCAAGGCGGTGTTCGCAGCAGGTGTCGTACTGACTGCGGGGGTGATCCTCTATCGCTTTCGCAGGCAATGGGAGCGCTTCCTGGAAGACGATGCGCTGCTCCAAGCCCGTTTCCTCGACACTCTGGATATCAGATACGTCGACCTGGCAATCACCGTCTCGGCTGCTCTTAGCCTCTTTCTGGAATTGGCCCTGATTCGATGGCAGTCGTCCGTATTGGAATTCCTGGCATTCTACAAAAACTTTAGTTTGCTGGCGTGCTTTGCCGGGTTGGGGCTCGGGTACGCGCTGGCAAACCGAACCCGCATAGCCGTGGTGTTGGTGCTCCCTTTGATGGCTTGGCAGGTTCTTTTCGTAATGATCGTCAAGGCCCTCCCCAACGTCTACCATGTCATTCCGTTTAGCGAGCAGCTTTCCATGGGAGTTTCTCAGGGCAGTGTGCCATCGATCGTGCTTCTATATGCAGTTCTCACGGTGGTCTTTCTGCTCACAGCCCTGACGTTCCTTCCGGTCGGGCAGCTGTGTGGGCGCCTGATGGAGAGGCGCACGAAACTCCGCGCCTATGGGCTGAACCTCGCCGGCAGCCTTCTCGGGGTTCTGCTGATGCTGGGTGCCAGTTTTCTGTGGACGCCTCCGCTCGTCTGGTTTGCATTGTCCTTCCTGGGACTACTGGCGTTCCACGTGAGGAGACCCGTTTCCTTGTTCACCGGAGTTGGATTCGCTTTGGCCGCTACCATCGCCCTGTCCTGGTGGCCAGTGGACCGCCTTTGGAACCGCGTCTACTCTCCTTATCAGTTGCTCGAAATTGGAGCCAGCCCGGACACCGGTCTGACGCTCATTCGCGCCGCCGGGCACTACTACCAGCGCATCCACAATTTGGCAGGTTCGAATCTAACGGACAAGGAGCGCCATACTCGCGATTACTACGATTTCCCGTATAAGATTCATTCTCCCCTGAACGATGTTGCGGTGGTCGGCGCCGGAACGGGCAACGATGTCGCAGCGGCTCTGCGTGCGGCAGCCGCGAGGGTAGATGCTATCGAAATCGATCCGGCTATTATCATGGCCGGTACGATGGACCATCCGGAGAAGCCGTATGATAACCCGCGCGTCCACACCATCAACAACGATGCCCGGTCCTTTCTTCGCAATACCGACCGGAAGTACGACCTGATCGTCTACGGATTGCTGGATTCTCACACGCTACTCAGTCACGGATCTAGCGTGCGTCTCGACTCGTTCGTCTATACGGTGGAAGGATTGCGGGAAGCACGCAATCGTCTCAAGCCCGATGGCGTCATATCGCTCGCGTTCTCAGTGCTTTCCGATTCACTTGGCCGCAAGATCTATCTGATGATGCAAGAGACTTTTGACGGACGACCGCCCATCTGTGTGCGGGCGGGTTATGACGGGGCGGTGATTTTCTTGGAGTCAAACGATCAAAGCGCAATCTTCTCCCCAGGGATGGTGGAGGAATTCGGCTTCAAGGATCAGAGCACTTATTACGCAAACCCGGCAATCGAAGCCAGCGTTTCGACAGACGATTGGCCATTCTTCTATATGCCGCGCCGCGTCTACCCCATGTCCTATCTGGTAATGATCTTCCAAATCCTGGTTCTTTCCCTGGTGCTTGGCGCGAACTTTTTTGGCGAGGCGCCGCGGTTCGGTCACTTGTCGTTTTTCTTTTTGGGGGCTGGGTTCATGTTGATCGAGACCAAGGGAATTACCGAAATGGGCTTGACGTTCGGAAACACCTGGCAGGTGATCGGCATTATTATCGCGGGTGTTCTGATCATGGCGTTTTTGGGAAATTGCGCCGTCGCCTGGCTGAATATCAAGCGCCCGCTTTTCCCCTACCTGTTTCTTTTTTGCGCTCTGGCCATCGGCTGGCTGGCCGCACGATCCGGCGGTTTCGGCTCCACGGCTGTGGGGCGGCTTGAAACGGCAATCGTGCTCACGTGCCCACTTCTTTTCTCGGGTGTTGTATTTTCAACGCTGTTGTCGGCCAAGGGAAACGTCTCGGCAATCATGGCGATGAATCTTCTCGGCGCCATCTGCGGTGGATTGCTTGAATATAACTCCATGTATTTCGGTTTCAGATGGTTGTACCTGGCGGCGCTAGTTTGTTACTTCCTGGCCTTTCTGTCGGATCAGGTCTTCGGCGAAAAAGCCGAAAAGGTTCCGACCCCGCTTGCACCCGAAGATAGCTTGGCAACCTAACTTCATACCGCGAACATACCGCGAACATTCTCGCGATCTGCTCAAGCGGAACGAATGCCGCGGCATTGGCGGCGAACGCTTTCCGACCGGGAACGACAACTAATGTTAGTAGTATTCTTAGGCCCCGCCAAGAATTCTTCAGCACGGATTCGCACGTATAATAGTTCCTTACGATGCCTCAGGACGACCGCTACCAGATTGTCAAAGAACTAGGCAGGGGAGGGATGGGAGTTGTCTACCAGGCAAACGACACTCTGTTGCGCCGGGAAGTGGCGGTTAAAACGCTTCCCCGTCCAAACGGCGAACCCGGTAAGGAATGGCGGGATGCGGTTCAGCGGCTGATTCGCGAGGGCCGCGCGGCCGCCTGCCTGCAGCACCCCAACATCGTTGCCATTTACGATATTCTGCCCGATCTGGAAGCACCCTCCATCATCATGCAGTTCGTCAGGGGCCAGACCCTGGCCGAGTTTAATACGGGTCAACCCGCCGATCCCGCGTTTGTCGTTCGCGCGCTCAAACAATGTGCCCTGGCGCTCGATCATGCGCATTCGCGGGGCGTCATCCATCGCGATATCAAGCCGGCGAATATCATGCTGGACGAATCCGGCTGTGCGCTAGTGATGGATTTCGGCATTGCCAAACTGGTGGATTCGAAATCGGAATTGACGGAAGGTCGCTTCGTCGGCACCTTCGAGTACATGTCGCCGGAGCATATGAATGGGCAGGCGCTGGATGGCCGGACCGATCAGTATTCGTTGGCGGTGATGGCGTATCAGCTCCTCACGGGCTGCCGGGTTTTTGATGCGCAGGCACTGGGCACCCTGTTCTCGATGATTCTATTGCAGGAACCGCCACAGGCGAGTATACAGAACCCCGATCTGCCGCTGGCAGTAGATCCGGTGTTGGCACGCGCGCTGTCGAAGAAGGCGGGAGATCGTTATACGACCTGCACGGAATTTGTGAACGAATTGGAAACGGCGCTCCAACAGACCGCCAAGCGCGCGTCTACGGTGCTTCCGGAAACGACGGCAGTTCCGATTCCCGCCTTTGTGACGGGTTCCATCCCCAATCCGGGGGATGTGCAACTACACGCCCTGGACGGGCAGAGGTACGTCTGGATTGCGCCTGGAACTTTTCAGATGGGCTCCTCGCCGGGGGATTCGGACTCGTACGATGACGAGAAACCGGCTCACCCGGTGACGATCACGAAGGGGTTCTGGTTGGCACAGACTCCCGTCACGGTGGGTGCGTATCGGCGGTACGCACGCGCGATGGGCAAAGCGATGCCGAAAATCACCGGATCCGATGAGAGTTTGCCGATTGTGTCGGTGAGTTGGCAGGAGGCCGTGGACTTTTGCACTTGGGCGGGAGTACGTCTGCCCACTGAGGCGGAATGGGAATACGCTGGTCGCGCGGGTACCACGGCGGCGCATTATGGCGTGCTCGACAGTATTGCCTGGTATGCCAAAAACAGCGAAGGCGGCGCCAAACCCGTGGGACAGAAACAGCCCAATGCGTTCGGCCTCCTCGACATGCTGGGGAACGTGTGGGAATGGACCGCCGACTGGTACGGCGAGAAGTATTATCAACTCGACGCCGTCGAGGATCCAAAAGGACCGCCTGAGGGCACGATGCGAGTTTTGCGGGGTGGTTCCTGGAGCGCGACACCGCGGTATGTGCGCGTGTCCTTCCGCAACTGGCTGGAACCCGAGGACCGGAGCTTTGGGCTCGGTTTCCGGTGTGCAGCGGACTAAGCGCGCTTACTGGCGACGCCGCTCCAGTTCTTCATGCATCGCGGTAACCACGTGATCGATACCTTCCAACCAATTGGGAAACAGATCGATATACTGCAACTCCCGCTGGATCAATCGCGGTACGCGGCAGGCATTCAGACGGACGGGTATGATGAAGACGTCATCCAGGGGAAGATGGCGGGTACACTCCAGCGCATAGCGTATCTCCGCCTGAAACCCACCCTTCTTGTTGACCGAAGCGGACGAGAAACAGGCCACAAAAAAATCCGAAGCCTCGATGGCATTTTCGATGGCGCGCGGCCAGTTTTGACCAGGCAGGAGCTTTCGGGAATCCATCCAAGGTCGGAAACCCGCCCCTTCCAACGCATCGTATAGACGGTTGGCAGCACGGGCATCCTCTTTGGCGTAAGCAATAAAGACTTGCGGGACGTTGATCGCTTCAAAGCGGCAGCCAATCACGGTATCTGGATGGAAGATACCCAAGCCATCGATCTCGACGGAGTTCCCGGTTGCCAGGCCACGGATGACGATTTGGGCCAGTTGGCGGGCCAAATCAGCAGTGGACGGGGTGTGAATCATGAGTTCTTCTTACTTTTTGGCACAAAGTCAACTTGACCCTGAGGACCCGGGGTAAAGGTTCCCAGTCCTGGAAATGAGGTGGGTTTTCCTTTTCGCAGATTCGCGAGAATCTGACCAACGACTTGGTCGAGGCGGTCGGCGGCTTCGGCGTCGGTGACTCCGGATTGCGCGGCAATTTTCCGGGCAATTTCTAGCTTTTTCATAGCGGCGATCCCAATCTATCAGTCTGGCATGTCGGAGATGGGATCATCGGAGCGTGCGGTCGCGCTAAGCGATTGAAAAGAGACGGGGGGAATAGGGCTAGAATTTGACGAACGTCTGTGAATGGCTGGCAGTGGGAAGGTTGATTTACGGGCAGGGACGTGCGGTAGAATAGGATTCGAGGCACGAGCGGGAGTAATTCAGTGGTAGAATGCCAGCTTCCCAAGCTGGACGTCGCCGGTTCGAATCCGGTCTCCCGCTCCATCTTTTCAACAACTTAGCGACACCACGAAAAACCGCTACTCCACAATACTCCATTAGTTCACGCGGATCAGTGAATCGAGCCGATTGACGGCTTCCGCCTGCCTGTCGAACGAAACGCGCGTATAAACGTTCTGGTTTACGTCCAACGTGTGTCCAAGTTGATCCGCTACAACCTTCCCGTCTATCCCGTTATCGCCCATGAGCGATGAACAGCTACGCCGAAGAACCTGGAAGTTGACCCACCCCAAGCCGACCGTCTTTAGTTGCGGCCCAATATGACGCCGCCAGACGTTATCCTTACGAAGCGGAGTCCTCCCGTTTTCGCACGGGAATACCCAAGCATCCGGCAAGGTATTCAGACAGAGCGCCCGCCATTGCGCTACCTCAGCAAGTAGGCTTTCCCCGAGCGCCGCCTTACGAATCGACTTCGGCGACTTCGGAGTGTCGATATCGCCGCGGTAGACCCGTTGCCGAATCTCCGCGAATGGCGGTTCCAGGTTGACCCACTTCAAACCGAGTATTTCTCCCGGCCGCATCCCGGCAATACCAGCCAGTCTCAAAATAAGCCGCTCTCGAAGGTCCACCGCGGCGAATACCCCCGCTACCTCATCCGCCGTCGCCACGCGCCTTACGGCCCGCGTAGCGTTTGACGGTGTGAATAGCAGTTCAGCGGGGTTCCGCTCGATATAGCCCTCTGCAACGGCGATGCGGAACATGTGCCGGAGATCCCACCGAAGGTGAGTCACGACACTGAATGACAATCCGGTAGCCGCCTTACGGTCTAGCAAGTCTTGCAATGCAACGCGGCCGATAGTGCGGAGCGCCGAATCCTCGAATTCAGGAATGATGTGATAGTTGATTCGATCCTCCGTTGTCATCCGGGTTGAACGCTTCCACTTTCGCCGGCAGAACGGATAGAACACGTCACGGATATATGGGCCGAGAGGCATGTTTCCCGTCTGCGGTTCCTGTCTGGCGTTCAGCGGAGCCAAAATACCGTTAAGCAAAACCTTGGCTTCCGCTTTGGTCATCTCTGATTTCTGCCCGAGTGTTTTGGTTCGGCGGTGTTCACCTTCCCGCCACATCCCGAGCCATACCCAAACGCCTCCCTGTTTACGAAGCTGGAGGCTTCCTTTCTGATACCGTCTACGCATCGAGTCGTTTTCCTTTCGATGCGTCTACAGCGCCGTTTCCACACGACGCCTGTATCATAGCATCCGGCCCGCTCGGTTCGTTCTGATTCAGCCAAGCGGTGAGCGCGGAAGCCCGTATGAGCTTTCGCCGGCCCATGTTGATTGCAGGTAGCGGAGTAACGCCCCTCACCGTGCCGTTGATCGCGTTGCAGACGTGAGCCTTTGAACAGCGGAGCCGCAACGCTACCTCGGTGACGGTGAGAACATCGGGAAAATCGAACGATGGCATTTGGATCTCTCTCTAAAACGAAAATGCGGATACCGAGGGGAGTTCTCGCCGGTACCCGCGCGGATGGATGGTTAAGCCCTACTGCAATGGCGCGTCGTCAAGCTGAGGCTTTGACGTGGTGAACGTCGGGCAAGCGCCGGAGCAGTTCACTTGGATGGTTCGCGCCTCGAAGCTAACCAGCCGGAAATTTGCCGGCCGGCCGCATCGTGGGCATGGACCCCTTTCGGGGTGAATGGGAACGAAATTAATCTTCATACACTGGTATTCGACACTCGCAAAGGAGACCGCACGCGCGGAGACCTCGGAGCACCTCTACCGAAATCGTGTGTTACCCGACCATGTTTGAGCAAAAAGAGGCGCGCCAGGATAACAGCCGGCGCGCCCGTTTCAAGGTAAACACAGATGAAGGAACACGGCCAATCGAAGAGGCAGAATCGGCTGAAAGAGTAAGACCGACTACGCCCGCCATCCATAGACCGCGGATGGATGGCAGAATTTGAGATTGTCGGGCCAAGGTTATACTAAGCTCGCTCGAATGCTTTCGCGACTAAGTTAATGCTTACACTCGCGACATAGCGATAACCTATAATGTCGAGCCGCAGAGTATATCCAGTTGACAGCTAAGTCTACAAACTGAACCATCGCCGGCGGGTGTCTCCCGCCGTTCCGCTAATATCTCCGCACTACTGCGGATCTCACTCGACGTTTGAGTATATGCCGGATAAGTTACTACCGACACGTCGTAGAGCTTCGCAATCTTCGTTACTGTGCGAATCGTTGTCCCGGCGTTGGCGTCTTCATTCCAGTCGGCCCCACCCGGAGCGACAACGAAACTAAAACTGCATTGGTCGATATCGCCGCGGTCCATGCACGCCGCTAAGTCGCGGGCGTAGGTTGTATCGGGAGGTTCACACTCGAAGTTCAGTCCACTTGCGTCTTGAGTGAGGGCAAGAGTCCTACTTACTGTTCTCCCGAGCACTTGGTTTTCATCGTGGTTAAACAGACATCGCACGTCGGCCATGTCGCAACCGTCGAGAGCATCCGGGGCGATTTGCTCACGGTAGCCGCCGAGGTTTTCGGATAGCTGATTGAAGACCACGGCCGTTCCGCGGAGTTTGCGTCCGTCCCCCGACTTCCGCACCTCAACTTTAAAAGTTCGTCGTTCAAACTTCATAGGAATTCCTTTCGAAAAGCGGAGCCGTGGAGTTAATACCCCACGGCCCCTCTATCTGCGCGCGCCCGAAGGAACGCGCACAAAACCCCTCTACAGAATCCCCGACAGAACGTTGAATGCTTGAGGGTGTGCAAGCTGGACATCGGCGCGGAGGTACGCCCTGACCCACACTTGCGTGTTGGAGAACGCGGAGCCAGTAGCATCTGCCGCTACGCGCGAGATCTCCATAACCATCCCGGTTCTCAAGCCGATCATGCATTGGTCGAACTGCCCGATAAACGCCTCCGATGCGGTGTTGGCGCTACCGTGCGTGAGGTTGTTCGGAATCTGATTCGTGATGAGCTTCCGAGCCGCGGCTACGAGATCCGGTTGGCGCAACGGTTGATGCAAGGTGTCCTGAAGGTTGTCGAGTTCTCCGGCCGTACGTGCGGAATAGAGGATGGAGAACGGCCCGTTAAAGTTGTTGCCCATCAGGGTAGAAATACCCGTCGAGAACTTCGAGAAGTCCACAAGGGTGTAACCTGCCGTTGCTCCAAGGTCCGTCACAATCACATTGGTCTGATTGCGAATGCCCTTCGGTTGGTTCGACGAGCCCGAGCCATATAGAGCCGCGTAGTCGAGCGCCAAAGCGAGAGACTTAGTGATGCTCTGGCCTACGATGGCGTCAATGTTCGGAGCGTCCTCAACCACTTCGATGCTGAGTTTGGAGCCGGCAACGAGCATCTGTGCCGTGAACGTCACCACATCGAAATTGGCATCCGAGAAGGTAATGCCGGCGTTTTCTGCCTTCCACGCCGCGGTTACATCGCCGGTCTGCCTGCCGATTTTCAGCGTTGCCGAATCGAAAGGCACGGTCATTGCGCCGGCCCTGACAACCTGGGTAGCGTTGCGAACGAGGTCAATGTAGTAGCCCGCCAGTGGCGTAGGAACCAAATAGCTACCCGGCGTGCTCCCCTCTGCCATCGCGCGCAGTTCCTCGGCACCGTTCCAACGTCCCGTGACGATACCGCGCACATATGCGCCGAGTCCGGGGCCGTTGTACCGCTGTTCGGCAACCGCTTCGTTTGGCTTGTAGGTCCGCACCTCGGCGGGATTGAGACTCCGCGCGGTATAGATCATTCCGTTACCATCGGTCTGCGCCATCGGGCTAAGGATAGGCCGCTCGATGTCGGCGCGAATCTCGCCCAACTGCGAGGCGCGGTCCAAGGTTTCATTAATACCCTGAAGCTTCCCCTTGAGTCCGTCAAAATCCCGTTGTTCTTCGGCCGTCAATCCCCGCTTCTCAGATTCGGCGCGGGAGATGATGTTCCGCATCGTGTTGGCGTAGCCGTCTCGTTTTGTTCTCAGTTCTTTGAGTTCCATTGTGTGATCTCCAGTTAATGTGTTGCCGCAGTATCGGCAGTTTGCAACCTGTCCTCGCCCGCCTGGGCGCGCTCAGGATGCGCACGAAACCCCGCAACGATTCCGCCTGGAATTGTGTGGGGCGTCACTGGAGCCAAGATTTAGGACATTGGCTCTGGTCCATCGGTCTCCACGTGTCGGCGCGCTGCCGGTTACGCGAGAGACCGTTTAAACGTCGCTACCCTAGCAGGGTAATCGCATCTCGCTGGCATCGATACCGAGCGCAGCAAGGCCCGCAATCCGCTCTCGCTTGTATTCCGCGAGGTCCGAATTAATGGAGCGAATCTGTTGACTGTGGCAATCGAACGCCCGCCGCTCATCCAGCGTCAGCGCTCCGCAGGATGCCTCAGCGTTTCCCATGATGGACTCGCACGCATCTACCAGAGCCGTGCGCGCCATCAGTAAATCTCCCAGTCGGCCGCGATCCCTCCATGCTTGGAGCAACTGCGACACGTCCGAGAGTTCACAATCTCCGTTTGCTTTCATAAACCCTCTAATTTCAGTGGTGTTTCCACGTTTTTCCAGGTTTCGCAGGTTTGCCGAAGATATCCACTAAGACTCAGTGGCTACCGGAATTCGTGGTGTTGAGTTATACACGTTACGCGAGTGACAAAAACATGGCGACCATTTCAAAACGTGGGAATGCCTCGCGCGTGATGACAATGGTGGTCAACGGGAGGCATCGCTGAAGATTTTGACTCCCCCCTACCTTATCCAGGGGGATTGCTTTTAACCGCTAAGACTGCGGGGGGCCGGAACTCGCTACTCGCTTTGCCGTTCGTTTTGGACCGATGCGTTCGATGTTCCGTATTGCGCCATCGGCACACGCCCGCAGGGTGGCAACCGAGATGGCTCCGCATGACTCAAAGTGTCTCCGCGCCTTGGCTACCGACTTGTAGCTGACATCGAGGTACTCGGCAAGGAAACGATCCGAGAGTTCACTCCCGCCAGATTCCAGGAGCGTTGCTTCAATCTGAAATGCATTCCGTAAGGGTCTCACCGATAACCCTGGAGCCTGTCGGCAATCTCATCGTCGTCGCAGAGTTCGCACAGCCGCTTCCATGCCTCATCGGTAAGCGTGTCATCTATGTAAGCGTCAATCAGCCGGTTCTTCTCAGCCTCAAACTCAACATCACTCTTAGTATTTGTGTTTGTGCTTGAGATTGAGCTTGAGCTTGCATCGTTTTGCCATGCTGTTTGCGATACGGTTGCCATTGGCAGTGCCATGCGTTTGCCATGCCACCGTGATTCCGCTCCGGCTTTCCCGGCTCCTGATCGCGCTTGCCTAACAGCCTTCTGGTTCTCGCGCTCCTTCACTAGCCTCGCGTTGAAGAGCCGGCCGTCCTTCTCGAAAAACTCTGCGCGAATGACAGCACCGCTTCCGGTCTGCCAAGCGCGTTCCAGTTTCGACAGATGAGCCAAAACGCGATCATCATTGGGAAGTCCGCAATCGGGATTCTTCCATGCGTGCAAGAGAAGCCGGAGGTATCCACGTTCCTCCGCGGCCGTCATCAAGTCTATCGCCGTGGATGAAAGCCAGTCCTCAACGTAGAACAGGAACGCCGCGTATCGTTCATCGCCCGCCACGTAAGCCCCGTTTGACTTCATTAGCAATGTCGAATACCGACACGCTGTATGCGTCCGGCTCCAAGTCCGGCTCATCTTCGTCAACCGGATTGTCGGCCAAGCATCCCGCGCCCATCTGCGAGCCAAGCCAAGCAGTGAGAGTGGCAATGTTATTGACTTCAGCCGGGGCGTAAAGGAACGTCCCGAAATTGCTGCTGTCGTAGTGCGTCACAAGCACGTACAGGTTTCTAACCTCTCCGCGGTTCACGCGCTCAAGGATGCGCGCCCATTCGTCGGCCTGAAACGTCACCATACGGTGCGTTACCCGTTCGGCCATGTTTTCGGTAAGCCCGTGCGCCATCAGACCGCGGACAGCAGCAAGTCGGGCGATTTCTTGAAGGTTCATTCTTCTCTCCTACTATAAGAAACGGATTCGAGGGTTCCGTTTATTCACGCCCCGCTAAACAGGGTCGGGGCGCTTTTGCGCGCTGCCCCCTACTATAAGAAACGGAAGTCGCGCTGTGATTTATTCACTCGGGTCCGAGCGCTCAAAATAAAGAGGTTTCGAGAGGCTTTAGACGTGTGTGGCTGAAGAGGGCGCAGTATGGGTATTGGCATACGACGCCACCACCGTGTATCCCTGCCCGACGGGTGTGTCAGCTAACTGTTTGCGGCATTTCCGAGTCCGCTCCTCTATGGTCTCCAGACCTCCGGGGCGAACATAAGCCAGGTTGGCCCCTCCGCTGAATCCGTTCCACGCATAGGGCGTGTGTCGAGCGCGCATCTCGCCCCACCAGTCGCGGAGGGTACTTCGTCGATGGGTGCAACGCGATGGTTCGGCTGGCTCGGCAACTGCGTCGAACTTGCTCCTCGGGAGAGAATCGAGGGCCTTCTCTTTCTCGCGGTTAATCTTCGGCTGATTGGTCGATAGCTGTTGGGCGGCTTCCGTTTGCGTAGCGCCGTTCCAGAATATCGCATACACAAGTCTTCTCTGGAACTCAGGCAATCGGTCCACTTCTGCCCACACCGTTGCCAGTGCTTCGCTCGATAATGACCGCTCTTCCGGGTTCTCTCGACGGTCGATTTCCTCGCGGATGTGCGAGTGGTCTTCATCCCCCGCGCCATCGGGCACATAGTTCCCAATCGGATCTATCCTCACTACGTAGATGAACCCTCGCCGGCATTCCGTACATTTCTGGCCACTGTCAATTGAGCCGGTGCCTCCGCAGTTGGCGCATTTGATTCTGCCGTACTCGTGTTTTGCTGTTCCGCGGAAGTGGTCAATCAGCCTATCGCTAAGCCGTCGAGGTAGTTGCCTACGGAAATATGCTGCTTTATCGAATGCGCTATCCTCAATGTCTACCCACGCATCGATGAGTTTAATTAGCTCGTAACAGGCTTCGCTGAGCAAGTCCGGTGACTGTCTTGCCAGTTGTACGACCCTCGGGGCGGGTTCGCCTCCTTCGTATAGAAAGCGGAGTGTCGGAATCTTAGCTCTCGAAGCAACCCGGTGCGGCAAGTGCGTACGAAAATGGCGTTCGATGTCCTGTTGTTTCTCATCCGAACGGCCGGCAAACGGCTCAACTGAAACGGGACCGCGCTTCTCATTGTCATAATACGGCAGATACACCGTGCTCTCGCGCCTGATGCGGTCGGCATTACTAGCCGGGTCGCTGAGCGAGGCTGTTCCTGATTCGCGCTCCGAAGTATCGCGCCACTGAGTACGCTTTAACCATGAAGCCTCGCGCTCGGTGCAAAGTCTTCCACGGATCGCCTCGAACGCGGGTATAAACGCTGAAACCGGATTCGCTGTCATTTCGCTCAGTCCGCACTCTGCGCGTAACATGGAATTTCGGAATCCCTCCAATCGGACGCGCGGTAATCCCCCGCGGCGGCCGGCAATGTCCCCCGGCTATAGCTAAAGCCCTGCCGTTTCGCATCGCCTTCGATCCACCCGCTACACCATGACCACGCCTCAGTGGTTCCGGCGCGGTACGGACACTTGTGCATCAGTCGTCCGGTGTCGCCGGCCGTAAATCCTCCACGCCACGCCTCCGCGTCCATAGTGAGGTTCACGCCGCCTGTCGGCCGGTTTGGAGTAATTTTCATGCGCTCTCCTTTTCGCGTTTCGCCCGTTTTGCTTCGTTACCTTTTCGGCTGATTTCCGCCCGACGTTCTACGGTGAATTTGGCGAATCCCTTCGGAACCCGCGCCTTTCCACCGAGCCGCCCCAACGCAACCGCCGCAGGGTTCTTTTCTGTGCTCATGTGCTTCCCGTAAGCGATAGTTGGAAACGACGCCGATGTGTCTCAACTTTTCTTGAGAGTTTCGGTACGGTCCCACTCGATGCCCACGCCGCCACCCAAGAAAACAGGTCGGCGTGGGACATCCCCGGTGCGTTGCTCAGTGCAGCCGGTTCTTGGCCTTGCCGCATGATACATTTTGGGAATGGAGCTTTGGCTAATTGCAGCAGTTCTCCTCGGCCTAATCCCGGCCGCGATTGCTCAATCCAAGGGCAAGAGTTTCATGGCGTGGTGGCTCTACGGTGCGGCATTGTTCATTGTCGCCCTCCCTCATGCTCTAATGCTCAAGGCAGACACGCAGCAAATCGAACGTGAGCAGCTACAATCGGGATCTTCTCGCAAATGCCCATTCTGTGCGGAGATTATTAAGGCTGAAGCAATCGTGTGCCGCTTCTGTGGAAGAGACCTACCAGTCCAGACTCCGCAAGAGACTCCGAATGTGGCCAAGCCGCCAGAGAAGATCATTGACGAAGAGGAACTCGATAAACGCTTCAAAGAATGGCAGAAGAAGGGACGGTGACACCCATGGACAATGAGTTAATGAAGCAGGTCTTAGCTTCGGTGAGTCCGCGAAGTGATGAGCGATTCTACGAGGCAGTTCGGCGCAGTCCCGAAGAAATGCAGGCGAAATGGAACGCTATCGCCATGCGGAACATGGTCGCCCAACAAGGCCAAAACCTCGTAGAGGTTATCAAGGCCCGCGTCACGGACCTTGAAGCGAAATTGCAGACAGACGAAAGCCTCTCCGTCTACTGCGATGCTGGCAAAGACCAGATTCGAGTAGAAAGCTTCGAGTTCCCAAACTGGCACTTGGCGGTAGTGGCCGGCCTTGATGAGCAGGGCAATCGCGCGTACCGCATCGAAAACGTACAAGACGTAAAACTCACGTGCAAGATCGTCAAGTCCCCGCGAGTCGGGTCGAAGATTGGATTTGTGCTGCCCGCCGAGGGCGGCAAATAACCAGAGGGTCCCTATGCGGCTTTCGGTCTCATTGGCGCTAGCGGCGGGTGCCGCCTACGCCTTCAGCTTCGCCATTGACCTGTTGATTGGTGGTCTGATTGGAGTCTATCCGAGCACGGCCTTTCTCCCGGTCGTTACGTGGTCCGTGATCTCGGGATTGCTTTTACTTGCCGCTCGCGCCATTGTTGCGGATAGGCTACGGTGGCTAGCGATCCCTTACGTTTTGTTTGGAATTCTGGCGACTCTCGGCGCTCTGGTCGGCACGCATTTCTACAGTTTTGGCGTTGCGGGCTTACTGTTTGTTCACGCTTCAGTGGTTTGGAAGGCTGGCCAGCAAAAGTCCGCCAAACAGAAAGGGCCGCTCCATGCGAGCTTTCCGATTGGTCCTTACTGTCTGGACGCGCCGATTGACGGGATTGTCGGCTTGCGGGAATTCTCCTTAGATGAGTATGCGGTAATGGGGCGGCAATTCGAAGGCGAAAGAAATTACAACGCTCGGCCAGTCGAGTTCCTCGGACGAAAGTGGAATCTGATGCTTGGGACCGTCAACGGCAGGATCTACAAGATTGCACCGTTCCTAGAGGCACAGCGCAAGGAAGACGCCACTCCGATTGCGATGGCAACGCTTCGGTATTGCTCTGAAATACTTGGCAAGCCGGCTTCTCAAAAAACGGGGCTATTCGCGTGGGACACCTCGGACGGGAACACTATTCTTCAAACCGCGGTGGTCTCTGAGGGATTAGCTATCAATCTGTTCATCACGTCGCGATCCGTGCGAAACTTCAGGCGAGTTTAGGCATCCGGCAATACTCCATTAATACTCCGTTAAGCGACAAAAAGTAGGGAGTAGCGTTTTTCCTGTGGTTTCATGAGGTGTGGATAGTCGCCATAGACGCTATGTTCTTTATTTTCAATCAACGCCCACATTCCCAAGCTGGACGTCGCCGGTTCGAATCCGGTCTCCCGCTCCATTTTCAACAAGTTAGCGACATCGTAAAAACATACCCTCCATAGCCCTCCATTAAGCATCACGCGGACTTCATTGGCATTTGGACGACCTTCGTCAGGACGGCCTCTTCGAGTTGGTTCGCCGCGACCGCCCGCTCTTCAATGCTGGACTTCGTGTAGACGTCGAGCGCCACTCCAATGCCGTGGCCACGCTGGTCCGCTGCTACCTTTGGGTCCACTTTCGCTTTGTGGCCCAGGCTCTGTTGATGCCGGGATAAAACGACAGCATTTTCGCCGGTCTTGTGGTCGGGAAGAGTGAGCGAATCAGCTCCAGTATATCTCTCTGGGAAATAGGGTCACCGAAAATCCGGCACCATCAGTGATCCGGATAACCACTCCGTC
>DATGIL010000037.1:0-44802 GCA_035295745.1 Bryobacteraceae bacterium | reverse complement strand
GACCTTCAGTTCGTGGGCCAGGCCGCCGTGCAGCAAGGCTTCTTTCAAACTCTTGTAGGAATCCTCGTATTCGACATACTTGCCGACCAACCCGATCGTGACCTCCCCGCGCGGATGTTGCATGCGAGCCAGCATGGCGTTCCAACGGCTCAAGTCGCGCGGGCGCGCGTCCATGTGGAGCAGGCGCAGGACGATTTCATCGACTCCCTCGCCGGCGAAACTGGCCGGGACCTCGTAGACCGATTTGACGTCTCGGGCGGTGATCACGGCCTGGACATCGACGTCGCAGAACAGCGCAATCTTCTCTTTCATCTCCTGCGGGATGAAACGTTCCGAGCGGCAAAGCAGAATGTCGGGCTGGATACCGATCGCGCGCAGTTCCTTGACGCTGTGCTGCGTGGGCTTGGTCTTCATCTCATGCGCCGCCGCGATCCACGGCACCAGCGTCACGTGCACGAAAATGCAGTTGCCGCGCCCCTGCTCATGACGCATCTGGCGAATCGCTTCCAGAAAAGGCAAGGACTCGATGTCGCCCACCGTCCCGCCGATCTCCGCGATCACCACATCCACGTCGGGAGCCACGCGCTTCATCGCCGCTTTGATCTCGTTGGTGACGTGCGGAATCACCTGCACTGTCTTGCCGAGATAATCTCCTCGACGCTCGCGTGCGATGATCTGTTCGTAAATCCGTCCGGAGGTCAGATTGTTGCTTTGCGTCAGCTTGGCATGCGTGAAGCGCTCGTAGTGCCCCAGGTCGAGATCCGTCTCCGCACCGTCATCCGTGACGAACACCTCGCCATGCTGGAAGGGACTCATCGTACCCGGGTCTACATTCAGATAGGGATCGAATTTCTGACAGGTGACTGTCAGCCCGCGACTCTCCAGCAGACAGCCAATCGAGGCGGCGGCAATGCCTTTCCCCAAAGAGGAAACTACGCCGCCCGTAACGAAGATAAACTTGGCCATACTATCTCACCCCCCGCAGCATGGAAGCTTCGAACATCCTCGACACGCGGAGCAGATCCTCCGGCGTGTCCACCCCGAGTGACTCGTAATCCGTTTCGACTACGCGAATCGAATATCCGTTCTCCAGCGCCCGCAATTGCTCCAGCCGCTCCGCCGTTTCGAGCGGACCGACCGGGAGCGTAGAATACGCCAGCAGGAAATCCCGCCGGTAAGTATAAAGTCCTATGTGTTTGAAGTGCGGCGTCGCATGGTGCGATTCAGGCGTAGTGCCAGGCCTCACAAATGGAATGGGACATCGCGAGAAGTAGATCGCGTCGCCATCGCGATTTGTGACCACCTTGACCACGTTGGGGTCGGTGATTTCCCGAGGGTCCTCGATCTTCTTTTTCAGAGTTCCCATCACCAGGCCGGAGTCGTGAACCATCGGCAGGATCGCGGCATCGATCGCATCCGGGTCAATCAACGGCTCGTCACCTTGGATGTTCACCACGATCTCGGCACTTTCGGTCGAAGCGACTTCGGCCACACGATCGGTTCCCGAAAGGTGATCGGAGCGGGTCATTTTCACCTTGGCTCCAAAACTTCTTGCAACCTCATAGACCTGTTGGTCGTCAGTGGCAATGATCGTGCTACTCAGGTAGCGCGCCTGGGAGGCGCGCTCGTACACATGCTGAAGCATGGTTTTGGAGGAGATTTGGGCCAGGACCTTGCCAGGAAAACGGGAGGACGCCAGTCGCGCCGGGATGACTCCCAAGATTTTACGCGGCACACGCGATCATACCATAAAACCGCTATGTTAGACTTGGGGAAGAAAGGCTGGCCAGCCGTGCTGCCGTCCCCCCTGAAACTGTTCGCAATCGGCGCCATTTTTTCCATATCCGGGGCCCTGGTGTTTTCGCAAGGACCGGTAACGATCAATCCTCGGCCACAGAATGTGCCGAAGAACGAAGTCCTGCCCAAAGCCAACATTCGATCCGACGTCAATCTCGTACTGATTCCGGTAACCGTCACCGATCCGATGAACCGGTTTGTCACCGGACTGGATAAGGAAAACTTCAAGCTTCTCGAGGACAAGAAAGAGCAGACCATCTCGCAGTTTTCGAGCGAGGATGCGCCGCTTTCGGTGGGGGTGGTTTTTGACTGCAGCGGCAGTATGGGACGCAAACTGGAAAAATCGCGCCTGGCAGTAGCGCAATTTTTCAAGACGGCCAATCCCGAGGATGAATTTTTTCTCGTACAGTTCAGCGATTCCGCCGAACTGGCGCAACCCTTCACCGCCAACCTCGAGGAAGTGCAGAATCGTTTGACCTTCACCCAGTCGAAGGGACGAACCGCCCTCCTCGACGCAATCTACCTCGCGCTTCACGAGATGAAAAAAGGCAAGAACCCACGGAAAGCGCTGCTCGTGATCTCGGACGGTGGCGACAACAACAGCCGCTACACCGAGGCGGAAATTAAGAACCTGGTGAAGGAAGCGGACGTCCAAATCTATGCCATCGGCATTTACGAAGCCATGGCAGCCCGCGGACGTACTCCGGAAGAAGCCGCCGGACAGGGTCTTCTCACTGAAATCGCTGAGCAGACCGGCGGCCGCCAGTACCCAGTGGATAACTTGAACGAACTAGCCGATATCGCCGCGAAAATAGGCGTGGAACTCCGCAACCAGTATGTTCTGGGGTACTCGTCCACGAATCAGGAACGCGACGGAAAATACCGCCGCGTGACGGTAAAACTGATTCAACCTCGCGGTTTGCCGACACTTCGGCCTTTCTGGAAACAGGGCTATTATGCTCCTGCACACTAAACGACTGCTTACCTGCCTTACCCTCGCGGCCGCAGTGGCCGGAGTGGCCCTCCGCGGCCAACAAGTTGTAAAACCGCCTGTAAAGCCGCCTGCCCAGCCGGCCCAAAACGACGGTGAAGCGATCTTCCGCTCTGACACGCGCATCGTGGTCTTGCCCACCACGGTCATCGATAAGACCGGACACATCGTCACCGACCTCACGAAGGACCAGTTCACTGTTTACGAGAACAACGTGGTCCAGCCGATCACGAAGTTCAAACGCGAAGACGTTCCCGTTTCTCTCGGCCTGATTATCGATAACAGCGGTAGCATGCGCGAAAAGCGCGCCAAAGTGGAAGCTGCTGCGGTGGGGCTGGTGAAGGCTTCCAATCGGGAAGATGAAAGCTTTGTAGTCAACTTCAATGACGAGCCCTTCCTCGATCTTCCGCACGGCAAGGAATTCACCAGCGACATCAAAGAGCTGGAAGAGGCCCTGACCCGCATCGATGCCCGCGGCGGCACCGCCATGCGAGACGCCATCCGCGTATCGATCGATCACGTGAAGGAGAAGGGGCACAAGGACAAGAAGGTGCTGGTGGTCGTCACCGACGGCAACGACAACTCGAGCATCATCTCCCTCGAAAAGCTGGTGAAGGATTCGCAACAGAGCGGCGTCCTGATTTATGCGGTTGGCCTGCTGAGCGAAGAGGAGCGTCGCGAAGCCCAGCGCGCCAAACACGCGCTCAACGACCTCGCGGTTGCGACCGGAGGCGAAGCGTACTTTCCCAAGGACTTGTCCGAGGTGGAAACCATCGCGCAGAAAGTAGCCCACGACATTCGGAATCAGTACACGATCCAATACACACCCACCAACATGGCGATGGACGGCACCTATCGCCAGATCAGGGTTGTGGTGAACGCTCCCGGCAAACCGACCCCGCGCACGCGCAGCGGGTATTACGCCACTCCCGACCAGGCTGGCGCTCCCAAGGGCGCGGAAAGCTTCAAGTAAGTGTGCTGCAGATCGTCTGGCGGCTCACCCGCGGATATCGTCTGAGGCCGTGGCGTAGTCCCTATCTGCGTTGGCGCATCGAAACCTACTGGGGGCTGCACGCGGACGAGATCACCTTCCGGGTTTTCTGGAGATTTGCCTGGCAGCGGAGGCGGGAGCTACTCCGCTACCTCCGCTGGGCGGACTCGATGGCGCATCGGCGCACCACACCAGTTATCTCGGCTTGACGGTAGTTACTTTGCGCACGCTCGCGGTGTGAATGGCACTCTTCCCGGAGTTGCGCCGATGACTGACGTGCCGGGAACTCTTCCGGCTGCTGTGGTGCTTGCCGGTGACGCCCTTGCTTCTCCTGACGGAACTGGTCTTCACTGGCGTTACAGCCGCCGGTTTGGTGGCGGCATAAGTCAACGGCATGGCGGCAATTGCAAGCGCAAAGGTGAGTAGGATCTTCTTCATTTTCTTCTCTTTCTGGCGGAACTTCCTGCCCGCTTACAACTCCATCTTGCGCTGATACGCCGCAAAGTTCGATAGACTGCGCAGGCTACCGCAGCCACCCAATTCGGGGATCAAGCGATTAAAGATCGTTAGCCTCGGGCAGCGCTCAGATTTTCGTCAGCGCCGAGAGTTCGTTGGTCCGGCGAACCAGTTCTCCACGGTCCATCAGACGGTATGCCTCCGGCAGGAGGCTTCGGCTGGTGCACTCCAGCACTGCGTAGAGCGTCTGCAACTCGATTTCAGTGGGGTACGACGGCGGAATGAAGTCTTCGATCGCGGCCTGGATGTCGGCCGCCGCGATCGCCGCGCCGTTCTCCAGTGCGCTCTTCATCCGGGCGCGGGTCAGAATCGCTTCCACATCCGCGCCCGATAGTCCCGACGAGTGCTGCACAAAGAACTGCTCCGCTTCGGCGGATTCGATCTTCATTCCGCACTTCTTCTGCATGGCGCGAAACATGGCCAGCCGCTCGGCATCGGTGTGGGGGTAAAACAGCGCGATGTGCTCCTCCGCTCGCCCCTGGCGCTTCAGGTCGACCGGAAGTAAATCCGGCCGCGACGTCAGCAGGAACCAGATTACCTTGCCACGCAATTCGGTATTACCCATGAACTGCGCGATCTGCGCGAAGACGCGGTTCGATACGCCGCTATCGCCCGATGCCGAGCGGTTGCCCAGTTGCGCATCGGCTTCATCCACAATCACCGCGATCGGGCTCATGGCCTTTAACAGGTTCAGGATCCGTTCCAGGTTCCCTTCAGTGACGCCTTGCCACATGCTGCGGAAATTTTTCAGGGTGACAGCGGGAATGCCGATCTCGCCGGCAAAACAGGTGGTCAGAAAGGTCTTGCCGGTGCCGACCGGTCCGCAGATTACATACCCCATCGGAACCACGTCAGTCTTGCCTGCACGAACCGCGCGGGCTGCGTCGTACAGCTTCTGTTTCGCGGGTTCGTGACCCGCCACCATCGACAGGTCGAAGCGGCTCTGTATGAACTCGAGCAGGCCGCCCGATTCGGCTTCGATCAGATCCTTCTTGCGCCTCGCCAGGAACTTCATGGTGAGCGGCTGTTGATTCTCCACCGCACCGGACATCAGCCCCTGCAACTGCACGCGTTTCAGGCCCGCGGTCAAAGTAGCCAGTGCCTCTGGACTGACATCAGAACCGGCAGGCAGGGGACGTGCCGCAGCCTGTACACGAATGAAGTCGAGTCTCTCGTCTTCGGATGGCAGCGGAACTTGAATCGCCGCTACCCCTGGATTCTGCACCAGCCCGAGATTCAGCTCGATCAGATTCTCGGCGATCAGGCAGAAGGTCACATCCGCCTGGAGAAAGACGGGATTCTGCGCCCAGCGCTTCAGAATGACGAGCGAGTTTCGGTCCTCTGCCGGCATGCCCGAACTATCACCCGCCGGGGCGATCGTCTCGGCAAAATCGATCACCACCGCGATCTTCTTGTTGTCCACCAGCCGCAGCCGGAGGTAGTTGTCGAGGATGTTCAGAACGCCGTCTGGATTCCGCGGCAAACCCTTGGCGAAAGTAGTCCCGTGGAAGCTGTCGTATCCGGCCAAGGCACGTTCGAAATCCGCCTTCATATCCGGATTGCCGAAGCTGAGACCGCCTCCCCGGTCGTAGAACAACACCAGGTCGCGCGCCCGGAACAGCGCCTCACGCAGGAACCGCTGCAACGGAAAAAACTCTATAGCCGTGGGCCGTTTCCAGGGCGCCAGGTCGCGCACGTTGCCGTGCAACACGAACATCGACGTTACGCCGGAATAATACTTCTCGGAGAGTTCCCGGGCCCAGCCGGGCAACCCGTCAAGTTGAGAGGTGGTGGAAGCCATGATCGAAGCTGCTGGTCAGTTCCTTATCCGCGTGCGCGCCTCGGGGCTTTGCT
The DNA here is from genome assembly GCA_035295745.1 of Bryobacteraceae bacterium. Taxonomy (GTDB): domain Bacteria; phylum Acidobacteriota; class Terriglobia; order Bryobacterales; family Bryobacteraceae; genus JAIQFL01. The sequence continues at coordinate 38,653 of DATGIL010000037.1, read as the reverse complement.
CGTACTCCTGGGTAGCCAGCGGCGACAGATCGAAGATCGCCTCCACGTCGCGCACCGTCTCCTCGGTCGCCTCGACGTCCTTCACCAGGTTGTCGAGATGATCGCTGATCGTCTGCGGATCGCGCATGGTCACGGATTGATCGCGGATTAACTGCAGGACGTCTTCGATGGCCGCGCACTGCGCGTCAATCACCTGGCGATTCTCCGTCACCTTCGTGTACTTCTCCACGCGCTTCTTGAGGATCTCGACGCGTTTGCGGTTGATCTCCTGCACTTTGGGCGGGTCCGAAGGAAGATTCTTCTCCAACTGCGCGTATTCCCGCTTGATCTGATCGAGATTGGTGACGCGCAGGTATTCGCGATGCTGGAACGCCGAATTGAGCAGGCGGATGTAAGATTGTGACAGGCCCTCGAGCTTGCTCTCCATCTGGTCGACAAACATCTGCGAATTGGCGTTGAGCCGGGTGTAATTCTGGCGGATGGCGCGGCAAAGCGTATCCAGATTCGCATAGCGCGCCCGCATCTCCTGAGGCAGTTCGTAAAACAGCGCACTGAGACTCTTCTCGCGCTCGCGCTTGTCTTCATCGAACTTCCATGACCGGACCAGCCGTTGGAATCGTTTATTGTTCGGAATCGTACTCAGGTACATCATTTCCAGGCCGGCGCCCAGCAGCAGAGGCAGGGCGCTGCCCGATACTACGGCGAACGCCACCGCGCCGATCATCACGATTTTGTTGTACTGCCAGAGGAAGGCCTCTTTTATGTAATTGGGGCCGTCCCCTTTATCCTCGGCCATTTACACGCTCACTCGAACCTGGCCTTGACCGGGCGCGCGGCGCAGAGCGCCCAGGACGTGCTGCTGCAGATCCCGAAACTCGCTTCTCTGTTTCACAGACTGGTCTCGCGGGCGGCCAAAGGGCACAGGAACATCCTCAATAATTGTACCGGGTCGGGAGCAAAGGACGAAAATCCGGTCGGCCAGGTAGAGTGCTTCATCTACATCGTGAGTCACAAACAGGATCGTGCTCGCAGACTCGTCCCAGATTTTCAGCAGAAGCTCCTGCATGTCGCTACGAGTCTGGGCATCCAATGCGCCAAACGGCTCGTCCATCAAAATGACGCCCGGCCGCAGCGCCAGCGTGCGCGCGATCGCCACGCGCTGCTGCATACCTCCGGAGAGTGTGTCGGGATACGACTTTTCGAAGCCCGAGAGTCCCACCTGTTGAATCAGTTTGGCCACGGTCTGTTCGCGCTGCGCTTGTGGAACGCCATTGATCTTGAGCCCGTATCCGACATTCTCCTCGATGGTCAGCCAGGGAAACGAAGTGTATTTCTGGAAGACCATGCCTCGATCTTTTCCGGGCCGCGACACGGGCTGGCCTTTGACGAGCACCTCGCCGGTATCGGGATGATCGAGGCCGGCGATCAGTCGCAGGATGGTCGATTTGCCGCACCCCGAGGGGCCGAGCAGGACTCGGAATTCGCCGATATCGCGGCCGTCGGCAGTGTACTGATCTTCCACATCGAAGTTGATGTCGTGAATAGCCTGTATGCGCTCGCCGCTGGGAGACTGGAAGCTCCGCGAGACATTGCGGAGAGAGATGCGCATCTTGCGTTCATTCATGCCCGCACCCCAAGCTGCCTCTGAGCGACGACGTGGGCAAACACTCACTGTTTGCCGTCTCAATACTCTGTCGAGATTTTTCGTGGCGTGCTCGCGTCACGGGGATAGCCTCGAGGTCCCTTCGCACCGCAGACTTGGTGGCCATCCGCAAAGCGTCGCGATGAGTATCGACGCGGCAAACACGAGTGTTGCGCCACGCCTCTGCTTCCCTATTTGGCATGTTGCACCTTGGCGGCGGCGTGCGCCACGGCGGGTTGATTCGTCTGCGGCGCCACGCGCCGCCACGGAAACAGCCAGTGCTCCAATAGCGTGAGCAGATAGCGGAAGAAAAACGCCGCCAGTCCGATCGCGATAATCCCCGCGTACACACGATCGAAGTCGAGCACTTTGCGCGCCGCCTCCACCATATACCCCACGCCCTTCCGTGCGTTCACGATCTCGGCCAGAATCACGTACGTCCATCCCAGATCGTACAAGATCCGAAACGATCCGAAGATCGCCGGAAACGACGCCCGGAACATCAACCACAACACCTGGCGCCGATTCGCTCCCAACGTGAAAGCCGTCTCGATGAGCGCGTTATCCACGCGATTGGCCTCTTCCACCACCACCGCCAGCAGGTAAAAGAACATGCCAAACCACAGAAACGCGACCTTGCTCCTTTCGTCTATTCCGAGCAGTCCGATAAACGCCGGCATGAACGCCGTGATGGGCATCGAGCGCATCGGCTCCGCCACCGGATTCACCAGGTCGTGCAGCCACTTGAATCCGCCCATCAGCAAGCCCAGCGGAATCGCGATCACCGCCGCCCACACGAACGCCTGAGCGATGCGCCACCAGCTCTGAAACACATTGGCGGCCAGGTCGTACTCCGTCCACAGGCGAAAAAACGCTCCCACCACCCCGATCGGCTGCGGAACCGAGAACGGCGGGAGAAGCTTCAACGCCGGCAACGTCAATACGTACCAAAATGCAATCACGAGCGTCCAGCTCACAATCGCCAGGACCACACGCGTGCGCCGGGGAATTTCCCTGCGGATTTCTAAGAGCTGTTGAATGCTCACGATTTGGCCGGGTTGGGGTAAACCTTGATATCGGTGCGGCGGTTCTTCTCACGCCCTTCCGGCGTGTCGTTGTTCGCCACCGGATTGTCCGGACCGTTGCCCTTGGTACGGATTCGCTCCGGCGGAAAGTGATATTTATCGACGAGATACTCCTTCACTGCGTCGGCCCGCTGTTTGGAGAGAGACATGTTGAGCTCACGAGAACCGGTGGCGTCGGTGTTGCCATCGATATCCACGATCGTGTTCTCGTAGGCGCGCATGAAGCCGCCAATCTCGTCCACCACAGCGCGGGAATCCAGCCCCATTTTGGCTGAATTCGCGTCGAAGTAGATCGCGCGCCGCTGTGTGGCAATCGGAACCGCGCTCTTGGGAGGCTCCTGGTAGGTGATCGGCGCCTCGCTGAGCTTGGCGGAGAATTTCCCGTTCAAGGCCGCCAGATAGCGGCGGTCTACACTCGACTCGGCATCGGAAACGCGTTTGATCAGCCGCAATTCCCGGTACATCTCCTGCGCCATTTTGAAGATATTGGCGTAATCGGAATCGGCCCCGGCCGTTCCGAAGAACGATTGGTTGTCCGCGTAGTCCACCAGTTTCACGCCTTGCAGCATCGTCTTCGCCAGGTCTTCCGGAATGTTGAAGTCCTTGATCGTGCCGATCAATGTGTAAGCGCGCGCCGGCTTGTCCTGGATGAACTGCACGCCCTCGAGCCAGCCCTGAATGAATTTGACGATGGTCTGGGCATTGTCCGCCGCATAGCGGTCGCTTACCACCAGAATATCGGCGATCAGCTTGTTGGCGACCTTGGTGTCGTAAATCTTCTTCGAACCGGCGCGCTTGGTGACGGCGTCGCTCATGTCCGGATCCCAGGCCACCGCCGCATCCACCTTCTGCTGCGCAAAGAGAGTCGCGGGCTCGATTCCGTCTTTGGTGTGAATCGCCTTGTTGAAGATCTCGTTGCGCTGCTCGGTGGAGAGGCCGGATTCCTTCAGGCCATTCCACAACAGGAAGTGCGATGGCGTGTACTGCGCAAATGCCACCGTCTTCCCGGCCAGATCCTCAATGCTGTTGATCCCCTGCCGCCCGATGACGCCATCGGCGCCGCGCGACCAATCCACCATGTAAATGGCGTGCGCACCTACGCCCTTGTCCTGAAACTGCCCGAAGTCTTTCGCCCACACGTCGGCGGTGGTGAGCATGATGTCTACGTTGTTGGTAGCCAGCGCGGCCGCGCCTTCGGTCCAGTCATCGATGATCTTGAAGCTGACCTTGAGTCCTTTTTCGGCGTAAATCGAACCGGCCACAGTGTCCAGTCCACCATTGGCTACCAGGCCCGCGACGCAGCCCACCCAGATGTTCACGCGCACGCGAACATCGCTCGTTCCTTTAGAACTCGGAAGGGGTTGGGTTGGATCGACCTTCGTATCCGACGGCCCCGATCCTGATCCGGATTTGGACAGTTTCGAACCCAGACTGCCCAAATCGAGGTAGCCGTAACGGTTCAGACCGACGGCTACCAGACCTAAACCCATGAGGAAAAGGAGGATCTTTCCGCCCTTTTCAATTTTGACGGCCATGTGATGTATCCCTATTCAAGCTACGTAGTCTTTTGAGCTTCTGTTCCACCGATGGTTTTCTGCGGTGGTCCAGGGGATGCCTGCGGCGAGATCAACCCCATCTCCGCCTTGAACTGTTTGACCAGTTCGTTGGCCTGCATCTGCTGGGCTTCTTCCTCGATCTTCATCTTTTGCTGATCCACGTTGCCGAGCGCCATCTCCATCCGCGCCTCGTTGACGGCGGTCTGCTCCTCGATCTTTTGAACCATCTCGTCGTGGGTCGCGCTGATGCCTGCTACCTGGAAGGACTCCATCGAATCGGCCACCTTCTTCTGCCACTGCGCACGGCGATAGTCGCGGATCGCGTTCATGGCCTCCTGAGTCTTGCGCTCCTTCTCGATCATGAAGGCCTTCTTCACAGCCAGGGCCTTATCGAACGCGGCGCGGGCAGTCTGCAATTGTCCCTGATTGCGCGCCAGAGCGCCGCGGGCCTGTTCCAGCTGCATCGCGAAACTGCCGGCCAGATCGTCGCGTCCGCCCTGGATGGCGGCCTTCACCTTCGAGGTCAGTTCCTGCGTCTGAACTTTATAACGCGCCTCCTCCTTCTCCAGAAGGGTCACGTTGGCTTTGACCATTGCGATGCTCTCATTCATCCGGGGCACCTGGTCATTCATATCCCGGATATTCTGCTCCAGAATCAACTCCGGGTTTTCTCCCACGGATATGAAGAAACCCACGAATGAACGGAACATGCGAGACAAACGTCTCCACATACAGAAAGCTCCCTTTCCACGGCTACTTTACGGAGTTATTCGATGGAGCCGGCGGCGCCGCGGTCCCGCCGGTCGTGATCGGGTTCACCGTAACGAAATAGGATACGGCATCCGAGATCTTTTGTTCCTCTTCCTGCTTCTTCGTCCGCCAGGTGAAGAATCGATCCTTCTCCTTGGCGATGGCCTCATTGTTAGCCTGGATACGGGCGCGGTACTCGGCGGTGACGCGGTCCATCTCTGTCTGGATCTGCTGATTTTCCTGCAATTTGCGGGCCTCCAGTTCGGCCAGGGCTTTCTCTTGCACGCGTTCGAAGGTATCCAGGGCCCGATCCCGTTTCACGGCGTCCTGAATGACGTCTTCAAGTGGCGCGCCGGATGCCTCTAGAGCCACTAGTACCGAACTTCGCTTCACTTCCTTGGGAAGACTGCGGATATGCTCACTTCGCAGCATTTCCCCCACCTTCATGATGGTGAAGCCGTGCGCTGGAGGGTGAATCTCCGCGGCTTCATAAATCTCATTGAAGGACGTCGTGTTGGCTGGAGTGGAGGCGAACTGGGACGGAGAAATCACCGCGGTGCTGGCGGCGATATCGGCAATGGCTTGAGCTGCATTGGCAGGCGCCGGCTCCGCGGCAGGATCGTCCGGATTGCCCTGCTCCTCTGGCGATGGATTCACAGAGACGAAGAGGTTATACCACTTCTTGCTCATCGATGCTCACTGGCAAGTGTATGGCAATTGGAGGGTTAAGGTCAAGGCTGCCAAGTTTGTGGTGTCACTCAGGCGGCGCGACGCGGTATCTGCGAGAATGAGAGCAGTCGGAGACAATTACTCCGGCCGGAGTTCCACCTTTGCCGACCAAATTGGAAGCTCGCGTATCGAAACACGATCGCGAAATCGCCGCTATTCGAAAGCTGATTCTTCAGGGAATGAAGATGATCAGCGCGCTGGGTGCGTCACATCGTAAACAGGATGCGCTTTTGCTGCGCCTGGAAGGGCAGCAGGAAGCGCTCCAGAAGGAAATGCGTGAACTCGCCGCATCGCAACGCAAAACGGAGACGATGATCCAGGGTTTCATTCGCTCGATGGAAAAAGGACAGAACGGACGAAACGGCAACGGCAAAAAGCCCTGAACAGGACGGGGACGATGGATCGTGAGTCCCTCGCTCTGCGCCTCCCTAATGATGCCGCAAAGTCTGGCCCCCGCGAGCACTCGTCAGCTTGCCATCATCCACCGCGATCTTCCCATTGACGAGCACGAAATCAAATCCCTGTGCATATTGATGAGGCTTCTGGTACGTCGCCTTGTCTTCCACCCGGGCCGGATCGAAGATCACCAGGTCTGCCGCTATGCTCTCTCGCAACAGCCCGCGCTCGCGCAGACTAAAGGTGTGCGCCGGCAGTGAAGTCATCCGTCGAATTGCCTCTTCCAGCGACAGCACCCCTCGCTTCCGCACAAATTCCGCCAACACCCGCGCGTTCGTTCCATAAGACCTTGGATGCGGATTGCCCGCTCCGAACGCAATGATGCTTCCATCGCTGGCCACCGACGTGAATGGGTAGCGCATGATCCTTTCGATGTCGGCGTCACTCATCAGGTGATAGATCATGCTCGCGCCGCCGGCATTCATCAGGTCAAAGATCGTCTCGATTTCATTGTCCGCCCCTGGCGCGCGCCCCTTCATCTCATTGATCTCCGTGATCGTCTTGCCTTCGTATCCAGGATTCGGACCAAACCGCGAGACCGTCGCGAAGGAGTAGTCGGGCTCACCCATCACTGCGAGATTCTGCTTCATTTCCGCCGCGATCTTGCGGCGCGTCGCTGGGTCCGCCAGCCGCTCCTTGATCTTGCCCTCCGCGAGCGCCCACGATGGAAGGCGGATGCCTAGATTAGTACTCGCGCGATCGTACGGATACTGATCCGCGACCACATCGACTCCTTCCTGCCGGAACTTCTCAATCAGTGCGAGCGACTTTTCGCTCGCCCCCCAAACGCTGCGCCGATCGATCTTGAGATGCGAAATCTCGACCGTCATTCCCGCTTCCTTGCCGACGTTCACCGCTTCCGTAATCGCCTCGATCTCGTGGATGCCTTCGTCACGCATATGGCTGGTATACACGCCGCCATGTGCCGCGGCAGCTTTGGCGAGCGCGATCACCTCCGCGGTGTTGGAATAGGTGCCGGGAATGTACTCGAGTCCGGTGGAGAAGCCCACCGCCCCATCGCGCATCGCGCGATCCACCAGCGTCTGCATGCGCTTGATCTCTTCCGGCGACGCCAGCCGGTTCGCCGAGCCCATCACCTCCGCGCGCACCGTATTGTGGCCTACCAGCGAGCCTACGTTGAGGCCCAATCCGAGTTTGTCGAGCTTGTCGAACCATCCCGCCAGGTTGATCTCCGAACTCCCGCAGTTCCCTGTGATCACCGTGGTCACGCCATCCAGCAGGAAGTTGTCGCCGCGAGGATTCCGTTCTACTCCCCCTTCAATGTGCGTGTGCACGTCGATGAATCCGGGTGCGACGATCCTGTCACGCGCGTCAATTACTCGCGTCGCAGACGCCTCGCCGATCTTGCCGACCGTGCGGATGCGACCATCCTTCACCCCAATATCGGCGCGGAATGATGGACTGCCGCTGCCATCCACTACCCGCGCATTTCGAATGAGCACATCGTAATCCGCTCCTGCCGCGAGGAACGGAATCACCGCCATGATCAGGGCACGTCGCATTGGAATAGGCCCACTATACTCTATCTAATGAAGATTCTGATCGCGGTGATGGGGATTCTGTGGCTGGTGCTCGCCGCGCCGGCACAAAGGCAGAAGAGGACTGCTGATGTCGCGGTATTGGAAGCCAAAGCGAGGCGCGCGGAGGGCAAGATTCTCGTGGACGGCCGAGTCCAATTCACCGCGGTGAAGAAATCTCGCGGACTGATCGTCGTGTTCGATCTGCTCTCGGCGGAGGACCAGGTTCTGGCCACCGAAAAAGCCGTCGTCGAGGAGGAAGTGATCGAACCCGGCGAAGAGCGCTCCATTCACGCCGAGACCGCCGAGATCTCGCGCGCCGTTCGCTTCCGCATCCGCACCTTCGACGGTGGTGACCGGGAACTGCGTACGGAGAATCCCGGACCTTACCCGATCGAATAGGCAATCCCGAAAGGGTGTTTTTACAAAGTTTTTACAAGTTGGCGATCACCTTCTTCCGGCCGGTCCGTAGGATGAGCTTAGACCATTTTGCTTGGAGGGCTTTGACGTGGGAACTCTTCCGATCGGCAATCATATACCGTCCTATCGCGACGAACATCTGTCCATCGATTTCGACCAACAATTGGCAATTCTTGATGCCGAGCGCATCACTCTCACCCGTAAAGAGTACGATCTGCTGGCGTTACTCGTTCAGCATGCCGGTGAGATCATTCCCCGCGACGCGCTCCTGATGCGGGTTTGGGGCTACGGCGCCGAAATCCGGACGCGCACCCTCGACGTCCATGTCCGGCGCCTCCGCAAAAAACTCGGCGGCTATGCCGACCAATATATCGAGACGATTTTTGGAATTGGCTACCGCTTCCAGCCCTATCACGCGCCTCGATTTTTTCAATCCACGCTAGTCAAACCCATCGCTCTGGGCGCATAAGCCGCCGCAGTTTGCGGGAGTCGTGCAGCCGCCCGTCTCGTGGAGGCTACTCTCGCAGTACCCTACCTGACAAGGCGACACGAAGTTCCTCGCCGACTTCGGCGCGCGCAACGCGCCACGCGGCGATCCCGTGTCCGCCCTGCGCTACGAGCGATCTCACTCCAGCCGGAAAGCCACGACTGAATCGCCCATCTTGCTCTTCATTTTGCCGTGACCTCCGGCGCAGATCACCAGGTACTGCTTGCCCTCCCACTCGTACGTCATGGGCGTCGATTGCGCACTCGCCGGCAGTTCGACGCTCCACAACTCCTTGCCGGAATCGGAGTCGAAGGCACGCAGGTGCGGGTCCAACGCCGCGGCGGAAAACACCAGGCCGCCCGCCGTCGCCATCGGCCCGCCCAAGCTGATCGCTCCGGGAGGCGCTCCTCCTCCCATCGTGCCCAGCGGCGACTCCCAACGCGGCTTGCCCGAGTCGAGATCGAATGCCACCAGCGCGCCCCACGGCGGCGCATTGCAGGGCAGGCCCGAAGGCGACACCAGCCAGTCACGATGCATCGCGTACGGCGTCCCCGTCTGGCGCGCGAATTCACCGCCCCACGGGTACTCTTTCCAGTTCTTGCGTGCGTCCGCCAGTTGATCGCGCGGTATCAGCGTCATCACTGCCGGCACGCGATTGGTATTGGCCAACAGCAGATGGCGCACCGGGTCCCACGCGGCGCTTCCCCAATTCACGCCGCCGATATTGCCCGGAAACGAGACGCTGCCTTGCAGACTGGGCGGAGTGAACAGCCCGTCGTTGCGCAGCTTCAGCAGTTCCGCGCGGCACCACTCGCGATCCGCCGGAGTGGCTCCCCACACCGTGTCGGCAGTGAGACGCTGTGGCACCATCGGGCTCCACGCCGGGATCGGCTGAGTCGCCGACGCCTGTTCGCCAGGGATATCGCTCTTCGGAACCGAGCGCTCCTCCACGGTGACCAGCGGCTTGCCGGTCTCGCGGTCGAGCACGAACAGATTCCCGATCTTGGTCGTGACCGCCACCGCCGCCTTGCCGCGGAACTCGATGAGCGTGGGCTGCGACGCCACGTCGTAGTCCCACAGATCGTGATGCACCACCTGGAAGCCCCACACCAGTGCGCCCGTTGAGGCCTTCAGCGCCACCACCGAATTGGCCCAACGATTGTCATTCGGCCGCATGCCGCCGTAATAGTCCGGGCTGGCGCTTCCGGTCGGGACGAAGACCAGGTCGCGCTCGGGGTCGGCTGCCAATGTGGACCAGGCGTTGGCTGCGCCCGTGCGCGGCTTCTGCTGATTGGCCCACGATATCGGGTCCCAGGTCCAGCGCAGCTTGCCGGTCCGCGCATCGTAGGCCCGGACCACCCCTCTTTCCGTGCTGACTTCCGAGTTGTCGCCGATCGACGAGCCTGTGATGATCACATCGCCAACCACCGTCGGCGCCGACGTGACCTGGTAGTCGCCCCACTTGCCGTTCGATTCGCGAATCTCTACGCTGTCCTTGAGATCCACCTGTCCCGCTCGACCAAACCCTTCACATGGGCGACCCGTTTTACCATCCAATGCGAGCAGGCGCGCGTCGATGGTGCCTTCGAACACGCGCACACGGCAGGCCGCACCCGCGGGCGACTTCGAATCGATCCAGACCGCGACCCCGCGCGAGCTGACCTCGGAATACTGATGCTGGCGGTTCACCTGCGGGTCGTATTTCCACTTCTCCGCGCCGCTCGCCGGATCAAGAGCAATCACCGCATTGAACGGCGTGGTGAGATAGAGGACACCATCCACAAGCACCGGTGTGGCCTCGAACGCCGCCTTGTCATTCAGTTCCGTGACGGGCTCGAGAGCTCCCGTGTGATAGGTCCAAGCCACCTTGAGGCGATTCAGATTCTCACGCGTGATCTGCCGCAGCGTCGAGTAGCGCGTGCCTCCGGCATCGTGGCCGTAGGCGCTCCAACCGTCGTCCGCTGCCCATGTCTGAGCGGTAAAGAGGAAGAGTAAAGCGGCATATCGCATAGCGGCATTGTGATGCCCCGGCGTGGATGAGTTCAACACCGTCGGGACGAACGGGCCAAATCCCGGGACGACGTGGCTGGATGTGGCGCGAACACTCCTGCTTGCCGCGTCGAGATGAGTCTCGACGCGGCAAAGAAGAGTCTTTGCGCCACGTCACACGCTGCGATATCGGCGCGTCCATGTCAACTCTGTGCCATCCTTCAGCACAATCAATCTTTCGCCATGGAACCAGGGCTGCATCTCCTTCACACTATCCAGATTCACAATATGCGAGCGACTGATCCTCGCAAACTGATCCGGATCCAGTTGACGCGCCAGACTGTCCATCGTCGCCCGCAAAGTGTAGACCTCGGCGCCCGCGTGCAATGCCACGTAATTGCGGTCGGATTCCGCCCAGTCCAGCCGTTCCACCGGCAGAAAAATCTCGCGCTGATTCTTCTCTACCAGAATTCTCTTGAGCGGACGAACCTCAGCAGCCGGGCTCTCCGCATGCAGCAACTCCACCTGCCGCACGGCGCGCTCCAGCGCGCGATCGAAGCGATCCGGATCCACGGGCTTCAGTAGATAATCGAGCGCTTCCGCGTCAAATGCGCGCAGCGCGTGATCCTGGTGTGCAGTGAGGAATACCACGTGGAAGCGTCGCTCCGGAATTGTTTCCAGCATCGCGAAGCCGTCCATGTCCGGCATCTGCACGTCGAGAAAAACCAGATCCGGATCGAATTCCCGTATGGCGGACAGCGCCTCCGCTCCCGTGCCCGCCTCGCGGATCTCACCGGGAGTGCCCGACCGCTCCAGAAACCGGCGTACCTTTCGGCGGGCCGGAGGCTCGTCATCCACAATCAGCACCCGCATCATACGCGAAAGGGTACGTCCACCGTCACCAGCAGGCCGCCGCCTTCGCAGTTCTCGAACATCAGTTTGTGGCGAACACCGTACAGCCGCTCCAGCCGTTCCTCGGTGTTGGACAACCCGGTGCCCTTGCGGAAGCGCCCGCTGGGCAGCCCGCGCCCGGAGTCGCGCACAGCAATGTGAGTCGTCCCATCCTGCCGTGCCGCGACGATACTCACATGGACCGCGCTCGATCGCGGATCGGCGCCATGCCGTATGGAATTCTCCACCAGCGGCTGCAACAGCAGGTGCGGCACCAGGGCGCGGCGAACCTCCGGCGCGATCTGCACATCCACAGAAAGCTTGTCTTCGAAACGGTGCCGCATCACATCCAGGTACAGTTCCAGCGTTTCAATTTCGCGCTCGAGCGGCACCTCCTGCGCCTCCGAGTCGGTGATGCTGGCGCGCAGCAGATCGCTGAGCCGCGCGATCATGATGTCGGCCTTGCGCGGGCTTTCATACATGACCGACGAGATGGCGTTGAGCGCGTTGAAGAGGAAATGCGGCTGCAACTGAAGGCGCAGATTATCGAGCCGCGCCGCCGCCAGCTTGCTCTCCAGATGCGCGTTGCGCACCTGGCTGTCGAACAGGTACAGAATGCTCACCACCACGCAGTACGCCAGCACGTCGTGAAAGAACTCCATCGGATAGCGAAACCGCATCGTGCCGTAATCGTAATTGCCGAATCCTACGGCCGCATAGATCAAACGGCGGCTCACCCACAGGAGCGACGTGTGGACGAAAGAGTAAGTGAGCAGCACGGCCAGATGCAGAGCGCCGCGCGAAAGGAGGTGGCCGCGTTCGAAAGGAAAGCGCCGCGCGAAGCGGGCCACCACGACGAATAATGGCGCCGCGAACCACGCCCCCGTCATCTCCCAGATCAGTGGTTCCCAAAACGAGATATGCTCACGGTTCGCCACAAATTCCAGGTAGCGATAGAGAGTGAGTGACAATCCCACGCCCGTAAAGAAGGCGAAGATGGGCAAGCCGGAACGGAACCGCCGTTTCACAGAACCAGTATAAGAGGAGTGAGGCCGCACTTTTTTCCAACGATTGGCATCGGGGCTCCGTCCAAACGTTGAAATCAGTGGAACTGGCGACAATTGAACGGATGCAATCCACGAGTTACGACTCGGAGGCCGAACTGCTGGCTGCATGCCGGCGGCGGGACGTCCGTGCGTTCGAACAGCTCTATCAATTGCACGGGCCGCGCCTGAAGAGCATCGCCTATCACATCGTGGGCAACCGCCAGGACGCGGAAGATGCCGTTCAGGAAACGTTCCTGAAGCTCTATCGCGCGATTCACGGATTTCAGGGCCAGTCGAGCGTGGGTACGTGGCTCTGTCGGATTGTGATCAACGTCTGCTACGACCTGGCCCGCAAACGGCAGCGCGAAAGCGATCCGCCCGCGGAATCACATTCCGCGCCGAATGAGCATGTCCCGCTTCGGGTGGCGCTCCAGGACGCCCTGCGGCGCATCAATCCGCGCCACCGCATGGTGTTCCTGTTGTTTGAAGTGGAAGGTCTGCGGCACGCGGAGATCGCCTCGATTCTGGAAGTGCCCGAAGGGACCTCCAAAGCGTGGCTCTTTGAGGCGAAAAAGGAATTGAAACGGCTGTTGACGGAGAGCAGGCGCTGCTGATGAAGACAAAGCTATGATCTTTCAATGTCGCGATCTCGATCGGGCGTTGCGGTCTCCGGAATTGATGCCGGATGCCCGCGAGCACGCCCAGCGGTGCGAATCGTGTGCCCGGCAGCTCCATCTCTGGTCGGAGATTTCGCGGCTGGCGCCCGCGCTCCACGAGGAGTGGGAAAGCCCCGCCCTGTGGCCCGCCATTCGCGCTGCGATGGCCGAGGAGCCGCCGGCCAGGCGGCGATTTCCGGTTTGGCGCTGGGCCCTGGCGGCAGCGGCTCTGGTGACGTTCGCGGTTTCGCTCACCATGCCTTGGCGTGCTAAGCCCCAGGCGCGTGAGTTTCTGACCGACGATGCGCTCCACGAAGTGGAACAGGCGGAGTCGGCCTATTCGCGTTCCATCGATCGCCTCTCCAAGCTCGCCGCGCCCCAGTTCGAGCAGTCGCACGATCCGCTGGCGGATGCTTACCGCGAGAAATTGGCGCTGCTCGATACCGCAATCGCCGACCTGAAGGCGAACGTCGAGAACAATCGTTACAACCTGTATCTACAGAACCAGCTGGCATCGCTCTATCGGGAGAAGCAGAAGACTCTGCAGGAGTGGTTAAAGAATGGCAAGTGAGAGAAAAGTGAGAGGAAAATACAGCGCCTGTACCGCTGCTGTATTGCTCATCGGGATGTGGGCGGCGCCCGCCGTGGCACGCGAGGAGGTCCAGCGCGATTTCCACAAGACTGTCGCCCTTCCCTCCGCGCACCTGTTCCGTATCGAGAATTCCAACGGCAATGTCACCATCCACACGCACAGTAAGCCTGAGGTAGAGATTAACGCCAGCATACATTGTTCCGCCGATACCGCGTCAGAAGCGCAAAGCTTTTGCGACCAGATCCAGATTGTGGTGGATGAAGGAACCAGTCTTTCGGTGCACACACAGTACCCCTCGCACTGGAGCAGCCACAGCCTTTCGCACGTCGTGCACTACGACATCAGCATGCCGCAGAGTTCGCCACTCGAGGTGCGAAACCACTTTGGCGCCGTCACCGTGACCGATCTGCATGCAGCCGGCATCATCCGCAACAACAATGGCCACGTCACCCTGTCTTCCACCCGAAGCCGGCAGGAAGTGGAAAACTCGTTCGGCGATGTCGAAGTCCGGGGCAACGATGGCGACGTGACAATTCGCAACGGCAACGGCGGCGTAACCGCGACCGATATCACGGGCGCGCTTGAGATCACCAATCGCTTCGGTCAGGTGCGTGTCAGCAGGACCGGGCACGGGCTGACGATCCGCAGCAATAACGGCAATATCCAGGTGGAGCATGTCACCGGCGCGGCCGTGATCGGGAATTCCTTCGGCCCGGTGTTGGTCACGGATGGCAAGGCGGATGTGACCGTGCAGAACCAGAACGGCGAAGTTCGCGCCACCGACGTCGCCGGTACGGCCGATCTCCGCACCAGTTTCGGCAGCATCAACTTCTCGCACGTCGGCAAGGCCCTGACAGCGCGTGCACAGAATGCCGCCATCGTCGGCGACACAGTGGGCGGAGCGGCCGTGGTGGAGACCACCTTCGGCAGAGTGGAACTGCGAGACGTCAAGGGCGGAGCGCGCGTCACGGCGGGCAACAGTTCCATCCGTCTGAGCGCCATCGGCGGCGAGGTCTATGCGAAGACATCTTTCGCCCCAACCATCATCTCGGATGCCGCGGGGCCCATCATCGTGGAGAGCACCAACGGGTCCGTGACCGTGGAATCGAAACCCGGCGCCCGTTGCCAACCGGTCGCACTGAGTACCAGTTTTGGCCCCATCCGGGTGACGGTTCCTGGCGGCATCGGCTACAACGTCAGCTCGCGGACTACCTTTGGAAAGATCCGCTCGGAGCCGGACCTGACCGTCACCGGCTCCATCGGCGGTGACGCCTTGAATGGCAAAATCGGGGGCGGCGGCTGCGATCTGAAGCTCATCGATCAGAACGGCAGCATCGATATCCTGAAGCGCTAGCCCGGCCTTTTAGCCATTTCGAGCAGATTTCGCAGGCAGGCGAAACCTATCCCCGGAAGCAATCGTCTACCATTGACACATGCTTCAGAAGGGATTTGTCAGCCTCGTACTTATTTGTGTGCCCTCGCTCTGCCATGCGCAGGCCACCTCCTTTAACATCTCCACCGTCGCCGGAAATACCCAGGCGGGCACTCTGGGAGATAACGGAGCCGCCACCAGCGCGCAGTTGAATGTGCCCATTCAGGTCCTGGCCGACTCTTCACATAATCTGTACATCGCCGACAGCGTCAACAACCGGATTCGCAAAGTCTCCGGCGGCAAGATCACCACCGTCGCGGGTACCGGTCAGCTCGGCTTCTCGGGCGACGGGGCGGCGGCCACCAAGGCCATTCTCGCGGATCCATACGGCATCTGGATCGATTCCGCAGGCAACCTCTACATCTCCGACCTCGACAATCAGGTGGTCCGCAAAGTCAATTCCGGGGGGACCATCAGCACGATTGCCGGCACAGCGGACACCTACGGCTTTTTGGGCGATGGCGGTCCTGCCACCAGCGCGCAACTCACTCAGCCCTTCGGAGTGGTCACCGATGCCGCCGGCAATCTGTACATCACCGACAGCTCTAACTACCGAATTCGCAAAGTTGACACCAGCGGCAACATCAACACGATCGCCGGCAACGGCACCGCGGGATTCTCTGGGGATGGTGGTCCCGCCCTCAGCGCGAGCCTAAATAAACCGTTCGGCATCTCGATCGATGGCGCCGGCAACCTCTACTTCGCCGACAGTTCCAACCACCGCATTCGGAAAATCGACACCAACGGCATCATCACGACCGTTGCCGGCAACGGCACCGGAGGTTTCTCGGGTGATGGTGGTCTCGCGACCAAAGCGGAACTCTTCCGCCCCTGGGATGTCAAAGTGGACTCCGCGGGAGACCTCTTCATCGTGGACTATAACAACAACCGCGTCCGCATGGTGACTCCCGACGGGATCATCAACACCATCGCCGGCAGCAGCGGTCCCGGATTCGCGGGCGATGGCGGTCCCGCGACCTCCGCGAAACTGAACTTCCCCACCGGTATCGCCATCGATCCGTCGAACGGCGACCTCTACATCGCCGATTCCGGCAACAACGTGATCCGCCAACTCGCACCCACGGCGCCCGCAGTCAGTGCCGGTGGCGTCGTATCGGCCAGCGCCTTCGGCGGCTTCACCGCGGTCTCCCCCGGCGACTGGATCGAGATCTACGGCAGCAATCTATCGACGAATCGCCGCTCCTGGGGCGCCAGTGATTTTCAGGGGGCACAGGCTCCCACGCAGCTCGATGGCACCGGAGTCACCATCGGCGGCCAGTTGGCCTTCGTCGACTTCATCAGCGGCGGACAGGTGAATGCACAAGTGCCCTCCAACACGCCGACAGGCTCGCAGACGCTGACGGTAAAGACTCCATCCGGCACGACCGCGGCCTACACAGTCACGGTGAATTCCATCCAGCCCGGCCTCCTCGCGCCCGCGAGTTTCAACGTGGCAGGCGTGCAGTATGTCGGTGCGCAATTCACCGACGGAGTGACCTATGTGCTACCCCCCAATGCCGTCGCCGGAGTAACTTCGCAGAGAGCGAAAGCGGGCGACACGATCGTGCTCTACGGTGTCGGGTTCGGCGCAGTAACTCCCAATATTCCAGCGGGCCAGGTGGTGGGCCAGGCGAATCAACTCGTGACCGCCCCCCAGATCTCCATCGGCGGAACTCCCGCGACAGTTACATTCGCCGGGCTGGTGCAGGGCAGCGTGGGCCTGTATCAGTTCAACGTGACGGTCCCAAGTGTAACCGCCGGCGATAAGGTCCCCGTGACATTCTCCGTCGGCGGCGCCGCAGGCACGCAGACCCTCTACACCACTGTGCAATGACGTAGCGCAATACCCTTGAAAGCGGCGGTTAGGGGTTCGCGGCGCGTTGCCGTCACCCGAGCCTGTCTGTGCAGCGAGCGCGCTCTCTCATTGGAATCCTGCTCGATTTGGGCCAGATCACCGGTATGCGGCCAGAGGACGCCAACGAAATTCACCCTCCCTCTTCCCGGAATCGTCGTATTACACTGTCACAGTAGACGAAAACCGAAGTGGTGAAAAATAGATCAGGGCACTCGAATCCCACGCCACAGGATCGTCAGCCATGAAACGCTTGTACTGTTTTTGGACAATCTCCGCAGTTCTTTGCGCGCGATGCTACAGCCAAACACCCGATGGCCTCAAGCCCAGGTTCGAGGTCGTCTCGATTCAGGCCGCCGCTCCGCGCATCTTTTTTCATTCTTCAGAGGCCATCACAGGGGGCCCGGGGTCTACCGATCCCGGCATGTTTCATTGCACCTGCACCCTCGGCGCTCTGGTGACCAAAGCCTTCGAACTGCATCGGTATCAGTTCCCCGGCGAGTCTTCGTTGCCGGCGGGCACCTTCGATATTCAGGCGAAAGTACCCGCTGGGACCACACAGGAGCAGTTTCTGCAAATGCTGCAGAGTTTATTGAAAGATCGATTCGGGCTTGCGTGGCACTTCGAAGAAAAGGAAATGCAGGGCTATCAACTGGTCGTGGCGAAGAATGGTCCGAAGCTGAAAGAATCGGCGGCGCCTTCCGAGCCCTCTTCCTCTGAAAGGTACGCCGGCCACGGGAGCTCAGGCGGCGGAGATCAGCATGGCGGAGCGCCGGCGCATCCCGGATTGATCAACTTTGGCGGCAATGCGCGATATCGCGGCGACCATCAGACGATGGCTGAACTCGCTCTCATGATTTCCAACCAAATCGCGAAGCCTGTGGATGACCAGACCGGATTGAACGGCAAGTATGACATCCTCCTGACATGGTCCGGGGACGCGGCCCCACACAATCACCAGGAAGGTGCCGGAGGTCATGCGGGCGGAGGCTATGGAGATCATGGCGAGCCGGCTGGGGCTTCGTTGTCGCCGACGGATCGCGCGTCCGGGCCCACAATTTTCGAGGCTGTACAGTCGCAGCTTGGGCTGAGGGTCGTCGCCACTAAAAAATCGGTAGCGCGGATTTTCGTGGTCGATCACATCGAAAAAACTCCGACGGCAAATTAAATCGGCCCTTACAATTCTTAACGTGCGTTGTGATGGGATGGCCGCGTCCATCTGGATATGCGGACTTCAATGGCTCTTTGTCCCTCCAACGAAGCTCAACGCCACATCCCGGGTCCCCAGCACAGTGCACCCGCCAACGACCGGGTCATCTTTGTCGTGGAAGAAGACCCCAGCATCCGAAATTTCATTTGCCGCCTTCTGAAACAGGTAACCGGAGCGCTGGTGCTCGACTCGGCGGCGCCTGATCTCGCCTTGTCGCTGGCGCGCTCCATCGGGCGTCCGATCGACCTCCTCGTCTCCGATATCGATCTTGGCGCCGCCCAGAGCGGAATCGACCTCGCCTACGAACTCGCTCGCAGCGGCTCGCTGGTGGCCGTCCTGTTGATCTCGGGCCGCGACGCTGCGCCGTACGATCTTCCTCCAGGGTGGCGCTTCCTCGCCAAGCCCTTTCCTGTGCCCGACTTTCTGCAGTGCGTAAGTGAACTGTGCCGAGCCAGCCAGGGTCCGCGGCATAACAATCCTTAATGTTACGAAGGCCGCGGCGGGGCGCGCCCTACTGAGTGTGCGAGGTTCCATCGTTGTGAATAGGCGCGGCGATGGCCGGCTCCTACTCGATGACTCCTTGCGTCCATGACGATTCCGATAGCCGGCAAACGACCCTTCGGCACGATGCCGCAATCCGCGAGCCGATGATCCTGATTGTCGAGAACGACTGGCGGACCAGCCGGTTTATCCGCACCATCTTGAAATATGAAACCAATGCGCTAGTGATGGAGGCTTCCTGCCCTCGCGCCGCGTTGTTGATGGCGAAGGCGCTCGATCGGCCGATCGACCTGCTCATCGTGGAGGTCGAACTGGCTCACGCGAAGAGCGGCCTCGACCTTGCCCGTGAAATTGCCGCCATCACTCCTTCTATAAAGGTGCTGTTGATGTCTTTCAGGGACGGTCCACCATGCAATACTCCTCCGGCGTGGCGATTCCTGTCGATACCGTTCCGGACGGAAACCTTTCTGAGCTGCGTGAGCCAACTGTGCGACTCGAAGCCATCATGCCCCTGCATAAGTGGATGAAGAACGCGTTCTCAGTCGGTCTGATGTGCTGGACCCCGTGGCCGCCGCTGCATAGCCAGAGCCGGCTAAGCGTGTTGACCGGATTCGATCAGCCCCCGGACACGGCGGCCGTGGAATGGATGGAGCGGGAAACTGCTGCGCTCTTTTCCGAGGCCGGCTTGACCTTCTCATGGCAGCAGAGAACGCACCTCGAGTCCGGCGCGGCGGAACGGTTCGTCTGGCTGCAGTTTCACGGGAAGTGCCGTCTGGACCCCAGCGATTTATCAGCCGCGACGGACGGACCACTGGGCTCGGCGCGGGTGCTGGACGGCGAAGTACAACCGTTCATCGAAGTGGATTGCGACCGCGCGGCAGCCATGGTCTGGCAGGATCGCGGCACAGTTCCGCGGCCGCTGGTGATGCGCAGCTTGGGCCGCGCATTGGGCCGGGTGGTGGCGCACGAACTATATCACTACCTGACACAGTCGACGGGTCATACCAGCTCCGAGCTTTTTAGGCAGGCCGTGACCTCGAAGGATCTGACTCTTCCAATTGTCCGCTTCGAAACCAATGAGATTCAGGTTCTGCGAGAGGGTTTGAAAGAACGAGCAGGCAGTGCGGGGCAGTCAGCGGCCCGCGAGTGAATCGCGATCCGCGCTGGCGTGTTGAACCCTCCGCCCTGCGAAGGACACTGTGCGCCCACCTACAGTCCCACACGAATAGGCAATAAATCGGTAGGATCGTGATATCGTTCCCACCGCCCTTGACCATAGACTGAGGATTGAAGCGGCAGGAGAAACGATGCAGAAGCCGAAACTCGGAAAGAGCGGGCTGAAAGTCCCGGCTCTCGGGCTCGGCGGTATGCCCGACTGCTGAGCGGTCAGGCAAAGGAGTTCCAGGGATGAACATCAAGAGAATCGGCTCCCAACCTTCTGCGAAGGGACCCTCCGATTGGTTCACCGGCACGGTCCGTATTGATCCTCTTTTTCAGGCACCCGATCCGGCGTTGGTGCAAGGCGCCAGCGTCACTTTCGAGCCGGGCGCGCGGACCGCATGGCACACCCATCCATTGGGCCAGACCTTGATCGTGACGGCCGGTTGCGGCTGGGCACAGCGTTGGGGCGGCCCAATCGAGGAGATTCATCCGGGTGACGTGGTCTGGTTCGCGCCGGGAGAGAAGCATTGGCATGGAGCCACGCCCACCACGGCGATGACGCATATCGCCATTCAGGAGAAGCTCGACGGTAAGGTTGTCGACTGGATGGAGCAGGTCACCGACGAGCAATACAAGGTCTGACGAAACCGCACCAACGAGCTGCCTCCCGAAGCGAGCGCCTCCCGACTCTCGGTCGCCCTTCACTCCCCGGCCTGAGTACCGTCTCTCGGTGTCGGTCTCCAAGCATCTCCCGCTTTGGGCTCCGTAACCCATCCAGGTTTCACACTCGGTCCGGCATGTCCGCAACAAATCAAAAAGCAGCAGCCCCACAACCTTCGCGATAGGCGGTATAGTGTTTTCGTTCGAGGCATGAACAAAACATGAGCCAAATCCGAGCTTCCTATATTCTGCTCGCCCTGTGCAGCCTGGCAGCCGCGCAAACCGCCCCGTGGACGGGCGTCGTGCGAGGATCGTGGGTGCAAAACGGAGCCCCCTCCGCGGGCGACGTGACCCTCGCCGGGCGCGACTCCGTCAGCCAGATCGTGGTGGCCGACGACGAGAATGCCGCGGTACACCAGGCCGCCGAGTTCCTGGCGGGCGATATCGAAAAGATCAGCGGGCGCCGTCCTGCGATCGTGAAAACGCCCTCCGGAGAGCATGCGAACATTCATCTGGTCACAGCCGGACACGGCCAGGTGCCCGATGCGGTGGACACTCGCGCCCTGCAGGGCCAATGGGAAAGCTATCGCATCGTGACCGCGGGACGCGACGTTTGGCTCGTAGGCTCTAACCCGCGCGGCACGGCCTTCGCGGCCTACACCTTGTCCGAACGGCTGGGCATCGACCCCATCTACATCTGGACGGGCTACGTGCCGGAGCATCACGACCCGCTCGTGCTCAAGCGGACCAGCTTCACTCAGAATCCGCCCACCTTTCGCTATCGCGGCTTCTTCCACGACGACGAGGATCTCTTGCCGCGCCCCTTCGACGCCAACGGCTACCCGCTGCAGACCGGCGACGTTCCTCTCGACTGGTACAAGCGTTTCTTTGAGACCGCCCTGCGTCTGCGCATGAATATGGTGGCGCCCTACACCCGCGTCCACCGTCGCCTCGAGGTGCAGAAACTGGCCAGCGACTGGGGCCTCTACTACACCTCGCATCATTACGACATTCTGGTCTCGAACCCCTGGGGGCTGGAACGGTTCAAACTGGCAGCCGAGCGTGGTGTGCGGCCGGAGTGGAATTGGTTCACCAATCGTGAAGGGATGCTGACGTTCTGGCGCGGCGGAGTGATGGAGAACCGCGACCTCGACGTAATCTGGCCGGTCGGCATGCGCGGGACCGAAGATCGTCCTTTCATCTTTCCGCAAGGAACTACCGATGAGCAGAAAGCGGCGACCTTCCGCGACGTGATCACCCAGCAGGTCTCGATGGTGCGCGATCTGCTTCCCAAGGATAAAACTCCTCTCTTCCACTTCACGATGTATTCGGAGATGCTGCCCCAGTACCAGCGCGATCCCGCGGCCTTCGATCTGCCCGCAGATGTGATCATCGTGTGGCCGGACGATAACGACGGCCATATGCGCGGCCTGCCGGCGAGTCCCGGCAAGTGGAAGCACGGCGTCTATTATCATCTGGCGTACCTGGGCGGGAAATTGAGCAAGCAACTGACTCACACCGTGGGACCAACGGTCGTCGCCGAGCAGTTCGACAAAATCGTGAAGTCGGGGGCCACCGAGTACATGCTGGTGAACGTATCGGAGGTGCGCGATTACGTCATGGGCACGCGCATGCTCGCCGACATCACTTGGGATGCGCCCGGGGTTTACGCCGCGCCCAATCCGGCGGACCGGTACACCACCTGGTGGTCGCGGGAATACTTTGGAAAATCTGCGCCCGCCGTGGAGGCCGCGTACACCAAATACTTCGGCCTGCTCAACACGCCGAACAGCCTGTGGGATGCGTCCGACGCCACTCAGGAACTGGTGGACAAACTGTATCGCAAGGTGGCCGGCGAAAGCTATCCCGCCTTCAGTGCCGAAACGCTTTCTCAATTGCAGGCCCGGAGCCGCCAGTTGGCCGATGCGCTCGCCGCGGAATCGCACGCCGAGGCCGGGACGACGCCTTCCCAGCAGCGCTTCTTATCGATTGATGTCGCTCTCGGCTTGCAGACTGCCTTGTTGCAGACGCAGGCGGCTTTAAAGCTCGAGGAAGCTCTCCGCGCGACGGACGCGGCACGGATGTGGCAGCTCGCACACGAAGCACAGGCGCACCTGGAGCAACTCGAGGTCGATTTTCTGCGCGGCGAGTATCCGCCCTTCGACCGCTGGTATCACGAGAGTTGGATCCGATCGGCGGCGAGCGCCAACAATCCGCATCGTCCCTACAACCAGGTACGCGCCTTGATCGGGAGCGAGGGGCACAGGGAACCGGTACGGGCCAGTCCTCGTTAGTATGCTGTCCGGTGAAAAGACGCTGCAGCGATTACGGCTGCGCCAGCTCTTCTAATCGGGCTTGCATGGCCTTCTGCAGGCAGGCGGCGTCCGCGCCGCACGCATTGCGTTTTGCGAGCCACTGGCGCTGCGAGTCTTGAACGGCTTTAAGGCTCTTCGCGTCGCCGGTTTCCTTTTGCTGATTGATCGCCGAACGGTAGGATTCGGCTACGCTGCGATCGAATGCTGCCAGCGCAATCGAGCCGCAAATTGCCTTTTCAACTGGTGTGGCTGCTTTGCTGCAGTCGAACGAGGGGGTCGGCTTAGCGACTTTGGGCACGCGGTCGAGAAGGAGTATTGTATTGTCGAACCAGCGCATTGCCAGGCGATCGTTAGGCAGAAGCAACACCCAGTTCTCCCCGTCGGGGCCGCGTGGGCCGTTGGGTCCGAGGCTGCCTGAGGCGCACTTGAACCAAACCGCATCCGACGATCCTCCAGACGCGGGCAGCTTGTAGTCTTTGGGGCTAGGGTACGCAGGAGGGTCTGAGCGGCCTCCCATTGTGTCATGGAGGAGAGCGGTTGCCGTGGTCGATTGGCGCCGCACGGAGGGGTTGATGCAGTCACTCTTCTCCGGCAAATTCGCTGTGACTTCCCCACTCGCAATCGTCACCAGCCGTCCTGTCAGGCGGGCATCGTCGTACTGATACTGAAGCGTACGGGTGGCTTCGGTATCGATCAATACCTTGGACACCTGCCAGGTTCCGATTAAGGATTGCGGAATCGGCTCAAACGGCGCACTGAGCAGACTCGCCCCGTGCCACAGAAGCGAGACGATCGCAGCCGCGGGCCAATAGTTCACGAACACGGTCCGGACGGCTTTCATCAACGGGCGCCGGCTACTTCTTATGCGCCGTGGCATTGGTGTACTTCCCATAGAGATAGAGATTGACTTCCTTCTCGCGCCGCTTGGTCAGACCAGCCATGACGACATGCTTTGAAGTATTTGCTTTCTTGATTTCGGCCATCGCATCGGCTACCTTGCCAGCGTTAATGAGACTGGCCACTTTAGTGAACCGGCCGCCCGGGTTGTAGGCAAAGCAAACCAGCGCATCAAACTCCTGAGGCAACAGATGGACATGGATGCCGTTTCGGACAATATTCTCGTACTTCGGCACGGTGTTCTTCAGAAGTTGAACTTCCTGCTCTTCGGTAAGATCGATCAGCTTTTTGTTGTCTTCGGCGAATTTTCTGGCATCCTCATCCTTCTTGCCATGTCCTTCGGAGGCTTTTCGCGCGGTGGCATCGTCCAAACCGATTGCTTTCAAATCCTGGTAAATCGTGTCGGCGGACCGCTCTTTCATGTCGTATCCCGCGCCCAGCGTCACACCACTCGCGCCTTTGGGCCAATACAGGTGGTTGCTGACGCCTCTTTGCGCTTCTATCCCCAGGATGAAGCGCAAACCGTCGGTAGAGCACTTTTGACCGGCTGGGTGGCTGGATGGTTTATGCAGCGCCGGAGAGCTTCGAGCATGAGTGGCGGTAGGTTGAATGAATGTACCGATCCGTTTCAGCAGATCGTCAAAAAAACCGTTCGGCGAAGTCTTTGGTTGGGCGCCGTTCTGCCCGCTTCCGGCCAAAGCGCGCAACGTCTCCGGCCCGGCAATGCCGTCTGGTAGCAGACCTTTGCTGCGTTGAAAAGCCCGAACTGCGAGATCGGTCTGCGCTCCAAAATGAGCATCGGGTGTGACCTGATGGTAGCCCGACTTGATCAAGTCCTTCTGCAGACTCTCCACTTCCGGGCCTTTCGAGCCCTTTCGCAATGTAGTAGCCATTTCCCCCCCGTCGAGTAAGTATATGGCACCAAAAAGCCAAGAGTTACTCAAATTTCGAGAAGGGAGTACTGAGACTACTAACCCGCGCGGCCGGCTGACTCGAACCGGCCGCGCAACCGGTCAGAAATTGACTATGCCGGCGAACGAAACCGGATCCAGGCTTGCGCCGCCGACCAGGCTGCCATCGATCTCGGGCTGCGCCATCAATGACTTGACGTTGTCCGGCTTCACGCTGCCGCCGTACAAAATCCGCACCGCATCGCCGGCATCTTTGCCGAATTTTTCGCGCACCTGAGCGCGAATCGTGCGGTGCGCATCCGCGGCGATTTCGGGAGTCGCCGTCTTCCCGGTACCAATGGCCCAAACGGGCTCGTAGGCGATCACGATCTGCGCAAACTGGTGCTCCGAAAGTCCCGCAATGCCCTTCTGGAACTGGCTGATCAGCACCGCATCGGTGTTGCCGCTTTCCCGCTCCTCGAGACGCTCGCCCACGCAAACGATGGGCGTCAAACCGAACAACAGCGCCGCCTGGGTCCGCTTCAGGACGGTGTCGTCGGTCTCGCCGAAGTACTGGCGCCGCTCACTGTGCCCGATGATGGCGTAAGTCGCGCCCGTGGCGACAATCATGTGACCGGAAATCTCACCAGTGAATGCGCCTTCCTTCGCCCATGCAATATTCTGCGCACCCACTCGGATGCGCGTGCCCTTGGCGGCATCCACAGCCGCGGTGAGGTTCGTAAAAGGAGGACAGATTACGATCTCGCAATGCTCGGAGGTCTCGACCAGCGGCCGGAACTTCTCGAAAAAAGTAGTAGTTTCGGCGGGCGTCTTGAACATCTTCCAATTGCCCGCCATGACAGGTTTTCTCATACGATTTGGTCTAAAAAGCTGACGCCGTGGCTCAGGTTCGCGCCGAAATTCGCGGCCACCGTCTGCCCGATATCGGCCAGCGATCCGCGTAATCCCAGGTTCACTCCCGCCCGAACCTTCGGGCCCGAAACGAGCAGAGGCACATACTCCCGGCTGTGGTCAGTACCTGGAATCGTGGGGTCACAGCCGTGGTCGGCAGTGAAGATCGCCAGATCGTCGGGACGCAACGCCTCTTCGAACTGCGGTACCCATGCGTCGAACTGTTCCAACGCGGCGCCATATCCCTCGATATCGTTGCGATGCCCGTATTGCTGGTCGAAATCCACCAGGTTCACAAAGATCAGGCCGTCGTCTGTCGCGTTCATGGCGTCGCGCGTCTTAGTCATGCCGTCGGCGTTGTTTTTGGTCTTGGCGGAGTCGCCAATGCCGCGGCCCAGAAACACGTCAAAGATTTTGCCGACGCTGTGAGTCACAATCCCGCGATCGTCGAGTTGGTCGAGCAGCATGCCCTGGGGCGGCGGAACGGCGTAATCGTGGCGATTTGCGGTGCGGGCGAAGTTGCCCGGAGTGCCCAGGAACGGCCGGGCGATCACGCGCCCCACTTCGTACGGCCCGCGCAGAATATCGCGCGCAGTCTCACAAATCTTGTACAGTTCCCAGAGCGGAATCACCTCTTCGTGCGCCGCCACTTGAAACACACTGTCGGCCGATGTGTACACGATCGGCGAACCGGTGCGCATATGTTCCACACCAAGCTCTTGGATGATCTCCGTGCCCGACGCCGCCTTGTTGCCCAGCGAACTGCGTCCAATCCGCCATTCGAATTCGGTCATGATCTCAGGCGGGAAGCCATGCGGATAGAGTGGAAACGGGCGATCCAGCAGGATGCCCACCATCTCCCAATGTCCCGTGGTCGTATCCTTGCCAGGCGAGGCGAGGGTGCAGCGCCCGTAGGCGCCGGCAGGGGAATCCGCCGCTGGAATTCCCGCGAGCGGCATGATGTTCCCCAGTCCCAATCGCGCCATGTGGGGAAGACGCAGTCCGCGCAGACGCGCGATGTTTCCCAGCGTGTCGCCGCCCGGCGGGTCGCCGTACTTCTGGGCATCCGGCATCGCGCCGATACCCACACTATCGAGAACAATCCAGATTACACGTCGGAACACAACCTTCGAGGGTAACACGCTACTCGTGGCGCAGCGCCGACATGGGATCGAGTCGCGAGGGCCGGCGAGACGGCAGATAACACGCCAAAATCACGGCGCACACCAGCACCAGAGAAGTCGACACAAACGTGAGAGGATCGTTCACGCCCACTCCGTAGAGCAGATGCGAGAAGCTGGCCAGCGCTCGTCCCAGCACCAACGCCATCGCCGCGCCGATACTCACTCCCGCAAGCGCGACCGTAAGACCCTGTCCCACAGCCATGCGCACGATGTCCGCCTTGCACGCGCCGAGCGCCATGCGAATCCCGATCTCGTGCGTCCGCCGCGCAAATGAGTAGGAGATCACGCCGTACGTGCCGATGCACGCGAGTAGCAGCGCCAGCGCCGCGAAGGCCGCCAGAAGTGTCATCGGCAGCCGTTGCCGCGCCATCGACCCGGAGACCAGTTCCTGCATCGTGCGAATGTTGTAGACCGGCTGATCGCTACCCGCCGCGGACACCGATGTACGGATCGCGGGCAGCATTGCCGCCGTGTCCAAAGAGGTGCGTACAGCCATCGCCACCTCCTCTCGAAACACCGGTACCGCGTCGTCCGGAAGCTGGTAAAAAGAGTAGTAGATCTGCGGTTTCTCGCCCATCGATCCATCCAGTCCATAGTGCTCCACGTGGCCCACCACCCCGGCGATGCGCGCGCTGACATTGTGTGCTGCTCCCCAATGCGGAATCGTGATGCTCTGCCCGACGGCGTCGCGATTCGGGAAATAAGTACGGGCGAGCAGACTATCGATGACCACCACCAGCGGAGACTGAATATCGTCCCTGGGTGACAGGAAGCGGCCCTCTAAAAGCGGTATCTTCATCGTCCGCAGATAGTCGGGGCCGGAGGGGTAGTAAATCGCGCGCGGAATCTCTGCCATGGAGGCGGGCTGGCGGGCTCCAACCCAGAACGGACCTTCGTTCGCTCCCTTCCCCAGCGGAACTAGCGCGGTGATGTCGGCCGCATCCACGCCGGGAATCTGCCGGAGCCGCTCCGTCAACTCCTGGTACGCCATTCGCACGCGGGCGGGTGTGCGGACGGCCGAAGGTGAGAGGCCAATCTGAAACGTGACCACGTGCCGCGCATCAAAACCCGGATTCACCGTCCACAAATTGCGCATCGTGCGGAACAGCAGGCTGCCGCCAGCGAGCAAGACTAACGCCAACGCAACCTGCACAATTGCCAGCCCGCGCTGCGTTCGTTGATGGCCGCCGATGGAGCCGCGCCCTCCCTCCCTGAGCCCGGCCTGGACGTCAGTCTTCGAACTCTTCAGTGCCGGCAGCACGCCGAACACGATTCCGGCGATCGCGGAGAGGAGAAACGCGAAGACCAGGACAGGAACGTCGAGCGCGATATTCCCGGTGCGTGGTAAGCCTTCCGGTACCCCGCGCAGCACGGCATCCACCGTCGCCCGCGCAATCGCGAGGCCCAACGCGCCGCCCGTGAGCGAAAGCAGAAGACTTTCGGCCACCAGGGAACGGACGATTTGCAGCCGGCCTGCGCCCACGGCCAATCGGATGGCAAACTCGCGCGTGCGGATGGTGGTGCGTGCCAGCAGCAGGTTGGCGACGTTGGCGCAGGCGATCAGCAACACTATCCCCGCCGCACCCAGCAAGAGCAGGAGCGTTCCGCCGACATCCCCCACCAGGAGGCTGGTGAGCGGCTCCACGTGTCCTGCCAATCCCCGCTCGGTTGCCGGATTGAGGCGGTCGATCTGCTGCTGCACGAGGTTCATTTCGGCTCGCGCCTGATCGATGGTTGTCCCGGATCGCAGGCGGGCCACGCAGAGGATATCGTGGATGGTGCGATCAGTGAGATCCAGGGTATTAGTGCGTCCGAGCCCTGTGTAGACGTCCGTCTGCTGGTCGTCAAAACGAAACTCCGGCCGGAGTACGCCGGTCACGGTGTAGTCCTCGCCGCTCAGAGTCACGACTTGGCCGAGGACCGATGAGTTTCCTCCGAAGCGTTCCTGCCACAGGCGATGACTGATCACCACAGCGGGCCGGCCCCCGGTGCGATCCTCTTCAGGCAGAAGTTCGCGCCCCAGGGCCAGCTTCACGCCAAGTGTTCCGAAGAACCCCGACGAGACTTGCTCGCCATTGACGTGCTCGGGCAGGCCGGGGCCGGTCAAATCGAATCCGCTCGATTTGAACGCCGCAATCTGCTCGAAGGAACGAACCTCGCGCTTCCAATCGAGAAAATCGGGATACGAGAGTCGGGTCGCGTACTGGAGTTTCTGATTGTAGACGGCGGCAACCACCAGCCGATCGGGCTCACGATACGGCAGCGGCTCCAGCACGACGCCGTTCAGCACACTGAAGATCGCCGTGTTGGCTCCGATGCCGAGCGCCAACGTAAGAATCGCCGCCACAGCGAAGCCCGGGCTCTTCCGCAAGGATCGAAGGCCATAGCGCAAATCGTCACGCATGTTGAGAATCACCGTCACGGGTCGTGAAGATATTCTACTGCGCTGGAGTAATAAAAGCGGCCCCTTCGCCGATCCGCCTTGGTCCTGCAAGACGTGAAGGCGGAATCAAAAGGGTCATAGTCTGCTCCAAGTCTCGAAAGATCCATAATTCCCTACACTGGCCATCGCTTTTCAGAACTCAGGTCCGGAGTTAGATCCTTTGCGCCTCGCGGCGCCGTTCAGGCCTCGGTCGATACTTCGGAGGTCGTGAGCCTTCCACGATAGATTGTGGTCTGCCGGTCGTGACTCCCCTGAAGCTGTCTCGAACGAGAGCGGCCGATTCACCTGAAACTCTTACTACTTATCATCCGAGGATCCGAATTTAAAAGTGGAAAGCAGAGTCGCCCTTGCTCGTGTGATACGAGACGCCGGACTTTATCTGGAGCGCGACGCGCAGCGGCGTGATCCCAGCCTCATTCGCGAGGTCAACGTATACGTCCTTGCCGATATCCTGTTGTTGGTCGATCTCCTGAAACCGCCAAGCATGGTGCTCGAAAAGCAGCCGCGCCATGTTCACGCCATCCTGCTGGTAAATGCGGTGGAATTGCGATACGGACCTGTTCCTCCACAATAGCCAAAGCGCGACGGCAATGAACGTAACACCCACAGCCACCCAAACTGTCCGGCCACTGCCGTCAGCAGGAACGGAAAGGCGGCCTTCACTCCCCTTCGCTCGTATCACCCGCAAGGAATCCGATCCGGCGCCGTGGTGGTTCCGGTGGAAGCTGTTTGAGATTATCGATTTCTTCGGCCAAGATGGTTATGACCGATGCGTGTTGTTCCTGGGTACGCTCAACTTTTTCCAGACGGTCGGCCAGGTCTTTGTTGGTTGCCAGGATTTCCCGGAGCTTGACGAAGGCACGCACGATGAGGATATTCATTTGCGCAGCACGTTCGCTGGTCAGCACGGAGGCGAGCATGGCCATCCCATGCTCGGTGAAAGCGTACGGCAAATACCGCCGGCCGCCACGGCCCTCTTTTGAGGTTCCAAATTGGAACCTCAAAGATTCCGCCTCTTCGGTGGTGTGCTAAGATGACTCTGTATAGAGACTTCTTGGTATGGCCAAGCCCGATTCCCTCCAAGGCTCCCTCGATTTGCTCGTGCTGAAGGTTCTTTCCCGCCGGGCTCCGCTTCATGGCTACGCCATCATGACCGCAATCGAAGAGATTTCGGGCGATGTGCTGCGTGTGGAAGAGGGCTCGTTGTATCCAGCCCTTCATCGCATGGAAGAAGCCGGCCTTATCCACGCGAAATGGATCACCAAGGAAACCGGACGCCGCGCTCGCATCTATGAGCTGACACCTCGCGGGCACAAACAACTCGAAGCCGAGCAGGCCCGCTGGACCGCCGTGACCGATGCCGTCCATCGTATCCTAAAGCTGGCGTAAAAGAGCAATCGCTGTTTCGTCAAAACCGCATTCAGAGCGAGATCGAAGAGGAACTGGCGGCGCATCTTGCCGAGGCGCTGGAACATGGCCGATCGCCCGGTGACGCCCGCAAGGCATTCGGCAGCCAACTTGCGTATCGCGAGCAGAGCCGACATCAAATTCCTGCCGGGGCTCGACAGCCCCCGATGTGGCGCAGAGACTCCTATCTGCCGTCTCGACATTCCTGTCGAGACTTTTCGCGTGTCAACGAAGCCCGATTTTCAGGGGCCAGCCGAGCCGCGCTCGTGAGAAGCTGTGAAAAATCCGACTGCCCGCGTAGGGATGGGACATCGCTTGCTTACGCGCGCGGCTCGCAAGCACATATCGCAGGGAACAGTATTTAGGCAGGTTACGAGCCGCGACCGTGAGAAGCTGTGAAAAATCCGGACACCGCTTGCTTATGCGCGCGGCTCACAACGAGCCACGACCGTAAGGGAGTGATTCTTCGGGCGATCGGGCACCGCTTGCTCACGCGCGCGGCTCGCAAGCGCACGTATTCGCGCGAAGGTATTTGGGTAGCTTGCGAGCCGTCACCGTGATCCTCAGTCATCAGAAGTCGTGAAAGTCCGGGAATCACACGCGGAATCGCCCCCGCCACCCTCCACAAGTCCTGCGTCTTCTGTGGCCCGCTTGCGGGAGATTCTCTCACGTCATCTCATCGCCGCGGCGCCCAACCCACGGTAAATGTCACCATCACACTACGTCCGGGCAGCAGATTCAGCAGGTCGCCAGGATTCTCGACGAAATGAGCGGACGCCGTCGGAGCAAGAGCCGGAGTAATTCCGACAATGTTGTGACTGTCTGCGAGATTGTTGACGGCAATGCCGATCTTACTCCCACGCAGCCAGGACCGGGTCTTCACGGTGTAATTTGCGAACACGTTCACCACATTGAACGGATCGATCTTTATCGCTTGATCCACCGGGTAGGGGACTGAGATTCCGTTGATCAAGTAGCTGAGCGTGGCATTGTCGTTGTACAGCGTCCCTACCCGCTTATCGACCAGGCCGAAATTCCAATCGTTGTGACGCCACAGAAGACTGACGGTCTCGACGTTCTTGGGTGCGTTAGCTACCCAGAGGCCGCCGTTGGGATAGTTCGGGCCTGTCTGATATTTTGCCGAACCCATCGATCCGTTGGCGTACACCGATAGTCCATATCCAAGTATGAAGCTGGTTTCGACTTCCACACCCTTGGTATTGCTGGGTCCTGTCGCCACAAAGACGGGTTCGTTTGAGGCTGGATCGATGTAAGTATCGTAGCCGTTCTGGAAGTGGATGTAGTAGGCGTCGGCATCCAGGGTCCAGCGACGGTACTTCATCACGGAGCCGATCTGATAGGTCTTCGCCACCGTAGGCTTGGGAGGCACCAGAACCTGCCCGTTCGGAACGTCGAAGACGTTGCTCGGCGGAATCACACTGCCTTCGGCGAATTGGGCATACACCGACCAGCTGCTCTTGAGGTAGTACCGTCCCGTGACATTCGGCAACCAGTTGTTGAAATCGATCGAATGCGTAACAAACTGGCCTCCGCCGATGCAGATAGGCGCCCCAGTGGCCGGGTCAGTGGAAGCTTTTCCTCCCAGGCAGCCCACCGTCTTCCCATTGTCCTGGTACTGATTGAGCGCATATGCGTAATTCGCGTCCTTGAGGCCAACTGTGACCACCGTTTTCGGCGACGCGTGCCATTCGAATTCCACAAACGGCTGTGTGGACTGAGTAATGAAATGCTCGTGAAAGTTCCCTAGAGGCGTGTCCTGCTGCGTCAGAATGTTGGACGGGACCTGGTAGCGGTCCGTATATGCCCAATCGTACCAGAGACCGGTACGGAAGACGCCCCACTTGGACTCCTTACTCAGGATCAGCGTGTCACCGGCATGCCGATACCCGTTGAGCTTGTCAACACCGCTGGGTTTGCTGGTGCTGAGGTTGACCGTAGCTCCATTTTGATAGAACTGTTTGTTCCAGTAACGCGTGGTATACAGTTTCGTGTTGAACTTCCACCCGTCTCCCAAGTCGGTATTGTAGGCTACATATTCGAAATCTGTCTGTACGTGATAGGTGTTGTAGCCGTAATAGTAAGGGTCCGGTGTGCCGTTCGCAAGTAAGGGAGTGCCGTCCATCAGATAGTTATCGCCGAATTGCGCCACTTGCGCCCGAGTCGGGTTCGTCGTGTTAGGAGTGTTGGTCCAAATGTCAACCAGCCCGCCGTACAACGTGAGCGAACTGCGGTCGGAAATCCGATACTGATACTTGCCATAACCCGCGACTCGCTTCTGACGGTTATAAGTTTGATATCCATCCGACAAGAGTTGCTGGATGTTCATCAGGAAGCTGTTGCGGCTGCCGGGTCCAAAAAAGCCGCTATCGCCGTCCAACTGGAGCACACGAGTGTTGAACGAGCCGTAGTCGATCGTCCCGCGGATGTCGGGATCCGGGAATAATTGCGGCGACTGCATGTTGATCGAGCCGCCGAAGTTGGTGGGGCCGAAGTCCGATGCGCGACCGGAGCTGCGGTCGAAATCGACGGCGTCGGTCCACCCACTAGGAAAGTTCGCCCAGGAATGATGCGTCGGCGAGTTGGTATCCTCGAACGGAATCCCATCGAACGTCATGGTGTATTGTCCGTCGGCGAAGCCACGGAAGAAGGTCTTGCCTTGGCCGAGCCCGATCCCATTGGGGTTCAAGCTAAACGTGCCGGGAGCATAATTCACATATTCGGCGTAATCCGCAACCGGCGACATGAAGTTCTTGATGAAATCTGAGCTGACCTCGGTTCTCGCTGAAGTCGCCTCCAGTGTGTTGCCCGAAGGCGCTGCGATAGCCGCCATCGAAATGCTCTCGTTCACCGTGACCGACGTCGCCAGGGTCTCGACTGACATGGTAATGGGAATCTCGAGGGTTGCGCCGGCGTTGACTTGTCCGCCCGAGCGAGTGGTCAACGCGAAGCCGGGGGCGGAAACTCGAATTGAGTAGCTCCCCACCGGGAGGTCTGCAGCCAGGAATTTTCCATCGGCACCGCTGATTACGCTGCGAATGGCGCCTGCGGAATCGTTCTTGAACTCCAAAACCGCATCTTGGATCGGCTTTCCGGTTTGGTCAACGACTGATCCAGAAATCGTTCCGCTCGTTTGTGCATGAAGTTGACCAAAGGCACAGACCAGTATGCCGACAAGAATACCCAGCTCTCGAATTGGAGAATTCCGCATTTCGACGTTTTTGACCTCTACGTATAGTAAATTCCGTATGTGACAGCAATATGACAAAGCGTCGCCAAAGCGGCGACACGCGATAGAGGACCGGAACTGTTGCGCCGCTAAATTTCCGAGTGCATTGCACTGATGCCGCGTCGGCTCTTCAGGCACGAGGAGAAGCGCCTGGGAGTAAGCCTGGTTTTGTGATTATTTGACGGTAAGCGCTTGGAGCGTCAGGGGTTGGCGTACTCACGAAATCTGGGTGCAGAAAGGGGTAGGTTACGGAGAGATTGAGAATAAAGGAGTTAGGAGGGGTTTTGGCGCGGATTTCGGGAGGAGAGGATCGGGGGAAAATGGCGAAAAATGAGAGGTTACGGAAAGGGGCAGGTGAAGTATGCTGTTATCTAGGGTTTGGCGGGGCGGCCCTGGGAAGCAGTTCGCTGATGAAGAAGCGATTGAGACAGTTTGGCCGGCGTACGCGCTTAACAGCTTGTCTGCGCTGGGAAGCAGTTCGCTGATGAAGAAGCGATTGAGACATTCTGCTCCGCATCCGGACACATCAGCCCTGGTTGACTGGGAAGCAGTTCGCTGATGAAGAAGCGATTGAGACATGGGCTCATACTGAATTGGGCCTGGACATCTTGAAAGAGATTTCCAGCCGACGTCTGGGGCTGATTCATGTCGAAGGGAGTTTCGCATGTTTCCCAACTCAGCCACTCACAAACGCTCAACTGGCAGGCTGCTGGCTGTCGGTTGCGCGATGATCTGGTCTGGCCTGCCGCTCTGCGGCCAGGGGTTCGGTAAAATCGTGGGTGCCGTCACAGACCCGCAAGGACTGAGCGTTCCCAAAGCGCAAGTCACCGTTACACCTGAACCGCGCCAACTTCAACAACCCGACGACCACGGTGAGTGCCGGCGGATTCGGCAGCGTCAGCGGCGCCGGCGATCCCCGTATCGGCCAGGTCGCATTGAAGATTCAGTTCTGAGCAGTCCGGCGCGGGATCGGCGACCCTGAATCAGCCAGCCGCAGTTCGTCCCATTAACAGCCCGGCGAAATTTCGAAGGATGGCGAACGTAGCAGGATCGCTGGGGCCCAACCCCCAACCCCCAACTCCTAACCCCTGCTTTTCAAATCGGATCCATAGAAACTTTTTGTGCCAAACGCTCCGCCCGCCTTGGCATACTGTACCCATGTCTTTGGCGAACCCGGAGCGCCTAACTCGTGCGCGTATCTCCATCCGCGTGTTCCTGCGACTCACCGCTATGGACGTGTGCTGCGGCCCTCCTGCCCTTTCCCTCTCGTGAATCGAATAATCGGAAAGGCGGGAACGTAATGATCGAATCGTCCATTCTCTGGGAAGAGACTGTGCAACCAGGTGCTACCTGGTCGCACGTATTGAAGCGCGGTACCGCGCTGCGCATGACCGACGTCGCCGGCGGCGCCAATGCCGGCGCTATCTTCTACAACTTCGAGTGCCCCACCGAACGCTTCAACATGCCAGACACGCTCAAGGCGCAGCACATCGCCCGCCTCACCGAAGGCTTCGTGCTCTACTCCGACATGGGGCGCGTGCTTTGCTCCATCATTGAAGATACCGTGGGTTGGCACGATCCCCTGGCAGGATGCTCCAACCGGGCCATGATCGCCGACCGTTATGGAGATGCGCGCTACCAGGAATGCCGCAACGACTATTACAAAAACGCGCGCGACAGCTTTCTCGTCGAACTCGGCAAGTGGGGACTCGGACCGCGCGACCTCGTCGCCAACGTCAACTTCTTTAGCCGCGTAGATGTGGCCGCCGACGGAGCCATGTCGTTTCACGCCGGGAATTCGCAACCCGGCAGCTACATCGATCTCCGCGCCGACATGAACGTGCTGACCATCGTGAATACCTGCCCGCATCCGCTCGATCCCAATCCGAAGTACGATCCCAAGCCCGTGCACCTGTCGATCCGGCGTGTCGGAACCGCCGGGCCTGACGATCCCTGCCGTCTCTCCCGCCCGGAAAACGAGCGCGGCTTCACCTTGACCGAACGCTATTTTCTCTAGCCCGAAGGCACGCATTGAGGACCACATGAGCGCAATCGTAGAGAGCAAATTGAACCCGGCCGATGCCGTCTATCGGGAAGTGATTCCGGCGGGAGAGCCGTGGATCCGCGAGATTCGCAAAGGCCAGCACTTTCGCATCGTCGATCTCGGCGGCAATCAGGCGGTCGATACCCTGTTCTACAACGCGCACGACTACTCTGACCGCTTCAGCGCGCAGGACACCATTCGCGAGCAGCGCAACATCTACCTCACCACCGGCACCCGTCTGCTCTCCACCGCGGGCACCGTCCTGCTCACCATCGTTGCCGACACCTGCGGCCGCCACGACACCTTGGGCGGCGCCTGCGCCAACGAGAGCAACATGGTGCGCTATGCGATCGAGAAGCGCCACATGCACGCCTGCCGCAGCAGTTTCCTGAAAGCCGTCATCGATTGGGACCACGGGATGAGCAAGCGCGACATCACCAGCAACATCAACTTCTTCATGAACGTCCCCGTCACACCGGAAGGCAAGCTCACCTTCGAGGACGGCATCTCGGAATCCGGCAAGTACGTGGAGATGCGTGCTGAAACCGATGTCCTGGCACTGATCAGCAACTGCCCCCAACTGAACAATCCCTGCAATGGTTACGACCCCACTCCGGTCGAAATTCTGATCTGGGATAGTCCGGAGAAGTGATGTTCCGCAAGGTGCTGGTCGCCAACCGGGGCGCCATCGCAGTCCGCATCTTTCGTACCCTGCGCCGCATGGGGGTCGGTTCCGTAGCCGTCTACTCCGAAGCCGACCGGCAATCTCTGCATGTGGAGCGGGCGGATGAGTCCGTCCTCATCGGACCTCCCGCACCTTCGCAGAGTTACCTCTCGATCGAGGCGTTGCTGCGCGCCGCGCAGTCCACCGGCGCCGAGGCCATTCACCCAGGCTACGGCTTCCTCAGCGAGAATGCCGATTTCGCCGAGGCATGCGAGCGTTCGGGCATCGTCTTCATCGGTCCCACGCCCGAGCAGATGCGCGACTTCGGACTAAAGCATACCGCGCGCCAAATTGCGTCCGAAACGGGAGTGCCGGTGCTGCCTGGAACGCCGCTCCTGCACTCGCTCGACGAGGCGGCCCAGGCGGCCGAACAGATCGGCTACCCGGTAATGCTCAAGAGCACCGCGGGTGGCGGCGGCATCGGCATGCGCCTTTGCGAGCAGGGCGGGGAGCTCGCCGACGCCTATACGGCGGTCGAACGGCTCAGCCGTGCGAGTTTCGGCACCAGCGGTCTCTATCTGGAGAAGTTCGTCGCCCGCGCGCGCCATATCGAGGTCCAGATCTTCGGCGATGGCGCGGGCAAAGTGGTCGCACTGGGCGAGCGCGATTGCTCCACGCAGCGACGCAATCAGAAGGTGATCGAAGAAACGCCCGCGCCCGGTCTCGATGACGCCGTTCGCACGCGCCTGCTCCATGCCGCCGTCCGCCTGGGCGAAGCTGTCCGCTATCGATCTGCCGGCACCGTGGAGTTCATTTACGACGCCGATACCGCGCAATTCTATTTCCTGGAAGTGAATACCCGTTTGCAGGTGGAGCACGGCGTCACCGAAGAGGTCACCGGGATCGATCTGGTGGAGTGGATGGTGAAACTCGCCGCGGGCGAACCGCTGCCCCTCACCGCACCCACGCCTCGCGGCGCTTCATTGCAAGTCCGCATCTACGCCGAGGATCCCGCCAGGAATTTCCAGCCAGGCGCCGGCAAACTCTCGCACGTCCAGTGGCCCGGCGCCGCACGCGTCGAGACGTGGGTGGAGTCCGGTTCCGACGTCACTCCGTTCTACGATCCCATGCTGGCGAAGATTATCGTGAGCGGTGCCAGCCGCCCCGAGGCCCTCAACAAAATGCGCGCCGCCCTGGCGGAGTGCCGTGTCTCGGGCATCGAGACCAATCTCGAGTATCTGCGCCAGGTCTGCCGCCATCCCGAATTCGAAGCGGGCGGCATCACCACTTCCTTCCTCCGTGGATTCGACTATCGGCCGCACACCCTGGAAGTCGTCGAGCCGGGAACGCAGACGACGATTCAAGACTACCCAGGTAGAATCGGCTACTGGCACGTCGGCGTGCCGCCTTCGGGCCCCATGGACGCGCTCTCCTTTCGCGTCGCCAATCGTCTGCTGGGCAACCCGGAGGACGCGCCAGGCTTGGAGATCGCTGTCACCGGCCCCACGCTGCGATTCCATAGGTACACCGCAATCGCGCTCAGCGGAGCCGATTTCCAGGCTCGCTTGAATGGCCTGCCTCTGCCACCCGGCCACGTCGTCGAAGTGAAAGCCGGATCGCTGCTCGAAATGGCCACCGTGCGGGGTGCAGGCAGCCGCGCCTACCTCGCGGTCGCCGGCGGATTCGACGTGCCGTCGTACCTTGGCAGCCGCAGCACCTTCATCCTTGGCAAATTCGGAGGCCACGCCGGCCGCCCCCTCCGCCCCGGCGATATCCTGCACCTGAGACCTGGCCTGCCTCTTTCTGGCCCGCCTGCTTCTGGCCTGCGTGTTTCTGGCCCACCTCTGCCTGACCTACCTCCCTCTGGCCCGCCTCTTTCTGACCTACCTCCTTCTGGACTGCCTCCTTCTGGCCTGCCTCTGTCTGGCCTGCCTCCCTCTGGCCTGCCCCTGTCTGGCCTGCCGCTGTCTGGCCCGCCTCTGTCTGGCCCGCCTCTG
>DATGIL010000036.1:0-34464 GCA_035295745.1 Bryobacteraceae bacterium | reverse complement strand
TCCTGAGGCTTCAGCCCACGGTCTTTCGCCGTGTCCTGCTCAGGTCGCTACATGTTCGAACGAGCAATTTACATGGTGGGCTCCTTACATCCCACAAGATCAAGCCAGGCTTATCCTGGCGCACCGCGCGTAAGCAAGCGACAACTCATCAGAGCGCCGAGACGCTCACCTCAAGCGCGCGGCTCGCCCGACGCCAAAACCGCGTTGATTCGCGCCAACTCGTCTTTCGACCAATCCACCTTCGACAGGGCGGCCACATCCTCTTCGATCTGCTCCACCCGGCTCGCGCCGATCAGTGCGCTCGTCATCGCGCCATGCCGTAGAACCCACGCCAGCGACATTTGCGCCAGGCTCTGCCCGCGCTCCCGAGCCAATTCATCCAGCGCCCGCGCCTGGCGAACCTTCTGTTCCTCCACCTGTTCCCGCTTCAAATACGTATTCGGCTTGCCTGCGCGCGAATCGGCGGGGACTCCGTCAAGATAGCGATTCGTCAGCAGCCCTTGCGCCAGTGGACAGAACGCGATGCCGCCCACCCCAGAAGATTCCAACAACGCCAGCAGACGGTCTTCCGCATCGCGACGGAACATCGAGTAACTGAACTGGTGAATCAGGCACGGCGTCCCCAAATGCCGCAGCGCCGCGAGGGCCTTCGAGGTCTGTTCCGCGCTGTAGCTCGAAATTCCGGCGTACAATGCCTTGCCCGATCGCACTGCATGATCGAGCGCGCCCATGGTCTCCTCGATCGGCGTCTCCGGGTCCGGCCGGTGCGAGTAAAAGATGTCCACATACTCCAGCCCCATCCGCTTCAGACTCTGATCCAGACTGGCGATGAGGTACTTGCGCGATCCCCAATTCCCGTAAGGTCCCGGCCACATGTCGTAGCCCGCCTTGGTGGAGATAATCAATTCGTCGCGCCACGCGCGCAGGTCGAGCCGCAAAGCTTGTCCAAACGTCTCTTCCGCCGAGCCGTATGGCGGGCCATAGTTGTTCGCCAGGTCGAAGTGCGTGATGCCGAGATCGAACGCCCGGCAAAGCATTGCCCGGCTATTCTCGAGGCGGTCAACACCGCCGAAATTATGCCACAGTCCTAGGGCAATCGCGGGCAGTTTCACGCCGCTCTTGCCGCAGCGGCGGTACAGCATGGTGTCGTATCGTTCGGTTCGCGGTGTGTACAAGCTTCCATCCTCAGCCGCTCGTCGATTCTCGCAAACGAGCCGCCTGCGTCAGCAGATAATTTCGCTCCGGCAGACTCGCCGTCAGACCGGCGGCAGCCTGATAACGTCGAATCGCCTGCTCCTTCTCGCCCGCCAACTCCAACAGATGCGCGCGCACGGCGTCCAGGCGGTGATGATCCTTCAGCCGTCCATCGCGATCCAGCGCTTGCAGCAATTCCAGCCCGGCCCTTGGGCCGCGCACCATCGCAACGGCAATCGCGCGATTCAGCATCACCATCGGATTATCCGCCATGCGCTGCAACAGATCGTAGAGCGCCAGAATCTGCGGCCAATCTGTCTCTTCCGCTCGCGGCGATTCATCATGCACCGCCGCAATCGCCGCCTGCAACTGGTAGGGTCCCACCGACCCCTTGGGTAAAGTGGCGCTCAGGATCGCGACGCCTTCCGAGATCTGCTGCTGGTCCCAAAGGCTGCGATCCTGTTCGGCCAAGGGAATCAACTCTCCATTGGGACCCGTTCGTGCCACCCGGCGGGCGTCGGTCAACAACATGAGGGCCAGCAAGCCGGCAGCTTCGCAATCGTCTGGCGCCAGGCGATGCACTTCGCGGGTCAGGCGAATCGCTTCCTGCGACAATTCCAGCCGCTGCAGTTGAGGACCGACACTCGTGGTGTAGCCTTCGTTGAAGATCAGGTAAAGCACGTGTAGAACCGAGCGAAGCCGTTGCGTGCGCTCGGTTCCGCATGGCATCCCAAACGGAACGCCTGACGCTT
Organism: Bryobacteraceae bacterium; assembly: GCA_035295745.1. Lineage (GTDB taxonomy): Bacteria > Acidobacteriota > Terriglobia > Bryobacterales > Bryobacteraceae > JAIQFL01. The sequence goes on along the minus strand of DATGIL010000036.1, from coordinate 32,518 downwards.
TTATGCTCTGTTTGGCGCGGCTGATCCGCTGCGCCATCGTGGCCTCCGGCACCAGAAACGCCCGCGCAATCTCCCCAGTAGTCAGGCCGCCGACCGCCCGCAACGTCAGGGCAATCGCCGAGGACGACGTGAGCGCCTCGTGACAGCACATGAAGAAGAGGATCAGTGTGTCATCCTGCTCCGTTTCGATCCCGGCCGTTGGAGCCACCAACTCGGCAGGCATCGATTCCGCCTCGCGGTTCCGCCGGGCCGTCTCGCGGCGCACGTGATCGATCATGCGGCGCGACGCCACCTGGATCAGCCAGGCGCGCGGATGCTCGGGTGTCCCTTGGTAAGGCCACTCCGTAGCTGCGGCGATCAACGCCTCCTGAACTGCGTCCTCGGCAGCACTGAAATCGCGGAAACGGCGGACCACCGCCCCGAGTACCTGCGGCGCCAGTTCGCGCAACAGGTGCTCGGCTTGGACGTCTGTGGGTGTGGCGTTCACAGCAAGTCTTGGGGAGGCCCGCTCATGACCTGACGCACCTCGATTGGCATGTTCATCGGCGACCCGCCAGGGCCCGGCGCTGCCGAAGCTCGAGCCGCAATCTGGTAGGCCCGCTCCGGGCTCTCGACATCCACGAACCAATAGCCGGCCAGGAACTCTTTGGCCTCCGGGAAGACCCCGTCCGTGACCGGCGTCCCATCCTTCCCGGCACGCACGACCAGGGCCTGCCGCGGATCCGCAAGCCCTTCCGCACTGACCAATTCCCCCGATTCCTTAAGGGAACGGTTGAGATTCATCATGAAATGCAGATGCGCCTGAATGTCGCTCTTTGACATGGACCCGAAGGTCTCGTAGGCGTTCCTCGGACAGTTCATCATCAGGATGTATTTCATCGTCGTTTGCTCCTTTGATTCTCGCACTCGCCAGGCTTTTCGCACTCGCGAAAGCTGCGCTTTCACAGGAGAGTCGGAGCACAACGTGACTTTTCTACATCGTCCGTGTGATTTTTTCGAGCGTGCGCGGCCGATCCGGACTGAGCCCCTTCATATCCGCCAGTTGAGCCGCAAACAACTGGGCCGGCACAATGTACGGAATAGGCGTGTACAGGTCTTCGGGCCCACCGGCCGCGACTGGCAGTGCCGGCAGTTGGATTAGCCGGACCGCCAGGCTGCTCGCCTGGGAATTCGTTTCGTCACTGATCACCAGGATCTCTGCCTTCAACTCCTCCAGGCGATCGAGCAGCACCTTCGTGGATCGCCAGGTCACTCCCGGCGGAGCAAACACGAAGACCGGAAAGGCTCGCTCCACCAGGGCGATGGGACCATGCATCAGGTCGGCCGCCGAAAAGCGTTCAGCAACTACATAGCAAGTCTCCATCAGCTTCAGCCCGAGTTCCAGGGCGTTCGCGTAGTTCAATCCCCTGCCGACCGCCAATCCCCGGCTCATGAATGTATACCGCTCTGCAATCTCACCCACCCGCTCCTCCAGTTCCAATACCCGCTCGACCCAATCCGGCAGTCGCTCGAGAACGTCCAGATCGACCGGGCCGCCCAAGGCCGAGGCCAGCAGGTACAACGCCAGTAATTGACAGGTGTACGTCTTCGTGGCAGCGACGCTCAATTCGTGCCCCGCTCTCGCCAGCAAGGTGTGCTCGGCCAAATGTGACATGGTGCTCTGCGGCTCGTTGGTAATTCCAACCGTGACCGCCCCGCGAATCCGCGCGTCCTCCAGCACAGCGTTGGTGTCCGTCGATTCGCCCGATTGCGAGATCCCGACCACCAGCACGTCGCTCAGGTCCAGTGGGCATTGATAAAGCGTCAGCACCGAAGGCGCTGCCAGGGAAACCGGGATCCGGGTGGTGATCTCGATCAGGTAGCGGCCGAACTGGGCGGCATTGTCGGACGTTCCGCGGGCAGCCAGCACCACCAGGCGGGGACGGCGGTTCGCGAACCGCCGCTGCAGGTCCCTTAGTGTTCCTAGGCCCTCACGCAAAGTCCTGGCCAGCGCGGATGGCTGTTGGCGCGTCTCTTCCAGCATCTTCGACATGGAATCCTCGTTCCGATGGTCTGCCGGAATGCGCCTACGGTCTAGTTCGCAACGGTTGCAGGCATGTTATGGCTGTTCGTTACATGGCCGAACATCGTTGACTTCTCGCGATTTACACCACGATCCCCTTCCTCACCGCGTACAGAATCAAGTCGGCGGGCCCATGCAGATTCAATTTCTCGAGAATGTTCTTGCGATGCGTCTCCACCGTGTAGACGCTCAGCGACAGGTCACCCGCAATTTGCTTATTGCTGTGTCCCTCAGCGATCCGCTGCAGAATTTCTCGTTCCCGTTCCGTAAGCAATTCGTAACTGTCGGGGACGTCCAGCGACCGGATCCGCTGTACGTGTTCCTGCTGCAATAGGCGCGACACCTTGGGACTGAAGAACGACCTGCCCGCCCGAACCGCGCGAATCGCGGCCAGCAACTCGCTCTCTGCCGATTCTTTCAGCACGTAGCCGCGCGCTCCCGCCCGTAAACAACGCAGAACGTACGTCTCGTCGCTGTGCATACTGAGCATCACGACACCAGCCTCGGGATGGCGTCGCCCAATCTGCGCTGCCGCCTCTATGCCGTTCAATCCTGGCATCGCGACGTCCAGCACCACGACATCGGCGCCTTCCGCGTCCATCCATTCCACCGCGTCCCTGCCGTCAGCCGCCTCGCCCACCACTGCGAGATCCGGCTCTCGTTCCAGCAGCAGGCGCAGTCCCCTCCGCAAGATGGCGTGATCGTCGGCGAGCAGCACCCGCACACAGGTCACAGCGGCAACTCCGCGATCACCGTGGTTCCCCTGCCGGGCTCCGATTGCACACGGAATCGGCCGCCGAGTTGCGACACGCGTTCCTCCATTCCGAGTAGTCCGAGCCCGCGCGTGCGTCCCGTGAGAAATCCTCTGCCATCGTCCTCCACATGAAGCGTAACGGCCTTCGCGACCCGATCCAGGGCGATCCTCACCCGCCGCGCCGCCGCGTGGCGTACACAATTCTGCAGAGCCTCCTGGACGACGCGGTAAATGCACGTGAGGTGAGTTTCGGGCAATTCTCCGGCGCTGTCGTCGGCCAGCACCTGCACATCGAGCCCGCTGCGCCGTCCCACTTCGCGCGCCTGCCACTCCAGCGCGGGCACTAGCCCAAGATCGTCTAACATCGACGGGCGAAGCGACAGCGCAATGCGGCGCACCGCATCCACCGTGCGCTCGGCCACCGATGCCATCGACGCCAGCCGCGATCGTACCTCCACCAGACTCTCCTCCCGCGTGGCCGACCCCACGTCGAGCAGCAGGCTCGACAGAGACTGCCCGATCTCGTCGTGCAACTCGCGCGCGATCGCACGCCGTTCCTGTTCTTGCGCTCCCAGCAGTTGGACCGATAACGACCGCGCATCACCCTCCAAACGCAGCAATCGGCGCCGCGTTCCCACCGCGACAGCCAGCGCGAGCAAAATCACGCCCGCCATTTCCACGATCAAAACCAGCCGGAACCGGTCATAGATTAACGAGGACTCGGCTTCACTCCGTTGTGATTCCCGCTCCAGCGCTTCGCCGATCGTGTCCGCGATCTGCAGCATAGTCTCGCGCCGCTGCTGAAGCTGCCGGCGAAAATACGCATCGAGTCCTGGCGTGCGCCGCCTGCCCGCCATGTCCGCCATCAGATCGAGCAGGCTCCAATAGGCCGAGACTTCGCCGCGCAGACTCGCATCCGCATACTCCGCGGCGGCCGATTTCGTGCTCCGCTCGAGCTTCTGGAGTTCCTCACGCATACCCGCGGCGCCTGGATCGTCAGGTGCCACGAAGTAGTCGCGCGCCAACGTGCCCGAGCGATAGATCCCTCCGCGAATCCGTTCCAGCCATCGTCCGCGTGCCGCGAATCGCGCGGATTGCGCCGATTCCGCTGCGCGTACCCGCGCCAAAACCACCAGGGCGGTCCCGCCCGTGACCGCGCAGAGCAGGACCAGGCCACCCAATGACCAGGTCAGAAGCTGCCGTGTTCTCGATCCCACGCCCTACAGCATATGCCGCATCGCACCAAAACAGAATACCCACTACCCGGTATCGATTTCCGCAATCGGGAGGCGCTCAATGGAAGCATGCGTACGATTGTTCTGATTGCGTTAATAGCGCTTTGCGCCTGCCGGACCTATCGAGACTATCCGAGATTCCCTCCCGCCGCCCCCATTGTGGAGCCGGCATCGCACGATAGCGACCCGCACAATGCTCCTGCCAACCCGGCCGTATTGGCGGATCGCCCACCCACAGGGTCTGCCGTCGCCGAAACTAGGACGGCATCCCCCCGCGAGGTCAATATCGTCGTTCAGGAGCTCAATGCCCAACTGCAGGATGCCTTCTTCGACTACGACCGCTCCGCGCTAACGGTCAATGCCCTAGCCGCACTCCGCCACGACGCGGCGCTTCTTCTTCCGATCCTCGCAGAATTCCCCGCGCTGACGCTCATTGTCGAGGGGCACTGCGATGAACGCGGCTCCGCGGAATACAATCTCGGGCTCGGCGACGATCGCGCCCGCCGCGCCGCCGACGCCTTGCAAAACCTCGGCGTGCTCGCGAGCCGGATCGAGATCCTGAGCTACGGCAAAGAACGCCCCCAGTGCGGCGTCTCCGCAGAGCCCTGCTGGCAGCGGAATCGCCGCGTCCACCTGTTGCTGCGTACGCGCTCCGGAAGCTAGCGCGCTATCTACGACCGGTGGTAGTAGCGCCCGGCATTCGTTAACCTATCGGGTATTCATAAGAGGATCATGTCTCGTCATTCTGCCTTCTTCCCGATAGTGTGCCTGGTCGTTTCGCTGTCTGCCCAGACCCCCGACACCGCGACCATCCGCGGCCAGGTCACCGACCCGAGCCATGCGGCCGTTCCGGGCGTCCAAATCACCGTGAAGAATGCCGATATCGGCCTGGAGCGCACGGCGCAGTCCGATGCCTCTGGCAACTTCTCCCTTCCCGGACTGCCAATTAACGGCAAGTACGAACTCACCGCCAACAAGCCGGGATTTGCGGATAGCCACGTCAGCGATGTGACACTCGCCGGAGGCACCACCGCCGAGATCAATCTCCAGCTCAACGTAGCCGCGGGACAGACACAGGTCACCGTCACGGGCGTGCCCGGTGAAGTGCGGGCCGACCAACCCCAGTTGGGAATCCATTTGAGCGAGGGCCAGATGGAGGAGACTCCTCTGCTCAATCGCAAGATCAGCTACCTGCCGATGCTGAACGCCGCCAACCGCCCCGCGATCAACCAGGGGGACGTCTTCATGAACCAGAATCTGTTCACCACCAACGGCGCGGGACGCCGCCAAACCACCTTCGTCGTGGACGGCAGCACCGATAACGACAGTTGGGGACGACAGACCACCTTCAGCACCTTGCCTCTCGATTCGCTACAGGAAATGGCGGTGCTGACCAACGCGTTCTCGGCGGAATTCGGGGGATCCACCGGCAGCGTGATCAATATCGTCTCCAAGGGCGGCGGCAGCCAGTTTCACGGCAGCCTGCTGGAACTATGGCGTCCTTCGGGGACGGAAGCGGCCCTGTCCGGCTTCACCTCTGCCAACGCCGCCAGCGGCAACGACTGGACCAACGACACGCTCGGCCAGTCGGCAATTTCACTCTCCGGGCCCATCTCCTCCCGTACCCACTTCTCCATCGCCGGCGAGTTCAGCCGCGAAGACCGCGCCTCTCCCATTATTTCGCCGATCGCCCCTGGCAGCTTCGTGGGGCACTATCGCGGATGGCTGGCATTTCTGCGCCTCGACCATCAGATTAACGATAAGAACAGCCTCTTTTTCCGCAGCGATGTGGACGGCTTCCACGACACCAATCCCAACGGCACCGTCGGCGGCAACAGTCTCCCCACCGTCGATCGCGTGTTCCGCCGCCGCACCTACTCTGAAGAGCTCGGAGAGACCGCCGTCCTCAGTCCGACCCTGATGAACAACGTGCGCCTGCAATTCCAACTGGCATCGCCGATCACCGAATTCGACCCCGTGATCTATGGCACGCAATATCAGGTGCCGATCTCCACCGGCGGAACCTTCACCACGGGGACCTCTCAATCGGCTCTGCTGTTGAACCACCAGTATCAGGTGGCCGACACCCTCTCCGCAGTCCAGGGCAAGCATCAGCTCAAATTCGGCGCCGATGTTCTAGCCGTTCACACCGGTGGCAATAGCAAGGAGTTCGGCGGCCCCATCTATCTCGGCCAGTTCATCTACAACACCTGCACCCAGCCACTCTCGGTCTGCGAAAGCAGCGCGTACCTGGACAACATCGCCAACGTCCGGAGCTACACACAGAGTTTCGGTATCGCCAACTACACTGTGACCGATACACTTTGGTCTGTCTTCGTGCAGGATGACTACCGTGCGTCGCGGAATCTGACCGTCAATCTCGGGCTGCGATATGAGCAGCAGACCTTCACCGATTCTCGCCACAACGTCGCGCCGCGGGTGGGCTTCGCCTTCAACCCGTCTGGCGACGGCAAGACCGTAATCCGGGGCGGATTCGGCATCTACTATTCGCAGATCGTCGACAATTCGCAGGCAAATTACGCACTCACCGGGCCCACAGGAGTCTTCAATTACACCGCTACGCCCGGCCAGATCGGATTCCCCACAAGTGTGGCTGCCGCTCCACTCCCCGCCTTTCCCGCGGGAGCGCCCGTTCCCCTCCGCAGCCTCTACATCCGTCCCGGCGATAGTTCTTACTACAACCAGTTCTTCCCCACCAACACGCTGATCGGGTATCCCAATGCGCTCCTGAATCCTTACTCGGAGCAGTGGACCATCGGAGTGGAGCGTCGCCTCGCAGCCGACTGGGTTCTGAGTGTGGACTATGTCGGCTCGCACACCACGCGCATCAATCGCCCTCGCGATGTCGATCCGCCCACCCCCTTCGTCCGAACCGCGCCTAACCAGATCCGCTCCGCCCAGGCGGCCAACTGCACACGTCCCTATTGGATCTGGTGGTACAACACCAACAACCTCACCTGCAATCCCAACACCGCCACCAATCCGCAACCGCCTTATTCGGTTATTCAGAGTGACGTGAACGACGGGTACGCGAACTATGACGCGCTCGACGTTAACTTGAGCCACCGCTTCACCCGCAAGCTCTCCATGCTGGCCAGCTACACCTGGTCGCACGCGCTCGATAACGTCGATCCCGATATCCCCGGTCAGAATCCCAACGACGCAAACTTTACCGGACACGTCGAGTACAGCAACGCCATCTTCGACCAGCGGCACCGCTTTGTGTTGAGCGGCCTCTATCTGCTGCCCGGCAAGGTCGGCTTCGGCGGGGTATTCACCGCCGCGACGGGCCTGCCCTACAACATCACCACCGGTACCAACAACAGCGGCGATACCGGCGCCACTACCGATCGTCCTGTGATCAATGGCCTCGTAATCGGCCGCAATGCCGGCCGCGGTGGAAGTATCTGGGACTTATCTCCATTCCTGGAGCGGGATTTTGCGTTCGGAGCGGAACGCTTTCATCTGCTGCTGCGAGCGGAATCGTTCAACGTGCTCAATCACGCGAATTTCGTGGGCTACAGCGGCACGTATGGCAACGGCCCGACCCCCGGCGCCGGCTTCGGCGCACCGCTCGTGGGCATCACGAACCAACTCCCCGCCCGATCCCTGCAGTTCTCCGTAAAAGCGTCGTTCTGACGTGCTCTTTATGCACGCCAGTGCTTCTCCTAACGTTCGATGCGTTGAGAATCTTCGTTGACCAACGTGGCGCAAACACCCTGTTTGCCGCGTCGAGACTCCTCTCGACGCTTTTCGGGCCTCCACCAAGCCTGACTGCACGAAGGGTCTTCTACGCAGCCTTGACTTCCCGAATCTCAGTTGCGCACCGCACACGCCGCCTTTCACTTGCGCCGGCACTGGCGCTTAGTTTAGTGTGATAACGATGAAACTGAATCGGCGCGAGATCTTCGCTGGACTGATTGCGGCTGCCGCCGCCCCTCGCGGGAGAGCCGCCGACGACAGCGTCGTCATCCCCGGCAAGCGTCCCATGATCCTCCACAACGACCGGCCTGAGGACCTCGAGACGCCGCTTCGCTATTTCGATTCGTTTCTCACTCCGGTAGACGCCTTCTTCGTGCGCCAACACCTTCCGCGCCCCTCTGCGATTGACGCGGGCGCCTACCGCCTCACCGTCAACGGGATGGCTTCCAAGCCTCTCCAATTGTCGTTGGCAGACCTGCAGAAACTGCCGCAGCACACCATTCCGGCCACCATCGAATGCACCGGCAACGGACGCGGCTTCTATACACCTAAGGTTCCCGGCATTCAGTGGGGACGCGGCGCGATTGGCAACGCCGAGTGGAGTGGCCCGCGCATCAGCGACATCTTGAAAATGGCGGGTGCCTCCGAGTCCGCCGGCTTTCTCGAAACCGACGGCGCCGACACCGGTGTCGCGGCGACCCCCGACTTCATTCGCTCCCTGCCCATGAAGAAGGCGCTCGACGCGTCGACTCTGTTGGCATTGAAGATGAACGGGCAGCCGCTGCCCGATATCCACGGATTTCCGGCGCGCCTCATCGTTCCGGGCTGGGACGGCACCAGTTCCGTGAAATGGGTCGTGCGGCTGACTGTTGCGGCGGAGTCGAACAAGGGATTCTTCATGAATCCCGGCTACCGCTTTCCCAAGTACAATCTGCCGCCCGGCTCGCCGCCCAAGCCTGCGGAACTCGAGGTAATCGAAGGGATGCCGGTGAAGTCGAGCATCGTAGCTCCGGAGGATCAGGCCAAACTGACCATGGGTTCGATCACCATCCGGGGCTTCGCCTGGGCAGGCGAAGAAGCGATCGAGCGGGTGGAGGTTTCGGCCGACGGCGGCAGCCGCTGGCATGATGCCGAACTCTCCTCTCCCAAGCTGCATTTTGCCTGGAGACTGTGGCATTGGGACTGGAAACCGTCGGATCCCGGCTACTACACCATCCTCTCCCGCGCCACCGATTCCGCGGGGCGTGTCCAGCCGATCGTGGCGGCGTGGAATCCGTCGGGATACTTGTGGAACGCCATCGATCGGGTCGGCGTAACAGTGGAGAAAGCATGAGCGCCTCGAAACTCCTCTTATTCGCGATTGTCTCCGCCGGAAGCGCGGTCGCTGCCGACCAGGCGATGCTGGAACGTGGTCAAAAGGAAGAAGCGCGTAGTTGCGTGCCCTGTCATAGTCTCCGTCTGATTCACTCCCAACGGCTGAGCAAAGCCGGATGGAATAAGGAACTGGACAAGATGGCAGGTTGGGGTAGCAAAGTCACCGATCGCGACGCATTACTCGAATACCTGGTGGCTACCTTCGGCGACGACAAGCCCCTTCCCGCTCCGGACACGTCAGCCAACGGCACTAAGAAATAGCTGAACTTCGGACGGAACTTGGACATTCGTCCTGATGAGAGCGCTTTAGCGTGTTCGGGATGGAAGGGCCAGGTTACAACGCAACCGGACCTCGGCTCGGGTGGTCAATGACCCCGACTTGCCTTCAGCAACCACATCCACGATGGACCTTTGCCGTCTCGTTCCGACAGGCACCACCTGCCGCCCGTTCCTGGCCGGCCTCGCCTTAGCGCCGGGTTTCCCGCATTTGTCGCCTTGATCTGCTCTTTCCTATCGACCGTTTGCGGGTAACACCGCCAGCGACATCTTCTTCATAATCTCGTCAATCACTTACGGCACTCAATTTCAGACTCCAGCCTCCCGCCCTGCTATTCCTGGTGGATGACCACCGCCAAGCACCGTAACGCCCACCGCCTCAATACCCAAAACCTTTCGACTGCCCTCCGCCCCTTAATCCACCGCCAAGGCCCGCCGATCCCGCTCCGAAAGCCAAACCCAATTCCGCAACTCCAATCGGCTCAATCAAAAATTGGGTTCGTTCCTTCATTTTCCCTGGCACGGATTCCGGTTGCTCCCAGCTCGCCCGCGCGCCTCGCGAAACGCTTACGCACCCGCCAGATTTCCGGTTCACCCGGAACCTTCCCGCATTTTCCGTATTTTGGACTAATGGAAACCGCACTTCTTACCGATAAATGAGGTGTAAGGAGTCGAATGGAATCAGACGTCTTGGTTGTAGATGATTCCGCGGCGATCCGGAAGATTCTCCAAAGGGTGCTGCGGCAAACGGGAATGCCCATTCGGGCTATTCACGAGGCGGGGGATGGCCAAGAGGCGTTAGACCTTCTGAAATCCCACCCGGTAGATCTGGTGCTCACCGACATCAACATGCCGAAAATGGATGGGATCCAGTTGTTGGCTGCAGTGAAGGCTGCCCCGCAATGGCGCCATATCCCCGTCATGATGGTGACCACGGAAGGCGGTGAAACAAGGGTCGCAGAAGCGGTCCGTCTCGGGGCTTCCGGCTACGTCCGCAAACCTTTTACTGCTGACCAGATTAAGGAGAAGCTGGCTGGAATCTTGAAGCCGGCGGCACTCCAATGAGCCTCCACGAATTGATGGTAGATCTCATCCGGCAGTCCTCCGCCAACGTCTTTTCGACGATGTTGGGGGTCGAATTGGAACCCGGTGCCGCAGTCATTGAAAATGGTACGCCCGAAGCCAACGATGGAGTGGTTTCCTTCATCGGTCTGGCAGGCGCCTGGATCGGGACCGGAAGCGTCAGTTGCTCTCCCACCCTGGCTTGCCGAATCTGCTCCGCGATGTTGATGGTGGAGAGTACAGGCGTGGATGAGGACGTCTTGGATGCGGTTGCTGAGCTGACCAACATGATTGTCGGCAGCATCAAGAACGACCTCGAGACCCACCTTGGGCCGCTCGGCCTTAGTTTGCCGACGGTTGTTTTCGGCAGGAATTTCCGCACCAAAAGCGCCGGAACCACTGAGTGGACCGTCGTCCGCTTTCCCTGGGAACAAGAGACCCTCGTAGTGAAATTGTGCCTGTCGCCGGCTGAGAAAAGCCATGCCAACTGCCACATGATGGGTCAAACCTGCGCACTGGATGTCTGAGTTCGAATACCTGGAGTGAAACGATGCCTTCGACGATGCTAACTGCAAACGAACCGGCCGCCGCGGCCGTGAATCCGGTGGACGCGCGCGCCGGCAAGTATCTCACTTTCCAACTGGCTAATGAAGAATTTGGCATCCGGGTCTTGAAAGTGCGGGAGATCATGGGTCTCCAGGAGATCACAGCCGTGCCGCAAACGCCTGCTCATATCAAGGGCGTGATCAATCTCCGAGGCAAAGTCGTGCCGGTAGTCGATTTGCGGCTAAAATTCGGACTGCTCACGGCGGAATACACCCAACGCACCTGTATCATTGTCACCCAGATCGTGGGCGAAACCGGGCTCGTCCTCATGGGCATCATCGTCGACGCCGTATCGGAAGTGCTGAACCTGACCTCCGCGGAAATCGAGGACACGCCAGATTTCGGAGAGGAGATCGCCGGTCAATACCTGCTGGGAATGGCGAAAGTAAAGGGCAAAGTAAAGATCCTTCTCGATATTGATCGCGTCCTGTCGGCCCAGGATCTTCACAATCTGAGTTCCATGATTCGATAGGAACCCATTTCGAGTCGACTGTCATGAATTATAAGAACCACACTCTCGGCGTTAAGACGACCCTCGGTATGGGCATGCTGCTGTCTGTACTCGCGATCATGGCCTGGTTCTCCCTGCATATGATCGGAACGCTTCACGAGTCTTTCGATACGACGGCCAGCAAGACTGCGCGGAAGCTGGTACTCGCGGGCCTGATGAATACAGCCGAATCGGATATGGCCGCCGGTGAGCGAGGCGTGATTCTCTTCACCTTCGCGAAAGACCCGGAGAGGGCGAGACAAGCCAGGGCGCTGTTCGAGAAGAGCAGTTCGGACCTGCGCAGCGACTTAGCCGAGATCCGGCCTTTGTTAATGACACAGCGGGGCAAGGAGGTCGCGTACGATATGGACGAGTCGTTGGCGTCGTGGCTGTCGGCCTATTCGGAAATGCAACACCTCGTGGATGCCGGCGACCCGGAAGGCGCGACGCACCTGCTCTCCGCGAAGATCACCCCTCTCTACATTGCCTTCGGAGATCGCTGCAGAGAGTTATCCCAGCTTGCGGACGCCGTCCTGCAGGGCGATCGCGGGAACGCGGCCGATCAGTTCTCCACCGCAAAATGGCTCCTGTTGTTGTTGATTGGGGCAGGCGCTGGGATTGCCGGCATTTCCTTCTGGATGCTCCGCTCGGCTATCTTGTCGCTCCGTCAAATTGCGACCGAAATGCTAGATGGATCGCGACAGGTGGCCGCAGCTTCTGGACAGGTCGCTTCGGCCAGCCAGTCTCTCGCACAGGGCACTTCGGAACAGGCCGCCACCCTCGAAGAGACGTCCTCTTCCACTACCGAAATCACAGCCATAACCCAGAAGAACGCGGACAACACCAGATCCGTAGCCGGCCACATGAGCGTAACCGCCCAACTGGTCGATGGTGCCAATCGGAATCTGGGGGAGATGGTCGAATCCATGAATGAAATTCGAGGATCGAGCGAGAAGATCTCGAAGATTATCCGGGTGATCGATGAAATCGCGTTTCAAACCAACATCCTGGCTTTGAACGCCGCAGTGGAGGCGGCGCGAGCCGGGGAGGCCGGCATGGGGTTCGCGGTAGTGGCCGACGAAGTCCGAAACCTCGCACAGCGCAGTGCGCAGGCTGCCAAGGACACGGCTTCGCTGATCGAAGAGTCGATTGGACGGTCCGGCGAAGGGGGCCGCAAGCTCGACCAGGTGGCGACGTCGATTCAACAAATCACTGGCAGCGCCACCCAAGTGAAAACGCTAATCGACGAGATCGATGTCGGCAGCCACGAACAAGCTCGTGGCATCGAGCAGATCGCCACTGCGGTCCAGCAGATGGAACAGGTCACGCAGCGCAGCGCGGCCAATGCCGAAGAAAGCGCCGCGGCTAGCGAGGAACTCGCGGCACAGGCGCAGAGCTTATACACGATTGCCACCAGGCTGCGCGCCGTCGTCGGTGGAGACGACCAGGAGACTCCGGTTCACGGAATGGCAGAACCTCCTCTCCCCCGGTCTCCCGCTAAAACGCCGAAATCTCTACGTCGGGGCGTTCAGGCCAGGATGTCGCCCAAGGCGCAGAGAACAGAGTTCATGCCCCCGGTACAGGACCGCGATGCCTTTCCTCTCGATGAGAGCGAAGGCGGGTTTGAGAGGTAACCGATGCCTCAATCAGCCGGATTGCGCCGTCAGATCGAAGATTTGGCCTTGAAACTGGTGATTGGGGAGCCCGAATCCTGTGCCGAGGTCTCCGATTGGCTTACGGCTTTGGCGAGGCTTCAGCAGACCGCGCAGGAAGAGAAGTCCACTCATGTGGCACTGGCGGCGGGCGATGTCATCGATGCTCTCCGCAAGAGCGAAGCTGGTGAGCACTCGAATAATATTGCCGATCGGTTGCAGGAAGGCATTGCCCGGCTTCAACAGGTGGTGGAGTGCGAAGCCGAAACTCCCTCGGCGGACTTGAGTCCCGCCCAAGATCCCGAGCTTCTTGGCGACTTCCTGCTCGAAAGCCGGGAACATCTGACCGAAATCGAGGCGCAGGCCTTGATCATCGAGCGGGATCCGCACAATGCCGACGCCCTGAACTCCGTCTTCCGCGGGTTCCACACCATCAAAGGTCTCGCCGGCTTCCTGGAACTCTGGGCGGTTCAGGAGTTGGCTCACGATGTCGAGGCCATCCTGGATCGTGCCCGCAATGGTCAGTTGACCATAACCCCAGGTGCCATAGATGTGATTTTGCAAGGTGCCGACTATCTGCGCCGATGGCTGTCGTACCTGGATTGCCGCTTGCAAAACCGGCCGGCCGACGTCCCTGGTATTGACCAGGGGCTCCTGTCCCGCATTCGCGCCCTGGCGGCGCCGGAACCAGGTGTACTTACCAGCGCAATCGCCTCACTCGCGAGTGCCGTCGCGGACGAAAAAGTCACCGCAATCCCCGACCTCCCGCCAGATCCCAAGCCGTCCTCAAGCAATGGCGATAGCGGCCCTGCGAAGCTCGACCACGAAGAGGCGGTCCCCGCGAGCGCCCATCAGGCCCCAACGGAAACCAGAACAGTCAAAGTCGATACCGGCAAACTCGATTACCTGGTCGACATGGCGGGTGAGATGGTGATTGCTGAATCCCTGGTGCGCCACGATCCAGAGCTCACCGGTCTCAAAAGCCCAAAGCTTCAGCGCAAGATCGCCCAACTGACGCGCATCACCAGCGAGTTGCAGAGAACCGCCATGTCGATGCGGCTGGTGCCGATCGGACCACTCTTTCATCGGATGGCGCGGCTGGTTCGTGACCTCGCCCGCCAATTCGGTAAGCGCGTCGAGATGGAGACCTCCGGAGATGAGATCGAACTGGACCGCACCATCGTGGAGGAGCTGGCCGATCCGCTAATGCACATGGTCCGCAACGCTCTGGATCACGGGATCGAATCTCCTCAAGATCGTGATAGTCGGGGTAAGCCCGCAACGGCCCGTCTATTATTGAAGGCGCAACACCAGGCGGGACAGGTCGTGATCGAGGTCACCGATGACGGCCGCGGCCTGGACCGCGAGAAGATCGCGGCCAAGGCGGCCGAAAAAGGTCTTATCTCTAGCATCGAGGGCGTCTCGGACACCGAGGTCTACAACTTAATTTTTCTGCCGGGTTTCAGCACAGCCACGCAAGTGACCAACGTCTCGGGTCGTGGAGTCGGTATGGACGTGGTCCGGAGGCACATCGAAAAACTTCGCGGGCGCATTGAGATCCGCTCCAGCGCCGGATCGGGCTCGACTTTTCTCATGAAGCTTCCGCTTACGCTCGCCATCATTGACGGCTTAGTGGTAAGCGTAGGCCCGGAGCGCTATATCGTCCCGCTTTTCGCTGTCCGTGAAATGTTCAGACCCGCGCAGGAAACCATCTGGACCGTCCAGCAGCGGGGGGAGATGGCTCTCGTCCGAGGGTCGTTGTTGCCGCTCTACCGCCTCCATCGACGGTTTAATGTGACCCCGCGGACCGAGGATCCACTGCAATCGGTCCTGGTGGTCGCAGAGGTGGAGGGTCAACGATTCTGTCTCATGGTAGACGAGCTGATCGGCAAACAGGAAGTCGTGATCAAGAGCCTGGGGGAAACGTTCCGGCATGTCGCAGGTATCGCGGGAGGGGCAATTCTGGGCGATGGTCGCGTTGGATTGATTCTCGATCTGGACCGGCTTTTCAAGGACAAGGGCCGTGACTAGTCGAAAGGGTTCGGTCGATCTCGCTTCTGAGATCGATGGAGTCCAGCCGCTGGCGCAAAGAGAGTTCGATCAGATCCGGCAACTGGCGTATCGGACTTTCGGATTGGATTTGAAATCTGGAAAAGAGGAACTGGTCTCTGCGAGGCTCAGGCGGCTGGTCCGGTTAGCGGGCTTCCATTCCTTCCAGGACTATTACCGCAGTGTGCTGGGCGATACCACGGGCGCTTCCCTGTCCTTAATGATTGACGCCCTGGCGACCAACCATACGTCGTTCATGCGCGAACCGGACCACTTCCAATACCTTCGCCAGCATGTCCTGCCGGCTCTCGCATCGCGCCGTTCCATCGAGATCTGGAGTGCAGCTTGCTCCACCGGTGAAGAGGTATGGACGCTAGCCTTTCTTCTAAACGACGCCTTCCCTTCCAAGTCAATCCGTATCGCTGCGACCGACATCTCGAATAAAGCCCTGACCTTTGCTGAGCAAGGTCTTTATCCCGCTGAACGATGCCAGGGCCTCTCCAAAGAATGGGTATCCCGCTACCTGGTGCGCGAGGGATCCACAAATTCATTCCGCGTTTGCCCGCGAATCAGCGCCCAGGCATCCTTCCGCAGGCTCAATTTGATCAAGCCCTATTCCTGGCATCGCCTCTTTCCGGTGATCTTCTGCCGGAACGTCATGATTTACTTTGACCGGGAGACGCAGGAGCGTGTCGTAGGCCAACTGGCGGCATGTCTGGAACCGGGGGGACACCTCTTCGTTGGCCATGCCGAGACCTTGACACGCATCACGCACTCTCTCGAGTACGTCAGACCGGCGGTCTACCGCAAGTCCGATAAACGGGAGGGCACATGGCCCAGATCGTTGTAGGCATGGCCGATTGCCGCATCAGCAACTCCCCAGGTGAAGTACTCACTACGTTTGCGCTGGGCTCTTGTATTGGCCTGGTGGTGCATGATTCGGCGGCGTCGATTGGCGGGCTGCTGCATTTTATGCTGCCCGATTCGGCCATTGATCCCGCCCGTGGACGCGATCATCCATTCATGTTCGCGGATACCGGCATTCCTCTATTGCTCAGTCGGGTTTGTAGTCTGGGCGCATCGCGGTGCCGCCTTACCGTGTACGCCGTAGGAGGCGCACAAATGATGGATCAGCAAGGCGTATTCGAAATCGGCAAGCGCAATTATCTGGCTGTCCGCAAGATCCTTTGGAAAGCCGGTGTCCTGATCCACGGCGAGGTGGTCGGAGGCAATAACTCACGAACTCTGCGTCTCGAGATCGGGAGTGGCAAGCTGTGGTTGCAGGAGGCTGGCTCGCAACGGGAAATTCTCCCCGGCCAGCAGAAAGGGTAAGTGCATGGCCTACCGTGTCTTGATCGTTGACGACTCGCCGGCAATGCGATCGTTTGTGCGCCGTGTGATCACACTCTCCGGATTCGAACTTTCCACCTGCCTGGAGGCGGGGAACGGACAAGAAGCGCTCGATCTGTTGGAGCGGGAATGGGTAGACGCCATTCTTACTGATATCAACATGCCGGGGCTGGATGGCGAAGAGTTCCTGCGGCGTCTCTCTGTCGATGAGTTACTACGCTCGATTCCGGCAATTGTCATCTCTACCGACGCCACGCAAAACCGAATCGAACGGCTTATGTCTTTGGGAGCCCGGGGATACATCACGAAGCCGTTTCTACCAGAGGCCCTTCGTTCCGCGCTCGAGGCGACTTTGGGGGTACCCTGTGCCTGATACCGCCGTGCAACTCACTCTTCAGCAATCGGTTGAGGACGTTCTGGAGAAGATGTTCTTTCTGCAATGCGTAAGTGATCCGGAGGACGCGACCAGCGGCCCGGAGATCGTGGCGCACCTCACGTTCGAAGGTAGGCCATCCGGCTCGCTCACCTTGAGCATCACGGCCCGTGCGGCACGCAACGTGGCCGCCGATTTTCTCGGCGCCGAACCCTCCGATCTTTCGCACCAGCAGGTGGCAGATGTGGTCTGCGAACTGGCGAATATGATCTGTGGCTCAGCATTGAGCCGGATCGAGAGTTCCACCACCTTCCGCCTGGCGGCGCCCCAAATTGTGCATCCCGCCCACGGCATCTCAGACCGTGAGGTTAGCGGTTCGGAATCTCATCCGGCAGATTCAGCAGGCGGCCGAATCAGCGTCAGCATACAAACGGAGACATCCGCATGGTCGGCAGCCGCAAGATACGCGTTCTGATCGTGGACGACTCAGCCATCGTCCGGAAGATCCTGTCGGAGACACTGTCCGCCGAACCCGATCTCGAGGTGGTCGGCACTGCGCCCGACCCTTACGTCGCCCGGGACAAGATCCTGTCGCTCCACCCCGACGTCCTCACGCTCGATATCGAGATGCCGCGCATGGATGGCTTGACGTTTCTGAAGAAGTTGATGCACTTCCACCCGTTGCCGACCGTGGTGATCAGTTCCCTCGCGCAGAACTCCTGTCGTGCCGCAGTCCAGGCACTGGAACTCGGCGCCGTCGAAGTGTTGCCAAAACCGGGCGGCCCGTACTCGGTAGGAGAGCTCCGTCAGACACTCGCGCTTAAAATCCGGGCGGCAGCCGCTTCGCACCTGCGTCAGCGCGCGTCGCAGACAGATCGTGGGCCAGAGCCCAAGCCCGCTACTCTGATACAAGTCCCTTTACCCCCGGGCACCGTGATCGCGATCGGCGCCTCCACCGGCGGCACGGAGGCTATCGCGGCAGTCTTAACCAGATTGCCGGCCTCCACCCCGGGGATCGTGATCGCCCAACACATTCCCCCGGAGTTCTCACGCGCCTTCGCCAATCGCCTCAACGAGATTTGCGCCATCGAAGTAAAAGAAGCGCAGGACGGCGACACGGTACGCGCCGGCCTCGCCCTGGTCGCTCCGGGCGATTTTCATATGCTTCTCAAACGCGCCGAGGGCCGTCACTTCGTCCGCATCAAGACCGGCCCCAGAGTCTGCTACCAGAGGCCTTCCGTAGATGTTCTGTTGTCGTCAGTGGCGGAGGCTGCCGGTCGCGACGCCGTCGGCGTCTTGCTGACTGGAATGGGCTCTGATGGTGCGCAAGGTTTGTTGTCGATGTGCCGCGCGGGTGCTCGTACCATCGCTCAGGACGAGGCAACCTGTATCGTCTTCGGCATGCCTCGCGAAGCCATCGCCTTAGGAGCAGCACGGCAAATCCTGCCGCTCGGCGCGATTCCCGACGCGATTCTGCAACCTCGCCGTTTTCGAACGCCCCAGGTGATGAATGCCTAGGATGACAAAAAGATTGGCGTCCCCAGGGGGATTCGAACCCCCGTTACCGCCGTGAAAGGGCGATGTCCTAGGCCGGGCTAGACGATGGGGACAGCGGACGACCGATGCAGGCTAACAACTCTACTGTAGCTTTTACCACGCCTTAGCGTCAACTTCGCTCGCCGCCCGTCCGTTCGTCCCTCGCGCGTACAATAAAATCAATGACGCGCGGGGGGCCCTATATCCAATAGCTCGAACAGTTCGGCCCACGCTGCGTTTCGCTATCCGAATTTTCGCGATTATATGACGGCTCGCTTCCTGGCCACGGTCTCGTCGGAGATGCAGGCCGTCGCGGTAGCCTGGCAGATCTTCGGTATCACGCATCGTCCGCTCGATCTCGGGCTCGTGGGACTGGCGCAATTCCTGCCCGGTGTCTTTCTCTTTCTCCTGGCAGGCCATGCCGCCGATCGCTTCTCGCGCAAACGCATCCTGCAGTTGTGCTACGTGGGCTTCTCGCTCTGTGCCCTGCTCCTGCTGGGATTTGCCTTACGCGGCCTCCACTCGGTATACCCCGTCTATGCCGTGCTGTTGTGGAACGGCGTCGTCCGCTCATTCAACGGACCCTCCAGCCAGGCATTTCTCCCACTACTCGTCGCGGAAGAGGATTTCCCCAACGCGGTGGCCTGGGGCTCCTCCATCTTCCAGGCAGCTATCGTCGTCGGACCGATGATCGGTGGTCTGCTCTACGGATTCATGGGAAGCCCCGTGCCGGTATACGGCTGTGCAGCGATTGCCTATCTGGCCGCATTTGCCCTGATTTCGTCCATCCGCCTCAAGAACCCGCAGCGTCCCCGAGGAGCGGTCTCCTACCATGTCGTGATGGAAGGACTGCGCTACATTTGGCAAAACCAATTGATCCTGGGCGCGATCAGCCTCGACCTGTTCGCGGTGCTGCTGGGAGGCGCCGTCGCCCTCCTGCCGATCTACGCCAAGGAAATTCTGCATTCCGGCGCCATCGGCCTCGGAGTCTTGCGGAGCGCCCCCGGAGCCGGCGCGGTGCTCACGGCAATCGTCGTGGCCCACTGGCCCCTCCGCCGCAAAGCCGGTGCCGCGATGCTCTGGTGCGTCTTCGGTTTCGGCGCCTGTACCGTCGTGTTCGGCCTTTCGCGGACCCTCGTCGTGGCTCTGGTCTCCCTGATGTTGGTGGGAGCCTGCGACATGATCAGCGTCATTGTGCGCCACACCCTGGTGCAGTTGGGAACACCCGACGAAATGCGGGGCCGAGTCAGTGCCGTCAACATGATCTTCATCGGGGCTTCGAACGAAGTCGGACAGTTCGAGTCGGGACTGACTGCCCAGTGGCTGGGCACGGTGCCGGCGGTGATCGCCGGAGGCCTCGGCACCATCTTCATCGTCGCTTTGTGGACGTGGCTCTTTCCAGCCCTGCGCCAGGTCGATGAGTTAGTACCACGAAAACCGCGTAATCCCCAGTCATAGGCCTGACCTTACTCCTGGTTTTTGCGTATGGCCCGGCACAATGACCCCAGGCGTGCTATCACTAGAACTGGATGGATCGTATCGGTCGCTACAAGATCGTCAGGGAATTGGGGCGAGGAGCCATGGGCATCGTTTACCATGCCATCGATCCCAACATTGGACGCCCGGTTGCGATCAAGACCATCCAACTGGGTGGCACGCGCACGCCCGAGGAACAGGACCGCCTCCGCGAGCGGCTATTCCGTGAGGCACGCTCGGCAGGCATCCTTTCGCACCCCGGAATCGTCACCATCTACGACGTCGAGCAGCAGGGCGACCTCGCCTACATCGCCATGGAATACGTGGATGGCCCGACTCTCGACCAACTCCTCTCCGAGCAGCGCGCAGTCGATCCCGACCTGATGTTCAGCATCCTTGCGCAGACCGCCGTGGCGCTCGATTATGCGCATCAGAAGGGAATCGTCCACCGCGATATCAAGCCTGCCAATATCATGATTGCGGGACCGTCCAGTGGATCTCCGGGCACCGTGAAGATCACTGATTTCGGAATCGCCAAAGTCACCGCATCCGAGCAATTCACGATGACGGGCACGATCGTCGGGACGCCTCATTACATGTCGCCCGAGCAGGTGCAGGGACAACCCGTGGACGGCCGCTCCGATCAGTTTTCGCTGGCCGTGATCTCTTACGAGATGCTCACCGGCGAGAAGCCGTACACTGGCGACCACCTGACTACAGTGGTGTACAAGATTGTCGCCGAGGAGCCCGCACCACCGCATCGCTTGAATCCAACATTGGCAGGTCCGATCGAAGCCGCGATCCGAAAAGGCTTGGCGAAGAAGCCCGACGGGCGGTTCCGCAACTGCCAGGAGTTCGTCGAATCTCTGGAGAAGGCGTGCGCGGCCACACAAGGGTGGCGGACCATTCCGCGAGGCGGCAGTCTGAACGAGCCGACGATTCCTGAGGTTAAAAAGCCATCGATCGTGCTGCCCCCGGCACGGCGCCGGGTGGATGCCAGTGGAACCGCCGAGCGATCCGCGCCGCAAAAGTCGGGCTTTCTCACCTTCCTGCTCGCCATGGTTGTGGTGACCGCGCTGCTGGCGCTCATCGGATGGCAGGCCGCCCCATGGCTCCTCAAGCAGACGGCGCACAATTCCGAGACCGATGCACCGAAGTCGGCATCCCCCTCCACTACCGAGCCGGCGTCCTCGAAGCCCGCCTCGCAGAGTCCGGCCGCTTCAGGAGAGAGCAAGCCTGTGGATCCGAACCCGGCGGAGACGAAACCTCCGGAAACCAAGCCGGCCGACACCAGCTCCGCCGAAGCGAAGCCCCACCCGATGCCTCCGGCGGCACCGCCTGTCGAGACGCCAGCCACTCAGGATCCGTCCGTTACACCTCCCGACAAGCAGTCCACGGGGCGCCACTCCCGGGTGCAGGTTCAAGCCGTGACCATCATCAGCAGTCCCGGAGGCGCCACGGCCATGATGGATGGAAAGCCTGAGACGAGTTGCACTACGCCATGTTCCATCGACGCGCCGTCGGGGCGCCATACCGTCGCCCTCACGCTGGCCGGCTACCAACTCGAACGGCGTGAAGTGGATGTCGGTTCCAGTCCGCAAGAAATGCCGGCGGTGGTGCTGCATCCCATCAGCGGAACCGTCATGATTTACAGCGATCCGAGCGGTGCGGCAATCCTGGTCAACGGAAAGCGGGTTTCGCAGGTCACTCCGACCCAGCTCCAACTGCCGCCCGGCAACTACACAATCACGGTGGAGAAGGACGGGAAACAATCCAGCAAGGCCGTGGAAGTCAACACCGGCCTCGTCCATCTGCGCTTTATGTTTTAGCCAGCTCCGGGCAATCCGGCTCCAGGGCAACCCCAGGCGCGGGCATATTCCAATTGCGGCGCTCCACAATCGTTTGAGGCTCGTAGGTCTTGCCCATCGCCAGCCGCCGCTCTTCGCGCCGCGCAGACCATAACATCACCGGTCCAAGTGCTCCGGCGATCATGCGGCTGATCACGCCAAACTCACGTCCGACTTCCTTCCGCAATTCACGGATCTTGGCGCTTACGGCCGGATTCTCCCGGCGAAGGTGCTTCTCCATGGCCCACAGCGCCGCCGCGTATCCATTGCTAAGGGCCCGCGATTCTCGGACAAAGCGGGCACGCACGCGCGCATCGCAATCGTCCTTGTACCGGCGCCATCCTTCGAGCGTGGTGCGGCAAATGCGGTAGATGCTCGGACCATTGCGCTCGAAATCGCGCCGGAATGCCCCGTCCAGAAGCTGCTTGGACTCCTCCGCTGAAATCGCGGCGTGCCGGAAGTTGAACTGGAATTGCCCATGAATATCGGCGAGGTTGACGCCGCCCAGCATGCGGCCCTGCTCCGACATCTGCTGAAACAGCGGTGTGCCCGGCACCGGCGTGTAGAGCATGAACTGGTGGAAATCCGTGTCGTGCGCCACAGCGTGCTCGATCTCATCGCGGATGTTCTCGGGAGTGTGGTGTTCCAGCCCGACGATGGTAGACCCGAGCAGCTTGATGCCGTGCCGCCGCAGTTCGGCCGTAAGCTGCAACGTGTCTGCACCCTTGAGCTTGTCGTAGGCAGAACGAGGAGACTCCAACCCCATCCACACCCACGAGATCCCCAGTTCCACCAGTTCCCGCATCGTGTACTGCCTGATCGCATTGGCGGAAGAGAAGACATAGAGCGACCACGGCTTGTTGGCGGCCTTCATGCAGTCGAGCAGTTGCATCGCTCGCCGCTTGTGCAGCAGGAAGTTCTCGTCCATCACGAAGAACGACCGCGCGCCGAGCTTCGTTTCCATCTCGAACATCACTTCGAAGAGCTGCGCGCCGGTATCGTAGAAGTTCAGGAACTTGCCTTTGCCGCCGAAGAATGCCGAAGTTGTGCAAAAGTTGCAGCCCATCGGACAGCCCACGGACGGAATGATCGTGGCCGCGATAGTGCCGCGACTTTCCGGCAGTTTCACTCCCAAGGTCCGCGCTCCGAACCCCGACACGATTCTCGGATGCCGGATGGGCGCCGTATCGTCTTCTCCGAGGTACCGCCGCATCCATGAAATGCCGTCTCCGCGTACGAAGTGGTCCGCGTCAATCATGCCTTCCACGCCCGGAATCGCCGTCACGTGGCCGCCCACCACGATTGTGGATCGCGGTGACAGGCGGCGCACCATGCGACACATCTCCGCCACCTTGCCTACATTCACGATGATGGACGAGATGCCGACGATGTCATAATCGTTGGCCAGCAATTCCGCTTCGAACGCCTCGCGGGTAGGGAAATCGACCACCGTGGTCGGCGCCGAGATATTCTGTTGAATCATCAGAATTCCCCACGAGCGATGAAACATGCGGAGCGAGAAGGGCCCCTGTTCGCGGGTCACCTGATTATGATAAAGCTCCATCGGATTGATCTTGCGGCTTCCGAATTCGTCGTCTCGGGCATACGGTCCGAAGACTGAGCTGAGTAAGATGCGGGCCTGAATTCCCTTGGGGTGAATGAGCATTTTAGGATTTTAAGTCCCTAAAATATTGTAGAAGTCGAGCGGACCCGATGACACTGTGCGTTTGTAATATCTTTGTCGTTTCGACGCTCGACTCGAAAAGACGTGAATCGAGACAGGCCGGCGCGATTCCCCGGCCTGTTCCGACAGTTCGCAAGGTAACTACCGTCGCCAGTATCCGCGATAGTATCGGCCGCCGTAATAACGCGGAGCCACCCAGTAAGCACGCGCATATGGCGGACGAGCCCAGTAGCCCGGAGCCCAGGTATAACGCGCACCCGACGGCACCCAGTACCCATTGATCCAGGCGTATCCCGGACCCGGACTCGGCGGCCGGTAAGCCACAACCGGAACCCGCGGCGGAGCCCCATAGTGTCCCGGATAGTAACCACCGATTACTACCTCCGCCGCATTGGCCGACAGGGCACCTGCCGCCAGCAAAAGAACCGCAAATAATGTGAATTTCATCTGACCACTCCTCCTGCTCCTATACAACGCATTCCAGTCGTCGCCGGTATACGAGGTTCATGTGGTCTTAATTCCCGCTTCATCTGCTGTTAATGTCGGCAGCACGATGGGTCAAGCTCGTCGCCGGAACAAACATAGAAGAGGTAGGCCCCCCCAGGATCGGTCCCGAGTTTCCGGCACTCGAAGGAGAGTACCAGGAAGCCGGCGCGCAAGACGTCCAGGACCACCGCGGTAATATCGGGATGATTCCAATCGAATCCATGAACCGGCCGCAGAACCAGGGTGCGGATCCGGTCCTGATAATTGTTTGGGCACGATTCGCGAATCTCTTGCGGCAGTTCGCAACGGGAAAGTTCGCTGGCGGGACCTAACGAAGCGGAATAGTTCGACAAACGAAAACTCTGAACGGTTTCGGTGTTCCTCACAACAGGCATCCAGACCTCCTTGTCAGAACCTGTCCTCCGTAGGAAACAGTGATCCGAGCGTGCACTTCGTATCACTCCCTGCTGTGAGAACATGGACTGCGTGCCGCTCCGCCTCACGATTCTGGTACTGCTGCTGCCGCTCTGCGCACGTGCAGTGGAACTCCACCTCCAGTACGGCGCTCTGGAACGTATGCTTGCTGAACAGATGTTCACGCAGGACGGGCGCCGTTACGTGCGCGGCAGCCAGAAAGCCAAGTGCAATTTCGCCTACCTGGAGCATCCGCACATGCAGGGCGATGGCGGCCGATTGCGCATTCACGCCAAGTTCACCGGCCGAACCGCTCTGAATCTCTTCGGCCAGTGTGTGGGCATGGGCGACGCTTTCGATCTCACCATCCTCGCGACGCCTCACTTTCATGACGGAACGATCGGCCTTAAAGACATCACGGTGGCCAGCGAAGGCAAGACCAGCTTCTACATTCGGCGCGTCTGCGAGGCGATGGCCTCCAGCCTTGGCCACGAGTTCCGATATCCGGTCTCCGCCGAGGCGCGCAAGATCCTCGAAGATCCCGGCCTTCACCCCGGATACCAGCGCGAACTCCGCAATTTCACCGTGCCCGAAATTCGGGTCGCTGACGACTCCCTGGTGCTGGTGATCGATTTCGAACTGACGGTACGATAGAAGCCATGGATCCACTGCTCGCCTGGCGCAAGGAATTCCCCATCCTTTCGCACACCACCTACATGATCAGCCACTCGCTGGGAGCGATGCCGGAGCGGACCACCGGCCGCCTGCGGGAATTCAGCGACACCTGGGCAACTCGTGGAATCCGCGCCTGGGAGGAGGGCTGGTGGAACATGCCGATCACGGTTGGCAACCTGGTGGCTTCGATCATCGGCGCGGGCGAGGGCGAAGTAGTGATGCAACAGAACGTATCGATCTGTCAGTCGATCGTCACCTCGTGCCTAGACTGGTCCGGCCGACGCAACAAGCTGGTTACCGATGGCCTGAACTTCCCATCCAACGATTACATCTATCACGGCCTCGCACGTCTCGGCGCGCGCGTCGTGAGTGTGCCCTCGCCCGATTCGCTCACCCTGCCCGTTGAGTTGCTGCTCGACGCCATCGACGATGAGACGCAACTGGTCTCCGTCTCTCACGTCGCATTTCGCAGCTCCTACCTGCAGGATCTCGCCGCCATCGTCGAACGGGCGCACGCCGTCGGCGCGATGGTGATCGCGGACCTGTATCAATCGGCGGGCACGGTGCCTGTGAATGTGCGGGAGTTGCAGCTCGACTTTGCCACGGGCGGATCCGTGAAGTGGCTGTGCGGCGGCCCGGGCGCGGGCTACCTCTATGTGCGCCGCGATCTGTGGGACCGCCTGCAGCCGGTCGCCACCGGATGGATGGCGCACGAGGAACCGTTCGCGTTCGAAGGCGGCCCGATCCGCTACGCCAGCGACGCGTTCCGTTTCCTGAACGGCACACCGAATGTTCCCGCCCTATACTCCGCGCGGTCCGGATACGAGATCATCAACGAGATCGGCGTTCCCGCAATCCGAGAGAAATCCATGCGCCAGACGGCCCGCTTGATCGACCTTGCGGAAGATGCGGGCATGCGCGTGAATACTCCACGCGACCCGAAATTGCGCGGCGGCGTGGTGATCCTCGATGTGGAGAATGGCAAACAGGTGACGCGCGAGTTGACGCGGCGCGAAGTGCTCCTGGATTACCGACCAGGAGCCGGCATTCGCATTGCGCCGCACTTCTACACGACAGACGAGGAACTCGACCATACGATCGAGGAAGTGCGCCGCGCCGTGGAAGTGTGCGGCGCTCAGGTCCCGGCTTGAATCACTGTCACACCGGCCTCGCGATAACAGACCAGACTTGCGTCACTGGCGCTGGCATCCGTGATCAAATACGTCAGTGCACGTGCCGGCGCGACCACGTAGGGCAGCGCTGTTCCCAGCTTATCGGCCAGCACCAGCCCCGCGACCTCCGCTGAATTCGCGATCATCGCGCGCTTGATCTGCGCCTCTTCAAAGTCTCCGATGCTGAGTCCGACTTCGGGATGCAGGCTGCAAACTCCCAAGAAGCAAAGGTCCGCATGGAATCGCCGCAGTTCCTCCACAGCCGCCGCACCGATGGTCACCTGGGCCGGCTTGGAGAACCGGCCTCCCAGCAGAATAATCTCGACATTGGAATGATTCGCCAGCGCCACGGCCGCCGCGGGACTGTTGGTGACCACCGTGGCGCGCAGCTCTAGTGGGAGGTGCCGCGCCAGTTGCAGCGTCGTGGTTCCGCCGTCGACGAAGATGAGTTGCCCTTCGGCCACCAGCTTCGCGGCCGCCGCGCCAATCGCGCTCTTCTCCGCGGGCGCCTGCCGCTGCCGCTCCGTGTACGAGGCCACCGTGGTAGATCGAGGCAGCGCACCGCCGTGGACCCGCTGCAGTTTCTGCTGGCGCGCCAATTCGCGCAGATCGCGGCGAATCGTGTCCTCCGAGACCCGCAGCCGTTCGCTCCACTCGGAGGCGAGAACTTTGCCTTCTCGCTGCAAAGTCGCGAGTAGTAGCGCCTGCCGTTCCTCTTTCATCAGATTTGTCTGATTCTGCATGTTTCTACTTGCTTTTGCCTGTTTGTGCCGATATTATCATGATTGGGATGCCTGTACAAGCCTTGATTCGCCCAAAAGCCGTGGTTTTCGATTATGGCAATGTCCTGTGCGTTTCGCAGGATCGCGCCGATGTGGAAGCCATGGCCGCCGTGTTCGACGTGCCCACCGCCCAATTCGAATCGGTCTATTGGAGGGACCGCCTGTCATTCGATGCCGCCGAGATCACTCCCGAAGCCCATTGGGCCACCACCGCCGCTGGTCTCTCGCGCACCCTCTCCGATGCTCAGCGCGAACGGCTGATTGAACTCGACAACTTGAGCTGGGTCCATCCGAATCCGATCATGATTCAGTGGGCCGGCGACCTCCGAAAGGCCGGCATGCGCACCGCGGTGCTTTCCAACATGCCGATTACGCTGCGCAGTTACCTGCGCACATGCACGTGGCTTCCTGAATTCGATCACTCCTGCTACTCGTGCGATGTCCACTGTGCCAAGCCCGGAGCCGAAATCTACCGGCTCTGCCTGGAAGGTTTGCGCGTGAAACCCGAAGACGCGCTCTTTCTCGATGACCGCGAAGAGAACATCGAAGCCGCGCGCAAGCTCGGCATTCACACGATTCACTTCCGAAGTCCGGAGGAGGCACAATGTCAAATCGATCAGCATTACTGTCTGCCGTTGCCGATCCCACTGGCGGCCGGTGGCGAAAAGCTCGCGTCTCGATCTCAATCATCTTCCTAGTCCACGGCATTCTGGTCTCCAGTTGGCTATCGCGCATTCCAGCCGTACAGGAACAACTGCGCATTCCGGTGGGAACGCTGGGGGCGATCCTACTCAGCGCCGCGGCAGGTGCATTGTTCGCAATGCCTATCACTTCCAAGGTGGTAGGCCACTTCGGCAGCGCCCGCGTTACCAGGGTCACGACGATCCTGCTGTGCGCGGCGGTCGCGTTGCCACCGTGGGCTTCCGCGCCGGCGTTCCTCGCGATTTTCCTGTTCACGTACGGCGCTTCGGCGGGCGCGATGGACGTCGCCATGAATACCCAAGCGGTGGAAGTGGAAGCAGCGGCCAACCGACGCGTGATGGTCGGTTTCCACGCGTTGTTCAGCTTCGGGGGTATGACGGGAGCACTCCTCGGGAGCCTGGCCGCACGCTTTCGCATCGGGCCGATTCCGCACCTGGCGGTGACTGGTGCCGCAATGGCGATTGTGGGTCTCGCCGCGTGCCGCAACCTGATTCCGGATCGCCGCGAGCATGCGCCTTCTCCGCGATCCGCACGCGATCTGCTCGTACCTTTGATCGGTCTCGGAGTCGTCGCGTTTTGCATTTTGCTGGGCGAGGGCGCGATGGCGGATTGGAGTGCGGTTTATTTGAATCAACTCGCGGGACTGGCGGTAGCGCCACTCGGCTACGCGGTGTTCTCGCTGACCATGGCGCTCGGCCGTTTGAGCGGCGACTGGTTCCACGATCGTCTGGGAGCAGTCTCCACGGTCCGATGGGGCAGCGCACTCGCTGCGTGTGGCTTGGGAGGCGCGCTGATCGCCGGGCACACCGCCGCAACGCTCGTCGGATTCGCCTGTGTCGGATTCGGCTTCTCCGCCATCTTTCCGATCGTGTGCAGCGTCGCCGGCAGCCGCGCCTCTGATCGGCCGCAAGCCGGCATCGCCGCAGTCTCCATGACCGGCTACTTCGGATTCCTGATCGGTCCGCCCATCATCGGATTGCTGGCGCAGGCATTCTCGCTGCGATTGGCCCTGGCGCTGGTGGCTACTCTGAGCGGCCTTACCTGCCTGTTGGCGGGCAGTCTCACTTGGCCTTCGGCGGCACCTTCAGATCTTTCGTCACCTTGTCTCCCGGAGCAAGGCTGATCTCCATCGCGTCCTCTAAATCGTCCGCACCGATGCCGGTGGCCACGGGCATTTCCGAACTGCCTGCAATCGCGATCTTATACTTTCCTGGCGGGATTCCGGAGATGCCATAGGTCCCGTCGGCTTTGGTTAAGCCGTAGTAGGGGCGGCCATCACTCGGGTCGGCGATCAATTGTACGCGCATCGCGGGCGCCGGATCGTCACCATTTCGCACCACTCCGGATAGTTCCGCCACGGCCGAACTCGCCACTACGGTGACCGGCGCGCCACCCGAACCGTTGAGCAGGTCGAGAATGCGCCCCTCCATTTGAACGGAACCCAACTGCACCGACTTCACATATGCGTTGTTCCAGGAAAGCTCCACCCGGTACCGTCCCGCGACCAACTGAGGAAACGTGAAAGATCCGTCGGCTCCCACAGTCGCGGGCTGCTGCCGGCCGAAAATCTGCATGTTCAATCCGTTCACCTCAATCAGCGAGACCCGAGCTGAGGGAGCGGGACGTGGCTGTCCCTGCCGGCCGCCTTGAGCCGTCTGGGTCTGTTGCGGTGGTGGCTGCGGTTTCGCCTGCTCGTCTTCGAATTGCACGACGCCGGAGACCTCGAACGGCATCACCACGCGCAGGTCGACGTGGTCGATATTGGAACCCGCCACCTCGATCTCGACGGGCGCCGTTTGCAGATTCTGACCATTGGAAAACTGCCGCGCGACCACCGTGTAGTGGCCAGGGTCCAGCCGCCAGAGTTCGAAGCTACCATCGGGCTTCAGCTGCGCCGAGTTGTTTTCGCCACCCCCAGGCCGGGTGGCCGAAATGGTAACGTTTTCGGCGCTCTTCGGGTACCCCGTCACAGTGCCGCTGACTCGCACCAGGGGGACTCGGAGCAAACGAACATCGATGTCGCTCACCTCGCTCCCCGGCGTCACTGTGACGCTCGTGGCGCCGCGCGCCGTAAGAGAACTCGGGTAGTAAGTGGAGGCATAGTGAACCTCCGCCGTGCCGTCCGTTCGAATCTCTGGCTGAATCGGCAGATTCGGCGACTTGGCTCTCACCCGATACTTCCCTGCCCGCAATCCGCCGATCCGGAACTGGCCCTTTTCATCCGTTGTGATTCCATACCCTCCACTCATCCCTCCGCCCTCGACGGTTAAAGACGCGCCTTCTACCGGTTCGCCTTGGGAATCCAGTACGTGCCCGATGATTGCACCGTTGGGAATCAGTTCCACCTTCAGATCGTCCTTCTTGTCTCCGGGATTGAGCTTCATGGGGCGCATCATCGGAGCCGTCGAGAACCCAATTCGTTCCGCCATCACGGTGTACGTGGCCGGCGCCACGGAAGTGATCGAAAACTTTCCTTCCGCGTCCGTCATCGCGCCATATGTATCCGGTGTTGTGACAAGCGAGTCGAAATTAGGCCGCAAAGTGACATGTGCCCGCAGAATGGGCGCGCCCGTAACGGAGTCCCGGACCACGCCGGATATACTTGCCGGCTGCTGGTTTGGCGGTGCGGAGGGTGTTTGAGCGCCGGCGGCTGCACAGAACGCCAGCCACACGGCCGCCATCCTACAATTTCGGCTTCGCATTGGCATCCTCCTGAGCCACAACCTTCACATCTTTCACCAGGCGATCGCCCGCTTTGATTTCGAACTCTTCCAACGACGCCGCTAACTTCTTCCATTCTCCGGGCTTCTCGAGATTGAAGTCGGGACTGTGGAACAGGTCAATCGCCAGGACCCGGTATTTGCCGGGCCGAATGCCGTGGAAGCTGTACTTGCCATCCGCTCCAACACGCGCCATATTGCGGGAATCACCTTCCAGTTCCAATTTTGCGGGATCGTCCACCAACATTGCGATAGCGAAGGAAACGGAGAGCTTGTTGCCGGATGGATCCAGCAAAACTCCCGAAATCTGCGCACCATCCGGTTTGACGGTGACCTTGAGTTTCGAGCTTCGCATTCCAGGCGGAAGCTCCAGTTCAGCGCCGGGAATTGTCTTGCCGTCGAGGGTGAGCGAGCTGATGTAGGCGTTCTCCGGCAGCGGCTCGACCTGTACCGTGAAGTGGCCGCCGGCAAGACCCGGGATATGAAACGTGGCGTCCTGAGCCACCTCGCCCGAGGGTGGCTGACCAAAGCTGAATCCTCCTGTAGTTTTTAAATAGATGGTCCGTTTCTCTGCAGGTACGCCAGGGAAATCCAGAATGCCGGTCAGTTCGCCGGCGCCGGTGAGAGGCAACTCTACATTCGCCAGATCACTCTCTAATTTCACTTCCAACGGCGGACCGTGGAGCTGCTTGTCACCCATCGAAAGTGCCGTCAAACGATAGGTGCCTGGCCGCACCCGCGAGAATGTGAACTGGCCATCGGGACCGACTCGGGCGCTGGGCATTGAGCCGCCCATATTATCGCTAGGCACCAATTGGACGTACGTACTGAGGTTTCCTTCCGGAATGCCGTGAACTACGCCGCTCATGGTCAGCATTCGCTGGGCGACGGCACGTGTCAGACGGATGTCCACGCCGGCCTCCGCGCCGGCCTGCACCTCCACCGCCACTGCCCGATCTTTGCTCGCTGCACTCGGATACCAGGTGCCTGTATATTCGGACGGAGCAGTTCCGTCCGTGCGTTTTTCCGGCGGCCCGTTGGGATTGTTGGAATTGGGAGGTTCTGCCTTTACATAGTATTTTCCCGGCCCCATCACAAGGCGGAAACTACCCCGATCGTCCGTGTTGCCATTGCCGGAGTTATCCAAGAAGCCTGGACCGACTACCGCGGTCTCCGGCGAGGCGGCTTCCGCCTGTACCTGCGCATTCTGTACCGGATCCCCATATTCGTCTAACACCCGGCCGGTGATCACCGAGTGTGGTGTCATTTCCAGGTGAAAATCGGCGACGGATTCGCCCGCCTTCAGCGTGATCATAGCGAAGGGCAGGGGGCCTTCCTTTTTGTGCGCGTGGACGAATCCCCGGTACTCCGGCAGGAGCATATAAGCACCCGGCTTCATGGTGGCGATGGAAAAGTGCCCAGCGCGGTCACTCATCGCACCGTAAGTATCGCCGGGACCATCGAAGCTGAATCCGATTAATCGGACATGCACGCCTTCCAGGGGCTGTTTTGTGATCGAATGGATTGCGGTTCCTTCAAACGCGGTAGTTTGCGCGGGAAGAAGCGCGCTGAAGAGAAGAAGCAGAGTGGGAAGTCTCACTATGACCTCTTGCCCGTATGGGCAAACTCAGTATAGCGCAGCGGGGCTGATAGTCAGGCCCTCAGCGGACACTAATCCTTGAGGATAAGCGTGGCGCGAACACTCCTGTTTGCCCGGCTCGACACTCATGTCGAGACTTTGCTGTGTCTACTGATTCCGCAGCCACAGAGGTCCCTTTTCGTTGCGCCGATGCGACATTCTCACGGCACAGAATGCAGAGCCGAAACCGGTCGTATAGCTGCCTTGGTGCACGCCCGAAAAAGTCTCGACATGAGTGTCTGAGGTGACGGGATGATTGGTAACAAGGTTGACCGGCATGATTGGTAACACTGTTTGCGTTTAGGACGTGCCGGCTCAAGCCAGCCGGGATTCCGTCGATAAGATAGGTGGGCCGGGCGGAGGATAGGGCAACGCAGGG
>DATGIL010000035.1:0-62233 GCA_035295745.1 Bryobacteraceae bacterium | reverse complement strand
CTTGGAAAGCAGCTTGGCCAGCAGGCTCTCATGTCCGGGGTCGAGGTGCTGCACCAACACCAATGCCAGGCCGGTATCCGCTGGCAAGGCCGCGAGCAGTTCGCGGAACGCTTCGAAGCCTCCGGCGGAAGCACCGACCCCTACAATCGGGTAATGCTTTTTCTGTGTCGAGGATCCGGCGCGGAGGTGGGAATCCTTCGCCCGCGGCCTAAGGTTGGTTCCGGGCTTCGCCGAACTGGTGCGAGCCATGATCTTTCTCCCTGGGAAATTTTCCCTGGGAAGCCATCCCAGTAGTGCAAGGCCGCCGCCCGGCGCGGCGTATGACCTTTATTTTCTCACATCAGCCCGATCCCGGTAGGCAGTTTTAAGGTAGCGCAAAACACCCCCACTTCCCGAATTTTGGTTGCATTCACCTTACCTAGGGACTCGCCTAGTTCCATTCGGATCCACTTGGGTTCTAACATGAAAGCGAAGAATCCATTCTGAAGTCATATCAGACGTAGGGCGTAGCCTTGCGGAACGCCGGTTCGGTCCGCAAAGCATGCGCTTAATAGGCCTCGGTCATGCGGCTGAACCCTCACGAAGGCAGCGCGTCGGGAGTGACAGACGCGTTCAATTGTTAGCCACGTAGCTTAACGGTTTCCTACCCCTGCTACCTGCTGGGCTTGTGATTCTCGATGGAGGGAAACGTGGCAGAACGCCAGCGGTCAACGGCTGGATCGGAACTCATCAAGAAGCCGCCCGGAAGCGAGACTGCTGTCCAGGTCGTTTTATCGGTCAGCCCCGATCATGAAGACTGCGCCTCTCTGCAGAACATTTTCGAATCCCACTGGGCCGTGATCGGGAGCGCAACCATTGCTTCAGCTCTTTCGGTGTTGCGGCAAGTACCAATTCCGATCGTGATCTACGACTGCGAGGTCTCTCCGGGTACCTGGGGTGAGATGTTGGATGATATCTCACGGTTTCCCGATCCCCCACTCTTGATCGTAACCTCCCGGTTGGCAGATGAACGCCTGTGGGCGGAGGCGCTGAATCTCGGAGCATGGGACGTGCTGGCAAAGCCGTTTGATGCGGACGAGGTAAATCGAATTGTCACAATCGCTGGACAACATTGGCAGGATCGCCATGGCGTCCATAGCAGCCGCACGAAACAACGGAAGTCCGCAAACGGACCCAGATCCATTGCGGCGCCGGGGGCCTGGTGATCGTCTCAGTGTTTTAGTTAGCGCCTTGCAAAGCGCCCGCGCCCCCTCGTCAAAGTCGTGCAGTTTTTAGTGGTCGAGCAGGCGCTTTCGCTTGCCAGCGTCGACAGTATCCTCTCGGCGGCCCGCTATTGGGCCTTCCGATCCGTTTCTCCCCGGAGACGGCTCATGTGAATCACCTCCGGCTTACCCGCCGGCGCGATCGGAATCACTTCCAAATCAAGTACGTCGCCGTCGCCAGCCACTTCGAAGCGCCGTTTGACTACTTCCGTTCCCCGAGTTCGCATTTCGACCAGTTTAGAACCGTTGAACCACATTGACACCGTGGCGGTGCGGCCGCCCTCCTTGATCTTGCACTCCTGTCCCATGGTGTTGCACACGTACTCCGTGATCTTCTGACCGTTGGCCTCCTGCGTGACCCGAATCGAGCCGTCGTGTTCTTCCAACGTCCAGTTGCCGTAATCGCTTTTCTCGCCAGCCTTCGGTTGCCACTTGCCCGCCAGCTTGGCGCGTGCCGCAACCTCGTCTTGAGCGGTCGCCATGGCGGAGCAGAGAAAACACCCTAGAACCACGCATCGTAAGAGCATGCTGCATACCTCCTTATCCGAATAAGGCCAGAACGGGTTCCGGCAGCGGCAAATCGCCCCTGCCTGAATTTACGGGAGCCAGACCAAATACGCCATCCTGTCAGCACAGGATATATTCCGCGAAATGAGCCCGGAAGCACCGTGCGGCCATGCCAGCGGCGTGCCTACAGCAATGCGGTCTTCGGACTTTCAGCGTTGCGGGTGACCAACCTTGGGTCTAAGGCTGGCGGCATCTACCTGGCTTGCCACTCTGACTCTCCCGACTTTCCGCACCTGCCCACCGCAGTGCCCGGTAATTCGGGCTCTAATGACAGCCACTCGATCACGGCTCGAAGGAATAACCCTCTCCGCGAACCGTGACGATGTAGCGCGGCACTTGCGGATTCTCTTCGAGCTTCTGCCGCAGCCACGCAATGTGAACGTCTACCGTGCGCGGTCCGATGAACGGCTGGTCGTGCCACACCCGCGCCAACAGCCGCTCACGGGAGAGGACCTGCCCCCGATGGTCGATCAGTTGCCGGAGTAACTGCAATTCCTTCGCGGCCAGGTTCACCACGGCGCCGCTGCGCAATACCTCGCGCCGATCGAAGTCCACCGCGACCTCGCGCCGAACTGATACTGCAAGACCGGCGTCAGCGGCGTCTTTCCCAAGCGGCGAAGCAGCGCGCCCACACGCGCCAGCAGCTCCTTCGAGTCGAACGGTTTGATCAGGTAGTCGTCCGCTCCGGTCCGCAAACCCTCCACCCGGTCGTCCACCTGCGCCCGCGCGGTGAGCATCAGGATGCCGCCGTCGAACCCGCGTTCGCGAACCGCACGACAAACGTCGAAGCCATCGATGCCCGGCAACATCACATCCAGTATCATCAGGTCGAACTTCTGTTCACCCGTTACCCGCAGACCCTCGGTGCCATCGCTCGAGACCACCACTTCGTGGCCGTGGCCCCGCAGCAGATCCGCCACGATCAACTGAACGTCCGGGGCGTCTTCCACCAGGAGAATGCGCGAAGTCATGCGACCTTCGGAGCCGCAGGCAAACGCACCGTGAATTGCGCGCCCCCGCCCGGTGAGTTCTCCACCTCGACACTACCCTGGAGCCGCTCGACTGTCGTCTTTACCAGGCTGAGGCCGAGACCGGTGCCCTGTACCCGCTGCGCCCGGGTCTGTTCGCCGCGATAGAACGGGTCGAAAATCCGTTCGCGTTCCGTTTCTGGAATGCCCGGACCGCGGTCGCAGACTCGAATCTCCACCCCGTCGTTCGATGGGGCCGCGGCCACTCCGATCCACTTGCCTCCCGCGCCGTGGCGCACGGCATTCCCAATCAGATTCCGAAAAACCAGTTCGAGAGCCACCGGATCGCCCGCCACGCCAGGCAACTCCGGCGCCACTGTCACTTCAATCCTGCACCCGGCCTGCTCGATTTCCTGCGCCATGGTCGCGGCCGCATGTTCCAGCAGATCTCCCACCGCAAACACCTCGCGCCGTTCCGCCTTGTCCGAATGCAGCGAAGCCGAAAACGCGAGAACATTTTCGATCATCGATGTGAGTTCTTCCGCATTGCGCAGGATGAGCTTGGCGTAGCGTCCAATCGCCGCCGGCTCCTTCACAACACCCTCCACCAGGTTGAACGCGGCCCCGCGGATCGCCGTCAGCGGAGTCCGCAGATCGTGCGACACTCCTGCCGCGAAACGAAACTGCATCTCCGCCAGCCGCCGCGAGCGAGCCGTATATCGCACCAGTGCCCAGGCCGTGCCTCCCAGCAGCCCAACCAGCACCAACGATGCAGCGAGATTCCGGGTGCGGGCGTGTGCGACGGCAATATCCAAAGATCCCGCTCGATGCCGGACAGCGATTGTCCAGCGGGAGCGCCCTTCATCGTGGAATCGCCCACGGCCGCGGCCTCCCTGCCCGGCGGACGGTGACGCGCCCATTTCACCGGAGAAAAGCCCCGCGGTCGCATCGGCTCCGTCCGACACGCTCGCCTGGTCGCTTCGCGTTGAGTAGAGGACCGGACCGTGAGGACCGCCCCAACTGACCGACACGTCATAGACCGGATCCGCGCCGGGATTCAAATACTCCGTCACCAGGCGCGGCAGCATTTTGCTCCGCAGGCCATCCGGGTTGAGATCGAAGATCATCCATTCGATTTCGGAACCGCGGTTCCGCGGATCTGCGAAGACCGGGAACTGGAGGGTGCCCGAATCGGGCGAATTGCCAGGCGGCCGGCCGCCTTGCACGCGAGCTATCATGGTCTCGCGCAAAGTCCCCCACGTCGACGGCCATTCCATCGGAGAGCTTCGACCCTCGCCGATCCCGTACAACTGCAGTGCTCCCTGTTCCGGCACCGCGATGCCAATCCGCGAGAACACGGACCGGTCATGCGCCGCGGCCCACTGTTCGTAGCGGACTCTGTGAGCTTCGGCCATACCCTGTTCACGCAGCTCCTTCGCGTCCGGCAAGAGCATTGCACAACTCTCGCGAATCTCCTCGTTGAACGCCAGGACCAGGCGCCGAACCTGCTCGTTGAGCCCGGCGCGCAAATGCGCCGGCTCGGCCCGGCTCAACTCGCCGGTCCAATGGTATTGCAGAAACGAGAGCACGGCGCACACCACCGCGATCACGCCCAACAGCGCCCACTCGATCCGTGTTTGCTCGAGCCGCTTCACTGTAATCTGATGTTTCGATCATAGCCCCTCGTATCGGCGTCGACGCGATTCGACTTGGGTCCATAACACTCCTTAACGTGCCCGATGCCCGCTCCGAATCGTCATTAGGAATAGAACTCAGGATGCTGTTTTCACTATGCGATCGACTTGGATTGTAATTGGTATGCTTGCCGGGCTGGCCGCTGCGCCCGCTCAGGACGGACGTGGCGCGGGGCGATTCGGCCAGGAACCCTTCGGGCGCGGCCCCGGACGCGGGCGGCCGAGTGTGGGGTTCACTACGCTGGACTCCAATGGCGACGGCATACTCGATGCCCAGGAGATTGCCGCCGCCCCCGGGTCCCTGGCCAAACTGGATAAGAACTCCGATGGCCAGATCACTTCGGACGAAGCTCGTCCGGCGATGCCGGAAGGCCGTGGCGGTGGAGGTCCAGGAGGCGGTCCCGGCCGCAGCCGCGGAGAAGCCGAGGGCGGGTCCAGCGTCAACATCGCCGAAGAGACCGTCAAAACCCTGATGGCCTTCCTGGCGGCCGTGGATACGAACGGTGATGGCATCCTCTCTGCCGAAGAGATTCGCAATGCGCCGGACATCCATACGTAAGCTGGACCAGGATGGCGACGGCAAAGTAACCCGGGAAGAAGCGACGCGTCGTCGCGAACCGCGACCGTAAGGGGAGCGACCTTCCCGATTAAACCAGAAGCCACAACCAGAGATCATCATGAAGCCTCTATTCTTAAGCGCAACCACTGTTTTGGCCGCTGCGTTTGCGGGAGTGAGTTCCAGCTCCAACCCCGCGCCGTGGCGGACAGCGCACTACGAAAACGTTCTCGGCACGTCGATGGAGATCAAGCTGATCGCGAATTCGCAGCCGAGTGCCGATCGCGCAGAAGCTGCCGCCCTGGATGAAATCCAACGTCTCAACAGCGTCCTTAGCGGGTATGATCCTACCAGCGAATTCAGCCGCTGGGCGAAAACCCGTGACCAGCCCGAGCCCGTTTCTACCGAGTTGCTCGAGGTTTTGAATCTGTGGGACACCTGGCGCACCCGCAGCGGCGGCGTATTGAATCCCGCTGCCGAAGCGATCGGACGCGTCTGGAAGCGAGCTGAATCGGCCGGCATATTACCCAGCGACGCGCAAATGGCAGCCGCCGCAGTCGATGCCAGCCAGCAGCAATGGCGTCTGGAACCGAACGCCGGCCTCGCCACTCGCTTGACCGGTACGCCGCTGATGCTCAACTCCTTCACCAAAAGCTACGTAATCGAACATGCTGCCGCCGCAGCCCTGCGCACCCCCGGAGTGAGCGCCGTGGTGCTCAACATCGGGGGCGACCTGGTGGTGCGCGGCGCACCCAGCGACGAGATCAGCGTGGCCGATCCGCGCTCCGATTCCGAGAATAGCGAGCCCATCGGCGTTCTCCATCTCCGTGACCGCGCCGTCGCCACCAGCGGCGATTACCGCCGCGGCTTCGATATCGGCGGCCGCCATTATTCGCACATCGTCGATCCGCGCACCGGACACACTGCCGAGGGAATCATCGGCGCTACGGTGGTGGCGCCGCAAGCCGTAGACGCCGGTGCTCTCGCCACCGCTTTTTGCGTGCTGTCGCCCGAGGACAGCCGCAAGCTGGCGGCCTCCGTTCCAGGCGCCGAGTACCTGCTGGTGGCGCAGAACGGAACCCGCTTCGCCAGCGCCGGCTGGAACAGTTTGCAGTCGCCACGCCTGCCGATGGCCGCCGCCGCGGTTCCGCAAAGCAAGCCTGGCGCACCCGCGGCGGATGCGGGATTGTGGAACCCCGCGTATGAGTTGACGGTCAATGTCGAGATCCCCCAGACGAAGGGCTTCGGAGCCCGACGTCCCTACGTGGCCGTGTGGGTCGAGGACAAAGACCGATTCCCGGTTCGCACCCTCGCCGTCTGGTTCGAGAAGGTGCGATGGCTGAATGAACTTCGGGCCTGGTACCGCGACGACCGCTTGCGCGCCATGTCCGAGGGCAACGAGATTCTGAACTCGGTCACCAGCGCAACGCGTTCTCCGGGCAAGTACGCCTTCAAATGGGACGGCAAAGACAACGGCGGCAAGATGGTCAAGGCGGGCCGTTACACCATACTGGTCGAAGCCGCGCGCGAGCATGGCGGCTACAGCCTGGATCGCTACGAGATCAACTGCAACGGAGATCCCACGCAGGCGCAGTTGCCCCCCGATGTCGAGTTGGGCGCGGTATCGCTCGATTACCACAAGGCGGTGCGCTGACATGAGTTCGGTTCTCATCAGTGCCCACGTTCCGCGCGCGGCACACGCCCACACGCAGTCGTTTTGGAAACGCCAGTTCATGATTCTGTCTCGCTGGCTGCACATCTATCTGTCGATGGCCAGTTTCGGGATCCTGTTCTTCTTCGCGGTGACCGGTTCACGTTGAACCACGCCGAGTGGTTCGCGAAACAACAGCGAACCGTCCAGATTCGCGGATCCATGGATCGGCAGTTTCTCGACAAAGACGTCGCCAAACTGGAAGTCGTCGAGCGGCTGCGCAACATCCATGGCATTCACGGCGCTGTGAAGGACTTCCGCGTCGAAGATTCGGACTGCTCGGTCTCGTTCAAAGGTCCGGGCTATGCCGCCGATGCCTTCATCGACCGGGCCAGCGGCCGCTACGAGCTCACGGAAACTCGCATGGGTCTCTTTGCCGTGCTCAACGACCTGCATAAGGGCCGCGAAACCGGAACCGCCTGGGCGGTGATCATCGATATCTCCGCCGTCCTGATGACCGCGGTTTCGCTCACCGGCCTCCTGCTCATCTTCTTCCTGCAGAAGAAGCGTCTCTCCGGCCTGTTGGTGGCATGCGCCGGCGCTCTCATTTCCTATTTGGCGTACCTGGCATGGGTACCGAACTAGGAGATCGATGGCCGCGAATAGCTGACGGCGACATGCGTAGGACGATCCGACTCAGGCCCATCCGGGCCCATATTAACGAACCGGTACTATCCGGAAGCCTCTAACCGCTCATCTCCGCTCCTTTCCACCGTCTGTACACCCGATGGCATTTCCGCGTACAGTGAATGTACAAAGGTTTCATTCGACTCCGCCCCCATAAACGCGTAAACTATTGACCCTGGGCAGCTTTCTGCCCTGTTTTGGGGCGGCATCCCCCGTGCATCAGCAATGCCTGTTGAAAAGGACTTTTATGGCACACGGCGGCTTCAAAGACATTCTGAAGAATGGTGGATACCACTCCTTCCTCTGGACCCAATTCCTCGGGGCGCTGAATGACAACCTCTACCAGATGCTGGTCCTCCAGGCCGCGGCTGAGACCGGCCAATCCACAGGCGCTGTCCTGATTATTTACCTCCTCCCTTTCCTGCTCTTCTCCGGCTACTCGGGCTACCTTGCCGATGTCATCAGCAAGCGCACCGTCCTCATCGGCGTGAAAGCCTTCGAGATCCTCGCAATGGGCGTCGGCGCCTTCGCCATCATCAGCGGCCACATGCAGTTGATGCTCGTCGTGCTTTTCATGATGGGCCTGCACTCCACCGTCTTCAGCCCCGCGAAGTACGGCATCGTCCCCGAAATCCTTCCCGACCGCGATCTCTCCCGCGGCAACGCGATCCTGGAAATGACCACGCTCGTCGGAATCATCCTGGGCAGCGCCGCCGGCGTCTTCGTCTTCACTTCGTGGAAAGGCGAAGCGACGAAAATGGCGCTCATCCCGATGGCCGTCGCGATCATCGGTTTCCTCACCAGCCTGCGCATCACCCGCGTCCCGCCTTCCGGCGCCACCCAGAAATTCCGCCTCAATCCCTATTCGGAAGTCGTCGAAGGAACCCGTCACCTGCTCCACGATCGCCCGTTGTGGCTCGCCGTCCTTGGCGTTGCCTTCTTCTGGTCGCTGGGCGCGCTGCTCAAAACCGACCTCCTGCTCTTCGGCAAGGACGTCATGCACTCCAGCGAACTGCGCTCCGGTCTCCTTCTACCTTTTCTATCGGTCGGAATCGGCGTGGGCAATATGCTCGCCGGGCGACTTTCCGGCGACAAAGTCGAATTAGGCCTCGTTCCGCTCGGCTCGATCTTCATGGGCGTCTTCGCCGTCGTGCTGTGGGCGGTGAAAGGGTCGTATCCCGCCGCCGTGAGCGCCCTCATCCTTTTGGGAATCAGCAGCGGCCTCTTCATCGTCCCGCTCTACGCCTATATGCAACAGCGCAGCGACGACCAGGAAAAAGGACGCGTGGTCGCCACCAACAACTTCTACCAGACGATCGGTATGCTGGCCGCCTCCGCGCTCTTTTGGGCGCTGCACGATATTCGCGGCGTCAGCGCCGGCACGATCGTGCTGGGCGGCGGGATCGCCACACTCCTGGTCACCGCCTACATTCTCACCGTCGTTCCCGATTACTTCATCCGCTTCGCGCTGTGGCTCCTCACCCACACCATCTTCCGCATCCGCATTGTGGGCAGCGAAAACGTACCATTCCGCGGCCCGGCCCTGCTGGTCTCGAACCACATGTCCTACATCGACGGCTTCATGATCGGCGGCTGCGTGCAGCGTTTTATCCGCTTCATGGTATGGCGGCCGATCTACGAGATGAAGGCGCTGAACTGGTTCTTCCGCAACACCAACTCCATCCCCGTCATGCCGGGCAGCCGCCGCGACGTCGTCGAATCCATTCGCACCGCGCGCAAGGCCATGGAAGACGGCCATGTGGTCTGCATCTTCGCCGAAGGAGCAATCACCCATACCGGCAACATGCTGCCCTTCAAACGCGGCCTCGAGAAAATCGTCGAAGACATGGACGTCCCCATCATCCCCGTCCAGATCGACCGCCTCTGGGGCAGCATCTTCAGCTTCGAACGCGGCAAATTCTTCTGGAAGTGGCCCAAGCG
The DNA here is from genome assembly GCA_035295745.1 of Bryobacteraceae bacterium. GTDB lineage: Bacteria > Acidobacteriota > Terriglobia > Bryobacterales > Bryobacteraceae > JAIQFL01. The sequence goes on along the minus strand of DATGIL010000035.1, from coordinate 52,907 downwards.
CCTCCCGTACCCTGTCACCGTATCGTTTGGAAAACCGTTGCCGTCCACCACTCCGGCCTATCAGGTCCGCCAGGCCATACAGGAACTTGCCAGCGACGCAGTAGCCCATCGCAAAACTTCCGGCGACCTGTTGGATCACCGCGTGATCCACAACGCCCGCCGCAACTGGAGGCACTTCGCCATGGCCGATTCCACCGGCCGCGAACTCACCTACGGTCGCATGCTCACGGGCAGCGTGCTAGTCTCCCATTGGATGCGCCGTCACACGACGAAAGGCGAAATGGTCGGCGTACTCCTGCCCCCCGCGGTCGCTGGAGCCCTGGTCAACGTTGGCGCGACCATCGCCGGTTGCGTCCCGGTCAACCTCAACTTCACTGCCGGTAGAGAGTCCATGGCCTCCGCCATCGACCAGTGCCACATCCGCATCGTCATCACCTCCAAAATCTTTCTCGCTAAGGCGAAGATCGAAGCCAGCGGCAACGAGGTGTTCGTCGAAGACATCCTGGCGCGCGCTTCGAAATTCGATCAGTTCCGCGCCCTGCTTGCGGCGCGATTCCTGCCTGTCCGCTGGCTGAGCCACTCCGGCCGCGGTAATGGCGTCCCAGCCGACTCGCTCGCCACCCTGATTTTCTCCAGCGGCAGCACCGGCGTTCCGAAGGGCGTCATGCTGTCCCACTACAACGTCATCGCGAATATCGAAGCGATCGCCCAGGTCTTCTGGGTGGATGACACCGACCGAATCGCCGGCGTCCTGCCGTTCTTCCACTCTTTCGGCTTCACCGTCACCATCTGGTTCCCGCTGATCTCCGGGTGCGGCGTCGTCTACCATCCCAATCCCACCGATGCCAAAGCCATCGGCGAACTTGTCGCCAAATACCAAGCCACGCTCCTGCTCTCGACCCCGACGTTCTGCACTACCTACACCCGCAAGATCACGCCGGAGCAGTTTGCCAGCCTGCGCTTCGTCCTGGTCGGCGCAGAGAAGCTCCGCGACGCCGTGGGCGCGGCCTTCCATGAGAAATTCGGCAAAGACCTGCTCGAGGGCTACGGCTGCACGGAGATGGCTCCGGTGGTTGCCGTAAACGCTCCCAACTACGTACATGCCAAGGACAGCCAGACCGGCACCAAGCCGGGCACCGTCGGCCACCCACTCCCTGGCGTCGCGGCCAAAATTGTCGACCCCGTCACCTACGAGGTGCTTCCCCCCAATCAGGAAGGACTGCTCCTGGTGAAAGGCTCCAATCGCATGCTCGGCTACCTCAATCAGCCCGAGCGCACAGCCGAGGCATTCCACGATGGCTGGTACATCACCGGCGACATCGCCCTGCTTGACGACACCGGCTTCCTTCGCATCACCGACCGTCTCTCGCGCTTCAGCAAAATTGCCGGTGAGATGGTGCCGCACATCCGCATCGAAGAGGCGTTGGGCAAAGTGCTCGGCGACACGCCCTGCGCCGTTACCGCGGTACCCGACGAAGACCGCGGCGAGCGCCTGGTCGGCCTATACACCGCCTCCGAGGTTCCTCCGTCCGAACTCTGGCAGCGCTTGTCGGACACCGACCTGCCCAAACTGTGGATTCCCAAGCGCGAGAATCTATATCAGGTGGAAGCATTACCTCTCTTGGGCACCGGCAAGCTCGATTTGCGCGGTGTGAAGGCACTCGCGCAACAACAGTTGGCGCAGGCCGCAAGATCGTAAGGGGCTCCTGGAGTCCTATATGGAAACTTTTCTATTAATCGTTGTCCTCGTAGGTGCCGTTATCCGCTGGGTCTACGTGCGCCAGCGTCTCGACGAGATGGGCGCTCGCATCGACGCCCTCTCCCGCCTGGTAGCTCAATCCCAAGCGCGAACGCCGCAAACACAAGGGTTGGGAGCCCCAACACAGGGGTTGGGGGTTGGGGGCTGGGGGTTGGGGACCGAAACGCACGGCCCAGCGGCCGCAACACAGGGGTTGGGGGTTGGGGGCTGGGGGTTGGGTGCCGAAACGCACGGACCAACGGCCCCAACACAGGGGCCAGGGGCCGGGGGCCAGGGGCCGGGGCTTGTGCCTCCGCCACCTGTGGCCGGGCCCGGTACGGTGGCTCCGCCGCCGAAGGTCGAACGACCCACGCAGGGGCCCTGGACTGTGCCTCCACCACCAGTTGTCGTTCCACCGATTCCGCATACCGAACCTCTCGTTCCCGTGCTGCAACCCGCGGCATCCGTCTCGGCGCCGCCCACCCACACGGCTCCGCCGCCGTCTCCGGCTGCGGAAGCCCCGGTCTTGCCGGCACCAGTCTTGGCATCTGCGCCGCCCCAACCTACTGCTCCGCCACCGTCTCCGGCTGCGGAAGCCCCGGTCTTGCCAGCACCAGTCTTGGCATCGGCGTCGCCCCAACCTACTGCTCCGCCACCGTCTCCCGCGGCGGAGGCTCCGGCCCCTGGCCCCCGGCCCCCGGCCCCTGTTTTGCCGCCCCCGGGCCCCTTCGCATCGCCGGCGCCTGCTCCCCGGCGCTCTTCTGCGGATTGGGAAGCTTTTGTAGGGGGCAATCTCGTCAACAAGGCCGGCGTTCTGCTCACCGTCATCGGACTTACCCTCTTTCTGGGGTACGCCTTCACCCAAACCGGACCGCTGGGCCGCGTGCTCATGAGCCTCGCCGTCAGCTTGGGCATGCTCATCTCCGGCGCAGTGTTCGAGAAGCGCGAGAAATATCGCACCTTTGCCCAAGGACTCCTCGGCGGCGGCTGGGCTGCCCTCTACTTCACCGTCTACGCGATGCAGTCCATCGACGCCGCCCGTGTCATCCACAGTCCGCTGCTCGGGGCCATCCTGCTCCTCGCTGTGGCGACGGGCATGATCGTCCACTCGCTCAAGTACCGCTCGCAAACCATCACCGGACTCGCTTACTTCATTGCCTTCGGCACCCTCGGCATTACCCAGGTCACGCCGCTCTCCGTCCTCGCCGTCATTCCGCTGTCCGCGTCGCTCCTGTACGTCTCCCAGCGTTTCGACTGGAAGAATTTCGCGCTCTTCGGGCTCGCCGCTACTTACGTCATCTGCGCCACTCGCGGCGATAATGGCGCGCCGCTTTGGCAAGTCCAGGCACTTTTCGCCACTTATTGGTTGATGTTCGAGGCGTTCGATCTGCTCCGGCCGCATCGCGCGATGTTGCCCGCGAATGCACTCGGATTCCTCACCCTCTCGATCGCGGCATGGCTGAGCCGCGCGCCTCACCAAATCTGGGAACTGCTGGCGGCCGTTTCCATCGCATATCTCGCCGGAGCGATCCTGCGCGCACGCTCCGACCTCTGGCGTCCGCCCATCACCCTGACGGCCGCCCTTGCCGCCGCAGCCATCTTTCTCAAGCTCGACTATCAGTGGGTCGCGGTGGCCCTTCTCATCGAAGCCGAGCTCTTCTATCTGGCCGGCGTCCGCCTGAATGCGCCCTATCTGCGCAACCTTGCTACCGGACTCTTCACCATCGAACTGGGACACCTGATCGTAAGAACACTCCCCGATCAAACGCCACGTGCCTGGACCCCCGTCGCCATTGCCAACGTGGTGGTCTTCTATGCCAATCGTGCGATCCGCTCGGCAGACATCTATTACGGATACGCCGCTGCGGCGATGATGGCCCTGATCGCCGGATTCGACGCTCCGCATCACGATCGCGGACTGGCCTGGATGGTGCTCGCGGCGGGTCCCTTCCTCGTCGGCTGGCGCTGGCGCCAGGTGGACTTCCGCATTCAAGCCTACTGCCTGGCGGCCCTGGGGCCCGCCGGAATGGCGTTCGGCTGGCCGGAACCGCCGCTCTCCATGGGGATCGGCGCCGCAATCGCTTATGCGGCTACCCTCTGCGCACTGCGCTCCAAGGAAGACCGCTTCTCCGCGGGTGAAGCCGACGCGCTCCGCGGCATGGGCTCCCTGTTCGCCACTTGCCTGGCAGCGGGCGTCGTCTGGCACTTCGTTCCTTTGCAGTACCTCGGACTGGGATGGATGGCTCTCGCGGTGATTCTGCTCGAACTCGGGATGCGCGGCTGGCCGGAGGATTTCCGCCGCCAGTCCTACGCCCTGGCTGTGCTGGGAGCCGGCCTGGTGGTCTACAGCAATCTGGTGCCGATCAGCAATGCGGGTCCGTGGGGACCGCGCTTTGCGCCCGCCGCGGCCGCGCTCCTCGCCTACGCCATTGCCGCCCGCGCCCGCAAGGAGGAAGGCGGACGAGTTCTCGATATCGCCACCTTCATCGCCACCGGATTCCTGCTCACCGGACTGTGGGCGCTGCTTCCGCCGGTCGCCGTGGGACCCGCATGGGCCGCCGTCGCGCTCGTCCTCATGGAGTTCGACCTGCCCACGCTCACGCTCGAATGCCATCTGGTCAGCATCGCGGCATTCGCCCGTCTCTTCTTCGGCAACTTCGATGAGGAGCAGCATCTCATGACTGCCCTCACCGTAGTGCCCGTTCTGCTCTCGCATTACTTCCTCTGGTCGCACACCAAACAACGCTTCTACCTGTACACCGCAGCCACTCTGGCGGCCGTGCTGGCGCGTTTCGAAATGGGCCGCGTTCTCACGACCTCCGGATGGGCCGTGTTGATGGTTGCCCTGCTTTACGCCGGCCGCCGCCTGCGCATCCGCGACCTTTCGTGGCAGAGCTATGCACTCGCTGCGATGGCCTTCGGCCGCTGCTGGGCCGCCTATTTCTACTCGCCCGATATGTTCGCCGGATTCGCCGGACCTGTCTTCATCGGATCCACTGTGATTGCGTGCCTCTACGCCGCGCAACTCCTGAGCGATCTCGACGGCCACCCGCGCCTCTACTTCTCCGTGCTGGCTTCTTTGCTGCTCGCAGTCTTGCTCTATGACCGGGTCTCCGGAAGCCTGCTGACGGTAGCCTGGGGCGTCGAAGGCATCGCGCTGCTGTGCGCAGGCTTTCCTCTGCACGACCGCGTGCTGCGGCTCTCCGGAATGGGCTTGCTGATGGTGTGCATCCTCAAGCTCTTCCTGTGGGACTTGCGCCACCTGGATACACTGCCGCGCATCCTCTCGTTTATCGTGCTTGGCCTGATCCTGGTCGGCGTCTCCTGGGTCTACACGCGATTCCGCGAAGTCCTGCTCGGCCCTGCCGGGCGTCCTGACACCCATCCCGAGGCGGCATGAAGCGGCGCCTGCTATTCGTGCTCGTCTTGCTCATGCTGATCGCCGCCACGGTAGTAGCGTCGCTCGGCTCGCGGCGAGGGGAGGTCAGCCTCGCCTCGCTCCGCCAGTTGTGGTCGGACACCATCCGCGATATCGACCAGCCGGGCCTCCGGCTCACTCGCCTTTCCGCTGCCGAAGAGATGCAACTGGGCGCCAATGTTCTGAATTCGGTGTCCTGGCCCGAGGATCCGGTAGCCGCCGCGCGCGTGGAGCGGATCGCGCAGCCCATGCTGCCGCACGTTCACCGCACCGACATTCAATATCACTTTCACGTGGTCCAAGCCGGGATGATCAATGCGTTTGCCTTGCCCGGCGGCCAGGTGCTGGTGACCGACGGCATGCTCGCATTCGTTCAGTCCGACGACGAACTCGCCGAAGTTGTGGGACACGAGATGTCGCACGTCGATCTGAGGCACTGCGTGGAACATTACCAATACCAATACCGACTGGGCTCCTTGGTCGAACTGTTTCATCGGCTGGCGGCGATGCCGTACTCGTCCGACCAGGAGCTGGATGCGGACGCCGAAGGAATGCGCCTGGCGATCGCGGGCGGTTACAATCCGGCGGCAGGTCCTGTGCTGTTCGAGCGGATGCAAAAGGAGATGCACGAGTCCGCTGGATCGCCCGCGACGACCCCGGCGGGAGAATTGGCACACTCTCTGGGGGAGGCGCTGGCGTCGTACTTCCGGTCGCACCCGCCGAGTGCGGAACGCGCGCGGCGGCTGCGGGGGCTGGCTCGCTCCGCTCACGGGGCCGGGGGGTAGGCTCGCTTCGCTCGCGGGGTTGGGGAAGAGGTTCGCTTCGCTCACGGGGCCGGGGGGTTAGGGGTTGGGGGTTGGGGAAGAGGCTCGCTACGCTCGCTGGGGCCGGGGACTGGACTCGTGGGGGACAGGAGCGATTCGCGGAGTTCGGATTCTGTGCAATTTAGCGAAGGGGCGGCGGCTATCGCCCACGCGAGGGCATCGGGGTGGGGACCGGTGATGGGGGAAAGGGTGGGGAGGCTGCGGAGCGCGGTGCTGAGGGCGTCGCAGAGGGTGGCCAGGATTTGGGGGCGCGCGGCCAGGAACGCGGTCTGGAAATCCAGCTCGGGACGGCGACGGTCGGGCGGTAGCGGGGAGAGGTTGACGGCGAGGGACCGCTCGGCCAGGTCCTCGGGACAGGTGAAGCGGCTGGTTACGGTCAGAACGATGGGGCGCCGGCAGCATTGCAGAATGGGCTGGGTGGCGCTCTCGGTGGAAGAGGGCAGGGCAATGCCTGCGCCGGTGGAGAGCCGGCAGAGTGCGTCGCAGAGGGGCGGCGAGAGTCGCGAGACGTGGTCGAAGGCGAGGATCCAATTCTGATTGGCGAAGGTGTGGAGTTGCCGGACGGAAGAGGGGATTGGTGTGAGGGCGGCAGGGTCGATGAGGTAGCGGAGGATGCGCGCGGCGAGCGATTTGCCGGAGGAGGGCGGGCCCTGGAGGAGCAGGATGGGACAGGGCACGGAGGGCGGGCGAAGTGCGGAGAGGATCCAGACGAGGCAGCGGAGCCAGTCGGCGCGGGTGGCGAAGTTGAGGAGGCTGGGAAGAAGGTCGAGCGCGTTTTGCGGGCCGTCTTGCGGGGCGCGTTGGGGAGCGGGAAGCGGTTCAACGGCGCGGCAGGTCTCGAAGTTGACGTTCATCGCGGTGGTGGTGCACCAGCCCGAAGGGGAGATCTCGACGAATTCGCCACGGGGGTTGGCGAGATCGAGGAGGATTTGATTAGGGATGGGATTGGGCCCGCGGGCGCCGACACGGCGGTAGACGGAGAAGCGGCGGCGGTTGATATCGGCATCGGCCTGGGCTTCGAGGTGGAGGAGGAGAGCGCGGAAGGCTGGGGCGGAGGGGATGGTGCTGTGGTCACCATAGTAGGAGGCGAAGAACCAATCACGATACTCGGGGGAGCGGACGGGGAGGATGGTGAAGCCGGAGCCAGCGGGGAATTTGGCGAAGGCCTGGCCATCGGAATCGGTGAAGTGGCAGTGAGCGCGCTCGGCGATGGCGAAGAGTGGGGCAAGGGAGTTGGGTTTGGACATGGGAGGCTCCTGAAGGCTCATGTGTAACAGAGCGCATCTGGAGTTTCGGGGGCGCAAGTCTGGAAGTGATTGAGGGGGTAGGGAATTTAATTTGGGATGGAGCGTCACTGGGATCAGGGGCGAGAATCTTTCGGCTTTGGCGAGGGGCGGCCCGCGAGACCCGGTGATCGGGCAGGCTAAAGCGGGCTGAACCCGTGCACTCAACTTTCGGGTGCCGCTTTTACGACGTGTGGAAGAATCGAAAACCGGCCTACGCTGTTCCGCGATTCAGTTCGCGGACGGCCTCTCCACGTGATCGATGACGAAGAAATCGCCGGGGGCCCTGGTCAATTCGGGCTTTAATCCGAGCTGTCGCTCGAGCGCGGTAAAAATCGATGGACCCGCAACTTCTGCCGGAGTTGCTCCGGCACCAGTGGGTTCGTCGGGCGCATACTCCAGATGGAAGTCAAACAGCCCTGTGATCCCGGTCTTGTTGACCACGGCGCGGTCGAGTTCGGGAAGCGAGTATTTGATAAAGTCGTCGATACTCATCCCGATCGCTTCCAACGTCACGTTCGCTCCCTTCTCAGTTGCACCGCCGCCGCAGTATTTTTGACCGGGCGGCAACTCTGGAAACGGTTGCGGCGGAAACTGCTCGAAGAAAAGTGTGAAGTTGCGTGGAATACAACTTCCTTCCTGAAACGGGTGCAGCTTGAGACCTCCCTTTGCCACAGTCAACGCATAGGCCGGAACCTCTCTGGCCTCGTGATGGATCTTTAGCTTGAATCGGTCTTCGAGAAGCGTCTGAAGCATAGGCCCTCGCATCATTCCCTGGCCTATGGCACCATTTGCCTTGGCGTCGATCTGGTAGCGGACGGAGTTGATCCAGGCCGGACCGCCCTCTACCGGGACACGCGATCGCGGGTTCACATGACCGTTTGCGAAGAGGACATACGCCCCCTTGATGAGGTCCATCACAGTCGGGCAATCGAGATGCAACGTTCCAGGGGAGAGATCTCGGCCTCCACCCCCGCCTCTTTTGTCCGCAGGGGAGTTCCCGTCCCTGCATGGTTTGATGGAGGCGACTACGAATTTCGGGCGGGTCGCACGCCCAGACTGAGGAGCGGAGTGCGCGGAAGCGAGTATGAGGATCCAAGCCGTAAACCTGGCCATAAGCCCTGCGGACCAAGCAAGTCAGGAACCACTCTCAAACAACATACACGGGGGGCCTTGTAGGTTGGGATTGTCCTTCGAAGGGCACAGATGTGGTGAAGATGGCCCTGGTTTCTTACGAAAACCGCCGCACCTGCCGGTACAAGGCGGCGATTGGCGGCGGCTTTTGCAAGGTGACAGTTTCGATGATCTCCTTATGCTTCGTTGATACCGCGCGACATTCACTTCGATCCTCACGCTTATTCCGGGTTTGAGCCGCGAAACCGAAGAGCCCATACTGCGCCACCCATCGATGCGCGGATCGAAGCGGTATGCCAGCAACTCGCGCCACGGACTGCAGGACTGATTCTGCTCAAGGTGACGCTGGAGCAAGACGGCATGGACCCCAGCGCCAGTCTCCGGGCCTCTTCCGTGAATCCCGCAAGTTTATCCACGCTCCATGAGTAGGCCAAAGAATGGTGACGGAACTATGCCATCTTAATTTTGAAAGTGACAATCTGAGACCGGCGTTTGATAATCTTTTAATCGTTGACGAAGACAGAGATCTTGGTACACAAGTTCTTATCGGAACGGCTGGCGTTGTGATGGTGAGAAGCTGTGAATAATCGGGACATCGCTTGCTGACGCGCGCGGCTCGCAAGCGCACGAATCGCGCAAGCGCAGGTATCGCGCAAGCGCAGGTATCGTCGCAAGCACACGAATCGCTCGAACGCAGGTATCGCGCAAGCGCAGGAATCGCGCAAGCGCAGGAGGAAGAGTCCAATGATCCTACACCGTCGCTTGCGGGTTTGGGGCGGGACGCTCGTCTGCTTCGTTCTTTGGCTGGCGTTTGCGGCCATGGCAAGTGAGCAGGCACCGGACTCAGCTCCGGCGAAACGCGGTCTCGTCGTGGACGCCCCGGCAGGCCAATTCGAAGGGCGCCTGGACGGCAAGCTACGCGTCTTTAAGGGCATCCCATATGCATTGCCGCCGGTAGGACCGGCGCGTTGGAAGCCCCCAAGCCCGATGCCTCGAGGGCAGGGGGTCCGAAAGGCGGCGGAATTCGGGCCTGCATGCTATCAGCCCACGATCAAAGTTCAGACCGTCTACACCCGCGATCCGCTGCCGATGAGCGAGGATTGCCTAACGCTGAATATCTGGACGCCCGCGAACGCTCGCAACGCGCCGGTTTTTTTCTGGATTTACGGGGGCGCGCTGAGCGCCGGCGCAAGCCGCGAGGCGCTGTACGACGGTGCGCGGCTGGCGGCGCGCGACATTGTCGTGGTCTCGATCAACTACCGGCTCGGAGTGTTCGGCTGGCTCGCGCATCCCGAACTGAGCGCTGAATCTCCGGAGGGAGTGTCGGGGAATTACGGGTTGCTCGATCAGATCGAAGGGCTGCGATGGGTCCGGGAGAATATCCGCGCGTTCGGGGGGGACCCTTCGAACGTGACCATCGCCGGCGAATCCGCGGGCGGATTGAGCGTGATGTATCTTATGGCCTCGCCGGCCGCGCGAAGTCTGTTCTCGAAAGCGATTGCTCAAAGCGCGTACATGATCTCCACGCCTGAGCTCAGGCAGCGCCGTTTCGGCTCGGAGGCGGCGGAAGAAAGCGGCACGCGGCTTGCCGCCGCGCTGCACACGCCGAATCTGGCCGCGTTGCGCGCCATGGATGCGCAGGCACTGGCGGATGCCGCGCCGGCGGCAGGCTATGCGCCATGGGGTACGGTGGACGGGAAAATTCTGCCGCGCCAACTGGTGGACGTCTTTGACCAAGGCGAACAAGCGCCGGTGCCACTGCTTGCCGGATTCAACAGCGGCGAGATCCGTTCGCTGATGGCGCTGGCTCCCCGGCCTCCCGCGAATGCCGCCGAGTATGAGCGCATGATTCACGAACGCTATCTCGATCTGGCTGACGAATTCCTGAGGCTCTATCCCAGCACGAACATGGAGGAGAGCATCCTGGCGGCAACGCGCGATGCCATGTACGGATGGACCGCCGAGCGGCTGGTCCGTAAGGAGGCCGCGCTGGGGGCGCCGTCCTTTCTCTACTACTTCGATCACGGCTATCCGGCCGCCGATTCGGCAGGTTTGCACGCATTCCATGCCAGCGAGCTGCCCTTTGTGTTCGGAACGTCTGAGGTGACAACGCACAACTGGCCGAAGATTCCCGCGACTCCGCAAGAGACGAGTCTGAGCGAAGCCATGATCGGCTATTGGACAAGTTTCGCCCGGACCGGCAAGCCGCAGGCGGCGAATCAACCGGATTGGCCGCCCTTCGGTTCGGTGCGCGCCTACATGGGGTTTTCGGAGGCGCCGCATCCGTCGAATCACTTGCTGCCGGGGATGTACGAATTAAACGAGGAGGTGGTCTCCAGACGAAGGGCGAGCGGCGACACTGCCTGGAACTGGAATGCCGGCATCGCCGCGCCAAAGCTTCGCGCTCAGAATACGCCGGCCAAATAATTCGGGTTGACCGCAACCCCTGATACGCGGTTACGGTTTTCAAGATCCTGGACGGCCGGGTTGGGCATCGGCGATATCGGATCGATGGGAGCAGGAGTCCACTGGTTTGGGTCTGGGCAAGTCTGGCGAAGGAAAGCCTGGTGCACGGGCGTTCCAGGGAATGCCAGCGGGGCTGGTCCGGCGCATCCGCATTGGGGCGACTCCAGGTGGCGGCGCCGGCAGTCGCGGCTGCGGTCTTGTTCGCGATGCATACCTGCCTCTCCTGGCCCTCGGCACAGCCGGCCGCATGGTCCTGACGATGGCGGTATTCGCCTCCCCTGTTGGGAGCGGCGGGCCAGTTTCGGCAGGTGACCGGCAGCCTCTTGGGCCGCGGTCGCCGTTCACGGCGCCGCGGCTATGACCGGAACACTGTTGGATTTGGTTCGGTTAATCGCGGAGTCTAGCTCTGGTGAATCAGCCCTGGCGCGCCAGGCGCCGCCGGACTGCGAACAGTCCGGCCAGTCCGGCCGACAGCAGCAGAAAGCCGGCAGGCTCTGGCGCCGCCGAGGATGCAGTACCAATCACGTCAAATGCGGCAGCAGAGTTGGTACCATCGAAGACCCACGAGGCGCCGCCGTTGATAGAGCCGTAGACGGTAGAAGTAGCGCCTTGCGTGTTCGGCGCCCATTCCTCTTTGTTGCTATCGGTAAGGCTCTGCGGTGTGAGAACCATGAAGTAGGTGGTGCCTCCGGCGAGCGTCACGCCGGTAATGCCGGACTGTGTCACCAGGGTGCAACAACTGCCACTGGGCTCGGTGGTGGTAACAGTCCAGGAAGCCGAGGGCAGTGGGGCGCCCGGGGCCCCGGCTACGGAAGTCCAGATGGCGGCATCGAAGGTCCCGTTGCCAAGATCCAGAACCACGCCTAAATCGAACTGAGTGACGTCGAAGAGACCAGTTCCAGCTACTGTAAAGGGCCTGGCCTGCGAGATGTTATTACCGCCACGGCCACTGCCTTGTATGATCGATCCCGGTTGGGTAGCGTAAACCGACCCGCCGGTTCCCAGGTCGCTGTATAGAATGGCTGCGTTTGACGGGCTGATGTTAAGGAACGCCAAACCGACGATCGACATGAATGTGATATTCGTTGCTATTTTCATGGGCCTCCTAAATGAACGGCTTAGACTGCAGCATTACAGCATACGTTTATCGCAACGATTTAATCAACGGATGGAAGAAGCGGAATGTGAGGAGTTGAACTCTGAAAGCCCGCGCCGTTGCCGGCATCCAGCCATGCTTCGCGTCAACTGGATTTTTCGGATCACCCCGTTCACAGCCCGTGCGCTTATTCGCTGGCCGTGCGGAAATCTCTCTATGCGTTGACCGCTGTCCCGATCTGGATTCTCCGGTCCCTCTTCGCCATCTGCCCTTGCGCTTCTCGGGACAGCACATGGCGTTGATGGATGTAGCGCTTTACCATGTAATCAACACAAGCATTGATCTATGGAGACCCATCAGAAATGACGCGACCGAGCCGCGGTTGGGTGGATTGACCGCATTCGGTGCGGACGTCATTAAGGAGGGCAACAGACTGGGCATGCTCATCGATCTTGCGCACGCCAATCTGCAAACCACGGAAGCCGCGCTCAAGGCCACTACCCGGCCAGTCATCATTTCCCACACCGGACTGGATACACAGTTGGGGAACAATCCGTCCATGGCGGGGCTGATGCGCCCAAGACTCATCAGCAAAGAGCAGGCAGGGATGGTAGCCAATGCCGGAGGTGTAATCGGGGTCTGGACGCATCTGGCTGAGACGCCGTTGGACTATGCAAAGAATGTCCGGGCGCTGGTCGATGTGATCGGCGTGGATCATGTGTGCATCGGCACGGATACCAAGATCACCCCGCCATTCGGTGGCCGCGGCGGCGGCCGCCCCGGGCAACAGAATGCCCGTATTGGAGAACGCACCAATCTGGCATGGCAGGATCAAACGGCCGGGTTTTACTATGTCGTTGTGGATGCGCTATTGAAGACGGGCTTCACCCCGGACGAGACCGGCAAAATCGGCGGCGGGAACTTTCTGCGCATATTCGGCGAGTCGGTTAAGAAGTAGGCTCTGCGGTTTTGGAATTCGATAAGCAACGATGTGCGTTTCCTTCGGGGTCAACTGCAACTGCCGGGGTCAACTGCAACTCTCGGGGGCTTTGGCCGGAGTTCACTTCACGGGCTGCGCCACAGGGAATGCCCACGAGCCGTCGAGGATTTCCCTTCGCGGAAGAAACAAGCGCACGGTGTAATTCCAACCCCGAGTGATCGGTAGGCAATTCGGGACCGCTCCGCTGCAATTGCCGAATTGGATGGTAGCTAAACCATCCTGGCCTTTTTTCACAGTGATGCTGTTGACTGAGTGGGCGCTTCCCGGATTTGGCTGGAAGTAGCCCTCGCTGTCGTATACGGTCAGCGACCAGAATCCATCGACGGGCACGGTGCCGACGGTCAGCCTGTAAACGGTGCTGCCGTCGTTTCCGGCCGGAGTGATCGGCAGATACAGCGCGTCCTTTTCGGGGTTGCCGCCCCACAGCATGGCGCTTCCGATCAAATGCTTCACCGGATCAACCTCATTTCTGTTGGCGCCATACATGCGCCGTGTGTCGGAGAGTGTGGTTCCAAGCTGCAGGAGAGCTGTTCTCACCATCTTGAGGCTGACTTCATCCCACGCGGGTATTTCGAAAGCACCCGGTGTTTTTACGCTGACCTTGATCGCATCCTGCAAGGCGTGAACTTGCCTGACCTCCTGCGGATCGGAGAAGCTGACGAGGAAACGAACCACGGCTGCGGCGTACCGAGTACCGACCCTGTCACGGGTCAGGGTATGTGGACCGGCATCATAATAAACGGCCGGTGTGTACTGATCCTGGTTGACGACCTGCATCGCCATGAAACGCCTGGCGCCCTCCGGCAGGGTAATCGTCACCGGTCCGGCATCCAGGTCGAAAACGGCAAAGGAGTATAGCGTGTCCCGGTTAGGCCGGATGATTCCGCGCTGGTCAGTGCGAGCGAGTTCGCGGCCGTGCAGGAATTTACCAAAAGCGCCGTTTTTGACGAGCCCGGCAAAGTAAACATCGGTCTGGGCGCGATTGTAGTTCTCGGCGGTGACCGGTGCAGATGCGGCAGGGGTTTGTCCATCGGCAACAGAACTCGCCGCTACCAAACACAATGCAGCCAAACTTCTCGTGGCTAATCCCAATTGCGTTTTGCTTTTGGCATCCGGAAGGGATTTCTCACACACCAGAGTTACTTCCTGCCCGCAGTGATCATGCTGCCGCTTCGCCCGCGTCGCATGCATATTTTCTCGCATTCGCAGGAGCAGCGGAAGCGTCCCGCCCGCGGGTCCGGGCGCCTGTTAATTGGCGCTGCGGCGATCGGCTTGGCGCCGCTCCCGGATGCGGTGCGCACACCGTCTGGGGAAGGACAAGTCTCTTGCGGTCCCGCGCGGTCGCTGATCACGCGGTCCGCCGATCACGCGAAAGAACCTCGGGTTGACAGCGGCAGGGTAGGCGTCAGACTTCGCAGACGGGATCGGATGACGATTGGACACTCGAATGCGCGCAACGCTCCCAGGTCGTTCTGCGGAGTCGCTGCCGAAAGCGGCGAGCCACCCCTTGCGCTTCTACTCATCTTTGGGTACAAATAGGTAGAAGCTCAAGGTATCCGATCCGGGGGGGAATCTCATGAACTGGCGGCAGCGACTCTGGGACCGCGCCAACCTCGAACAGCAACTCAGTAAAGAACTCCAATTTCATCTCGACGAGCGCATTGCCTCTCTGGTGCGAAGCGGCTTGGACGGATCCGAAGCCCGCCGCATGGCGTTAATGGAACTCGGCGGAATCGAGCAGACCAAGGAGGCCTGTCGCGACGAGCGAGGCACACTGTGGCTGGAGTCCACCTTCCAGGACTGCCGCTATGCTCTGCGCACGCTCCGTAAGACACCGGTATTCACCTTCGCGGCGATCCTCACACTGGCGCTCGGAATCGGCGCCAACACCGCGATCTTTCAACTGCTCGACGCAGTTCGCCTGCGCAGCCTGCCGGTCTTCGAGCCGCAGAACCTGGCCCGCGTCCAGATCGGCAACGGACGTGGCTTCGGGGTCGCGCACTACCCCGACAACTTGAGCTATCCCCTCTTCGAACAGATCCGCGATCATCAGCAGGGGTTCTCCGGCGTTTTTGCCTGGGATAGCGGATACGGAACCGAGCGCGTGGGGCAGGGCGAACAGGTCCGCAACGTCGCGGTTCTGCGGGTGAGTGGAGATTTCTTTGGCGCGATCGGGGTGCCCGCTGCCGCAGGCCGGCTGCTCGGTCCGCAAGACGACGAGCGCGGCTGTCCGGCGCCCGCTGTCGTGCTGGGCTATACATTCTGGCAGAGGGAATTCGGAGGGCAGCGTTCCGCAATCGGCTCTCGCGTCGTGGTGAATGGCCTGCCACTCGAGATCGCCGGGGTCAGCGCCGAAGGCTTCACGGGACCCGAAGTGGGTCCTGGATTCGACCTCGCGTTGCCCCTCTGTTCGCTCGCCGTTCTCCATCCCGGCGACCAGCCTCCTTTTGCAAGGCGCGACTATTTCTGGCTGAACGTTATGGGCAGGCTGAGGCCAGGGTGGACGACTGCCCGCGCCAGCGCTCAACTCGAAGCCATCAGTCCAGGCATGATGGAAGCAACGGTGCCTTCCGGATACAAATCGGTGAGCCGTTACCTGGGATTTCGCATTGCCGCTTTTCCGGGTGCGACCGGAGTGAGCCGCTTGCGAGAGGAGTACGACGATTCGCTTTGGCTTCTCCTGGGGCTGACCGGCCTGGTATTGCTGATCGCGTGTGCGAACCTGGCGAATCTGGTTCTGGCGCGGGCCGGCGCGCGACAGCGCGAATTTGCGGTGCGTGTGGCGCTGGGAGCGGGCAGGGGACGTCTGATTCGCCAGTCCCTGGCGGAAAGTCTCGTGCTCGCGGTTTCGGGAACGCTGGCGGGCCTATGGCTCGCGTCCGCGATGAGCCACGGGATTCTGAGCTTCCTCAACGCCGGGTCCTCCGCGGTGCAACTGGACCTCGGATTCGATTGGCGCATGCTGGCTTTTACGGCTGCACTGACCTGCGCCACCTGCGTGCTGCTCGGGTTGGCGCCGGCACTCCGCAGTTCGCGCACGCCACCGGCGGATGTCATCAAGAGCGGGTCTCGTGGGGTGACCGAGAATCGGAGCCGCTTCGGGTTCCAGCGGCTGCTGGTTGTGCTCCAAGTCTCGGTTTCGCTGGTGGTGCTGACCACGGCGCTGCTGTTCACCGCGAGTTTCCGCCGGCTGGTGAATCTGGACCCGGGCTTCCGCGCATCCGGACTGCTGATGGCGGAATTTGACTTACCCCGTGAGGCGGCGGTGCATCGCCAGCTATTGGAGGAGATCCGGGCGACGCCGGGCGTGCAGTCGGTGGCGGCGACATCTAACTTCCTGCTCGGTGGGGGCAGTTGGAGTCTGGGCATCCGGCCCGGGAGCGCGCCGGCCAAGGCGGAGTCGAAGTTCACGTGGGTGACCCCTGGATACTTCACCACGCTCGAAACGCCGATCCTGGCC
Organism: Bryobacteraceae bacterium; assembly: GCA_035295745.1. Lineage (GTDB taxonomy): Bacteria > Acidobacteriota > Terriglobia > Bryobacterales > Bryobacteraceae > JAIQFL01. The sequence continues at coordinate 36,488 of DATGIL010000035.1, read as the reverse complement.
GGGCGCGACTTCAGCGTCAACGACAGCGAGACTGGCCCGAAGGTGGCAATCGTCAATCAGAACTTCGCGCGCCAGTTCTTTCCCGGCTCCGATGTACTCGGGAAGACGTTCCGCACGGTGGCCGAACCTCGCTATCCGGAGGCGGAGTATCAGATCGTCGGAGTGATCCGCAACACCCGCTACTTTTCGATCCACGATCCCGAGCCTCCGATGGCGTATGGTGTAGCGACGCAATATCCGCCCGGTCCCGCCGGCCACCATCTGTATGTGCGCTGTGCCGCGCCTCCTGCAACTGTTAAGGCGGCTGTCACGCGCCGGATCGCGAGCTGGCGGCCTGGCACTCCCACGCAGATCGACGAATTGGAGCAGCGGATTTCCGGCAGCTTGAGGCGTGAGCGACTGTTGGCTGCGCTCTCCGGCTTCTTCGGCGCGCTGGCTGCCCTGCTCGCGGGGATCGGGCTCTACGCTCTGCTCGCGTATTATGCGGTGCGGCGCCGGAACGAGATTGGCATCCGCGTAGCGCTGGGGGCAAGCCGGGGCCAAATCGTGACACTGGTGCTCAGGGAGGCCGCTATGCTGGTGGTGGCCGGACTGGGGGCTGGGCTTGCAGGCTCGTTGTGGGTGACGAAAGCGGCGGCGTCCTTGTTATTCGAGGTCTCGGCGCACGATCCGTGGCAGTTCGGCTCGGCAGCTTTAGCTCTGGCCGCCGCCGCGGCATTGGGCAGCATTCTCCCGGCGCGGCGCGCCTCGCGGTTGGATCCTCTGACGGCGTTGCGGGACGAGTAGGGGCGGGGCTCGCGGGGCCCTGGGCTAGGGGATTATACTCGCTTCGCTCGTGGGGTTAGGGGTTGGGGGTTATAGGTTAGCCTCGCTGCCTTCCTGGCTTGAAACCCGGCGAAGCGATCGTCGGCGCACTCGCAGAGAGGGGCTAATCCCTGAACGCCGGCGCGGTTCGCGAAGCACCCTAAAGTATTTAGGCTCTCCGCCGATAAGACCTGTGAGGACCGTTCTGCTCACAATGTCAAGGGCTGCGCGAGTTGTAGTGGTCACATTTCTAGCCGCCTCCGCCGCGGTCGGGCAGCACTTCAGCTTCAGAAGCCATGGCTCGGACGAAGGCTTGAACACGACCATCAGCCAGTTACTGCAGGATCGTACCGGTTTCCTTTGGGTCGCGACCGGAAACGGGTTGTTCCGCTATGACGGCGCACGTTTCGAGCGCTTCGGGCTGGAATCAGGACTTCCCAGTCCTTCGATCCGGCGGCTTTACGAAACCCCCGACGGAATTTTGTGGGCGGCTACCGGACGCGGCCTGGCTCGCTGGCGGCGAGGCGTGTTTGAAGCCGTCGATCTAGGCGTTTCCCTTGAAGAATTTGGGGTCTACGCCATCTCGGCAGGGCTCGACGGCAGGCTCTTCGTGGGGGTGGAGCATGGGCTGCTTGTTGGCTCTCCGCACGGGGACAAATTCGACTTTCGTTACCTGTCCGGAGTGCCGCAACGTGCCGTGACCGGGATCTACACGGATCCCGCCGGAGCCGTGTGGGTGGGATGCGGGTTGGGCTTGTACCGATACGAGCGGGGAGAGGTGCGGGCTTTTGGGTCGGCCGACGGCCTGCCGGAAGACCGCTGGAGGTCTATCCTGCGCGATGTTCACGGGAATTTGTGGGTACGCGGGGTGCTTCACCTCTATGAGCAGTATCAGGGCCAATCGAATTTCGTGCCCCGCGATCAAGGACTTCCCCAATCGAGCAATGACTCAGGTGCCATCGCCTTCGATCGCGACGGCACCTTGCTGGTAGGCTCCGACCAAGGCTTAGCGAGGCTGGTCGACGGCCATTGGGAGATGATTACCACCGCGCAAGGGCTGGAAACCGATACCATTACCGCGATCACGCAAGATCGCGAGGGTTCCGTCTGGCTGGGGCTCTGGGGCACCGGAGTTACCCAGTGGATAGGATACACCGAATGGGCAGGTTGGACGAAAGCCGACGGTTTGAGCAGCAATATTGTCTGGGCGGTGCGGCGCGATCGCTCGGGCGAGCTCTGGCTTGGTACCGACCGCGGGATCACGCGATTGCGGCATGGTGCGGTGGCCGATATCCTCACCCAAAAGGATGGTTTGGCGGGAGATAAAATCAAGGCGCTGATCAACGGTTCGGATGGGACGATATGGGCCGGCTCCTTACCGGGAGGAGTTACCCGCATCGACCCGGCAACCGACCACACCAAGATCTTCGCGGCTGGTGCGGGGCTTACGGATGACCGGGTGATCGGACTCTACCTCGATCCCGAGGAGCGCTTGTGGGTGAGTACTTCCGGAGGAATTTTTCGCAGTTCCGATACACGTGCTTCCCGGGTCCGGTTCGAGCGGCAGTTTCCGCCGCAATCGTCCGACCGCGATCTCTTCTACCGCTTCGCACGCGATGACCACGGGCGAATGTGGGTCGGCAGCACACGCGGCCTGTATCGTTGGGATCACGGCGTCTGGACCCGCTTCACGGCTGCGGATGGTCTGCTACGCGACGGTGTCACGCACGTGATCCAGAGTGACGACGGGGACTTATGGGTGGGCTATCGGGAGCCGGTGGGGTTATCGCGTTTGTCGTTCTCGGGCGACAAGATCGCGGCCCAACACTACACCACTCAGCAGGGCCTCACTTCCAACTACGTGATTTTTCTCGGGCTCGATTCCCACCGCCGGCTGTGGGTGGGAACAGATAACGGCATCAACGTGGCCAAGGGTTCGGGCGGCTGGCGGCATTATTCTCGGGATGACGGCCTCGTCTGGGACGACTGCGCCGCCAATTCCTTTTTGGCCGATTCCGACGGCACAGTCTGGATCGGAACGCTGCGGGGGCTTTCGCGTTTCCTGCCGAATCCGCGCCCGTTTGCGGCTGTGCCTCCGACCGTCGCCATCACCACCGTACGGTTTGGCGAACGCTCGACGGATCCGGGCGCCTTCTCGCAAATCCCGTTCAACGACCACGACCTTCTGGTCACCTTCGCCGCTTTGACCTTTCTGAACGCGAAGAACGTCGAATTCCAATACCGGCTGGCCGGTCTCGACGACCGCTGGATCACGACCCAGATGCGCGAGGCGCGCTATCCCAGCCTGCCAATCGGAACGTACCGCTTCGAGGTGCAAGCTCACGCCCCTGGTGGTCGATCGAGTCTGGTTCCCGCCGCGTTCTCGTTTCGCGTAATTCCGCCGTGGTGGCGCACGTGGTGGTTCCAGGGCCTCGTAGTCGCCATATGCGGCGGTCTTCTAGGCTTCAATCTCCGCCGGCGCTCGCGCGTGATGCGACAGCAGCGCGCCCATCTGGAAGCCGCCGTCCGCGAGCGCACCGCCGAATTGGAGCAGCAAAACAGCCTGGTGGAACGACAGAAGTCCGAGATCGAGAAACTGTTGCAGCGCACTCAGGAGACCTCCCGACTGAAGAGTGAGTTCCTGGCCAACATGAGCCACGAAATCCGGACTCCGATGAATGGCGTAATCGGCATGGCGCAACTGGCGCTGGCCACCTGCCTGGACGACGAGCAGCGAGGATACGTCACGGCGGTAAGGGAATGTGGCGAAGCTTTGCTGGGAGTGATCAACGATATCCTCGACTTCTCGAAGATCGAGGCCGGACGCATGGAACTGGGGATCCAGCCATTTCATCCGCGGGCGGTGTTGAAGGACGCACTGCGGGTATTTTCGTGGCAGCTACGGCAGAATGCCATCGGCTTCTCTTACAGCGTCGACGAAGACGTTCCGGAGACGCTCGCGGGAGATTCGGGGCGGCTCCGGCAGGTGATTCTCAATCTGGTCGGAAATGCTCTCAAGTTCACCGAGCGCGGACGCATTTCTGTGCGTCTGGCACGCGATGCCGGCACGGAGGAAGAGTGCACTATCCGTTTCTCGGTCACCGATACCGGAATCGGCATCGCGCCGGAGAAGCAGTCGGTGATCTTCGAGGCTTTCGCGCAGGCGGACGGGTCGATGCGAAGGCGCCAAGGAGGCACCGGTCTCGGCCTGGCGATCTCTTCCAAACTGGTACACATGATGCGCGGCGATATCTGGGTCGAGAGTACCGCCGGAGTGGGAAGCACGTTCTGTTTTACCGCGCAGTTTCCGATTGTCCACGAGGCGGTCGCGGATTCCGAGCCGTCCGGCTCGCCAGCGGGCAGTTTCCGTCCGCTGCGGGTCCTGCTGGTGGAGGACAACGCAGTCAACCAGAAACTGATGTGCCGATTGTTGGAGAAGGCGGGGCACCAGGTTCACGTCGCGAACGACGGGGCCAATGCCGTGGATGCCGCTAGAACGCAGACCTTCGATCTGATTCTTATGGATCTCCAGATGCCGGGCATGGATGGCTTCGAAGCGACCGCCCAGATCCGGCAGCGGGAAACGTCGGGCACAACCCGCGTCCCGATTATCGCGCTCACTGCGCACGCGATGCACAATCATCGGGAGCAATGCCTCCGCTCCGGAATGGATGGTTTTCTCTCGAAACCCGTGAATTTCGTGGAGCTACAACGCGTCATCGAGGGGGTCTGCGCGTGTCAGGCTGGATAGCGGATCTCAGGGGTGTGCGACCACCATCAGGGTTTCCGCGCGGCGCAGCACGCATTCGAGGGATTGGCGCAAATTCTCGGGGTCCAGTGCCGCGAAGCTCTCGTCCAATAGCACCAGCTTGGGGCTTTGCAGAAGGGCTCGCGCCAGGAACACCCGGCTTCGCTCTCCCTGCGAAAGCTGCCATCCCGTATCGCCGACGGTCTGCAAAATGCCTGCGGGCATGCGCTCCAGCAAACTTCCAAGTCCTAATTCGCGGCAGACCGTTTCGGCTTCGGATAAGTCGGCCGGTGTGGGGGGCCAATTCCTTCCCATGAGCAGATTGAACGCCAGCGGACCTGTCAGGATGTGATTCTCGTGATACTGCGGAGCCGCGGCCACGCGCTGCCGCCAGCCCGCTTCGCCAAGTGTGGGGCGGTCGAGCCCGCCCGAGAGCAAAAGGCCGGAATCGGGACGCCGCAAACCGGCCAGGACGGCGGCGAGAGTCGATTTTCCGCCGCCCGAAGGACCTTCGAGCAACAGCCAGTCGCCCTTTTTGATCTGCAGGCTGGCGCCGCGCAATGCCGGCTCGGCTCGACCCGGATAGCGGAACGTGAGGTCGTGCGCTTCGACCACGGTGCGCACTTCGCACGCGGCTGCTACTGTCGCGCCGATATCTTCCACGGTACTCGCCGCGCGGAAAAACGCGCCTACCCGCCGCCATGCGATGGCCGCGTCGGTCAACTGGGTGGCTCCAGCCAGCAAACCCTGTAGTGCCTGGTGGGCCAGAATCACTCCCCCCAAGCCGGCGGCAAGGCCGGGAACTGCCGCGAGCCGTGCGGAAACGAACGGCGGCACCAGGCCACAAATACCCACGATCAGCCAACCGCGCGGCACCAGCGCCGTGAGCAACGCACGCGCGCGATCCATGGAGCCAGACGCTGCCAGGTAGCCATCCAGCGCCCGGTCCTCGCCATCGTGCCAACGTTCCGCGGGCGATTGAGCCAGCCGTGTGCGATGTCCGCTCATCCGCTCCACCAGGTCGTGAGTCATCTCGAGCCGCCGATCGGTCCACGCGGAGCGGGCCCGCGTGAAGCGCCAAACCAGCCAGGCACTGAGCAGCACCCACCCGAGAAGCAGCAGGGAATGGATCGCGCCGCCCGCGCCGAGCGCGAGCACAATCCAGGCCAGAAGCAACTCCAGAATCGAGAGGGCTGCGTTCAGTCCGCCGTTGACGGCGAGTGTCTCGACAGTCTCGGACTCAATCGCGCGGCCGAAGAGCTGGCCCGCGCCCTGCCGGCGGATCTCTTCAGTGGGAAGCGCGAGTGCGCCCGCCAGGATGCGCTGTTTCAGCAGTCCTCCCAGGCCGATGCCGGCGACGCTCTGCGTCCAGTTGCCGAAGATCCGCAGCGGAACAATCGTCGCCAGCGTCAACAGCCATGCCGCGAGCCAACCGGGGTCGATGCGTCCGGAGAGCGCGGCGCTCCCAATCATCCACCACGCCAGCAGCCACAGGGCGTACTCCGCCACATGCGTCAAGCCCAATATCGTGAGACGTCTCGTGATACCGCTCTCGCGCAACTGGCGGGCGAAGCTCGAACCGGGCCGTGTCCGAAGCTGCCATGCCGTCGCGATTGGCCGGTCTCCGAGCCGCTCCGCGAGCAGGGCTGCGCGCGCGCGTCCGCTCCCCGGCAGGCCGTCCAGCATGCGATCGATCTCGGCTTCGAGGGGCGCCTCGGCCGCACGGCACAGAGCATCGCGCAATTGTTGGACCGGCACGCTGCGGACCTTCAGGCCGGGGTCGAGAAGACGGGCACGGCCGCGGCGAAACTCGGCGATGCCCAGAAAACGGTTTGCTTCTCCCGGGAACTCGACCACACACGGAACTGCGTAGCGCAACTGTTCCATCACCCGTCCTCCGGTCAGGCGGACGGCTTCCGTCTCGATGTCAGGGAGGCGGCATTCGCGGCTCAGGGCCTCGGTGACCTGCCCGGCTGAAGTCCACGCGAGCGTATTCAAATCTGTCCGCATCTCGCCTCCTGGCGCGACTCCAGCTCCGCAAGATGGCCGCCCTCCATGTGCAGGCGACGCCACTTGTGGTTGGACCATAAGCCGCGGCGCACGGCGTGCTCGGCATTCAGCAAAGCCTGGTAGCGCGAATCGGGCTGCGACGCCAAGACTGCCGGGGCTCCATCCTCCGCAATGCGGCCGTTCTCGATTACCAGCACACGTTCGAAGTCGTGCGTGTCCGAGACATCGTGCGTGATGTAAATCAACGTGGCATCGCTCCAAAGCTCGCGGGCGTGGTCGAGGAGCGCGCGCCGCCGTTCGCGATCCAGTCCGCGGCCAGGCTCGTCGAGGATCACCAGGCGGGCTTGGCGTCGCGTCATGGCGCGCGCCGCTCGGACTCGCTGGCCTTCGCCACCGGACACTAACGCGCCTCCTTCGCCCAGCACGGTCTGCAGTCCGTCGGGCAGGTTGCAGAGGACGCCGTGCAATCCGGAGGCGAGCAGGGTCTCGTCGAGCGATTGGGGGGCGGCGTCAGGCGCACCGTAGAGCACGTTGTCGAGGACGCTGCGATTCCACAGTTGCACTTGCGGATCGACCCACGCCGTCGCAGTGCGAAGCAGGTCGAGCCGTGCGCTATCTAGCAGAAGACCGTCCACCAGAACGCGTCCCGCCGCAGGAGTATGCCATCCGAGCAGAAGTCCGGCCAGGCTCGATTTTCCGGCACCCGAAGGTCCTACGACGGCGGTGTGACTGCCCGGCGCCAACTCCAGGTTGATGCCTTCCAGAATGGAGTGCCCGGCAGCTTTGACAGTCACACTTTCCATGCGAATGCCCACGCCTTGGCGTGCGAAGTCCGCCACAGGCGATGGCGTGCCAGTCGCAAGAGGCTGCGCGGGCTCGCGCTGCCCAATCGGCTCCAGCAGTCGCAAGATCAGACTCCGCTGAGCCGGGTATTGCCATGCCACGGCGGCCGCTTCCTGTCCGAGCGTGGGTAGATTCAAGGCCCAATAGACCAGCAGCAGGAGTCCCGCTGCTTCGCCGGCGTGCGCAATTGCGCGTAACACAAGACCTGCGGCGAGGGTGAGTCCGATCGCAAATTGCAGGCCTCCGATCGCCGTGACGGCGCGTTGAAATCCAATCCCGGCACGTGCCCAGTGCCCCAACAGACTTTCCTGCTCGCGGCGGATGGATTGTTGTGCTCCGTGAGCGCGAATCGCCACGAGGCCCAGAAGCGAGTCGAGATAGAAGCGCGTCAAGGCGCCGCCGTGACTGCGAAAGCGCAGGTCGCGTTCGGCCAACATCGGCTGGGCAGCGAGCGGAATGGCCAAAGAGAGCGCCGCTGTGAGCAGAGCCCAGCGCGCACTTCCGGGATAGAGCCAGGCGATTCCGGCCACGGTGAACAGCATCTCGAAGACCGGGCGCAAGAGACGGCCCACCATCTCCGGCAATTGGCGAAGGCGATGCGCGTGATGACTTCGTTCCGCCATGTCGGAGGCCAAACGGCTCCGGAAGTATCGGTCGTCCAGCCTCGCTACGGTCTCGAGAAAGCTGAGGCGCAACCGGCAGTCGAGCCGCCGGCCAATTCGCAGGACCCCGACCGCCCATCCGGTATCGAGAGCCAGCAGACAAGCGAGGATAGCCAGGAGTGCGCCGATCGCGGCAAAGCGCTGCGCGTTGAGGACCAACTCCCTGCCGGCATCCAGCATGCTGCGAAACAGCAGGGCCTCGAAGGCCACGCTTCCAGCGGCGAGGAGCAGCGCAAGGCACAGAGTGAACGGGGCGGCGAGGCCATCGGTAAGGAGCAGCCGCAGAAGATCGCGACCGGGGCGGCTCGGAGGTTCCGCGAGCACCGCCTTCAAGTCCGGCGCGAGATCGGCGGAGGTCTCTCGCCTGCCGCGCACCTGCACCAGCACCGCGCCCAGCATGAGCAGGTTTTCGGGATCGTCTGGATCCTGCGAGACTGACCAGTAGTGCGCGGGGATCATCTGCGCATTGGCGGCAAGGCTCTCCAGAAGCCGGTCCACGGAGGATGGTTGGATTGCTCCGGTCCTTTGGAGAGCCTGTGCCATGCGAACGGCCGCGTCCAGCGTAGCGAGCGCGCGCCAGCCCGAATCCGCCAGTGCCGCGTCGATCAGCCGGACGGCGGCTGAGAGTGTGACTCCCGCGGAAGCCATGCGTTCGCGCAGGGAGGACAAGAAGCTTTCGGAGCCCGCCCATTCGCGCCATCCCGCGGCGGCGACGGACTGCGAGTGCCGATACAATTCTGAAGCGAATTGTTTGCAGGTAGTCCAGCGGCGGCCCGTGGCAGGGTCCATGCACTGCAACCAGCGGCCATGACGGCGCCAGGCGATCACGAAGTGCGTGGCGCCATTGGGGAGGCGTACGACAATCAACGCGGGCAGGAGTGCCGCGCTCGTGAGCAGCACGTGGTCCACAGGCACCATCACCTGCTCGGCATCGAGCCCCAGCTGGACGGCGGCTTCTTCGATGCGATCGATGGAAGTGCCGTCGACGTCGGTCTGGCAGGCCTCGCGCAGGCGGCCATAGCTCGCGGACACACCGAATCCATTGAGCAGGGCTTTGAGCGAGGCGGGTCCGCAGTCCATGGCGGACGTCTGCACTACTTCCGGGACGAGGAAACGCGCCACTACTGCACTCCTGCCGCGTGATGACTCGCGCGCTTAAGCAGCGACTCCCTTACGGTCGCGGCTCGTAAGCAGGTCGTGACTCGTAGGCAAGTGGCGGGTTGTGAATGGGTCGCGGATCGTAAGCAGGTCGCGGATCGTAAGCAGGTCGCGGATTGTAGGGAGATCGTGGGTCGTAAGCAGGTCGCGGATTGTAGGGAGATCGAGGGTCGTGGGCCGGTCGCGGGTCGCAAACAGGTTACGGGTCGTAAGCAGGTCGCGGATAAGCGGGTCGCGAGTCGCAACCAGGTAGCGGGTTGTAAACCGGTCGTGAGTCGTAAGCAAGTCGCGAATTGTAAGGAGATCGTGGGTCGTAAGCAGGTCGCGGATAAGCGGGTCGCGAGTTGTGAATAGGCCGCGGGTCGCAAACAGGTCTCGGGTCGTAAGCACGTCGTTGCTCGACCGCAAGCCGCGCGCGTGAGCAAGCGATGTCGTGATCGCTTCGAATCTTGCGGTTCAGGCACTACTGGGCTCCTGCCGTCACAGCGAATGCGGGACGCGGAGTGGCGACCATGCGTCCTGCATTGCGTAGAATCAGGGCCGCGGGCGTGACCCGCTCCACTTCAATTTCGATCGTGCCGGGAAGCCCATGCTGCAAAGGAATCAGTGAGGAACTGGTGCGAGTCACTGCCAGCTCGACGCGCACGCTGCCTTCGCGCACTTCCGTGGCGACGCGGGTCACGGTGGCCGGCACGGTGCCGTACTGCGTCCAGGGAAATCCGTCGAGGCGCAGGCGAGCCAACTGGCCGGCGCGAATCCGGCCCATCGCGGCCTCGGGTGGAAACTGAGCTACGATGGCGAGGCGGCTTTCCGGCACGATGGCGCCGAGCCTTTCGCCATCCCGCACTACGGCTCCCTGACGCAGCACGGCCGCCTCTCCCAGCCGGCCGGAGACCGGCGCACGCACCCGCCGCCGTTCGATTTCATAATTCAGTCGCGAGAGGGAAGCCTCGAGCGCCGGAATCTGGGTCTCGAGCCGGACCACGTCCGCGGCCAGGCTTGTCAGTTTCGCAGAGCGATCGCTCTCACGCGTACGTTGCTCCTCTGCGAGCCGTCCGACAGCAAGGTGTTGGCTCTCGGCGGCGGCCCTGGATCGCTGCAACTCGGCTTTGGCGCGCTGGTACTCGCGCTCGGGTACGAGTCCTTCTGCACGAAGCTGGCGGAGGCGCTCATCGTCGTTCTCCGCAAAGCGTACCGGGGCCTCGGCTTCGCGGGCGCTGGAGAGCGCCTGTTCCGATGCGGCGCGCCCGGCAAGCTTTTCCTGCTCCCGCGCCTGCTCTTCGGCGGCGATCTGCTCCCGGAGCGCGCGCAGTTGCGGAGTCAGTGCTGCCAGATGAGCTTGCTGTTCGGCGATCTCCAGCCGCTCCGCCTCGGTATCCAATTCCAAGAGGATGTCGCCTGCCGCGACCTGCCGGCCGATGGCCAACTGCGTGGAAACCACACGTCCCGCGAGCGGCGACTGGATGGGCGTAACGGCTTGGTCCACCTCCAGGCGGGCGGTGGAAGAAACTTCGTAAAGCGTGATGGGGGCGAGCCCGCACCAGAGAGCCCACGCGAGGGTGAGACATCCGGCGGCCGCGACTCCCGCCAGCACGCGGCGCGGGCCGTCGGCATCGAGTGAGCGAAGCGTGCGGGAGAAAGCTGTCGGCATCGTCGGCTCCACAGTTACCTGCGCATTTCGAGCAGGCAGTCGATCAACGGAGACGAATAATTTTGCCGGGTATTGGCGCCGGACTGGCGCAACGTGGCTGGAGGGTACTGGGTTACCAGGTTGTCGGCGAGAAACTGCACGTCATTGCCAGAGCGGGCACCGGCAGGCGGAGCGCCAGGTAAGCGCACGCGCGTCTGGATCAGGTGGCGCTCCCTTACGGTCGCGGCTCGTAAGCTACCCAAGTGGACGCTCCCTTACGGTCGCGGCTCGTTACGAGCTGCGACCGTAGGGCAGTGGTATGCAGGGGTTTGAATCAAGCGACCGTCAACGTGCACGTGAGACTGCTGGAATCCGGCGCCACATTCGCCGTCGCCGTGATTCCGGCGCCTCCTGCCGCACAGAGCGACAACAGGGCGCCGGCCGTGGGCATCGCGTAATCGATGTAAAGGTCGTCCGTGACCAGCTTGGTCAGAAAGGCGAGAAGGTCATTCCACTGGTCATCCGTCTGGACCGCCGCGACGCTGGCAGCCAGGATGCCGAGGTCCTCGCAGAGGTTCATGAAGCCTGCGCTGGCCAGCAGAAAATAGCTCACCAGCGGCCCCGGTGCGCCCAGTGGCACAAAGAAGCTCGGCGGCACAGCGGCTGGGTTGCCGGTTTGCCGGCGGTCCGGCACGATGGTGGAACCGACCTGATCGATGCAGGTCCGATTGAAAGTGATCCACCAGTCAAAACTGAGCTTGGATACGAACGCGATGCTGGGCATCAACACCTCGGTCGCGTTCTGGAACTCCGCCCAATTGTTTTGATCTTGCGGGTGCGGCAGAGGCGCGGGCTTCTTGCCGTTGTAGGGAGTATACGAGAGTTTCTGATACCCCGATGCCTTCACGATGTTGATCAGGTTCAGCGTTCCCTTTGGCTGACTCGTCACATAGGTCGACATCGCCGAGTGCGCCGACTGAACCGCTGCATTCGCCGGAATCAAACCGACCGTATTCGAAAGCGTCGCGCCTTTTTTGGAATCGCCTGTCTCCGAAAGCTCGATGTACATGTCGACCTCGGCCTTCGAGACATTCTTCACGGCATCCTCCGTGGCCACGGCGACGAAGTGAATCCGATATTGTGCCAGCGCCTTCTTCGTCGCGACCTGCTGCTCCTGGCCTACGTCTCGGAACACGCGAATGGTTCCGTCAGCTCCCAGAGCGGTGTAGGCGTTGGAAAAGTAGTCACTGCTCTGTTTGAACGAGAACAGGTTGAAGAATTGGAATTGAATCGTAGAGGACCGCTTCAGACTGTCCGATACGCCGGAACCAGGCTGGAGGGTGAAGCCTTTCAGCGCGAGCGCCGCGCTCACACTCCCATCGACCAGTGCGGACCAACTCTTCGTCGCCAGGACCGGCGACGTCAGATCGACACTGAAGTTGAACAGGGCAGTATGGCCATGTTGGCGGCCGAGGCTGACCATCAGTCCCGATTGGCCCGTGACGTCCGAAATCCAGCCATTCAGCTTTCCGTTCAAACTGGTCTGCAGATTGTTTAACGGCTGCGACGCAGCTTTGACGACTTCTCCCGCCAGTGCGTTATTGCCAGTCACATTGCCGACCACCGTCTGGAGCGCGGTTTGATCGATCGTCACCGATGCCGCCGTCGATTTGACCCCGACTGTGATCCCGACACTTGCGCCCCAGTCGTTCTCGGAGGCGCGCACCAGGTAAAGCATGGCCGTTCCCGCAGTAGTCTTATCGACGATCAGCGCGAAGTGGTCGGTGTGGGCGTAGGTCACCGAGCCCTTGGCGCCGGCGTTGATGTCGAGCGAGGGAGGTGTGATTTGCACGACATTCTGCAAACTCTGCTGAACCTTGGCCAGGCTCGGCGCGGAGACCTTGTGGTCGCCCAGCCCATACGTGACGTCCAGTTCCACATTGATGGCGCCGTCGAAACTGACTTTACCGATTGCGCCGGTTGGCATGTTCTGAGTGCAGTTGGGGTCGAGCGGAAACAACAGCTGAGAGAACGCGGTCCGTATGGCGTCCAAAGTCAGCGTCGTATCGGCTACAGGTTGACAGAACGTGAGCGTCGCGGATTTCGATCCCGAAGCTTTTCCTGCGACTCCCAGGCCGCTGAAGGTGCCGCTTCCCGAGACCGACCCCTGGATGCTGAAGTCCAGATCGATATTCACGTACGCAATGCCAGCGGTGGGGCCGGCTTGGATGTTGGTGGTTTGCGATGACTCGATGCTCATCGCGACCGGAAAGGCCTCGCTGACGACATCGACGCTGATCGAACAACTGGCTTGCGGGGTGAGAGAAAAACCGATTCCGTTAGTGGTTTGCCAACTGGCGGAACCGCTGAGAGCCAGTTTCGCACTGGCCTTGTCCTTTGCCGCCTGTTGAATCGGCAGGGCAGCATACTTTGCCAACTCGCCTACCACTGAAAAGATTGCGCCCTGCTGACTCGACAACATGGTCTTCAGCGCGCTGAAAGACTCGAGATCCTTGGTTACATCGATAGAAATCGTTGGACCGGTGGACGTAGTCGCCATAAGTTTTCCTCTTTCGACGGATTTGGCACTCCATTGCTATAAGCGCAGAATCGGGTGAAAGAGTGCCAAGGTTCACGAGGCGCCCGAGTACACCCTATCACATGAGGCGATCCTCGTATAGCCTGAAAGTACCTTCCCTCTGCTCCCTCCAATGCCGGATCGTTATGATATTCTTGACCCGTAAATCTGGTAAAACGCTTTCCCCGAGGAACCCAGGCATGAATCGGAATCGACTCGTAGGCGTTCTCGCAGCGACTGGCGCTGTTCTGATCCTGGCAGGCGCGGCCGTGCTCGCCCAATCGAGCGCCGGCGCGTCACCCGATCTCTCGAAGGAATGGCCGACCTATGGCCACGACTCCGGCGGCATGCGCTTTTCGCCGCTCACCCAGCTCACGCCCGAGAACGTGGGCCAACTCAAAGTCGCATGGGTTTACCACATGCGGCACGAGACCGATTCTGTCAGCGCGCGCGGCGCCTTCGCCCCCGATGGAGAGGCGCCGCCACCAGCGGCGGGCGGACCTCCCGGTGGACGCGGCGGGCGTCGCGGCGGCTCGGGCTTCCTCCCCAGCGAAGTCACACCGCTCGTCATCGGCGGAATCATGTACATAACCACACCGTATTCGCGTGTCGCGGCGATCGACCCCGTCACCGGCAAGGAACTGTGGACCTTTCAGCTTCCGGCCGGCAATCCATCCACGCGAGGACTCGAATACTGGTCCGGCGACACGCAGACGCCCGCACAGGTGGTCTTCGGTTCAAGCAACGGCAAGCTGTACTCCCTGGACGCCAAGACCGGCAAGCCGAATGAAGCGTTCGGCGATAACGGCATCGTCAACCTGAATACACCCGAGATCATGCAGGGCCTTCCCGGCCGCAACGCGCTCAGTTCTCCGCCCGTGGTCTACAAGAACCTGGTGATCGCCGGCGGCACCACGCAGGAGAATCCGCCCAAGGGACCTGCAGGCGACGTGCGCGCGTGGGACATGCACACGGGGAAACTCGTCTGGACTTTCCATTCCATCCCGCGCGCGGGCGAGAAGTTCAATGACACCTGGGCAGGCGACAGTTGGAAGAATCGCTCAGGCGTGAATGTGTGGGGCTTCCTGACCGTCGACGCGCAGCGCGGCATTGTGTACATGCCCTTTGGCGCGCCGTCGGTGGATCAGTATGGTGGCGACCGCGCGGGAGACAATCTGTTCAGCACCAGCCTGGTGGCGGCCGACGCCAACACGGGAAAATACCTTTGGCATTTCCAGGTGGTGCACCATGACATCTGGGACGCCGATATGACCGGCGCTCCCGCGCTCATCGATGTGAAGCAAAACGGAAAGACGATTCCGGCCGTGGTCGCGATGGACAAACTCGGCCTGGTCTTTCTGCTGGATCGGGTGACGGGCAAACCGATATACGGTGTGGAGGAACGTCCCGTGCCCGCGAGCGAGGTGCCGCTCGAAAAGGCCGCCAAAACGCAGCCGTTCCCGATCAAACCTCCACCACTCGCGCGCATGTCGATGAAGGCGTCCGACATTGCTACCGTCACTCCGGAGCTTGAGGCCGCTTGCAAGAAGCTCATCGAAGGCGTGCAACTGGGCGGACCTTTTCTGCCACCCGGCTACAACCGCCTGCGCGTGGCATTTCCAGGTAATCATGGCGGCGTCAACTGGTTCGGCACGTCGTTCAATCCGCAACTCGGCTATCTGTTCGTGAATACCAATGAACTGGGCCAGCTCTCCGGCATGAAGGACCACGACGCAAAGGATGGCCGCGCACTCGGCGCCGGCCAGGGCAATCGCGTCGATCCCGACGGTCCCTACGAAGGGTTCCCGGGGGGCGGGCGTTTCAGCGTGAAGGGCAGCGACTATCAGCAACTGCCCTGCCAGCAGCCACCCTGGGGCCAATTGACCGCCGTGAACGTGAATACCGGTGAGTTCGCGTGGCGGGTCACGCTGGGCGTCACCGACAGTCTGCCACCAGATACACAGAAGACCGGACGCCCCGGCAATGGCGGCACCATCGCGACCGCCGGGGGCCTCGTCTTCGTGGGATCGACCGACGACGGACGCTTCCGCGCTTTCGATGCCCGCACCGGCAAGGAGCTTTGGACGTTCAAACTCGGCGGCGCCGCGGAGGCGACTCCCATCACTTATCAGGGGAAGGACGGCCGACAATACGTCGTCACGCCGTCGACCGGCGGGGGCTTCTTCGGCAATCCCGTGACTGATGACAGCATCATGGCGTTCGCGCTGGAAGCACCCAAAGAGGCCGCCAAATAGGGGCGTGCACGCTCTTTTAACTGGCGCTCTCGCGCCGTGACCCGCCAGTCGATGGGGCCCAGTTCGGATGGCCGCGATACCGCGAGGTGAACCTTTGTAAACACTGCGGCCGGTCATCAGCCCGCGAACGATCAACACACTGTTTACGGCCACGCTACCGCGATCACACCAGCGGCTCCATCTTCGTTGGGGGTGTCTTTCGCTCTCGCGATCTGTCACTTGACCGAGGAAGCGGCGCGCGACTCCAGGAACTGCTGCCATTGCGCCATGCCTTCTCCTGTCTTTGCCGACACGCGAAGCACCTCCATATTGGGGCGGACGGCGTGGATGTTCGCCAAAGCGGCGTCCCAATCGAACTCCACGGCCGCGGCCAGGTCCACCTTGGTGATCACGGCGATGTCGGCGCTGTTAAAGATAGTGGGATACTTGAGCGGCTTGTCTTCTCCTTCGGTCACCGAGAGCAGCACCAGGCGCAGTTGCTCCCCCAGATCGTATGACGAGGGACACACCAGATTCCCTACATTCTCGATGAACAGAAAGTCGAGCGGACCGGTATCCCAGTCGTCCAAGGCGCTGCGCACCATGCCGGCGTCCAGATGGCAGACTGTGCCGGTCACGATCTGCTTCACGGGAACCTGGCTGCGGCGCAGACGCGCGGCGTCGTTTTCGGTAGCCAGATCGCCGACCAGCGCGGCCACGCGGTGCGAGCCGCGGAACTGCGTCAGCGTCCTCTCCAGAAACGCAGTCTTGCCCGACCCCGGAGCCGAGACCAGGCTCACGGTGTAGACACCCGCCGTCCGGAACCGCTGGCGCAATTCCGCTGCCAGCACGTCGTTCTGCTTGAGGACGTTCCGGCGAACCTCTACCAGCCTTGGTTCCGTGTTCATTGGTCGATCTCCAACCCGATGACTTCCAGTTCCCGTCCTTGCACTACGTCGCCCGCAGGCGCGCCGCACTCCGCGCAACAGAACGATTGCATCGAGCGGATCGGCCGGCGCTCCCCGCACGTGGCACAGAATACCATGACCGGCACATCTTCGATGACCAGTTGCGAGCCTTCCAGACGCGTGCCTTCCGCGGCCAGTCCATAGGAGAAGAGCAGCGCCTCTTTTACCACGCCCGAGAGCGCGCCGAGGCGCAGATGCACGGCTCGCACCGCCGGCGCGTCGTGCTTTGCGGCCTCTTCTTCCGCGGCTTCAATCAAGCTGATCGCGATCGATAATTCATGCACAGGTCTGCTCCGCCGCTCCCGCCAGTTGGGCACAGGCCGCCATGGCTGCTTGCCCCAGGCTGATGCCTCCGTCATTGGGTGGAACCGCATGATTCGTCCAGAACTCCAGCCCCGTGGGCGCAATCGAGCGGATGTCCGCGAGCAGCATCTCGTTCTGAAACACGCCACCCGAAAGCGCGATCGTGCGGATCCCGGTCTGCCGGCTCAACGCATCCAGGGCAGAGCAGAGTCCGGCTGCAACGCCCAACTGAAACGCGCGCGCGATCGCGGCCACGTCGCGCTCACGCAGGCGATCGTCCACAACCGCGCGCAGCAGCGGACGGAAGTCGAGTTCGCCGTCATGCAGGGGAAATGGGTACGCATCGCGCGATGCCGCCGAATGCGCGATGTGCTCCAGCCACATTGCCGCCTGCCCTTCGAAGCTGACTGGCTTGCAGAATCCGAGCAGCGCCGCCGCGGTATCGAAAAGCCTGCCCATGGAACTCGTGGGAAATGTCCGTATGCCGGAGCGCAGTATGCGAAGGGCCGCCTGGTAGCGCTTGGGGAAAACGAACGGCTCCGCATCGAGATCGGGCAGTCCATCCACCTGGAGCAGGAATCCCGCCGCAGCCTGTACGGGGTACTGCGCCGCGGCATCGCCACCCGCCAGCGCCGCGTAACGTAGATGGGCGATCCGCTCGAGGCCGCGCTCCAGGCTGCCTGCAAAAATCTCGCCGCCCCAGATGGCTCCGTCATCGCCATAACCCGTGCCGTCGAAACTCGCGGCGAGCACGGGCTCGCGCCAGGCTTCGCGTTCACCCAACACCGAAGCGATGTGGGCGCGATGGTGCTGGACGGCACTTCGTGCGCCGGCGCCAATCTCCAGCGCGTGTACCGTGGAGACGTACTGCGGATGCGCATCGTGCACCACCAGCAGATCGTCCGCAGTCACCTGGTACATCGCCAGCAGGTCGCGGATGGTCTCTTGAAACGCGGCGAACGCCTGGTAATGGTCCAGATCGCCGATGTGCTGGCTGACGAAGGCCTGCCCGTCCACCACCAGCGTGATGGTATTCTTCAGGTCCGCTCCCACCGCCAGGACGGGGCGCGTAACCGGCAGTTTCGCGACCGCGCCGGGCGCGTATCCACGGGAGCGGCGTAAAATTACGGGGCCGAACGCTCCCGCACGGGCTACCGAATCGTCAACGCGGCGAGCAATCGGGCGCTCGCCGATGAGAAATGCGTCTGCGATGCCACTCAGCCGCTCTCGCGCATCCTCGTCAGCGTAGGCAATCGGTTCCGAAGAACGATTCGCGCTGGTCATCACCAGCACATCCGGAGCGCCCGCAGCGAACAGCAGGTAATGCAGCGGCGTATAGGGCAGCATCACGCCCAACTCGTCGTTGTCGGGCGCAACGCCGGGCAAATCGACACGCGCCGGTGACAACACGATGGGCCGCGCAACGGAAGTCAGCAATTCCTCCGCCTGCGGCGACAGCTGAACCAGTCCACGAGCCGTCTCCAGATCCCTGGCCATCACCGCGAAGGCCTTCTCCTTGCGGAATTTCCTTTCGCGCAGCGCCGACACAGATTTCAGATTGCGCGCATCGCAGACCAGATGATATCCGCCCAGTCCTTTGATCGCCAGAATCTTCCCGTCGCGAAGCTGTGCCGCTGCGTCGGTGTCCCCGCCCTCCAAATAATACTTTGGCCCGCACGCGGGACAACAAACCGGCTGCGCGTGAAACCTGCGGTCCGCTGGATCTCGATATTGGCGCGCGCAGGCCTCGTCGAGCGCCCATTCGCTCATGGTGGTGTTGTGCCGGTCATAAGGCAGCGCTCGGGTGATGGTGTAGCGCGGACCGCAGTTGGTGCAGTTGATGTAGGGATACTCATACCGCCGGTCGCTCGGGTCGAACAACTCGCGGAGACACTCGTCGCAGACGGGCAGATCGGGAGAGATGCGTGTCGAAGGCTGCGTGGCGCCGCGACTCTCGCGAATCAAAAACTCCGTGAAGCCGGCTGCCTCAGCGTCATGCACATCGAGCGCCGCGATTCGAGCCGCGGGAGGAGGATCTGCCTGGAGTTCATAGAGAAACGCCTCCATGGCGGTCTCGGGGCCTTCCAGGTGAATTTCCACGCCGTTTTCGCCGTTCAGCACCCAGCCCGCGAGGGCATTGGAATGCGCCAGGCGATAGACAAATGGACGGAAGCCGACTCCCTGCACCACGCCGCGCACGAGTATGGACCTTGCGCGGGTCATGGCCGCTATTTCTCGCTCACCACGCAGCCCCTGCCCTGCCAGCCGGTCTGAATCACCTTACCGTCTTCTACCAGCACGGGAACGGTGCGCTGGCCACCGGTGAGCACGCGCATGCGGGCCAAGGCGGCGCGATCCTCCTCTACGTCGTACTCCACGAATTCGCGCCCGCGAAATTCCAGCCACTCGCGCATCTCCTGGGTGTGCGGGCAACTGGCGGTTCCGAAAAGCTCGATCACCGGCATGATGATTGATTCCAGGGTAACCCGATTCGATTACTACCGTAACTCTCCAATTACGCGCGCTTCCTCGCCTCCGGGCGCCCCCTGAATCGCAGCCAACGCCAGTTCCGCGTACTCCGGCGCCACCACTGCGAGGAACTGTCCTTCACTCGCCATCGTAAAAGGGTCCACCTGCAAACGTTCGCACGCGCGGCGCACTACTTCGCGAACCGGTATGCGGTCCCGGAACACGTAAACGCCTAACCCCGAATCCTTCCCAAGGTCGTTCAGGGCCATCCGCAAGCCGCCGCCAGCCAGATCCGCCATCCAGCGAAGGCCCGGCGACACCGTCTCGGCAAGCAATTCCACCATGCGGATCACAGGCCGCATGTCCGAACGCAACCCGAACTGAGAGCTCAACTCGCTGCGAGCCATCAGGATGGCCGTCCCATGATGGCCGACCGGACCCGAAACCAGGATCTGGTCACCAGCTTTCACAGCGGATCCGGAGCACTGCACCTCGGGAATCGCGCGCCCTATGCCTGAGGTCACGATGCACATCGCGTCCACCTTGCCCGACGCCACGACCTTGGTCTCGCTACCCGTGATGGCGATACCGGCGGTGTACGCGGCGCGGCCCATCGCCCGCACTTCCGTGTCCAGGACATCGGCAGCGAGGCCCTCTTCCAAAAGAAAAGTCACTGCTACCGATTCGGCACGCGCACCCAATACCGCTAAACGATTCGCGGTCCCATAGACGGCCAGTTCGCCGATGGAACCGCCGGCGAACCGGATAGGGCCAGTCACCACACGACCGGCCGTCACCGGCGGCGACGGCCTACGATGTCGAAGTTGAACTTCAGCTCGTCCTTGAGCTTGATGGTGCCTCCAGCGGCGGAGACCGGTCGAATCGCGAACTCGGTCTGACGGATCGAGAATTCGCCGTTGGCGCGCAAGGTCTCCTCGTCCACCGTGAAATTGCACGTGATCTCCAGATCGCGCGTGATGCCGTGGAGCATCAGCTTCCCGGCGATTTTGACGCGGTACATGCCGTCAGCGATTCGCGTGGATTGTGCGCTCGCACTTTCGAAGGTGATCTCCGGATAGCTCGCGGTCTCCAGCACGTCCTGCCGCATGGATTGCTCGATCTCGCGCCGATCCTTCTCATTCACGGATCCGGTGACCGCAAGCGACGAGGCGTCGATTTTGATCCGAAGGGACGACTGATCCGGAGCATCCGGACGGAAACTCACCTCGCCTGTGAAAGACTGGATGGCGATGACAGGATTATGGCCAAAAGAAGAAAGCAGACCGGTAGCATAGGCGCGCACAAGGAACCGGCTTCTCGCGGCGTCCAGAGTGTAGGATGCCGCGAGGGCGTCTGCAGCGTTCATTAGGGAAGCCATGGGTTCGGTTTTCTACATCGATCGAAGCTTCAAGTAACGTTCGATATCGGGCAGTGCCGCCTCGGTCAGGTTGCCGACATTCAATCCACCCAGGAGCTTGCGCACAGACGGATTGGTCAGCACCAACCCCGCGCCGAAGAGGATGAGGGACAGTCCTCCCAGAAGAAACAGGGTGTCCCGGGTTTCGTTGGAATTGGTCTCTGGTTCGCGTTCCCGCGAACGGTACATTGCAGCCGCAGCCGCCATAGTCGTCTCCTTTTAGTTTGGTTGCATTCCGGCGCCGGCGCTCGACGCCCGGCTGGCCGCTCGAATCAGTTTCCACACCAGATTCTCTACCAGGTCAGCGGCGCCGCCCACCGCTGCCTCCACCGTTTCACTCAATCCCATCTGGCCTTCTTCCGGGGTGCCGAGCGTTTCTGGCTCGCAACCCACCAGCAGAAGCCGGCCCCGGCATCCGCCCATCGATTGCGCGAGTTGCAGCACCCGCAGAGGATCCATGCCGTGCGTCGCGACGTTGACCGACGGCCGGTCGAGACCGACTTTCGACTCCGGATCGATCTCGATGGTGTAAAGCGTTCCCGGTGCGCCGCCGCGCGCGGTCGCGTCCACCAGAATCGTCACCTCCTGGTCATCGAGCAGCGCATAGGCGAGGTCGAAGCCCCGGATCCCAAAGTCCACCACCCGGACTCCTTCCGGCAAACTGCGACCCAGGAGCCGATTTGCCACCTCCACTCCGAACGCATCGTCGCCGTGAAAGATGTTTCCGATGCCGGCGATCAAAATATTCAACCTTCACCTCCGGCGCACTGGAGCGGTTCCACTTCTTCGGGGCTGAAAAAGAACAGATGACCAGGCTGCCGCCGGAGTCCCAGATCGCGGCCGGGATCGTCATCTACCACCACCGCCAAATGCGCCTTCCCTTCGTAATCCTGCTCGATGCTCTCGATGGTGGCGATCATGCCGGCCAGGGCCAGGTCCATCACATCGCCGCCGGCGCGCGGGCGAAGGCGGACCGAATCGCCGGGCCGCAACTCCGCTCCTCCGACTGTGACGCTCTCGATTGGGGCCTTGTCCTCGAGAGCATGCCATTCCCACTCGTTCACGACGCCTCCTTGCCGGTGTCCATGCCGCGCAGCACTCCGTGAAGCTTCATGAAGTGTTCGGGCGGCAGCGATTCCGTACGCTCCAGGATGCGGCGGGCGCGCTCATCGCTTTGGCACATGGCGCGCTTCTCCTCATCGGTGAGCGTCAGAATGCGCAGGGAGAGGATTTCGTCGATCTCGGCGCCATCGAACAGGTCCCCCGGACTCTCCGGCGCGATAGCCGGATAGTCGTAGAGAATGATAGGCGACGAGAGCATGGTGTCGCGCTGTCCCGGCTCGCCCGCCAATACCGGCCACGTACCCACGTTCTGGCAAGCGGCGACATCGGCCTGGAACTCGGACGGAGGGTCCAGTGACGAAACGAACTCCCCGGATGCCAGGTGGAGAATGGTGTGCGCGGAGAGCAGCGACCGCGCCAGCACGGCGTCCCGTCCGGCAGACGACGCGTCGCCATGCGTCACATTGCGGATGCGCACGCTGACGCGGAACAGCCCTTTGCGCAGCGGCTCGGCTTCGGCGCCGATCTCGCACTCGAGCGGCTGCTGGGTCCTCACGATCAGTCCGGCAACCGTTCCCTGGGAGCTGCGCACTGGCTCTTCGCTTCGGGTGGCGGGAAGTGCGAACCGGCGGAAGACCGGAGCGGACACCAGTTCGCCCAGATGAAGATCAGGGAGGGGCAGCTCGCATTCCGCGGCTTCCTGCCACGACTCGTAGGTACGCCCCTCCACTTCCATCACGGGTGACGAAACGAACTCCCCTGCGCACAGCGGTCCGACTGTGCGCTCCACCAGCCGCAGACAGCGCACCTGCACAGAGAGCGACATCTCCTGGCTGCCGGCGGCCAGGCACTGCGTCTGCATCTCGCAAGGTTCAATTCCGCCGCCCGCTGCGCTGTAAGTTTCGGGATAGACGATGCCGAAGTTGAAGCGCTGCCGGTTCTTCACCGCCGACGAGCGGTAGGGATACAACAGGTAGCCCTCGTAGAGCACCGCATCCGCGATTTTCTCGACCAGTGAAGCCATCACGCCCGGGCGATCTCCTCGTGCTCTTCGAGGATTCGCTCGAGTGCCGCTTCCCATGAAGGCAGCCCGTGCCGCATCTTGTATTGGGACAGGCGGTCGAAGACATCGCGGCGCAGCCGCAGCCACGCATGGTTGGGGTAATAGGTGTCGATCAGGCTCCGCCATGTCTCCACTGGCATCCGGAATCGCGACTCTTTACTCCATGGGATGGGCGCGACTTGCGGCGCGCCCGTGCCCGCATCGTAAAAGATCGTGCCGCTGAAGAGGAAGCACAGTGGAATCTCACCGCCTTCCAGCCCGTAGAAGTACTTGGTGGAAGCCACATCGAAGTCGAAGGTACAGGGCACCTGCGCCTCCACGGTAGTCTTGCCGATGAAGGGCGCCGCGGTGGCGGTGACGTTGGTCCACAGCATGTTGCGGAGCGTCTGGCTCCATCGCTCGGGTTGGCCGAACAAGTCGAGCAGATGCTCCTGATCCTGAGGCGTGTAGCGGCGGCGCGTGACTTCGATCTGAATCTGGCAACGCAGTGACACGCTGAAAATCGGCTCTTCCGCATTGGCGTTAGCGATCGCGATTCGGAAGCCTAGCAGCGGCACTGCCGCGTAGGCGATGGGCGCCACGCTTTCCACGCGAAAATCCAAATCAGGCATAGCGGCGCTCCGTTCCCAGACCGGCGCGCGCCGTGAGCGAGGCGAAGAATTGCTCCATGGCGCGCCACATTTCATCGCCACCCGAAAGACCGTGCCAGTTGGTGCGTACCAGACCCACGAGTTTGAAGCACTCATCTATTGGCAGCAGATAATATTGGTGCACCGGGAATCCATGTTGAGGTCCCAGGCGATTCACCAACAAGCCTTCGACATCCGCCTGCAGCGAGAGAAGCTCCAGGTTCTCGGTGACAATCTGGTCCCAGGTCTCGAGAGGCAGCAGCGATTCGGTTGCGCCCGCCGGGCTGGGATAGACGGCAATTACGCGGCCCGCCTTGCTGCTCTCGTAGAAGAAGGCCATGTTGATGGGGACCATGAGCGAGTCCCACTGGCCATCGGTGATGCGGAAATCGGGCAGAAAGCGGATACGGCGCGGCACCCGTTTGTAGCGTTGGCCGGCCTGCTCACTGAAGAGGATGGCACAGGCCTGGCAGGCGCAAACCAGTTTCCTGGTGGCTGGCTCGATGAGATGTTCGTGATCGCCGGGCAGGCCTGTTCCACACAAATCGCAACGTTCCTCCTTGGCATTGCGACGCACGAAGCGCTGCAGCGCTCCGAGACCGCTGGAATTGGGAGAGCTCGGCTCAGCCGGCATGCCCCACCTTCTCGAGCGGTACGAAGTTAGCTGGCGCGAACTTTTCCAGCCCCTCGATCACGAGCGAAGTGGAGTCGGGAGCTGCCGCGTAGAGTGCTTCTTCGATCTCCGATTTGAGCGACCGCGCCGTCAACGCGTGGTCCACGCCGCGAACGCGCAGGCGGATGGCGCCTCCCGTGATGGAGACCACTTCCACGCCGCGCAGCCTGGCGGCCGCGTTTCGGACCCGAGTTTCGAAATCGAGCGGATGCAGGCCGTACAACAAAAGAACGCTGCTGACGACGGGGTCTGCGGCAACGCCGTCCAGAATCTTCTGTCCGGCGTCTCCGGAAGCGCGGAGCGCCGTGAATACGCGTTCGAACGCCTCGCCATGGAGGTCCATCACGGACTCCATCAATTCCTTGGACTGGGCACGGAGATTCGCGTCAGCGGCAGATTCGAGCCGCTGCACGAGTTCGGCGATCCGCTGCATGCGATGCCGCAATTGGTCTTCGTCAATCATAGGATGCGTCGCTCTCGCACTGTACTGGTGATGTGGCGCAAAGACTCTTCGCGTGTCGAAAATCTTCGCGGGGCAGACTTGGCACACGCCCGAAAAGCGTCGAGAAGAGTCTCGACGCGGCAAACAGGAGTGTTTGCGCCACGTCTGCCCGCGAAGTATTCCGGCCGATTGCTCATTCTGTGTGTCCGAACATGGGCGAGTGGTGCGTCTCCAGCAGCTTGCCATCGCCTAAGTACATGTGAACGCCGCATGGCAGGCAGGGGTCGAAGCTGCGGACCGCGCGCATGATGTCGATGCCCTTGAACTTGTCCGGTCCGTTCTCCTCGAAGATCGGTGTGTTCTGCACTGCGTCCTCGTAGGGTCCGGGAGTCCCGTAGATGTCGCGCGGATTCGCGTTCCAGGGAGTGGGCGGGTACGGATGGTAGTTCGCGATCTTCCCGCCGCGAATCACCACGTGGTGCGACAAGACGCCGCGTACGGCTTCGTGGAAGCCGCAGCCGATCGCCTCATCCGGCACCTTGAAATCGGTCCAGGTCTTGGTGCGGCCGGCGTGCAGTTCCTGCATCGCCTTCTCCGCGAAGTGCAGGGCCGCCGCTGCGGCATACACCTGGAAATAGGTGCGGGCCCGATCGCGTTCAATCGCATTGCTCCACTTGGGAATCTTCCATTCGAATTCCACTTCAGGCAGCGACATTGTCTTTGGCAGGTACATCTTCACGCTGTGACCGGTCGACTTGATGTACCCGATATCGACCAGACCTGCCAGCGCCGTCGCCCAGAGACGGGCAATCGGACCGCCGCCAGTATCGAGCGCCAGATGATCGCCGGTGCGCTTGTCATACCAGCGTGGCGACATAACCCAGGTGTATTTGTTGCCGAAGTCGCGCTTTTGCGGACGCGGAATTGTAGTCTGGTTCCACGGGTGATTCTTGTCCACCGGATTCCCCAGCGGGTCGTTCTTAACGAAGGTCTCGGCGTTCTCCCAGCCGTCGTAATACGAGCTGCCGAGGAGAATGCGGATGTTCAGATTGATGTCGACCAGGTCGGTGGTGACGAGCTTTCCGTCTACCACGACACCGGGTGTGACGAACATCTTCCGTCCCCAATCGGTCATGTTCTTGTAGGTGTAATCGCAATGGTCCGGGTCGTTGAACGAGCCCCAACAGCCCAGCAGAACGCGGCGCTGTCCCACCTTTTCATAGCCGGGCAGCGCGTCGTAGAAGAAGTCGAACAGATCGTCATGCAGCGGCACTACCTTCTTCATGAACTCGACGTACTTCATCAAGCGGACCAGGTAGTCGGTGAAGAGCTGTACCGTGGGGACGGTTCCCACGCCGCCGGGATACAGAGTGGACGGATGAACGTGGCGGCCTTCCATCAGGCAGAACATCTCGCGGGTCATGCGGCTCATCTGCAGGGCTTCGCGATAGAACGACCCGGTGAAGGGGTTGAGCGCCTTCATGATGTCCGCGATGGTTCGGAAGCCATGCAGGTTGGAGTGCGGCGCCGCGGTCTTTTCCGCCTTGGAATACACGCCAGGGTTGGTCTCTTTGACCATCTGCTCGCAGAAGTCCACGCCGACCAGGTTGTCCTGGAAGATGTTGTGGTCGAACATGTACTCGGCGGCTTCGCCGAGGTTAACGATCCACTCGGCCATGGGCGGGGGTTGCACTTCGAACGCCATGTTCTGCGCATAGGTGGCGCAAGTGGCGTGATTGTCGCCGCAGATCCCGCAAATGCGGCTGGTGATGAAGTGCGCGTCGCGAGGGTCTTTACCCTTCATGAAGATGCTGTAGCCGCGAAAGATTGACGACGTGCTGTGACATTCGGCTACTTGCCGGTTTTCAAAGTCGATTTTCGTGAAGATTCCGAGACTGCCCACAATGCGGGTAATCGGGTCCCAGTTCATTTCGACGAGCTTGCGGGACTCCTTGGGAACTTCGGTAGTGGGCGCGGTAATTGTGCTCATGATTCGTCGCTCCTTTCCACCTGTCCTTAATAATTTCTCGAGCTATAGCCGGTTGTGAGCTCGGAACCCGGGTGACGCCACCTCGGCTCCTTGTTCAGCGTGCTCTGCGTAAAGGAACGCAGTGCGGCTACCGCGCGTCCGTAGATTCCAACCGCGCCCGTGGAGACCTTGCCACCGGGCGGCTCGTCCATGAAGGGCATGAATTTGTCGGGAAAGCCCGGCATGGTGCAGCCGATACAGATGCCGCCGACATTGGGACATCCGCCGATCCCCGCCATCCAGCCGCGCTTGGGAACATTGCAGTTCACCACCGGTCCCCAGCAGCCGAGTTTCACGATGCATTCCGGAGTGCCGTATTCGGTGGCGAAGTTGCCCTGTTCGTAGTAGCCCGCGCGATCACAACCGTCGTGGACGGTTCGGCCGAACAGCCACTCGGGGCGGCCATTGTCGTCGAGCGGGATCATGGGAGCGAGTCCGGCCACCTGATAGAGAAGATACAGGACCGTCTCCATGAAGTTGTCTGGCTGCACGGGACAACCCGGCACATTCACAATAGGAATGCCCGCTTTCGATCGCCAGTCCCATCCGAGATAGTCGTTGAGCCCCATGCATCCGGTCGGATTGCCTTGCATGGCGTGAATTCCGCCGTAAGTGGCGCAAGTGCCCGCGCCGATCACGGCAATCGCCTTGGGCGCCAGACGGTCGATCCATTCGTTCGTGGTGATCGGCTGCCCGGTCTTGGGGTCGGTGCCCAGAGCTGCCCAGTAGCCTTGCGATTTGATTCGTTCGTTGGGGATGGAGCCTTCCACCACCAAGACAAACGGGTCGAGCTTGCCCTTCTCGGCGTCATACCAGTGCTGTAGAAAATCTCCGCCGCACTCATACGCCAAAACGGGGTTGTAGAGGTGTACTTTGGGAAGTCCTGGAATCGCATCGAGCAGAACATCTTCGATGCTGGGTTGGGTTGCCGCAGTGATGGAAACGGAGTCGCCGTCGCAGCCGAGACCTGCCGTCATCCAGAGAATGTGCACATCACGAACCGGCGACGGTCTTTGCGTGGACCTGCCGTACGGAACGTTGTCCGCCATGGTATCTCCTCCTAATCACGAATCAAGTGCAGAGAATGATCGGAAACTTACAAACCCGAAGCGGGCAACGCGGTCCCGCATCCCATGTTCAAGTGCAAACTGCTTGAGTATAGAGGCAGGAGTGGTGGGGCTCAATCGGGGTAGCCATCGCTTCGGTGCGCAGGAGAACTTCTATTTCGCCCATCGGGGAAGCCCCGATGGATGAAGTGTGAGGAAACCACTAGGTCCTCGACGGA
The DNA here is from genome assembly GCA_035295745.1 of Bryobacteraceae bacterium. Taxonomy (GTDB): domain Bacteria; phylum Acidobacteriota; class Terriglobia; order Bryobacterales; family Bryobacteraceae; genus JAIQFL01. The sequence continues at coordinate 8,481 of DATGIL010000035.1, read as the reverse complement.
AGATGCTCGCTTGCTGGCGCCGGCTCGCTCCCGGCAGAGCCGGGGAGGTCGGGCGGACCGATTATCTCCCTGGCGGTCATGTTCATCGCGGCAGTCTAGGGGGCATCTTCGCGTGTGACCCATTGAAAGGCGTGCTGCACCAGTTCCCGCGCATTGCGGAGCGACAATTTCTCTTTGATGTGCGCCTGGTACGTCTCCACGGTTTTCACGCTGATGTGCAGATCGTCTGCAATCTCACGCGTGCCGTGGCCTTTGCCGATCAGGCGAAACACCGCCAGTTCACGGTCTGTGAGGGCCTCGATCGGCGACTTCTGCGGCGGCCCGCTGACGATCTGCCGCAGCAAATGCCTCGAGATTCGATCGCTTACGTACACTTCGCCACCGCGGATCCGCCGGATCGCTTCCAACACGCGTTCTGTGGCCTCCTGCTTCATGATGTAGCCGTTGGCTCCGGCGCGCAGAGCACGCTCCGCATAGATCGACTCGTCGTGCATCGAAAGCACCAGCACGGGCAGAGCGGCATCGATGAGCCGGATCTCCTTGAGCACCGCGAGGCCGTCGGGGCCATTCAACGAGATGTCCAGAATGACAATGTCCGGTTTAAGTGCCGCGATCGCATTGAGGGCCTCATTGCCGTCCTGGGCGTGCCCGCAAATCAACAGGTCGGGTTCCTGATTGATCAACTGGGTCAGGCCTTGGCGGACAATGGGGTGATCGTCTACCAGAAGGATGGTTGCCTTTTTGACAACCTGTGAACCACGGTTCTGCGGTGTCATAAACCCTCCTCGAGTTCCAGGTTTCCCGAGGGAAACGTACAACAAACCGAAGTCCCTCCGCTTAATTTGGGTCGGACTTCCAGTGCAGCGCCGATCATCTTGGCGCGATATCCCATGATCAGCAGGCCCATGCCCTGAGCGCGTGGCGCGGGTGGCCACGATTCACGAAACCCCACGCCGTCGTCTTCCACGCAGAGATAAGAACGTTCGCCGCCGCCTAAACGGATCGCAATATGCCGCGGACGCCCGTGACGCAACGCATTGTTCACCGCCTCCTGCGCGATGTGATACAGGTGCGTGGCGAACTCCACATCGCGCGCCAGAACTGGCGCGTCGTACTCGACCGCGCAGGAAACCTGGAAAACATCTTCCACTTCCATCGCCATCCGTCCCAGCGCCGACATCAGCCCGCGCGCGTCCGACAGCACGGGCAACAGGCCCCGCGAGAGCTCACGTGTTTTGTTGATCGCCTCGTTGACGAGCAGCAGGATCTTGGCAGCGTCTTGCGCTTCTGGCAGGTCCTTTTCCAGCAGTTTCTGCTGGAGCACTTTGCTCATGAAGGCGACGCCGGTCAGGTGCTGCCCCAACCCGTCGTGCAGATCGCGGCCGATGCGCTTCTGTTCGCGGCCGCTGATCTCCAGGACCCTACGCTCCATCCGGTTGGTTTCGGTGACGTCGATCCCAGTCAGGATCAGATACTCCAGAGCCCCGCGCTCGCCCGTCAACGTGGTGCTCGACCAGGAGATCTCGCGAGTGGTTCCGTTCCGTGCGGTCCAGGTGCTTTCGAAGGTGCCCGACGCCAGGCCCGAGCGCAATTGTTCGAATGTCTCGCGGATACGCGAGATCTCCTCCGGGACAACCAGCAGGTCCCAGAGTTGCTTTCCGATCGCCTCACTCGACGCATAGCCGGTGGAGCGTTCACAGGCGTGATTGAAGCGGACGATCTTGCCGCGCGGATTGACGACCAGCACCAACGCGCCGACGGTATCGAGTACGGCGGAGGCGAAATTGCGCTCCTCTTGCAGAGCGGCTTCCGCGCGTTTGAGATCGGTGATATCGAAAGCGACCCCATGAATGAACCAGGGCCGGCCGTCCTTGCGCCGGACCATGCGGGCGTCGCAATGAAAGGAGACGACGTGGCCATCGCGCGCGAGCACGCGATAGACCGAGTGCAAGGCGCCGCCGGAGAGAAACATCTCGGCCGCTTCCGAACTCCAGCGCGATTTATCGTCAGGATGAATCCGTTCGTACCAGCGAACCGGATCTTCCAACCACTCCTCGCGTGAGAATCCGAGCGTCGACTCGATGTGGGGGCTGATGTACGCTTCCCCCGCGCCGCGATCGAGATACACCATGAAAACCACAGCCGGGATCTGTTCGACCAGCGTCCGGTACTGGGTCTCGATGTTGGGGCTATCGTCGCCATCGCTCGCGTTTTCGTTGACTTCGCCCGAGGTATTGAGGAAGACCTCGGCCAGATCGAGCAGAGCCTTCTCCGCCTGCGGGAGGTCCAGGCCCTCCAAAACCGAGTGTGGCGATTCTTCGCGCATGATTACCGATGGCGCCAGGAAGGCTCCTTATTCAGAGATGCCTGGGTGAAGCGCCGCAGAGCGTGGATGGCGCGGCCGTAAGTGGAGACCGCGTTCGACGAAAGGAGCGAACCGGGAGGCTGGTTCATGAACGGCATGAACTTGTCGGGAAAGCCCGGCATCGTGCAGCCGATGCAGATCCCACCCACGTTGGGGCATCCGCCGATGCCGTTCATCCAGCCGCGCTTGCCCACATTGCATTGCACCACCGGACCCCAGCACCCGAGTTTGACGATGCACTGGCGCGAGCCATACTGCTCGGCGAATTCGGCCTGCTCGTAATAACCGCCGCGGTCGCAGCCTTCGTGAACCGTTTCGCCAAAGAGCCAGGTGGGACGGAGCGCGTCATCCAGCGGGATCATGGGAGCACGTCCCGCCCAATGATGCAAGAGATACAGCAGGGTCTCCGTCATGTTATCCGGCTGGGTGGGACAGCCGGGGATGCACACAATCGGAATTCCGGCGCTCGACTTCCATTTCCACCCGAGATAGTCGGGAAGCCCCATGGCTCCCGTGGGATTGCCTTCCATGGCGTGAATACCGCCGTAAGTGGCGCAAGTCCCGGCCGCGACCACTGCCCAGGCGTTGGGCGCGAGACGGTCGATCCAGTCGCAAGTCAGAATGGGTTGCCCGGTCTCACGATCGGTGCCGAAGGTTGCCCAATACCCTTCCCGTTTGTTGGTCTCGTTGGGGATCGATCCTTCGACTACGAGGATAAAGGGATTTAATTTGCCTTCGGCGGCATCGTGGAAGGGAACCAGAAAGTCGTCGCCGTTGTTGTAGTCCAGCACCTGGTTGTGAAAACGGATGGCGGGCGCCGAGGGGAGAGCGCCGAATCGAAGTTCGTCCAAACTCGGCTGCATGGCAGCTGTAATGGAGATAGTTTCGCCATCACAACCCAGCCCGGCCGTCAGCCACAGGACGTCCATTTTCGCTGTAAGCGCCAGGCCGACTCTTTGTCCTGCAACCCTGCAGTGACTGACTTGGGCCTGCCTCCGCTCACATTCTACAACATGCCCAGGCGTTCTCTATTCCTATTTGACGGATTGAAATAGGGAAATTCCAGCGATTCCCGCGGCTCCGCAAGTTAAACAATCCGCAATGTTCTTTCTGGTAATACCACCTAAGGCAATAACTGGAATTCTAACTTGAGTGGTTGCTTCCCGCAGCCGGTCGAGGCCTTGTGGAGCACCGAAAGCGGACTTGGAAGCGGTGTAAAAAACCGGCCCGTAGACCGCGAAATCTGCTCCTTCCTTCTCGGCACGTGTGAGCTCGGCGATGGAATGGGTCGACACGCCGATCTGAAAACCAGGCGGCACGATCTGGCGCAAGATGCCAGGCGAGATGGAGTGAGAGGGAAGATGGACGCCGTGGGCGCCGGCGGCCAGAGCGACGTCCACCCGCGAGTTGATCAGAATGCGCGTGCCATGCATGTTGGGCAACCCCAGTATCTGTCGTGCGAGGCCGCAAAGATCGCGCGCGGGAAGATCTTTCTCGCGGAGTTGGATCAGATCCACGCCCTCCTGAAGAGCGCGCGTGACGCAGGCCAGGAGCGGCGCGATACCACCGGCGGCGTGCCGGTCTGTGATGTAGTAGCGCAGCATCAGAGAGGCGTGTAGTAGCGCTCGCCGGCGCACGATCGGCACAAGGTGCGGCCATTCTGTAGGATCTCGCGCTTGAAGTTGATGCCCTCCCCGCACTCGGCGCAGACGACGCGCGCGGCCTTATACCCGGGCAGATCTTCGGGCCCGATGGAGACCCGCACCCAACGATGGTCGAAGAGTTCGGCGTCGGGCATTTCACGGTATGCACGCATTTGCTGCTGATTGCGATTGACGATCTCGGGATACAGTTCCTGCGCCCGCTGTTTGGCGCTTTCGAGCGCGACCACGCGGACGGCCCGTTCGCCGCGCAGGTCGCAGAACGTCGCAGCGACCTTGCCGAAGTCACGGAACTTCAGGGCGCGCTTGCCCAGACGGCAGCCGGTGACGATGGGAATGGCATCGGTAGCGCAACGATCGATCTCGACGTAAGTGACCAGGCGTTTGCGATCGCCGCCAGTGGGATCTTCGAGTCCGAGAAGATTGACGCCGTAGATTGCCATGCGCAGGCCGAGAATCTGGCCGGCGCACAGGTGGCCGTGGGTTTCTGCGGCGAGGGCTTCGTATTCGGGAAGGGATCGGAGGGGCATGGAGGAGACGCGATGGGTCTCGCGTCTACAGACACAATTATAGCGGGATAGGAGTCAACGCAGTTCGAACACACCGAAGGCCAGGCCGAGCGGGCGTGGGTCGGAGGGCAGGGATAGAGTCCGATTGACCTGGATGGCGAGTTGTAGTTCGGGCAGGCCCACCGCTTCCACCGGCGGCCGGACGATCAATTCAAATGCGTTGCTGCCCTTCGGGTCCGGTACAATCGGCACGGGTGCGAGGGCACGGTCATTGACAGCTAACCTCACCATGACAGGACCATCGGATAAGCGATCGCTCGGATAATACCCTTGTAGGTACAGTTGCTGCGTCCGATTAGCCGGCCCTCGCAAGCGCAGAGTGGCGCAGGGCGGCATCCAGCGGTGATCTCCTTCGGGCGGGTACCACTCGGGGCCGAGGCACGACGAGGCGAGAGGACCCGCAGCGTCGAACTTCAGAGGAAGATCGGAGCTGATTTGCGTACCGTGAGAAAACCGGGGGCCCAGTCCGAAACGATTTCCAAGCTGGATCCAACGGGAGCCCGCGGCGGAACGGAGTTGGCGCTCCAACTGTTCTACACGCCGGCGTTCGTGACCCAACTGTGCTCTGGCGCTGCGCCACAGTCCCATCATTTCGTTGCGCGCGACCCGGTCCAGGACGAACTCCTGTTTGCGCGCGATCAACGGTTGGGAAACATCGTAATCGAAAAGAATCCCCAGATCGGGAACGTCATCCTGGGGTAACAAATGGACGTCGTTAAAACCGGATGACTTCAGCCGCCGGATCAGTTCGCACGTATCAAAGTGCCGCATTTCAAGGGTGAGTCCATGGCCTTCATGAAAGACCGGCTCCTCATACATCTCCAGGCTGCCGTCGCGGCGGCGATTGACTAATATGGCGGCATCTCCCAGTGGAACGATGCGGTATTGGTGTAACTCTGGAAAGTGCTCCCGCATCGCGCCTCCGGGCGGGCAGGGCACGGTCGCTACGAGAAAGCCATGCGGCTTCAGCAGGCGGTGGATCTCGGCGAACGCCGCTTCCACGGGTGGCACGATGTGCTCGAATACCTCCGCGGAAATGATAAAGTCATACTCGCCGGCCAGATGTGGATGGCTCTCCGTAATGTCCAGGCGCGGCTCGCGATCGTAGTAGGTATTCGTGTAGCTGAACTTTTCCGCTAAGAGAGTCGCATAGCACTCATGGTCGGTCATGCCGAACGCCCGGATTGACTTCAGGACTGGAAACTCGGTGAGCGCCAGGGACTGTCCGAATAGTTCCAGGGAGAGCAGATGGATACTCGCGCGGATGCGGACATTGGACCCGCAGACACAACTGGCCGGCTCGGTTGCGAAGTTTTCGATCTGATTAAAGGTGCCGCAAACGTTGCACGTGAAGGACACCATGAGGTTACCCTCGATTGTTGCCGATTCGACCGGCGATCTATCACCCGCTGATATTATAGCGGGCGAAAACGAGCGCTGAAGTGCCGCAGGAAAGGAGGCTCTTCTACGATCTGCAGGCCGCGAATCTGCTCCTTGCGGGCATTGACTTCCAGGATCGCCTCCACCACGTAGTCGATGTGACTCTGCGTATACACTCGGCGCGGGATCGCGAGGCGCAGAAGTTCGTGGCGGGCGGCGGCCCCGAACATCACCGAACCGATTTCCACGGAGCGAATGCCGGCATGCCGGTAAAGTTCGACGGCGAGCGCCTGTCCGGGAAACTGGTGCGGTGGAATGTGCGGCAGCATGCGCGCGGCATCGATATAAATGGCGTGGCCACCGGGGGGTTCGACGATGGGTACGCCCCGATCGGCGATGTGACGGCCGAGGTACCCCGTCGAGACGATGCGGTAGCGAAGATAGTCGGGGTCGAGGATCTCTTCGAGTCCAGTGGCGATCGCGTCGAGGTCGCGGCCGGCGAGTCCACCGTAGGTGGGGAAGCCCTCAGTTAGAATCAGCAGATTGGTCTCCTGCCAGGCGACACGGTCGTCATTGCTGCAGAGAAACCCGCCAATGTTGGCGAAGGCGTCTTTCTTAGCGGAAAAGGTGCAGCCATCGGCCAGCGAAAACATCTTCTGTGCGATGCGCTTCGGCGTCCAATCGGCGTATCCGGGCTCGCGCTCGCGGATGAACCAGGCATTTTCGGCGAAACGGCAGGCATCCAGATAAAGCGGAATTCCGCGGCGTGAGCAGATGCGCTTCACCTCTTCGATATTGGCCATCGAGACGGGCTGGCCTCCGCCCGAGTTGTTGGTGACAGTCAACATGACGAGCGGAATTCGCGCGGCGCCTTCGGAAGCGATCAATGCCTCCAGGGCGGCCGTATCCATATTGCCTTTGAAATCGAGGCGTGCCTGAGTGTCGGCTGCTTCGGGCAGGGGCAGATCGACGGCGCGCGCTCCCGTGAACTCGACATTTGCGCGCGTGGTGTCGAAGTGCGTGTTGTTCGGCACGACGTGGCCGGGCTTGCACATCACGGTGAACAGGATGCGTTCAGCCGCGCGCCCTTGATGCGTGGGGACCATGTGGCGGAAGCCGGTGAGCTCATCGGCCACGCTCTTGAGGCGGAAGAAGCTCTCGCTGCCCGCATAGGACTCGTCGCCGCGCATCATGGCGGCCCACTGGCCGTTGGACATGGCGCTGGTGCCGGAGTCGGTAAGGAGGTCGATCAGGATATCGCGAGCAGCGATGAGGAACAGGTTATATCCCGCCTGTTCGAGGAATTGCTGGCGCTCCTCCGGCGTGGTCTGGCGCAGCGGCTCCACGCTTTTGATGCGAAAGGGCTCGATGATGGTGTGCACGTAGCACCATTAAAGCAGGGGTTGGGGGTTAGCGGTTAGGGGTTGGCGGCCGCCGGAACAGGCGCAACCTACCGGGAAGGTCCTGGGTTGTGGTCCAGCACCTGCAGAAAAGTCTCGGGCCGGAGTCGTGCCAACAGGTTTTCGGTGAGGTTCTCCCAGCGAATCGTCCCCGAGGAATCGATCAGGAATTCGGCGGGACGCGCAATGTCCTGGCCATTCTCGCCGGCGTGCGGGTGCAGCACGCCATAGGCGCGAATGGCGACAGTATCCGGATCCGAGAGAATCGGAAAGGTGTAGCCGCGCGATTGCGCGAGCTTTCGCGATTCCTCCGGGGAGTCCACGCTGATGGCTACGATGTCGACACCGCGACTAGTGAACTCGGGCAGCTGGTTTTCGAAACTCCGCAACTCGGAGTTGCAGAGGGGTCACCAGTATCCGCGATAGAAGATCAGCAGCGTGCCGCGTTTGCCTTGGCGAAGGCGCGAAAGCTCTACCATCTGATGGTTGACGTCAGCGAGGGTGAAGTCAGGCGCGGGCTGGCCCACGCCCAAGGCGCGCTCGGCCGGCGGGAGACGGCGCGCCTCGTAGAATGCGCCGAAGCAGAAAAGGCCGACCACCAGCACGCTCAGGAGTCCCAAAACTACACCGCTGATCTTCCCGCGATATTCCGCGGGACGGCGGTAGGCACGATGCAATCCGGATCCAAGCAGGAACAGAGCGACCGCGAAGAGGAGCAGGTTGGCCCACGGGAAATCGCGGGTAATGGGAAAGCGAATGAACAGGAAAAGGTAACTGTACGCAGCCAAGAGTGTCAGTGCGAAGCCGGCGTAAATCGACCAGTTCCATCCCCGTTTCACACAAAACTCCTTCGAATGATTCTAGCGCATCGGCGAGGTGGGATAGCGACGATCGGTGATCTGCCCATAGGCCGAGAACCATAACAGCAGACTTGGTGGGCGTCCGAAAAAGCGTCGAGAAGAGTCTCTGAGGTGACGGGATGATTGGTAACAAGGTTGACCGGCATGATTGGTAACACTGTTTGCGTTTAGGACGTGCCGGCTCAAGCCAGCCGGGATTCCGTCGATAAGATAGGTGGGCCGGGCGGAGGATAGGGCAACGCAGGG
>DATGIL010000034.1:0-251730 GCA_035295745.1 Bryobacteraceae bacterium | reverse complement strand
AGGCGTCCAAAGTGGTGAAACGCTCTATCAACCAAACGATTCGGGTGTCCCGTTTTTTGTGGTGCTCTCAGGCCAGATGGAGGTGTTGCGGTCCACACTGGATGGCGAGCGGCTGGTGGTTATCCACAACCCGTGTTGCTTTACGGGCGAAATGACCATGATTGCGGGCCAACGATGTTGGGTGCATGGGCGAGTCACGGCTCCCGGCGAGTTTCTGGAATTAAGCAGGGACGCGATGCTGGCGCTTGTGGCGAGGGATGCCGAGCTGAGCGAGATTCTAATTCGATTTTAGAGGAGAGAGCATAATGAAACCGATCACTTTCTTGCTGATTGCGGTTGCAGCACTAGCCGGGGTCATCGCTATCACAGTGCCATCTCTACGGGCTGATGAAACAGCCGATCCGATCTTCGTGACAGAAATCCCTCCCGGATACCGGGACTGGAGGTTAATCTCCGTTGCCCACGAAGAAGGCAACCTCCACAGTTTCGCTGCTGTTTTGGGCAATGATGTGGCGATCAAGGCCTACCGCGACGGGAAGCTTCCTTTCCCGGACGGTGCGATCATTGCCGCTCTGCACTACGGGCACGTCCCGTCGGAGGAGAACAACAAAGTCTTCGGCAATCCCCAATCATTCGTTCCAGGCCCGGCAACGAACGTTCAGTTTATGGTCAAGGATTCAAAGAAGTACGCCACGACGGGTGGATGGGGGTTCGCTCACTTCAACAAAGACGGCAAACCCCTCGACGCGGCGTCAATGAAAACCTGCTTCCCTTGCCACGCTCAAATCGGGGCTCGCGACCTCGTGTTCACGCGTTACGCACCTTAGTAGCGGGGTCGGGAGACGATTGGCCGATGCCTGAGTTCTGGGCTTACTCGTTTATCAATACCCTGCGCGAGGGGCGCGTGATGAAAGCCTGGGCCGCTAACGTCGTATTCAGGAGGAAGAATGAAAGCCGGAAGGATCCACTACTTCGGTCCGCCAAACGCGATAGTGATCGACGAAATGCCATGTCCGAGGCCGAAAGAAGGCGAGTTGGTTGTACGGGTCGCGGCTGCCGGCGTTGGCCCATGGGACGCCCTCATTCGGGAGGGGAAGAGCGTTGTGAAAGCGTCCCTGCCGATCATTCTCGGGTCAGATTTCGCGGGGATTGTCGACTCCGTGGGAACTGGAGTAATTCAGTTCAAGCCGGGTGAGGACGTTTTCGGCGTCACAAACAAAGACTTCTGTGGCGCTTATGCCGAATACGCGGTGGCGTCGGCACAGATGGTAGCCGCGAAGCCCAGGTCATTGAGCTTTGTGGAAGCGGCGTCTATTCCGGTGGTGGCGGTGACGGCGTATCAGATGCTATTCGACTATGCACAGCTGAAGGCGGGCCAATCGGTATTAATCCACGGAGCGGCTGGAAATGTTGGCGCGTATGCGGTGCAACTGGCGAAGCAAGCGGAAGTGCAGGTTTTCGCAACCGCCGGGCCTGCCGATGTTGACTATGTTCGGAGCCTCGGGGCCGAGACCGTCGTCAACTACAAGACTACACAGTTCGAGGATGCCGTGCCCCCCGTCGATGCGGTGCTCGACACGGTCGGAGGAGAGACGCAGCATCGTTCATTCCGTGTTCTAAAGCCGGGCGGCATCCTCGTGTCGGTGATTTCGCCGCCTCCGCAGCCTGCGGGCTTTCGTGCAGCGTTCTTTCTAGTAGATGTCACCGCGACCAGACTGGGCACACTCGCGAGGTTGCTCGATAGCCGAAAGCTGGCCGCGAACGTCGGCAGCGTGCTCCCGCTCGAAGAAGCTCGGATGGCGCACGAGATGCTGGCAGGCGCGCCGCACAAGAGGGGGAAGATCGTACTTACGGCGCAGGGCGTTCGCTAGGTAGTAGCAGAGGAGTTGAGCATGAGACGTAAAAGTATGGGGATGGCTTTATTCGTTGGACTACTTCTCTGTGTTCTGGTGGCGATGGCCATCGCGGCGCCGGACAAGTACACAACTGCGCGTCCCTAATGGGCTCGCATTCTCTGACTTCAGGGGATACGAGAGCTGGCAGGTTGTGTCCGTCAGTCAGACTGAAGAGTTGCTGAAGGTAATGGTCGCCAATCCCACGATGATCGACGCCTATCGAGCCGGCGTTCCCGGCAACGGGAAGACTTTCCCCGATGGCTCCAAGATCGCAAAAATCGAGTGGAAGCCGAAAAAGAACACGGAAGCCCCATTTTCAGTGAGGGTGCCGGACATTTTACAAGTCGTCTCCCTCATCGAGAAGGACAACAAGAGATTCCCGGATACGAAGGGATGGGCGCACGCCACGTTTGAATATGATCCCGCGCCAGACGCGTTCAAGCCCGGTGCGACGGGCGTTGTCAATTGCGGCTTCGCGTGCCATACGGCAGTGGCGGCCAAGGATTACATTTTCACGTCGTACGGAAAAAGATGAGCGGGATGACATTCAGGTGAGGCCAGATCCTATAAGAGCGCCCAGAACAGTACGCGGGCAGCGACCCGTGGCCCAGCCAGTTGCTGCGCCGCTCACTCGCGCCGCGATCTTCCTGGTCGCGACCGTAAACCCGGGCGGCAATCGCGCAGTCCTACGGTCCTTCTGCGGAGATCTAGCCGCGTTAGTGCGTGCAGTGGAGTTTCGCGATCTTGAAGGGGGCCTTTCCTGCGTCATCGGTTTTGGATCCGACGCGTGGGAGCGGCTCTTTGGACCACCGCTGCCGGCGGAACTGCGCGTGTTCCGCGAAATTCGCGCGGGAGGACGCCACGCGGTTTCGACGCCAGGGGACTTGCTGTTCCACATCCGCGCGAAGCGCATGGATTTGTGTTTCGAGCTGGCAACGCAGATCATGGCGCGTCTTGGAAACGCGGTTTCGCCGGTCGACGAAGTTCATGGCTTCCGCTATTTTGACGACCGTGATCTCCTGGGATTCGTCGATGGGACGGAGAACCCCCGCGGTAAGGCGGCGATCGACGCCGTGATGGTCGGCGAGGAAGACGCGGCGTTCGCCGGCGGCAGTTATGTGATCGTGCAAAAATATCTCCACGATCTTAACGCGCGGAATGCGCTGTCCACGGAGGCGCAGGAACGAATCATCGGCCGCACCAAGCTGTCGGATATTGAATTGGACGATTCCATCAAGCCAACCTCGGCGCACAGTTCACTCACCACCATTGTCGAGGACGGAAAAGAGATCAAGATCCTGCGCGACAACATGCCCTTTGGCCGAGCCGGGCACGGTGAATTTGGCACATATTTCATCGGCTACAGCCGTTCGCCCCGCACCATCGAACACATGCTCGAAAACATGTTCGTGGGCCGGCCGCCCGGCAACTATGACCGCCTGCTCGATTTCAGCCGCGCGGTCACTGGAAACATGTTTTTTGCTCCGTCCGCAACATTCTTGGAAGCCGTGGGCGACGACCAGCTCGTAGCGGACGCTGCGCCTCTTGCCGTAGACCCGGCGGCGGCCGATGGCTCTCCATCCGCCCGGCGGCGAGGTGACGGTTCGCTGGGCATTGGTTCCCTCAAAGGAGAAATTCCGCATGAATAATCTGCATCGCGAGCTAGCCCCCATTTCGGATGCGGCGTGGGCTCAGATTGAAGAGGAAACAACTCGCACTCTTAAACGCTATCTTGCAGGACGGCGTGTGGTCGACGTGCGGGGACCGACAGGCTCTGTTCTCTCGGCGGTCGGCACCGGCCATCTGCTTCCGATCCAAAGTCCCAATGACGGTATCCTTGCAAGGCAACGCGAGGTGAAGGCGTTAGTGGAATTGCGTTTCCCCTTCGAACTTGACCGCCAAGCGATCGACGATGTCGAGCGCGGGGCCAACGACTCGGATTGGAAACCGGCGAAGGACGCGGCCCGACAGATCGCCTATGCAGAGGACAGGGCGATTTTTGAGGGCTACACGGCCGCCGGCATCGTGGGCATTCGTCAGGGGACAAGTAATCCGAAGAATCCCCTGCCCGCCGACGTTCGGCAGTACCCGGATGCCATCGCTCAAGCTCTGAGCCAATTGAGGCTTGTCGGAGTCAATGGCCCTTATGCGGTTCTGCTGGGTGCCGAGGCCTATACGGCACTGGCTGAAACCAGCGATCAAGGTTACCCGGTGCTGGAGCACGTCAAGCGCTTGGTGGACGATAAACTTATTTGGGCGCCTGCTATCGATGGAGCTTTTGTAGTGACCACGCGGGGCGGCGATTTTGAGCTGCACATCGGCCAGGACGTCTCCATTGGCTACCTGAGCCACAACGATGATGCGGTCCGGCTCTATCTGCAGGAGACCTTCACGTTCCTGCTGCTCACCGCAGAGGCCGCTATTGCGCTGACTCCTTCCGCGAAATCAGAGAAGCCCTGAAAGGGCGGCGGTTAGGTCTCTGACCGGACGTCTCCGTCATCGATGCCCTGATGGCTGCTCTCTGATCAGCACTGCGGCGCTGAGGGAACTGGCGAGGGCCAGCCCGGTCGCTATCCACAACACAGTGCGATAGCCCGCGACGAATGCGTCCTCGATAGCTCCCCGGCCGCGAGCGTCGCTCGTTTCTGTAGCCGCCAGCCTGGACCGCTGGGCCTCGATTTGAGCTCGCGCCGCCGACGCCAGGTCGAGACCATTCAATCGTCGTTCCAGGGAGCTCTGGAATATTCCGCTAAGTAATGCTCCGAAAACAGCCACGGCGAGCAAACCTGATACCCGCGAGACAGCGTTGTTAATTCCGGACGCCGCTCCCGCTTAGCTCTGCTCCACCGCGTTCATCACGGTAGTCGTGAGCGGCGCGACGCTGATCGCCATGCCCAGGCCCAGCACCAATACCGCGGGGAAGAATGTGGTCCAGTAAGACCCGCCAACGCCGGCCTTGCAAACAAGGCACATCCGACGGCCGCGATCATGGGGTCGATTACCAGCGGAGCCCTGGCAAGCCGTAGCGATCGAGGAGTTCGCCAGACCAAACGCGACAACAAGAACATCAAGAGAATAAGCGCCAGCAGTGCCGCTCCCGCTTCGGTTGGCGAATACCCTTGCACCTGTACCAAATCGAGAGGGAAAAAGAAGAGCATGCCGTTCAACGCGGAGTAGAGGAACAGGGTGAGCAGGTTCGCGCCACTGAAATTCCGGGAACGGAACAAGCCGAGCGGAACCATCGGCGACGGTGAGCGCACTTCCCAATAGAGCAGCGCAATCAGGGCAACGGCCCCCATCGCCCCCGCGCCGGGCATCGATTCGATCAGTCCAAGTACGATTCCGCCAAAGGCGAGGACCGCCAGCAGGCCGCCCAACCAATCGAACCGCTGGCTGCGATTCTCAACCCGGCTCTCCGGGACCTTCCACAGGGCAAGTCACACCACCGCCACCCCCAGCGGAATATTGATGAAGAATACCCATCTCCACGAACCGTACTCGATGAACCATCCACTCAGTAGGGGACCGATCGCAGCCGTGATCGCGGTGAAGCCGGACCACGTCCCGATCGCCCGACCGCGCTCCTTTTCGGCAAAATTAGCGCTGATCAGAGCCAGGCTGCCGGGTACAAGCATCGCGCCACCTATGCCTTGGAAACCCCTGGCAACAATAAGCTGCCGGATGGTGGGCGCGAGTCCGCACCAAGCCGAGGCTAAACAGAAGAGGACTACTCCGGCCGCGAAGATTCTGCGGCGGCCATACATGTCCCCCAAAGACCCGCCGACGAGCAACAGCGTCGCCAGGAACAGAGCGTAAGCTTCCACCACCCATTGGACGTCCGCCAGGGTGGCCCGCAGTGCCGATTGCAGCGCCGGAAGCGCAACGTTCACGACCGTGCTATCAATGAACACCATGCTCGAACCCAGGATAGTCGCGGCTAGAATCCATGGGCCGTTCGTTGCAGCCGGGCTCCGGCACGAACCGGCGAGAATTGCGGCTTTGTCGCAAGGGAGTCTGGCGATGGTGCCCATAATCCATTCTCTCAGCCTTGCCGCGATGCCCCAGTCGATTTTATGCCCGTTCAAAACGGATGGAGCCAGAAAACTCGACGGACGTCAAATAGATTCTTTGCCATTCGGTTCCCCAGACCGCAAAACGTGCGGCGGACCCAGGTAGGGGAAAACGGCCAGCAGATCGTCGTGGGGACCTACGTTGTCCCGCGTCACCTTCCCATTTGTGAGGAGCGGGAGGAAGACATCAATGACGTCGTCCGTGAGCGTCCGGCCGTTGCCGGGATAGGACGCAGGGCGCCCGGGATCATAGGCGAGGATGTCTGGCAGTAGCGTCGCTGCGACTCGATTTGCTTCTTCTCGCGAATAGTCGCCCGTATGTTCTAGCGAGTGGGAGAATATAGCGACGAAACGGGCATCGTCCACCGGCTCGCTAGCCATGTAGAGGCCGTTTTGCTCGCCACTGAGGAAGACAGCTTGCGAAGGCCGCGCGCCCCGGTCCGCCTGGACCCATTTTCCACTTGCGCCGTCCAGCGTGCGATGCCAAAGGCCGAGCAGCTTCGCGCCTAGGACAGCATTGGCTACCTCCAGCACGATGCTGCACACGTCCGCTTCGGCGAAGAAATCGATACCGGTGAACTGCAGGTTATTCAGGGCTCCCTGCGTATCGAAGAAAAAGGGCTCGCTGCGCCAGCCGGCGAAAAAGCGATAGTCGCCGGCCGCCGTCACTCGCGCTTCCCGCCCCGTCGAGACCGGCGCTCCCTCAAGTATGATCTGCCCACCGTCGCCCGCACCGGCGGCCTCGGTTCCCTCCACGCGGCGCAATGTTGCCGTTTGTGTCCCACCGTTTGGGGGCGAGAATCGAATACGGTACGCGATATTGGCGATGGCGTCGCCGTCGGTGTCGATCTTAAGTTCGTAGATGGCGTCGGACGCGAACGGATCGACTGTGGTTGGTCCCGGCGGGTTCAGGCCGGCGGACGGATGAACATTCATAATCAGGATAGACTTGTCAGGCTCCCCAGGCTTGGGGAAGGCGTAAAGATCGGTGAGGTCAAGGCCGGAATCCCCGTGGGGGAACCCGAAGTCAGGACCGGAATAATGGTGCGACATAGATTAGCCGCTCCTTTAAGTAATCGATTCGTGCTGTTTTAAGGGCAGGACCGGCCCGACGTTTCTCGCCAACTCGTTCGCCATGCCTATCCAGACCACTTCCAGTCTCGAATTTCGTCCTTGTCGATTCCTTCAGTGTGAGCATAGTTAATACTCGCGATGATCTGCCCCTTGAGCCATTCCTTGACGTGGGCTCCAGCGGGATGCAGACGCGGGATACGATCGATGACGTCAATTGCCAAATTGAAGCGGTCGATTTGATTGAGAATCGCGAGTTCGAGCGGAGTGTTGATGCTCCCCTTTTCCTTGTACCCGCGGACATGAATGTTGTCGTGATTCTTGCGCCGGTAACTAAGTTTGTGAATGAGCGAAGCATAGGAATGGAAGTTGAAGATCACTGGTTTGTCGGTGGTAAACAGAGAATCGAAGTCGCGGTCGGAGAG
Organism: Bryobacteraceae bacterium; assembly: GCA_035295745.1. Lineage (GTDB taxonomy): Bacteria > Acidobacteriota > Terriglobia > Bryobacterales > Bryobacteraceae > JAIQFL01. The sequence goes on along the minus strand of DATGIL010000034.1, from coordinate 244,269 downwards.
CCCATGAGGGTGTTCGGTCTCCGGCATGAGTCGGAAAAGATCCACGACATTGACGAATCGTATCTTCAAATCGGGGAAGCGCTCCTTCAGGATTGCAACCGCCGCCAGAGACTCCATCGTCGGGATGTCGCCGGCACAAGCCATCACGACGTCGGGCTCTACACCGCTATCGGTGGACGCCCACTCCCAGATGCCGATGCCTTTGGTGCAGTGGGTGACTGCATCCTCCATGGTGAGGTACTGAGGATGCTCCTGTTTATCCGCGACGATGACGTTCACGTAGTCCCGCGACCGCAGGCAGTGATCCGTCACACTGAGCAGGCAGTTTGCGTCCGGCGGTAAGTAGATTCGGACCACATCGGGACTCTTGTTAGTAACCACGTCGAGAAATCCCGGATCCTGGTGCGTAAAACCGTTGTGATCCTGCCGCCACACCAGAGATGTAATGAGAATGTTGATCGAAGGCACGGGTGCTCGCCAATCGAGCTCCTTTTTGGACTTCTCCAGCCATTTGGCGTGCTGGTTGAACATGGAATCAATGATGTGGATGAAGGCTTCATAACTCGAGAATAACCCGTGACGGCCGGTCAGAACGTAACCTTCAAACCAGCCTTCGAGCGTGTGCTCGCTCAACATTTCCATGACGCGCCCGGAGACATCGAGTTCGCCACCGTCGGCGTCGTCCGCTTTGAATTCGGCCAACCAGGTTTTCTTTGAGGCGGCGTAAATGGCTGTGAGCCTGTTGGACGCGGTCTCGTCGGGCCCAAACACGCGGAAGGACTTCATGTTGCGGCGCATCACTTCGGCAAGAAGGTGCCCGAGCACCGCGGTGGGCTGCGCGCGGACTGCACCCGGCGCTTTGACCTCGACCGCGTAATCGCGAAAGTCCGGCAGTTCGAGCTCTTTTCGCAGCACCCCGCCGTTTGCGTGAGGGTTCGCGGAGATACGGCGTTGCCCGGAAGGTGCGAGTTCCTGCAGTTCTGCTATGAGCCTTCCGTCGGAATCGAATAACTCTTCGGGCTTGTAACTGCGCAGCCACTCTTCGACAAGCTTCAGATGCTTTTCATTCGTGACTGGGTCGGACACGGGGACCTGATGCGCCCGCCACGAGCCTTCCACTTTGTGTCCGTCTACGACTTTCGGCCCCGTCCATCCCTTGGGAGAGCGAAGTACGACCATGGGCCAACGCGGGCGGGTGGCATCTCCGGTTGAGCGCGCGTGCTGCTGGATCGAGCGAATTTCCACGATACATTGTTCCAGGGTCGAAGCCATTTGTTGATGCACCGCAGACGGGTCGTCACCCTCGACGAAATAGGGTTTGTGGCCGTATCCGATCAGCAACGCCTGCAGTTCGTCTCGCGGGATGCGGGCAAGGATCGTGGGATTCGCAATCTTGTAACCGTTAAGGTGCAACACCGGCAGGACAGCCCCGTCGCGAATGGGATTCAGGAACTTATTCGAGTGCCACGAGGTGGCAAGCGGTCCGCTTTCCGCCTCGCCGTCTCCCACCGTGACGGCAACGATGAGGTCAGGGTTGTCGAAAGCGGCCCCGTACGCATGAGAGATGGAATAGCCAAGCTCGCCGCCTTCGTGAATCGAACCGGGTGTCTCGGGCGTGCAGTGCGAGCCGATCCCGCCGGGGAACGAAAATTGCCGGAAGAACCTGAGCAGGCCCGCTTCGTCGCGACTCTTGTCGGGATAGATCTCGGAATAGTGCCCTTCAAGGTAGCAGTTGGCCAGCGTGGCCGGCGCGCCGTGACCCGGGCCCGAGATGTACATCACATTCAGGTCATATTTCCTGATGAGACGGTTTAGATGAATCCAGATCAAAGACTGCCCCGGATCCGACCCCCAATGACCAAGAAGTCGATTCTTGATGTGCTCCGGCTTCAGCGGCTCGCGAAGCAGAGGATTCCCGCGGAGATAGATCATTCCTGCTGCTAAATAATTGCAGGCATGCCAGTAAGCATCGATCCTTCGTAACTCCTCCTGGGTAAGCGCCGCCGGGATCTCAGCCGAAACATGAGTTGTGCTAGCCATTCTGTTCTCCTGGAATTCAAGACTTGGCCAGGCCCGCTTTGCGTCATCGAAGCCCGCGCGCTCAACAAGACAGGTGAAATCCCTCGGGCATGGTGGAAAGCGTCTCGGTCATAGCGCCGACAAGGCGGGCGTCGTCGGGTCCGTGGGACCTTCGCGCCAGCGGTCGATGCCGGTTATCCCTGCGGGAATCCGAACATCAACCACGACTGATTGGCGACCCAATGCGGGTACAGTTCGGTCATCTGATCGAACAGCTCCTTGTCGGATGTAGCGGTTTTCTGCAGCCGATCGAAGTCCTGCAAATAACGCTTGGTGTCCTGGATCGCCGAGGGAGAGTCGGGCGCGCCAGGCTTCTTGTGACCGGCGACAACGATCGCTGGATTCAGCGCCGCTAAACGGTCCAGCGCCGCAATCCAATTCTTTCGGCTCTCGGGGGTAGTGTCGCCGACGTACATACGGCATTGGTTGTACACAACGTCGCCTGCCACGATCAGGCCGATCGATGGAACGTATAGAGAGGTCGAATCGGGACTATCGGTACGGCCCTGCTCGAGAATGCGCAATTCGTGGCCCTCGAGAGTGAACGTGTCGTGCTCATAGGGCACAGGTGGAACCAACTCGGTGGCCACTTGTCCAGGAAAGAGCCGGCGGGCCAATTGCTCCACTGGGGGAGAGAAAGACGTCTGCATGGCGGTCACCGTCTTGGGCGTTGCTATTGCTCGAGCGTCCGGGAAACGGTCGAGCAGAATGCTTAGACCGTAGAAGTGGTCGAAATGGGAGTGCGTTATATAGATCGTCTCCAGGTTACGGTTGTGCAAGGCGACCCAATCCGCGAGAGCCTTGGCCTCAGCCACTGTCCCCATTGCGTCCACCAGCACGGCGTCGTACTCGCCGAAGATTAAAGTCGACGTGATAGGGTCAAAGCCGAGCGCTTCGCCGAAGGGCTTTGGCCGCTCGCCGACCATAGTCTTTCCCGGCGCCGTGAAGACGTTCACGCTAAGCGTTTTCGACGCGACAGGCGCGCTCACGCCCGTGGTCTCTTGCAGTCCATTTGTGCCGTCCATTTGGTACTCCTTTCGAGTTCAGAGCGAGTGACTGTTCAGGAACCGAGTCGACCTTCATTACCTGTTCCATTTGGCTTTCGTCGCCGCTTGCTCAATCAACTCCGCCACTTCCCGCGGATGAGACAGCATCGCCAGATGATTGGCCGGTAGGGTGATTAAAGTTGCCTTTATGTTCGTTGCTTCGTCTTTCTCGAGCTCCGGCGGAATCGCCCGGTCGTGGCCGGCGATCACGGCCCATGATGGCTTGCTCTTCCAGGCAGCCGTCGTGACTGTCGCTCCAAAAACAGCTGCCGCCGTTTGACCCTGTGTCGCAGTGAGTATCTGCTGCTCGGTACCCGGGAGGTCTTGCGCCATGTCTTCGGCGATTCCTTTTCGAGTCGCCGTCAGAAAGCCTTGAGCGTCGAGCCGAAGCTCGCCGCCCAACGGAGCGGGCGGGTACGGCTTGCTTACCGAATTGATGGATTCACCCTCCCGCGGCGCGAACGCCGCCACGTAGACCAACCCGACGACCTTTGGATCATTACCCGCCTCGGTAATCACCACGCCGGGGTAGGAATGGCCAACGAGTATTACCGGTCCGTCTTGCAACGCGATGATACGCTTCGTCGCCGCTACATCGTCAGCCAGCGAGGTCAAAGGATTCTGAACAGCGACCACATGAAAGCCCTTCGCTTGGAGAAGCGCAATTACTCTGGACCAGCACGATCCATCCGCCCAGGCGCCGTGAACCAGGACAATATTTCTGGACCCTTGCGCGGAGTCCACCTGAGCGAATCCTGTCATGTCGAGTCCGGACGGCAAGATCAGCATTACGGTTGCCATCAAAGCGGTTCGGTACATTTGCGAGAGCTTCATTTCTATCTCCTCAGTGAACTGACACTCGGGATAAGCCAGCACAACCTTGGCCGCACAACCGGGCGAACGTTTCCATCGGGCCCAGCGCTAACCGTACTTGAGCTCGGTGCTTTGTCCGACCTCGATAATGTAACCATCAGGATCGCGGATGTAGCAGCGAATCTCGCCGTACTTGGGTATTGGCTCCGTGATGAACTCGGCTCCTCGACTTTTCCACAGTTCATAACACGCTTGGATATCCGCAACGCGGATATTCATAAAGCCGTTGATCTTATCCGGGTCGGGGACGCTGAGCGTCACCGTCGGCTTATCGGGAGTCGGCCCGCCCCCGACGTTGACAAGGAGCCAGGTATTCGCGATCTGAATGTACGCAGGCGCGCCTTCGCTGTCGCCTGTGCTCAGGACGCGCCCGTCGAAAACCTTCTCATAGAAGCGAGCGGACCGATCTATGTCGGCGACGGTAAGAAAATGCGCGACGCTGAACCCCTCGCGCGGGGGCATCTCATAGCTCTTGTGATCGACTTGTACCGCGTTCATTGATGGCTCCTTTTGATACGGTGTTGATTACAAATACACTGTCCCGAGCGCCTCCCGTTCCCAACGTCAGGACTTCGGAACGCCCGCCTAGCGCGCGATTTGGCCCAAATAATACCCGAGCCGGTTCTCGACATCCCCCGGCTTGTGGAAGCCGCGCGCCATAAGCGCCTTGATCCCCTCCTGAGCGGCGGGTCGCCCGAGAGAAGCAATGCACGCGTCCCACCCGGCGCCGAGTTCAACGTCCGGCGGCAGGCTGGTGTTGACGAGGCGCTTGGTGTTGGCGATCGCCCATTTGTCGAACCCGGCGATCCGGGTCGCGAGCGCCTCGACGAACGCGTCTAGATCCGCGTCGGGCAAGGCGCGATTCACGTAGCCATAAGCCTCGGCCTGGTCTGCCCCGATGTCTTCCGAACTCAAGAGCACCTCGAGGGCGCGGTTGCGTCCGATGAGTTGGGGCAGCCGGGCCATGGGGCCGCCACCGGCCACCATCCCCACGCCAACCTCCCATTGCGAAATGATTGCCTTTTCGCGGCTGGCGAAACTCATGTCGCAGGCGAGCGTGATCTCGCTGCCATTGCCCGTCGCCCGGCCACGGATGAGAGCGATGGAAGCTACCGGCAAGCGAGTCAGACGCGCGAGAAAGTCCGGCCAGGGCGGCAAGCCGGTGGGACCCGCCGGCATTGAGGTCAGATCCTCAATCTTCGCCAGGAAATCGGAGTGATTCAGGAAGTAGTCGTCGACCGCGCTGTCGAACACGACGACCCTGACATGCTCGTCGGCTTCGAGAGCGTCGATGAGTTCCTGGAACCCCCGGACCATTTCCGGGCCCATTACGTTGATCGGCGGGTTGTCGATGGTGACACGCCAATAGGCGGGTGACCGGCGTGCGACTCGGATCTGTGCGGGCTTCGTAAGTGTGCTTGCAGCTGTCATAGCATCCTCCTGTCTATATGTTGGTCTTCCAAGCCGGGATCACTCGTTTCTTGTCGGCGATAGGTTGATTACTGCGGCGCCCGTCCTGCTAACGATCTCGTCCTGGGAATCCGTGCCGCCCGAACAACCGATTGCGCCGATAATCACCCCGCGTTCGATCAGCGGGATGCCGCCTCGAGAGGCAATGATTCCGTCGAACGCGAGCAGATAGTTGAGGTGCATAAGCTGGATACCGTCCTCGAACTGCTTCGTTTCGCGCCGGAAGGTCGCGGCCGCTCGTGCCTTGTGCTGGGCAATCTGAATGGAGGCAAGCATCGCGCCGTCCATTCGTTGAAAGGCGACGAGGTTGCCGCCGGAATCGACCACCGCTACGTTCATCTTCCAATTCCGGTTCTTCGCCTCTTCCACCGCCGCGCGAATCGCCGCCTGGGCTCGGTCTAGCGATATCGGCAGGCCGTACGGAGTGTCGAAAGGAATTTTATCGGGCACAAAATCGAGCGGATTCGTTTCCGTGGGCTGCAGGGCTCGGCTCGCAGTAGCGGCGGTTCCTGTTCTCTCGTTTGACATAGGTCCTCCTTCAAGGGTCGTAGTCCCCCCCGTTCACCTCTTGCCGTACGCCGTGAAGATGTAGTCCTTGTTCTTCACGATCGTGTGGCACGCAAAGCCGCAATTCACAGTGCCGGCCGGATCGGGCTTGAACGTGTCTGACGTGGGATCATAGTCAAACGCGGCGTATGCCCATCCCTTCGTGTCGGGGAATTTCTTATTGTCCTTCTCGATGAAGAAGACATCTTGTAAGGTGTCCGGTACCCTCACAGAAAAGGGCGCCTCCGTACTCCTTTTCGGTTTCCACTCGATTTTTGCAATCTTGGCGCCGTCGGGGAATGGCTTGCCGTTGCCGGGAACGCCGGCCCGGTAGGCGTCAATCATCGTTTGATTGGCGACCATCACCTTCAATAGCTGGTCCGTCTGACTGACGGCGACGGCCTGCCAGTTCTCGTACCCCCTGAAGTCAGAGAATGCGAGCCCATTTGGCACGCGCACTGAGTACTTGTCCTGCGCGGCAAAGATCCCGCCACCCAGGACCGCCAGCGCTATGCCAACTGCAGCTGCCGGAACGACTCGGAAACCGCGTGAGCGTAAAAACCGTCGGTCAAACATCAGTTCCCCCTCCTCGATCTGCTTATGCGGAAATACATTTCGTCAGCGTAGGTGCACGCCTCGGGCCAGGTTTGCCGCTCGGTCCGAAATACTGGAATCGCCATTGATTTGAGCGGCTTGGCATGAACCTTGTGGGTCGGGCGGCATTGTCCGGATATCCGATGTCGGGCGGTTGGCACCGCAAGTAGACTCTCCAACGGCTCTTCGTCTTTTGCGTTGTCAGGCCCCCAGTAGAGGCAGCCTTTCATCTCCTGGCGACCCCAAGTGGACTTTCACTGGCGGCAACTGGTCGCTCGAAAGTGAGAAAATAAGGACCAATCAGCCCTGGGCAAAGCGCATCCTCGTCTGAAGCGCAAACGAGATTCGTGGCATGGAGGTGGAGCCTTGTCTACCAGACCGCAAGATGACTTGCCTGCGGAGGAGTTAATTCCGCAGGGTGCAGCTTCTTTGGAATCGATTCTCTGCACGGACGAGTTGCGCCGGCGCCCCTCCCGCCCACCCGATTACGAGAAGGAAAACCGCGCGCTGGTGGCTCTAGCCGCGGCCATGGTCGACCCAAAGGCGAATATACTCCAGACGTTCGCGGAGACCATTCTGGAAATTACTCAGTCCGACTCGGCCGGCCTCAGTTTGCTCACGAAGGATGGCGGGAAGCGGTTCTACTGGCCGGCGATTGCCGGGGAATGGAAGCCCCACGCCGGGGGCGGTGCGCCGCGTAGTTTTGGTCCTGGCGGAGACGTGCTGGATCGCGATTGCACGCTGTTATTCCGGCGCTTCGAACGGCGTTATACCTACTTGCAGGCAGTCGCGCCGGCCGCGGAGGAGTGCCTGATGGTTCCGTTTTACGTTGCCGGTAAGCCGGTGGGAACGATATGGGCGATGATGCACAGCGATCGCCGCGGGTTCGACGCCGAAGACGAGCGCGCCCTGACGGCACTCGGACAGTTCGCCGCCCTGGCGTATCAAACGGTGGACTCCCTCCAGGACCTAAGGGCCGAGATCGCCGCACGCGAGAAAGCTGAATCAGCACTGCGTGAGTTTGCCAAGGGCCTGGAGGTCAAAATACAGCGCTTAGTAGAATCAAATGTCATCGGGATTGTCATCTTCAATCTCGAAGGTGCGGTCTCCGACGCCAACGGAGCGTTTCTTCAGATGGTCCAATACAGCCGTGAAGACCTCGTCACCGGTCGGGTGCGTTGGACGGACCTGACACCAGCGGAATGGAGCGATCGCGACCAACGGGCACTGGCGGAGTTAAGAGAAACCGGGCTCTTGCAAGCGTACGAGAAGGAGTACTTTCGGAAAGATGGAGGCCGCACGCCTGTTCTGCTTGGCGGCGCCTTGTTCGAAAAGGGCGGTAGCGAAGGTGTCGCCTTCGTGCTCGATTTGAGCGAACAAAAGCAAACCGCAGAGACTTTGCGAAGAGTGGAGCAGCAGGCGCGGTCGATTGTCGAATCCGCGCTGGACGCCGTCATCGCCATGGATGGGGACGGAATCATTACCGACTGGAACCAGGAGGCGGAAGAGATTTTCGGGTGGACGCGCCTGGAAGCCCTGGGCCGCCGGATGTCCGAGACCATCATTCCGATGCGATATCGTGCGGCGCACGAAACAGGGCTGCGGCGCTTCTTCCAGACTGGCGAAGGTCCGGTTCTCAACAAGCGAATCGAAATCTCCGCGATCCGCCGCAACGGCGAGGAATTTCCCGTCGAGCTTTCGATCACGCCATTGAGGTTCGGTGAGACCTGGATGTTCAGCGGTTTTCTCCGCGACATTAGCGACCGCTTGCGCTCCGAGGAACAGCTGCGGAGGAGCGAATTGAACCTTCGTAGGATGACGGAAACTATTCCTGAGATGCTGTGGAGCGCTGCTCCCAATGGCGCGGTGGACTACTGCAACGCGCGCGTGCTGGAATACACTGGCCTGGCCCAGGATGACATCGCAGGTGCCGCCTGGATGAAAACGGTTCATCCGGATGACGCCCGGAACACCGAGCGAGCATGGGCCCATTCGGTCCGGACCGGCGATCCCTTTCAATCTGAATTTCGATCTCTCCGTGGTTCCGACGGCATGTACCGGTGGTGCGTGTCCCGCGCCCTTCCGCTGCGCGGCTTCGATGGGTTCATCCTGAAGTGGTACGGCACCATTGTCGACTTCCACGATCGCAGGCAAGCCGAGGAAGCCCTACGCAACACGCAAGCAGAGCTCGCGCATGTGAATCGCGTGATGACCATGGGTGAACTTGCTGCCTCGATTGCTCACGAGGTCAACCAGCCGCTCGCCTCGATCATCGCCAGCGGCGACAGTTGTACGGCGTGGTTGGCGAATGAGCCTCCGAACCTGGAGAGAGCCCGAGCCGCCGCCGGCAGAGTGATTCAAGCCGCTACCCAGGCCAGTGAGATCGTGCAACGAATTCGTGCGCTCTTCAAGAAGACCACTGCCAGCACTACGTCGGTAAACGTGAATGCCGTCATCGAAGACACCATTTCTCTTCTGCGCCACGAGGCACAGCGGCACGATATCTCATTGCTCACCGACTTGGAAGCCGATGTTCCTTCAGTACGCGCTGACCGGGTTCAATTGCAACAAGTCATTCTCAATCTGGTGATGAACGCAATTGAGTCCACGGCCAGCGTCGATCGCGAACGGAGGAGCCTGGTAATTCAATCCGCCCGGTCCAACCCAGGTGAACTTCTGGTCGCCGTGAAAGACGCGGGGCCAGGAATCGACGCTCAGCAAGCGGAGAGGTTGTTTGCTCCCTTTTTCACCACCAAGCCACAGGGCATCGGCATGGGCTTGCCAATTAGCCGATCGATCATTGAGGCGCACGGAGGCCGGCTCTGGGCCGAGAAGAACGAACCGCAGGGTGCGGTCTTTCAGTTTGTCCTGCCCACGCCGGTACAAGGCCAATGAGTGCCCAGGACTGCATCGTGTTCGTAGTGGATGACGATCCACTCGTCCGCGAGTCTCTTCAAGACTTGTTGAACTCGGCAGGTTTTACGGTGCGAACGTTTGGATCGGCAACCGAGTTCATCCGGAGCCAACGCCCGGACGTTGCCGCCTGCCTGATCCTCGACGTCGAACTACCCGACCTAAGTGGCCTCGATCTGCAAGCGGAGCTGGTGAAATCAGGCATCGAGATCCCCATCGTGTTTCTCACCGGATACGGAGATATCCCGATGAGTGTGCGAGCCATGAAAGCCGGCGCCGTGGAGTTCTTGACGAAACCGTTCCGCAAAGAGCCGCTCTGCGACGCCGTCAGGGAGGCTCTGGCCCGCGATGGCGAGGATCGCAAACAACGAGCCGAGGTCTTGGCGCTTCGAAACCGGCTTGAGACGCTGACTCCGCGCGAGCGGCAGGTCCTGGCGCTGGTTGTTACTGGCCTGCTGAACAAGCAGATCGCCGGCGAGCTTGGCACCACTGACCTGACGATCAAAGCGCACCGCGGCCGCGTCATGCGCAAAATGGGTGCGGGATCTCTGGCTGATCTGGTTCGGATGGCCGGGAAGCTCAAAATCTCTTCTGACCCCGGTGTTCGACCTAAGTAGCATAGACCGCGATCCGCAACCCTGGTAGCATTCCAGCATGGAGGGTTCAGAACCCTAAACGGGGAAGGGCTAGCTGAACCAATGGATAAAGCATTGAAGCGGAATATCGCGGTAATAGATGATGACGTGCTCGTGCGTCAAGCGCTGGAAGACTGTATGGAATCAGCGGGATACGTGGTTAAGGGCTTCGGTTCGGCGGAGGAGTTTCTGGAGTCGGGATCTACCCGGGACGCCGCTTGCCTGATCGTGGACGTGCAGTTGCCCGGAATTACCGGCCTGGAACTTCAGGACAAACTGGGCGGCGCCGATTATCCCGTGCCAATTGTATTCGTGAGCGCCCTGGGAACTGGCGCAAATCGCGAGAAAGCCATCAGGCAGGGCGCGGCCGGTTTCCTTGGCAAACCGTTCCGGCGGGACGAGTTGTTGAAACTGATAGGTGCGGCGATCCGGCGCTAAGCCGACACCCGCAATTCGGGCCTTCAGACTAGTTTCGATCTGTAACCGGAGATTAAGGCCTCAAACTAAGAAAGATTCCGCCGGCCAGTCAGGATGGCACAGATCTTCTTGCATGATCGCAAAAGAGGGAGGGGAATCACTATGATGTACCAGGAAATCGTGGGCCACAGCCCGGCATTTCAACACGTCTTGAACCTCGTTGGCGCGATCGCAAAAAGCGATTCCGTAACCTTGATTCAAGGCGAAACCGGCACGGGGAAAGAGGTCATCGCTCAGGCGATTCACCAGCAAAGCTCCCGAAGCCATGGGCCGTTTGTAAAACTGAACTGCGCCGCCATTCCCGGCCCCTTGCTGGAGAGCGAGCTCTTCGGCCACGAAAGAGGCGCTTACACGGGAGCGTGCACCCAAACTAAAGGGCGATTCCAACTGGCCGACAAAGGGACGCTCTTTCTGGACGAGATCGGCGACTTGCCGCTGGAGCTACAACCCAAGCTTCTGCGCGCCTTGCAAGAGCAGGAGTTCGAGCGCTTAGGCAGCAGCCAGACCATCCGCGTGGACGTGCGGGTGGTGGCGGCCACCAATCAGGATCTCGCCCAACTCGTGGCCCAAAAGCAGTTTCGGGCCGACCTTTACTACCGGCTCAACGTGATCCCCATCTGTCTCCCGCCTCTCCGTGAACGGGTCCAGGACATCCCGTTGCTGGTGCAGCATTTCGTACATAGGCTCTCGGAGCGTTTCAACAGACCAATCGATCTAATTCCGGACGAGGTCATGGAAGTGCTCAAAGCGCACTCCTGGCCAGGCAACATTCGTGAACTACAGAATTTCATCGAGCGTGCCGTGGTGTTTTCCCCGGAATCGGTGCTGCGTCTCCCTTTGACCGACCTGAAGGAAATGACCAGGCAGCCGTCGGCGCCAGCGTCGGCCTCCCGTACGCTTGCCGAGGCCGAGCGCGAGCACATTCTGGAGGTATTGAGGCAAACCGACGGGCTGATCGGTGGATTGCACGGCGCTGCCTCGCGGCTGGGCTTGCCGCGAACTACGCTGGTTTACAAAATGCGTAAACTGGGCATTGAAGTACGCCGGTCGCATCGGTCGCGCTCCATTCATCCGGCGGGCGATGGGCTTGCAACGGAGCGGGTTCACGCCGTCGGGAGTTTCTAAAGGAGTCCGCGCCAGGTCGCTTGTCCGAGATAAGGGGGGAGCCATGAAGAAAATCGAGGCTGAGTTGCTCATACGACGGGCCTGGGTCAGGAACAGCTTCCGACCGTACATATTGGCAGCAATATTGGCGGTATTCATCTCGGTCGGTGCGTGGGCGCAAACCCAGCTCGCGACTGTTTTCGGCAACATCACCGATCCAAGTGGAGCCGTTGTCCCCGGTGTCAGCGTTACGATTGTCAGCCGAGGCACTGGATTGAAACGTAGCGTTCTTACAGACACGGCCGGCGAATACCGTTTCGCCGGTTTGCCGTTGGGACGCTATTCAATTCGCATGGTGAAACCAGGATTCCAATCGCAGATTCGCGAAGGAGTTGACGTCACTTCGGCCGCCGAAATGACGATAAATTCGCAGCTCGCGATAGGCGACCTTTCCCAGCAAACGACGGTCAACGCGAACGCCGCCGCCATCGATAACACGACGTCGACGATCGCTGGACTGCTTCCAGAACAGAGCCTGGCGGAACTGCCCCTCAATAACCGCGACCTGTTCAGTGCGGTTGCGCTGGAGCCGGGAGTTGCCCCCAACCCCAGCAGCGGTCCTTCGTTGCTTTCCAGCGGTAAGTCCGGCCAAGTTGCAATTAACGGTATCCGTCCAACTATGACGAACGTTCTGATCGACGGTATGGATGCGACCGATCCGGTCTTTGGCTATTCGCCCGCGGGCGCCTCGGGATTTTTTCTCGGGCTGAATGAGTTGGCGGAGGTCCGCGTTTTGACCCAAACCTTCAACGGGGAATACGGCGGACATGGTGGCGCCGTCATCCAGATGATAACCAAGTCAGGTAGTAACCAATTGCACGGATCTTTGTGGGAATTGCATCGCGATGCCTCACTCGACGCCAAGAACTACTTCGATTTGGGCAACACTCGGATCCCACCATTCGTCCGCAATCAGTTCGGCGCCGGAATCGGAGGGCCGTTGCGGCGTGATCGCACCTTCTTCTTTGCCAACTATGAGGGATTCCGTCAGGTACAGGCATCCACGGCAATTGCGACGGTACCGGATGCCCTCGCCCATCAAGGGCTGCTGCCATCCGCTGGTACTCCGTCCGGCTGCAGCAACACCAACCCTACCGGCTGTCTCGCCATTCCGATCAGTCCTCTGATGCAACCGTTTCTCAATCTGCTGCCTCCTTCGAACGGACCAGGCAATGGGGATGGAACCGGCGAACTGATCACGGCTAACAAGGGCGCCACCCGCGAGTACCACGGTATGGTTCGCGTCGACCACAACTTTTCCCACACCCATTCGCTATTCGCGCGCTACAGCATCGATGACAGTTCCGCTCTCGTTCCATACGTCGGGACGCCACCGGGCACCTATGCACCGGGGTTCCCCACTTTTCACTTGGCGCGGAATCAGTATGGCACTGTTCAGGACCGCAAGACATTCGGAAATGATTGGATCAATGAGTTGCGGTTCGGTGTGAACCGAACAACGGCATCTTCTTCGATCGATAATACGCATCCGGGTCTGTCTATTTCTTTGGTTCCTGGCCGGCCGTTTGGAATGATCGATATCGCGGGCGAGAGCCTGATAGGTAACTTTGCGGCATTTCCTTTGGGCGATTTTTCGACGGTTTACCAGGTTCAGGACCAGATGTCGCGTACCATTGGCCGTCACAGCTTGAAATTCGGCGTGGATCTTCGCAGGCTCCAAGACAACGGGCCGCTGGATTTCGGTGTGAATGGATTGTATACCTTCCAGGACCTGACTCCCTTCGGATTGCAGGCATCCAGCAACAACCCGGCTCTCGAATTCTTGCTGAAGGGTTTGCCTCTGTCGTACGTGGGGGCCAATCCCTCCAACGCCGATTCTAACCGCGGATACCGTGAAACTATCGCATCTGGTTTTGTCCAGGACTTCGTGCGTGTGAACAGTCGCTTAACCGTGAATTTCGGGCTGCGCTACGATTTCTACTCCAATCCGACCGAGGCATTCGGCCGTCTCTCAGCTTTTCCAAACCCGGCGACGGATTCCGCGCCAACCGTCGGCAAGCTATTTGCCGGGACACCGCTGGATCTTCTGTCACCCCAGGCGGGCCTTGCATGGAACGTCTTCGGCGACGGCAAAACTGTGGTGCGGAGCGGATTTGGCATCTATCGCGACCAGCTCCCGGCAATTCTGTTCGATCTCGACCGGTTTCTACCGCCTTTCTTCGGTCTCGAGGAATTCGTTTTCCCTCAGTTTCTAAACCCCCAGAATGCTCAACTGACCCAGCCGCTCGACACTTTCGCGACAACTCACTACCCGGAGTTCCCCTACGCGCTGCAGTATAACCTCAACGTGGAACGGGAACTCGCGCAGGGCATGATCCTCAGCGCAGGATACTTTGGCACGCGCGGCAATCACCTCACCCGCGAGGCCGAGCAGAACCCCTTTGAGCTGGCGTTAGGCCATCGTTACAATCCGGACCTGGCATCACCTCTGGTTGCGGTCTTGACTGACGCGCAATCCTTTTATAATTCCTTTCAGGTGTCCGTTTCGAAACGCCATGCCCATAACCTTTTCTGGCAGGCGTCTTATACATTTGCCCATTCCGTGGATGATGCTTCGGTGGATTTTTCCGTGGAATCAGTGAATGATCCTCCCGCATCTCAGAACATTTTCGATCGCAAGGGAAGCCGCGGCCCGTCAGATTTTGACATTAGGCATAATTTCGTGGCAAACGTCGTTTACGAGTTGCCTGGACGCGGACGCCTCCTGGGTGGTTGGCAAGTCTCGGCTGTTGCCAGCGTTCACAGCGGCCTCCCATTCACCCCAGTGCTCGCCTTCGACAATGCCGATGTGCAATCGCTGCTTACTGCGGAACGCCCGGACCTAGTTGGCAACCCCGATACGGGTGTCTGTCCGAATGGGGCCAGAGTGGGTAGTCCGTCATGCTGGTTTAATCCACGTGCTTTTGCGGTGCCGTCTGCCGGTCAGTTTGGCAATGCCGGACGTAATGTCCTGCGGGGGCCAGGGTTCGCGCAATTTGATGCAGCGCTCCACAAAGATTTTGCAATCACGGAACGACGGAAGATTACGGTTGGAGTGGAAGCTTATAACCTGTTCAACCATCCGAATCTTGGCGTTCCGAGTAATACGCAGAGTCCGCTTTCTTTGGGAGGTAACGGGGATGCCGTCTTCAAGGATGCGGCGGGTAATTTCGCAAATAACGTAGGCCAGATCCTAACCACTGCCGGCACCGGGCGGCAGATTCAACTGGCCGGCCGATTTACGTTCTGAAGGGCGCCGGAAACCCGTCGGACCACTGATGGCAGGTGGGTCAGAAAAGGGCTTCGTCGATTTTCCTGTCAAAATAAAGATTCTGGCGCCGTTCAGCCCTGGCGGCGAGGACGCTCTCGATGGCAACAGCATCTGAGTACGTGTTGGAACCAATTCGCGATGGTGGGGAATTCACGCTTTACCGCGGCCGCCAGCGCGGCAACCCATCGCGCCTTCTGGTGGTCGCTCCTACCGCAGAACAACCGTTGCCCCGGAGTCTGCGACGCCTTGAGCACGAATACTCGCTCGCAGCCGAACTTGAGCCCGAGTGGGCGGCGAAGCCGCTCGCGCTGAACCGTCACGAAGGACGTACAATCCTTATTCTCGCCGACCCGGGCGGTGAGCCTCTAGACTGCGTTCTTGAGCGGGCAAGGGAACAGCCTCTCGACGTGGTGCGTCTTCTACGCCTTGCCACTAACCTGGCAACAGCGCTCGGCCATGCCCACCAGCGCAGTCTGATCCACAAAGACATCAAGCCCGAGAACGTGCTCGTCGACGACGCCTGCAACGTCTGGCTCACCGGCTTTGGCATCGCGTCCCGGTTGCCGCGCGAGCGCCAGGTGCCCGCTCCGCCGGAGATCATTGACGGCACCCTTGCCTACATGTCCCCGGAACAGACCGGGCGCATGAATCGATCGATGGATACCCGCAGCGATCTCTACTCTTTGGGCGTCACCTTGTACCAGATGCTTACGGGCGTGCTCCCGTTTTCCGCCGTAGATCCTCTGGAGTGGGTCCACTGCCACATCGCACGGCAACCGGTAGGGCCCGCGGATCGCCGCGCGGTCCCGGAGCCGTTATCCGCCATCATAATGAGGCTCCTCGCCAAGAATGCGGAGGAGCGCTATCAGACCGCTGCGGGTCTGGAAGCCGATCTTCGGCGGTGCCTGTCGGAATGGCAGTCGCTTGGCCGCATCGATTCATTCCCTCTGGCGGCTGACGACTCGTCGGACCGATTGCTGATACCGGAAAGGCTGTACGGGAGGGAGCGCGAGGTCGATGCCCTGCTTGCGGCATTCGACCGGGTGGTGGCGCAGGGCGCCGCCGAGCTTGTACTGGTATCCGGTTATTCCGGTGTCGGCAAATCTTCGGTAGTGAACGAGTTGCACAAGGTGCTGGTTCCGCCGCGCGGGATCTTCGCCGCAGGCAAGTTTGATCAGTACAAGCGCGACGTACCATACGCGACGCTGGCGCAGGCATTCCAGATGCTGGTGCATCAGATCCTGCTGAAAAGCGAAGCCGAGGTGGACAATTGGCGGCACGCCCTTCGGGAGGCGCTGGGGCCGAATGGCCAACTGATGGTCGACCTCATACCCGAAGTCGAGTTCGTCATCGGCAAACAACCACGCGTGGCAGAACTGCCACCGCAGGAAGCGCGAGGCCGTTTCCAGTTGGTCTTCCGACGTTTTCTCGGCGCCTTCGCCCGCCCCGAGCATCCCCTGGCGTTGTTCCTCGACGATCTGCAATGGCTGGATACGGCGACTCTGGAATTGCTGGAGCGCCTGATTACCGATCGGGACGCGCGGCACGTGCTGCTGATCGGAGCGTATCGCGATAACGAAGTCAGTTCGTCTCATCCGCTGATGCGGACGCTGGCCGCGATCCGCGAAGCGGGAGCGAGAGTGCAGGAAATCGTGCTTTCGCCTCTCGGGCTCGAAGACGTTGAGCGGCTCATCGCCGACGCCCTGCGCTGCCGTCAGAACTCCGTTGGTCCCCTGGCGCTGTTGGTCCACGAGAAGACCGGCGGCAACCCGTTTTTCGCGATCCAACTCCTCACGGCACTGGGCGAGGAAGGCCTACTCCGGTTCGACCAGGACACGGCGGCCTGGATCTGGGACTTGGATCGGATTCGCGGCAAGCGCTACTCCGACAACGTGGTGGATCTCATGCTGGGGAAGCTGCGGCGATTGCCGCAGCATACGCAGACCGCTCTTCAGCAACTCGCCAGTCTTGGGAATATCGTCGAGATCGCCGCGATGAATATGGTTTTCGGGCAATCCGAAGAGGAGATGCACACGGCGCTTCTGGATTCCGTCCGCACCGGGCTGCTCCTGCGCATGGACGGTGCTTATGCCTTCCTTCACGACCGGATTCAAGAAGCGGCCTATGCGCTCATATCCGAAAGCGAGCGCGCCGAGGTGCACCTTCAGATTGGGCGGGTGCTGCTGACGAGCATGACGGCGGACGACCTGGCCGAACATCTGTTCGATGTCGCCAACCAACTGAATCGGGCTGCCACACTGCTGATCGATCACGACGAGAAGGTGAAGGTAGCCGCAGTCGACCTGAGAGTTGGGCGAAAGGCCAAAGCGTCGGCGGCCTATGCGTCGGCGCGCGAGTATTTTGCAGCCGGCATGGGTTTCTTGGAGGAAACCGATTGGAGTAGCCAATACGAGTTGACGTTTAGCCTATGGCTGGAACGTGCGGAATGCGAGCTTTTGTGCGGCAACTCCGAAAAAGCCGGGCAACTCATCGAGCAGTTATTGCTGCGCGCCGCATCGAAAGTTGACGAGGCCGCCGTCTATTGTCTGAAGGTCCAGCTCCAGATCATGAAGTCCGAATACCAGCAGGCTGTAACCACCGCGCTCACAGGCCTGAGCGGGTTCGGCATAGACATGCCCGCGCATCCGATCGAGGAGCAGGTCCAGTCCGACTACGAAGCTGTTTGGCAAACTCTCAATGCGCGTCCGATCGAGAGCCTGATCGACCTGCCGCTGATGACCGATCCGGAACTACAGGCCGCCATGCAGATGCTGTCGGTCCTTATTCCTTGTGCCTACTTTACAGATCAACGTTTGTTTCGCTTACAGATTTGCCGCATGGTGACCATCAGCCTGCAGCACGGGGCAAGCATGGATTCCGCTACCGGCTACGCATATTTTGGGATTGCACTCGGGACAGCCTTTCACCGTTACGGTGATGGTTATCGTTTCGCCAAACTTGCGTGCGACTTGGTTGACAAGTACGGCTTCATTGCAAACCGGGGGACAGTCTACGCCACCTTTGGGACTGTCGCCGCCTGGACTCAGCCGATCGCGACCATGATCGATTTCTATCGGACGGGCATTCCCGCAGCGCTTGAGACGGGCAATCTGACCCAGGCTTGCTATAGTTTGTTGTTATCTCTCACGTCTCTTCTCCTTCGGGGCGACCCACTCGACCTGGTGTGGCGCGAGTCGGACATGGCCCTGGACTTCACACGAAAAGTCAAACTCGGCGATGTCGCGGACATGATCGTAAGCCAGCAACGGTTCATCGCCACCATGCAGGGCCGGACCGCAGCCTTCTCCACCTTCAACGACGCGCAGTTCACCGAGGCGGCGTTCGAGGCGCAGTTGACCGGGGACCGGATGCCTGCGCTGATCTGCTCGTATTGGATTGTCAAGCTGGAAGCGCGATTCCTGTCAGGCGATTACGCCGAGGCGCTGGAAGCCGCCGGCAAGGCGAAGCCGCTGCTTCAGGCCTTGGCCGGCCAGATCGCGGCGCTGGGCTACTTCTTTTACACCGCGCTGACCGTGTCGGCGCTCTATGAGACCGCGTCGACTGATGACCAGCAGGCGTGGCGCGAACTCCTGAGGGCGCACCGGGAACAACTGCGCGAGTGGGCTGAATGCTATCCGCCGACGTTTGGCGGCAAGTACAAACTGGTATTGGCCGAGATCGCCCGCATCGAAAAGCGAGACGCCGATGCGCTGCAACTTTACGAACAGGCTATTCATTCGGCGAGTGAGAACGGATTCGTTCAGAACGAGGGCCTTTCCCACGAGCTGGCGGCGCAGTTTTACCTGTCACGCGGCCTTGAAACGGCCGGCTACGCCCATCTCCGCTTGGCGCGCAACTGCTACGACCGGTGGGGAGCGCACGGAAAAGTAAAGCAACTCGACGAACGCTACCCGCGCCTGCGTGAGGGACGAACTCCCACCGCTTCGGCCGCGACCGGCCCACCGGTAGGGCAGTTGGACGTCGAGACGGTAGTCAAAGCGTCGCAGGCGATTTCGACTGAGATGGTCCTTCCCGGTCTGATCGAGAAGCTCTTGCGAATCGCCGTGGAGAATGCCGGTGCTGAGCGGGGTCTGCTCATCCTCTTTCGCGGCGGCGAGCCGCGGATCGAAGCCGAGGCCACCACTGCCCGTGGCAAGATCGAGGTTGCGGTTCGGCAGGCGGCCGTCACCCCGTCTGACCTTCCGCAATCCGCGCTGCATTACGTGATCCGGACACAGGAGAGCGTGCTCCTGGATGATGCCGCGGCCGACAAAGTGTATGCAAAGGACGAATATGTGCGGCGGAGGCACTCCATGTCCGTCCTCTGCCTGCCAATTCTCAAGCAAGCGAAGCTGGTCGGCGCACTCTATCTAGAGAACAATCTGACTCCGTGCGCCTTCACGCCGGGCCGGGTTACCGTGCTGCAGTTGCTGGCTTCGCAAGCCGCGATTTCGCTGGAGAACGCCACCCTCTACTTCGAGCTGCAACTCCAGGCTGAGCTGCTACAGCGCCTTCCTGTATCCGCGTGGACGCTCACGCCCGATGGGAGACCAGACTTCGTGAATCAAGTTTGGCTCGAATTCTCCGGTCAGACTCTCGATTTCGTCCGGTCGCGTCCCGAGGCCTGGATGACCGCGGTTCACCCCGACGATCGCGAAGCAGCATCGAGGGCCTTTTGGATTGGAGTACGCTCGGAACAGGATTTCGCGATAGAAACCCGGTCTCTCCGCGCTCAGGACCGGACATATCGTTGGCATCTCCAACAAGCTCTGGTCTTGCGCGATGCCGAAGGAAATGTCCTCAAATTCGTCGGTACGACCACGGACATCGACGACCAGAAGCGTGCGGAAGAGAAGATCCGCCAAAGCGAGAAGGAAGCCCGACAACTCCTCGACCTTTCGCCCCTGCACATCACGGAATTGGGCCCCGACGGGGCGCGCCTCTACAGCAATCGGGCGTCACTAGATTATTACGGCATTACTTTGGAGGAATGGCAGGACGCTGATTTGCAGCGGCTGCTGCATCCCCAAGACGCCGGGTTCGTGACCGATGAACTTCCCGGAAAACTCCAAAGCGGATTGCCGTTTGAGTACGAAGTGCGCCTCAAGAGAAAGGACAGCCAGTATCGCTGGTTCCACTATCGCTTGAGTCCGATGTCAGACGAGGAAGGGCGCATTACCCGGTGGTATGCCGCCGGGACCGATATCGACGATCGCAAGCTAGCCGAGCAGCGGCTCCAGGACGAGAATGTTTCGTTACGCGAGGAACTCGACAAAGCATCGATGTTCGAGGAGATCGTGGGAACTTCGGCGGCCCTGAAACAGGTGCTTTCCCGGATCTCCAAGGTCGCGCCGACCGATTCCAGCGTTCTGATCACCGGCGAAACCGGCACCGGCAAGGAATTGGTGGCTCGCGCCATTCACCGGCGGTCATGGCGATCTTCACATGCATTTGTGAGTGTGAATTGTGCGGCGATCCCTCGTGACCTCATCGCATCGGAATTGTTTGGCCATGAGAAGGGCGCCTTCACGGGGGCAACACAGCGTCGTTTAGGACGCTTTGAACTGGCCGAGAAAGGCACGATTTTCCTCGACGAACTGGGAGAGCTCCCGGCAGAAACGCAGATTGCTCTCTTGCGGGTTCTTCAGGAACACGAATTTGAGCGGATCGGAGGAAGTGGCTCGATCCGGACCGATGTGCGGGTGATCGCCGCCACCAATCGAGACCTGGAGGCTGCCATCGCCGCCGGCACCTTCCGGAGCGACCTGTTTTACAGGCTAAACGTGTTTCCGGTCGACATGCCTCCTCTGCGGGACCGAAAAGAGGACATTCCATTGCTGGTCGAGTATTTCCTGGATCGTTACGGAAGAAAGGCGGGAAAGAGCTTTCGGACGGTAGACAAGGGGAGTCTGGACATGCTTAAGTCCTACTCTTGGCCAGGCAATATACGCGAATTGCAGAACGTAATCGAGCGCTCGGTGATCGTAAGTGAAACAGAGGCGTTCTCAGTCGATGCGAGTTGGCTTTCCCGCAGGCCCCGCGTATCGGAGCCGACGAATCCACTCGAGCTGCCTCAACAGCTCGCAGCGCAAGAGAAAGAGATCATTGAATCGGCCCTAAGGGAATGCAAAGGACGGGTGTCCGGAGAGTTGGGAGCTGCCGCCAGACTCGGTATGCCCGGATCTACCCTGGAGTCAAAGATCCGGTCGCTGAAGATCGACAAGAAGCGCTTCAAGGCCTAGCTTTTCGCGAACTTTCGCGATTTGCGAGTTTTCGCAAATCACAAATCGCCAAAAAAGGCGACAACACCCTCATTTTCAGCACAATCCGAGTGGTGTCTGGCGTGCATTAACTCCGCGCAAAGGAGTTCGAACCCAAGGATGATCGAGCCATTCGATCCTCCAGGAACGGAAGGCCTGCGGAGCATTGGTGATAGCAAGTTCCGTCGCCTCGTCGTTGAAAGCGATGGAACATTTCGGCAGCTTGCGCGGTCGTATCGAGCGCGCCCTGCCGACTTTGGATCTCCGTCTGGAGGAGACAGATGTTGAGAATTCAGAGGTCGGGCAACGGGGAACTGGTCTTTAAGTTAAGCGGCCGGATAGACAAGGAAAACGTCGCCGAGTTGCAGGCCCTAATCGGGGCAGAAGTGAGTGGTAAACACCTGGTGCTGGACTTAAAGGACGTAACCCTGGTTGGACAGGACGGCGTCACTTTCCTTGCGGAGTGCGAGGGGGCGGACATTGCGCTGGCAAACTGTCCGTCATATGTCCGCGAGTGGATCACCAGAGAAAGCAACGGCAAGTAGACGTCGTTTCACGGTTGCCGCTGGCGAAATACAAGCGTGGGAAGCAAGAGAAAGGGATAGCTCTGTGTATAACAATTCAGGCGCCGTCATGGACGAGGAGATCATTGGCCTCAGTCCTGCATTTCAACAAGTCCTGGCTCTGGTCCGCATGATCGCAAAAAGCGATTCTGTAACCTTGATTCAAGGCGAAACCGGCACCGGCAAGGAGGTGATCGCCAGCGCCATTCACAACCAGAGTTCGCGCAGGCAGGGCCCATTTGTAAAGTTGAACTGTGCCGCGATCCCTGGGCCCTTGCTGGAGAGCGAACTCTTCGGACACGAACGAGGCGCCTTTACGGGAGCCTGTGTGCAGACCAAGGGGCGATTCCAGATGGCGGATCGCGGCACACTGTTTCTCGACGAGATCGGTGATCTGCCGCTGGAACTACAACCCAAACTGCTCCGCGCTCTACAGGAACAGGAGTTCGAGCGCTTGGGCAGCGGCCAGACGATTCGGGTCAACGTGCGGGTGGTGGCAGCGACCAATCATGATCTCGCTCAGTTGGTGGCGAACAAGCAGTTTCGTCCGGACCTCTACTATCGCTTGAACGTCATCCCGATCTCCCTGCCCCCGCTGCGCGAACGCGTGGAAGACATTCCTCTGTTGGTGGAGCACTTCGTCCAGAAGTTCTCGGCGCGCATGGGCAAACCCATCGACGTGATACCCGGCGAGGTGATGGAAGTGCTTAAGTCGCACGACTGGCCCGGCAACATTCGCGAGCTGCAGAATTTCATCGAGCGTGCGGTGGTGCTTTCGACGGAATCGGTGCTGCGGCCCACGCTCTCGGAATTGAAACAGATGACGAAGCAGCAGCCGACGGCGGCGGCAGCGCGCACTCTGGCCGAGGCCGAGCGCGAGCACATCCTGGATGTGCTGAAGCAAACCGATGGGCTGATCGGCGGAATGCATGGCGCTGCGGCGCGGTTGGGATTGCCGCGAACGACTTTGGTCTACAAGATGCGAAAACTGGGAATCGAAGCGCGGCGCGCGCAGCGGGCCCGGTCCGCCCGGCATGACGGTCCGCTGTTCGCCCGCGCCGCATCGGGCGGCATTGGGGCCGGACATTTCGAGCCGATCGCGGCGTTCTGAAACGGTCCGATGCTCCCTGGGGGTTCAAATGGTTCGATTTCTCAAGAGGATTCGGGATCTGTGGTGCGATCTGGTGCACGACCAGCCAACCTGGCCGATTTGCCGGAAGTATTACTGCAGGAGGTGCTGGAGGGTATACACGGTTCCCTGGGCCAATGTGACTCCCCGCAATGTGGTGGTAATGCCTCTGCCGGCGAAAACTGAATATGCGCAGGTGCATCTCTGACAGCGGCGGCAAACCGGGTTGGATTACCGACAGATGACGTTCGGTTCGGCATTAGCGCACAACTCGAGACTCCTCAACCGCTGATGATTTGCCGCTTGTCTGCTAACCGGTTGAGGCTGCCAGTGCTCAGTGGTGCCCGCGCTGTCCTTGGGCTGCCGTTGTCTTTCGCTGGTTTGGGATCACGGCTCGGCGGTGCCGGCGTCCGTAGTGCAGCGCAGCGTGTGGAGCGCGATCGCCATAGTCGCCGGTTTGCGCGTAGCGTTGCAGATTGTCGCCGGCGCTTTGATCGCAGATATTGCCGTCAGGTGGAGCGCTGCCACTGGGAGACTCGGAAGTCCGCGACCTGCGTCCAGCAGCGCTTGGCCTGAACCACCGGAGAAAATGTCTCGGCCCCCGTGATGATTGAATATCCCGTCCGGTCAGAGCACACCGAGAATTGTTGCCATCCACTGGACTGTCGGCTGCCGCCCGAGCAGCGATCGATCTCCATCATGCCGTCCACCCGGATCGCAACATCAACAAGATCGGTTTCGTTCAGACGAAGAGGGGCAGATATTCTCGGAATTTCGCGACGGATGTCTTCCAAATGATGCCGGGCAGAACAGCGCCGCGAACTCCGCAAAACGTTGCTCTCTGCGAAAGAGGACGTACAATTTTCAGCGGAGGCAATCCGACGCGGGTTTCGCTTCGGCTTCGGTGGGGTGGCGGACGGATGAATTGGGCTTTTACATGTATTTGAGCGGGTACACAACAGGGTACACAACAAGCGCTGAATACCCCTCAAGCCGCGTTCATAACCGCGCTGGGCCACCTGTAGAATGAAGAACATACACATCGAGCGTTTCTCTCCGGAGCAGAAGGCCGCAGGTTCGAGTCCTGCCGGGCGCACCAACTCCTTTGTAATCAATGCATTTTTGATTTTGGAAGCGCTGGTATGAGCGTAGAGCGTTTGCCCATATGACAAAGAATCCAGGCCGTTATATCAAGCCCCCTCACAAACTCTCACGTAAAGCCTCCTGGCTTCAGCAATACTCAGTTACTGCGGCAGATTCTTGCCGGCCTGCTCCGCCACGATGTAGGCAGCGTACCAATCGGGCCAGTTCTCGTCGCGCCCACCGATACGCTTTTCGTGCTCGCCGTGCGCTGCCGACGCTCGGCGAAGTGCGCTCGCGACATCGTTGACAGAAGCGAACGCCGTTTCGGCACGGTTCACCCGCCCCGGTAGCCGAATGGTGACCTCCTGCAGCAACCAGTCTCCGAACCCGGATTGCGCGGCCTCCAGGCTGCCGACCGCGGACCAAGCGGCTGCGTCGGCGATGTCAAGGTGCGCTCTCAGACGCTGGACGATTTTGCCACGGGCGGCAGCACCTTCAGATGCACCTCGAGGATCTCGCCGACGTCACCCGCATCAAAACTCGACATCTCTAAGCCAGCGAAGTCTACCGCGGCGCGCTCGTTGGAGCGCAGTCTGACCATACACAGGGAGATTCGAACCGGTCCGAACGACAGGCAGGCCGATCTCGGTTACACCCTAGGATCACCGACTCCGCTCCGTGACTGGCCCTGGTGTCGATAATCGTCTGGGCCGCATACGCGGCGCCTTCGTACCAACCCCACAGCCAGCTTTCGGAACGCACAAACGTCGTTGCCAGGGCATGAACGCGGCCGGTCTGGTACTGCCGCGCAAAATGGACGCGCCGGGCCATTATCGAGAAATGCAGACGATGAGAGCCAAACAGCGCAGTTTTATCGGGCCTCGGGACTCGCTCTTTGCTGAGGCCGATCAGGGACGCGGCGACTTCAAGCTGCGATCATCCAGGCGTCCGAGTCGAGCGCTTTACCTCGCCCCGTAGTTCGTGAAAACGTAATCCCTCGCCTTCGCTGCTGTGTGGCAGGCGAATCCGCATTTGGCGTCGTGGGCCTGCGGGGGCTTGCTCGCAGTGGTGCCGGGCTCGAACGAATCTGTTGCGGGGTCAGATTCGAAAACTGCATATCCCCATCCGCCGCTGTCGGCAAATCTCTTACTGTCCTTCACCATGCAATCCACGTTCAACAGCGCGCCTGGGACTGTTGCGTCGGGGAAAAACTCGTTCGCTGTCGGGGCCCAGTGGATCTTGGCCATCTTCGCGCCATCGGGGGTGGGCTTACCGTTGCCTGGAAAGCCCGCCTTGTAAGCCTCGATCATGGCTGGATTGCCGACGGTCATCGCCATCACTTTTTCGCTCCGGCTGATAGAGATGGCCTGCCAGCTTTCGTATCCCCGGAACTCGGAGAACGCTAGGCCGCCCGGCACCTTTACCGCGTACTTGTCCTGGGCAGCCAACGTCAGCCCGCCAACACAGAAAGAACCAACCCAACCACCACAGTTATGCGAATACCTGTATGTCTCACGTAAAGCCTCCTGGCTTCAGCAATACTCAGTTACTGCGGCAGATTCTTGCCGGCCTGCTCCGCCACGATGTAGGCAGCGTACCAATCGGGCCAGTTCTCGTCGCGCCCCCCGATACGCTTTTCGTGCTCGCCGTGCGCTGCCGCCGCTCGGCGAAGTGCGCTCGCGACATCGTTGACAGAAGCGATCGCCGTTTCGGCACGGTTCACCCGTCCCGGTAGCCGAGTCGTGACCTCCTGCAGCAACCAGCCATTCCCGTCCGGGTCGCTGAACGTGGCGTAGGAGCGATAGCTGGCATGGTCCGGCGACGGTCCACTCACGCGATTGCTCGAGCCGTCTACCTGGAAGTGCGCGCCCGGTGTCCCCGGGTGAAACACCTGGCTGACTTTCACACCGCGAGCGACGAGCGCTTCCCGGGCAGCGGCGATGTCCGTGACCACGAGGTACAGGCTTTGTGCCGACCCGGGTGCAGCGGCTGTAACCTGCGTGCCAAACTGGATTGACGTGGCCGAACCTGGCGGCGTGAACTGCACCACGCGAAACCCGTTATCGAACTGAAAGTCGGCGTCCAACCTCCAGCCCAGCCTTCCATAGAACCCTTTGGAGCGGTCAACATTCGATACCGGAATGACGACAACTTCAAGCTTCATGTCGATCCCGTCCAAGTCTTGGCCGCCAATCTTCTCTTCTTCCGTTTGAATCACAGCGAACTCCTTGCTCAGCCCCCGTATCCGTTTAAAGAGATGTCGATCCCACTCTCTTCGAAGGCGCAAATGCATCTGGCGGTCCAAGCGGAAGCCACTTGAAAAGAAAAGGAGTGCATCGCCAGGGACGTCGATTGTGGAGTCAGCGTTGTTGAGCCTTCGACATTCTGACGCCCTGTCGTCTCCGTTCCCGCGCACGGTGCGGTTCTTCAGAAGGCCAAATATCGGTTGCAATGGCGCAAGGCTAAACGACTCCGTCGGCCAGGCACTGTGCCGTGCTGACATTTCGTCATTTTGCTGAGCCCGAAGCGCGGCCTCCCGCCTTAACGCCATCTTTTCAGTGATTTCCGCATGGACCCTGCAATGCACTTTTACAGTCTGAGCGGAAGCGGCGAAGAAAGGGCCGCGCAAAATGGCTACCAAGCGATTGCTTTTCTTGACAGGGATGCTGGCGGCAGCTTCACTGGCGTCGGCGCAGAATGCAGTTCAGTACTCCATCACGACCCCAAGACCGATCAGTCCGGCTGAGGGGACGACTACTCCAAGCGCTCAGGCCGCACAACGCCAAAATCCGTATCTGGGCAGCGTGCCTGCCAAATCTACCGGGACGATTCTCAGACTCTCCTTGCAAGACGCTATTGCCCGCGGGTTGCGCTACAACCTCGGACTAGTTGAGTCGGCACATGCCAGTAGTGATGTCCGAGCGGAGCGACTGCGAGCTCTATCGGCGCTTTTACCGCAGATCTCGGCGACCGCTAGAGCGGCGTACGAGAGCATCAGCTATCAGGAAATCGGCCTCAAGCTGCCGCCTATCCCGGGGCTGTCGCTTCCAGCGACGAGCGGTGGATTCGGCTATCAAGACGTCCGCGTCGCAGTGTCCGAGCGCCTGTTCGACCGGGAACTGCGCGAGCGCTACCAGGCTCGCAAGCAGGACGAACGGGCATCCGAACTTAGCTTGAAGGATGCGCGCGACGTGGTAGTGCTCGCGGTGGGCACGGCGTACTTCCAGGTGATCGCCAGCGCCGCCCGATTGGAAACCGCGAAGGCCCAACTGGCCTCCGCGCGGGAGTTCGATCAATTGACGGCGAATCGAGTGAAAGCCGAGGTCTCCCCGGAAATCGAATCTCTGCGCGCCCAGGTGGAGCGACAGTCTACCGAACAGCTGGTGACCAATATTGCCAATCAACTGGACATCGACAAGCTTACATTCGCGCGAATCACCGGCCTTGCCATTGATCAGCAGTTCGAACTCGCGGACCAGCCGTCGCCGGTTCGCTTTGCGGAGATGACCCTCGAGGGGGCGACGGCGGAGGCGCTCCGTGGCCGCGCGGATCTGGCAAGCGCGGCAGCTGCGGTGCGCGCCGCGGAATCGACATTGCGGGCCGAGAAGGCGCAACGCTTGCCGTCGCTTTCACTGGACGCCAACTACGGCGGCGGTGGAAGGAACGTTGGCGGCTTGAACGAGGTCTATCAAATAGCCGGCACAATTTCGGTGCCGCTTTATACCGGGGGACGGATCGGTGCCGATATCGGGCAGGCTCAGGCAGACTTGGAACGGCGGCGCGCGGAATTTGAGGATTTGCGTGGACGGATTGCCTACGACGTGCGGGTGGCGTGGCTAAACGTCAGCGCTTCGAACTCCAGTGTCCAGGTAGCTGAGAAGAATCGCCGCCTCGCCGAACGCGCCCTGGCACAGTCCCAGGACAGGTACGTCAATGGTGTCGCCAATTACCTCGAGGTAGTGCAGGCGCAAGAAGCGGTGGCCGCCTCCAACGAGAATTACATCCGAAGCTTGTGTTCGCTGAATGTTGCCACCATCTCTATGGCGCGCGCCATGGGTGCGGCCGAAACCAGATTGCAAGGAGGAAACTAAGATGACCGAAGAACTGGAACTCGAACGAACTGTACCGGACGATTCGCCAAAACCGAAGTTGGTGGACCCGCAACCTGTTGCCCATAAGACTCCTGTACGGCCCAAACGGGGACTCTCACGCTGGCTGGCGCTATTTGCCGTGTTGGCCGTGACTGCCGGCGCAGCCATGGTCTGGCTGCAGTCGCGGGGATTTGAGAGCACCGACGATGCCCAGGTGGACGGCCATTTCGACTCGGTCAGTTCCCGCATCAGCGGCACTGTGATCTATGTGAATCCCAAGGCCGAGAACAATCAGTTCGTGGAAGCCGGAACCCTTCTGGTTGAATTGGACCCGCGCGATTATGAAGCGGAGCTGGCCCACGCAACTGCGGACCTCGATACGCGAAAAGCCGAAGTAGTCTCGGCGCAGGTAACGGTTCCGATCGTCGACGCGACTGCTTTCAACCGCGTACGCGCGGCTGACGCCGCGGTTCAGCAAGCGCTGGCCGCCGTCAGCGAAGCGGAAGCTAATCTCGCCGGGGTGCAGCACAAGTTGCAGCAGGACCAGATCGCTGCGGAACGCGCCGAGCGGGATCGCGTGCGCTATCAGGCGCTCGTCGAAAAGCACGAAATCTCGCGCTCCGATTACGATTCTCGCCAGGCCGAGGCCGTTTCCGACGCACAGTTGGTGGAGGCTGATCAGGCCGCTATCCAATCCAGCCAGCACCGAGTCGCCGAGGCGCAGAGTCTGGTCTCTCAGCGCCAGGCGGAAATGGACGCGGCGCGAACGGCGCCGCAGCAGGTTGCCGATGCGAAGGCGAAAACGCAAACAGCCAATGGCCAACAGGAACAAGCCGCAGCGGAGGTGCGCACC
Source organism: Bryobacteraceae bacterium (assembly GCA_035295745.1). Taxonomy (GTDB): domain Bacteria; phylum Acidobacteriota; class Terriglobia; order Bryobacterales; family Bryobacteraceae; genus JAIQFL01. The sequence goes on along the minus strand of DATGIL010000034.1, from coordinate 215,222 downwards.
GCACGGCTGAATCTCAGCTACACGAGGATATACGCTCCTGTGAGTGGCGTCGTGGGCCGAAAGACAGTGGAGCTTGGCCATCGAGTGCAGCCGGGGCAAGCCCTGATGATTCTCATTCCTCTCGATGATGTCTGGATCACCGCCAACTTCAAAGAAACCCAAATGAAGGGTATGAGGGCCGGCGAGCCGGTTCGGATTCACGTTGACACTCTCGATCGCGACTTTAATGGCTACATCGAGAACATGCCGGGAGCGGCTGGCCCTCTTTTTAGCCTCTTCCCGCCGGAGAACGCAACCGGAAACTACGTCAAAGTCGTCCAGCGGTTCCCGGTTCGAATTCGTGTGAACTCGAGTGAAGATCCCCAACATCTGCTGCGGCCTGGGATGTCCGTGGAGCCGCGCGTAAAGGTGCGGTGAGTATGACTTCCGAGGAGGTGCATATGACTACCGAGCGGCCGGTTGTGAATCCATGGCTGATTGCATTGACGGTCACCCTCGCAACCTTTATGGAGTTGCTGGATACCTCGATCGCCAATGTCGCGCTGCCTTACATCGGAGGCGGCTTGGGACGAAGCTACGACGAGGTGACCTGGATCCTGACCACCTACCTGGTTGCCAACGCCGTGGTGTTGCCCATGTCCGCATGGCTCAGTCGCGTCTTCGGGCGGAAGACGTACTATCTGGGATGCGTCGCAGTATTCACCCTCACGTCACTGTTTTGCGGGCTGGCACCGACACTGGGAATTATGCTGTCCAGCCGAGTGCTCCAGGGTATCGCCGGAGGCGGGTTGGCGCCGGTAGCCCAGGCGATCCTGGTCGATACCTTCCCAGCCGCCAAACGGGCATCGGCATTCGCGCTGTACACCATCGTGATCGTGACGGCGCCGGCGATCGGCCCCGTTCTGGGGGGCTGGATCACGGATAACTACAGTTGGCGGTGGATCTTCTTCATCAACATTCCGATCGGCATTCTGGCGATGTTGCTTACCAGCAGACTTGTGCAGGACCCGCCGGCGTTCGATGCGGAGAGAGCCGCGGTACGGCGAGGCGGTAAGTTATCCGTCGACGGCATAGGAATCGCGCTCATCGCGCTTGCTTCCGCCACGCTCGAACTGGCGCTGGACCGGGGACAAATCGAAGATTGGTTCGAAAGCAGTTTCATTTGTTGGATGCTAGCCCTGGCGTTGCTGGGCTGGGTCTCCACCGTGATTTGGGAAATGCGCGTCAAAGAACCGATCATCGATTTTCGCCTGCTTGCAAGCAGGAACTTCGCCATAGCGAATCTGCTGTTCTTCGTATTCGGCGTCGGACTCTTTGGCAGCACCACGCTGATTCCGCAGATGCTGCAATCGCTATTCGGCTATCGGGCCATCGATGCCGGCCTGGTATTGGGTCCGGGCGCTTTGGTCATCACGGCCTTGGCGCCCGTGGGAGCCCAACTGATTCAGCGCAAACTCGTCCACCCCCGGACTCTCATCATTTTCAGCGTTTCGCTGATTGCGGCCGCTATGTGGCACTACTCCACGTTGACGCCGGCTACGGATTACCGTCATTTTGCGCTGGCGAGAGCTTTTCAAGGACTGGGATATGGATTCTTCTTCGTGCCGGTGAGTGTCATCTCTTACTCGCAGTTGCGGCCCGACCAGAACAACCGCGCTTCCAGTCTCACGAATTTTTTCCGTAATTGGGGAGGCAGCTTCGGTATCGCCCTCATCACGACCGTTTCCGAACGTCGCCATCAATTCCACCAAACGAACCTCGGCTCGGCCATTTCCGTCACCTCTCAGCAACTTGCGGCGAGAACACAATCCCTGGCAGATTACCTGGTCAGCAAGGGGTTCACGGGACCGGATGCCGCAGTCGCCGCGCAAGGTGGAATCTTCCAGCAACTGCAACATCAGGTGAGCCTGTTGGCCTTCCTGGACTGCTTCCGCATCCTGGCGTGGATTACTCTGGCGACCATCCCTGTTCTGCTGGCGATCCGCCACTTCACACCCGCCGGGAAACCCCCGGTTGCCCACTAAATGGGGTGCGGCCGCTAATCCTGCTCGCCGATTGTCTGAGTATATGTTTTGCCGTACGGATAGAAGAGGTTTTTCCGGCCTTGGTTCCAGGCGGCCTTGAGCTCGGGCGTGGTAATGTCCCAGTCCGGGCGGCATCTTCTGGTTACGGCGCGCAGATCCTGCCGGAGTTCTTCTACCGTAGGACGGCCGAAGAACCAGTAACCGTTATAGATCTTGTAAATCACCAGGCCCGGTTCAAGGACGATGGTGTGGGGGATCATCGGGTTGTGCCCAGGGTCCGTGTACTCGGCGATGTCGAGGTCCTTTTGGACCATCCGGCCGGCGTCGGAGAGGAAAGGCCAGTGTGCCCCGACTCCGCTGCGATATTCGTTGGTCTCCGTGATATTGTCAGTGCTGATTGTAACAAGCCGGCAGTAGCCAACCTCCATCTCCCTGTGGAACTCCACTAGCCCCTCCGCTTGCCTGCGGTCCTTCGGACAAAACCCTCCTCGGCTAAGGACGAGAATCATTGGATTGTGCTCTTGCAACTCCGATAGCTTGCGGCGTCTCGCGGTGTGATCGGAAAGTTCATAGTCCGGAAAGACCGCTCCGGGAACAATATCAGCGCGCATGACAGTTGGATGGTGTACCACTGAGTGGCGTTGCATGAGAAGATCGCGTCGATACTGCCCAAGTCTCGTCATTTTGCTGAACGGGCGGCCCACGATATTCGGCCCGCGCGTTCTGATTCAGTAGGTTACGGGCGGCACTCACGGTGCACTTAGAAGGCTGCCGGGACGCGGCGAGCACAGAAAGGAAACGAAAAATGAAACAACAATCGAAAGGGCTGGCAGTCATCACGGGAGCATCCTCCGGAATTGGTGCGGTCTACGCAGATCGTCTGGCGCACCGGGGTTATGACTTGCTCCTGGTGGCACGCAGACAGAGCGCCATGGTGGATCTGGCCGAGAAACTGGAAAGCGAAACGGGGAATAAAGTTGACATCATCGCCGCCGATCTGACGGATCCCAAGGACTTGGCGAAGCTGGAGCACATTCTTCGCGAAGACTCCAGAGTCACTCTGCTGGTGAACAACGCGGGTGCTGGTGCGACTGCTCCATTACTGAATTCAAACATAGCGGACCTCACCCAGATGATTGCCCTCAATGTGGAGGCGGTCACACGCCTGACTCATGCAGTGGTGCCGTCATTCGTAAGGCGCGGCGCCGGCGCGATCGTCAATATCGCCTCCATCGTCGCGATCGCCCCTGAGCGTCTTAACGGCGTGTATGGCGGCACGAAGGCCTTTGTGCTGGCCTTCAGTCAATCGCTCCGGCATGAATTGGCGAATACGGGAGTCAAGGTTCAGGTCGTATTGCCCGGCGCGACCGCCACGGATTTTTGGAAGCTCGCCGGCAAACCGGTGGAGAACCTCCCGCAAGAGATCGTGATGTCCGCTGAAGACATGGTGGATGCGGCGCTCGCCGGCTTCGATCAAGGGGAGTTCGCGACCATCCCCGCCCTTCCCGATGCCGGACAATGGCAATCTTACGAGGCCGAGCGCCAGGCGATGATGCCGAACTTGTCTCGCGCAAAACCGGCCGCCAGATATGGCTTGGTACACGCCGAAGGCTGACCATGTTGAGGATTGAAAGAGAGTCCGATGGGTGCGCCACGCGGTTGCTGCTCAGCGGCCGCATTCAGTCGGATGGCATCGACTGTATCCGGTCGGCGATGAGCGGCGGCTGTGCCCGCAAGATCCTGGACTTGAACGAGGTCACGCTGGTGGACATCCGGGTCATTCGGTTCCTCAACCGCTGCGAAGAGGAGGGCGTCGAATTGGCGGGATGCCCTCCCTACGTGCGCGAGTGGATTCTACGCGAGCGCGTGGCGGAGGAAGCAGACCTCGAGACGGCGGCTGAAGGTATAATTCGAGATGGCCGGGAGTAGCGTGTGCGAGACTGGCCGGCCCCTCGAATTTGTCCTATGACTGCCAATCATGGAGAAAGCCCAGCTCTGGAACTGCGTGCTCTCATCGATGGCGTTCCAGGGCTAGCGTGGTCAGCTCTGCCCGACGGATCCCTGGATTTTTTCAATCGACAATTTGAGGACTACACCGGACTCAATTCGGATCAGTTGCGCGGATCGAACTGGAAATCGGCCGTCCATAGGGACGACCTCCAGCGGCTTGAAACCTGGTGGCACGAACTCGGGAAGTCGCGGGAAACAGCGATTACGGAAGTTCGCCTCCGACGGTTCGACGGCGACCATCGCTGGTTTCAGATAACGGCAGCTCCGGTCTATGATGATGGCGGGAACCTCATCCGCTGGTACGGGATCAACATCGACATCGATGAGCGCAAGCGTGCTGAACAGAAGGCGCGCCAAGACGAGGGGGACCTACGCACAATCACCGATGCCATTCGCCAATCCATTGTGGTCGTGGCCCCCGATGGCACGACACTGTACGCCAATCGAGTAGCGCTGGATCAGACCGGACTCTCGGTCGGAGAGGTCAGCGACAAGGGCTTCTTTCTGCGAGCCTTTCACCCTGACGACGTAGACCGCGTAGGTGAGGAGCGAAGGGTTGCACTACTGGAGGGCCTGCCATTCGAACTGGAAATGCGCATCCTGGTCAAGGGCGGACAGTACCGCTGGCAGCTGATCCAGTATGACCCCCTGAAAGACAACAGCGGCCGCGTCATCCGGTGGTATGTCACGGCGACCGACATCGACGATCGCAAGAGGACGGAAGACAGGCTCCGGAATGAGAACCTGGTCCTCCGCGAGGATATCGATCGCACATCGATGTTCGAGGAGATCGTCGGCTCCTCGAAGCCGATGCGCCAAGTGGTGAAACAGGTGGAGAAAGTCGCACCTTCGGATTCGACGGTCCTCATCCTGGGCGAAACCGGAACTGGTAAAGAGTTGATTGCGCGAGCCCTGCATCGGAGATCGAAACGCGCTGCCCGGGCATTCATTCGGGTGAACTGCGCCGCGATTCCGCAATCGCTGATTGCGTCCGAGCTTTTCGGCCACGAAAAGGGAGCCTTCACCGGTGCATTGCAACGGCGTTTGGGGCGATTTGAAGCCGCTGACGGGGGAACGCTGTTCCTGGATGAGATCGGCGAACTCCCCATGGAAACGCAAATCGCCCTTCTGCGTGTATTGCAGGAACGCGAATTTGAGCGAGTGGGAAGTAATCATCCAATCTCGGTAGACGTTCGTCTCATCGCGGCAACCAATCGGGAGCTACCGGCCGCCGTGGCTGCCGGGGCTTTCCGTCAGGACCTCTTCTACCGGTTGAACGTGTTTCCAATCGCGGTGCCTCCGTTACGCCAGCGGGTGGAGGATATTCCATTGCTCGTAGAGTATTTCGTTGGGCGGTATGCCAAGGGAACGGGCAAGACCATCCGGCGGATCGCAAAACAAACGTTGGAGCAACTGCAAGCCTATCGTTGGCCTGGCAACATTCGGGAACTGCAGAACGTAGTAGAGCGCGCCGTGATCCTCACGGAAACCGATACGTTCGTGGTCGATGAGAGCTGGCTAAGGGTCGATTCTCCCGAGTCTTCACCACGGCATGAGGGCCTTTCGGCGCTAACCGATCGTGAGAAGGAAATGATTGAAGCGGCTCTCGCCGAGAGTCACGGCCGGATATCCGGGCCCTTGGGCGCTGCCGCGAAACTCGGTATTCCCCGCCAGACGCTTGAGTCGAAGATTCGCCGGATGGGCATTGATAAGTACGGGCAAAAAGGTCCAGCGTCGAAATAACGTCTACAATTCAACCGCATGCCCGGCTTTCGGCATTTTGCTGAGCAGCTACCCCGAAATCCGGATGCGCCAGTGCCACTTTTCAACGGCTTCCGTGTGGTCAGTCGTGTGCATTATTCCCTCGCGAGAGTATTCGACGAAGGGAGAACGACAATGACGCCCAAGACAATTCACTTCCATCAGACAACAAGGTTGACGCCCGAACAGTACATCGCCGGGCTGACGGATTTCGGGCCTGGCCGCTCGAAGCTTTTTGGCAATAGCGCCGACGAGTATCTCAAAGTGCATAGCCTCGGCCGCTCGGAGGCTGATGTCACGGAGGGAGCAGGCGGCATCTGGGAACGTTTGCACTACGACTGGTCCAACCCCAACCACGTGGTGCTCACCACGACTGACTCCAACACGTGGGGCGGGGATTCCGGCCACACCTACCACTTCACGCGAAACCCCAACGGCACGACCGACATCGATGTGGATGTTGTCCGAGAAGGCAAGACTTTCAAAGGGCGGCTGCTTGGCTTGGTGCTGAGGACGGTCGGCAAGGGCGTTTTAGAAAAGGCGTTTGAAAACTCTGTAAGAGCCATCGAGGCGCGGAGCAGCGTTGCGGCGGACAGGGTTGCGTGAACAATTGCTGGCTGCCGGTTCGCCACGAGGAAGAGGTGTGCCGGCAGCCGATGATGCGGTCAGAAAGCCTGGCTGTCGCTGACTCTATAGTGCGGCACGGCCATTTTGGGTGTTGGGAATAAGGAGAAGATCATGTCCGAAGAAACCATCCTCGTCACCGGCGCAGCCGGCGGTGTCGGCTCGACCGCGCGCGTGGCCATAGGCATCCTGCTGGAACAAGGCCGTCGCGTACGCGCCATGGTGCGCAATTTGGACGCGCGCGCCGACGCGCTACGTGATCTGGGCGCCGAAGTCGTGGTCGCCGACATGCTCGACATCGTCGCCGTGCGCGCGGCCATGCAAGGCTGTTCAGTCGTGTATTTCACCATGTCGGTTTCCGCAAACTACCTGGAGGCCGCTACCAACGTCGCGGTCACAGCCAAAAGCTTAGGTGTGAAGGCATTCGTCAATCTGTCGCAGATGACGCTGTCGCAGATGAGCGAGACAGAGACCACCAGCAGCCCGCAACAGAAGCAGGAGTGGCTCGCACAGCAGATGTTACGCTGGTCCGGCCTGCCGGTGGTCTACCTCCGTCCAACGGCTTTCTTCGAGATCTTCCTGATACAGGCGGCCAGGAGTATTCGCGACGACAACGCCATCCGGCTGCCGTTCGCCGATGGCAGGACCTCGCCGATCGCCGCCGCCGATGTCGGGGCTGTCGCCGCCACTGTGCTGGCCAACCCGGAGCCGCACATCGGCAAGGTCTACGACCTGACCGGCCCAAAGTCTCTTACAATAGCCGAAGTCGCACAGGAGTTCAGCGGCGCTCTGGGACGCACCATCCAGTACGTCGACGTGCCGCCGCAGATCTGGGAAGCCAAGCTCCACGAGGCCCGACTGCCAGCGCACTTGACTGCGCACCTGGTCACCATGGGCCAGTTGAACCGCGACAACCGCTACGACCGCATGACCGACACCTTCCAACGGTTAGTCGGCCGGGCGCCGATTTCCGCCGCCGAGTTTGCGCGCCTCCATGCAGCCGCTTTCACGCGTCAAGCCGAGTCCTGAGCGGGGGGCGGATACGGCTCGAGCGATGGCTCTTGAAGACGTCGGCGCGATCGCTCTGAACGCTTGCTTGTAAGCTTTTAAACACTGGAAGTCAGAAAGGAAACTATGCCTAACCTCAATTGGAAACTGCTGACCAAGAAACGCGAAAGCTCTACCCAGGGGTTGCCGCCCGGAAAAGAAGATCTCGCCTGGGTGACCAATACAGTCACGCTCATCTATGGCGAGCGCGATGCCGTCCTTGTCGATACGTTCCTGTCCGCGCAACATTCGAAGGAGCTCATCGATTGGATCGCCGAGAGCGGCAAGAATCTTACGACGATCTACATCACACATGCGCACGGCGATCATTTCCTGGGCTTGAAGCTCCTGCTGGACAGCTTCCCGAATGCCAGGGCGTTCGGCACCGCCGCGGCGGTTGCGGGAATGCAACATCAAATGAGCCCTCAATTCATAAGCTCCTTCTGGGAGCCGCGCTTCCCCGGCCAGGTTCCTTCTCAACTGGCGGCGCCGGAGGTGCTCGGCGGAGATACGCTCTACATCGAGGGTAAAGAACTGAAGATCATCGAACTGGGCCATACCGACACCGCGCATTCCACCGCCCTCTATGTGCCGTCGATCGGTCTGGTCGTATCGGGCGATGCAGTCTATAACAACACCCACCCCTATCTGGCGGAATCCAACGCACAAGCCAGGGCCGAATGGCTGAGCGCACTCAATAAGATTCAAGGTCTGCATCCGAATGCTGTCGTCGCCGGTCATGGTGTCCTCGACCCCGATAGCTCTCCTCGCCACATTGAGGAAACCCGTCGATACCTCCGCGACTTCAATGCTGCGGTGGAAAGTACTTCGACGGCTATGGAACTCTATGAGAAGATGCTTGCGTTGTATCCGGATCGGGTGAATCCGGGCTCGCTGTGGGGAGGCGCGAAGGCTGTTAAGCAAAGCGCCGAAGCTACCGTCTAGGAGACGGTGCGGTGCAGGCCGACGCAGCGCCGCATATCGGCAAGATCTACGATGACGGGGGTCCAATCCCTGACTATGGCCCGGTATGCGCAGGAGTTCAGTGGAGTTCTGGCCGCACTATCCAATATGTCAACGTACCCCCACAAGTCTGGGAATCCAGTCCCCGGGAGACTCGGCTACCGGACCACTTAATCGCACATCTGGTAACTATGGGCGAGTTGCATCGCGAGGACCGCGATGACCGCATGACTGACTCTTTCCAGCAGTTGGCGGGCCGTGCGCCGATTCCCGCCGCAGAATTCGTGCGCCGCCACGCAACTGCTTTAACGCCTCAAGCCGGGTCCTGAGCACGGGGCTTCCGAAGGATGTGCCGAAAAGGAAAACAGCATGAAGCATAAAGCGATGTTGCGGTTTTTGCAAACGCAAGCTCAAGACAACCATGATGCCCGAAATCGCCTATCAGTCTGTCTGCTTGGCGCAGCGTCGCCGCCCACAGGAATGGAGATCGAAAGGTTGCGCCCGGACCGTCGTTCGGTTCCGGAATCTCGACAGGCGGAGGTAATGACAGGGGCGGCTGACGATTCTTCAGGCGCCACAGAGACGTGTAACGCGCCGCAATGTTGGCAGGCGCCGCGGAGTGACACTGCACCGCGGACAGATCAACTCCGGACAGCGGAGTGCGGCTCTAGTTCACAATAAATGTTATCGATGAGCCGGATTGCTCCAATCCATATGGCACCGGCAGCTCGCACCGGCCCTTCAACGACATCGACCGGCCGAATCGTATCCGGATCGACCAGCTCGAAATAATCAAGCTTGACCTCCTGGACACTTTGCAGGACCCGCGTGGCTTCGTCTCTGATAGCGGCGGCGTCCCGCGCTCCACAAGCGATCAACCGCTGGGCGATCAGCAAAGCTCTGTAGAGATTGGGCGCCAAACATCGCTCGGCCTGACTTAAGCGGCGGTTTCGCGAACTCAGAGCAAGGCCGTCACTATCCCGCACTGTCGGCACCCCAACCACGTGTACAGAAACGTTCAGGTCCCGCACCATGCGGCGCACAATCGCCAACTGCTGATAGTCCTTTTCTCCGAAGAACGCGAACTGGGGTCGCAGTATCTGGAACAGCTTCGTGACCACGGTTGCGACCCCTCGAAAGTGTCCGGGCCGGCTCCGGCCACATAGGTGTTCCGAAATATCCCCAACATCGACGAATACCCGCTGAGGCTGCGGATACATCTCATCATCCGGAGGAGCGAAGATGTAATCCACTCCGCGCTTCTCGCAGAACGCTAAATCTTCATCAAACACTCGCGGGTAGAGATCGTAATCACTCTTCTGATCGAACTGAATTGGATTGACAAAGATGCTGCCGACAACCACCGAGCAGCGCTTTCGCGCTTCATCGAATAACGCTCCATGTCCGTCGTGAAGAGCGCCCATGGTTGGAACCAACCCCAATACGTCGTCGCGCCGGAAGCGGGCTGCGATGCGGCTCCATTCGGCGACACGCTTTACGATAGTGGTCATGGTAGTGCGATGACGGAAGGTCTCTCGCGGTGCGCCGTCCGAGGCTGTGGATAAATACCCTCTCGCACTTCTGACGCATAGTCCTTCGCTGCGCTCAGGATGTCATTGCCGAGTCGAGCGTACTGTTTCACAAACGGTGGCACGAACTCGTCAAAGATCCCGAGCATGTCATAGCTGACCAGCACCTGCCCGTCACAGTGAGGCCCCGCGCCGATCCCTATTGTCGGTATGCGCAAACGAGATGTCACGGCCGCAGCAACCGCGTCCGGAATCGCTTCTAGTACTACGGCAAATGCTCCAGCGTCTTCGAGAGCAAGGGCATCGAGCAGCAATTCGTTCGCTGCCTCGTCGTTGCGAGCCTGTTGGCGCATTCCTCCCAGGAGGTGAACATGCTGAGGTGTCAAACCGACGTGTCCCATTACCGGGAGGCCAGCCGAAGTAAGGGCTCGAACCGTATCCGTGACCACCCGCCCACCTTCCAGCTTCACGGCTGCGGCACCGCCCTCCTGAAAGAGTCTCGCCGCATTCCGCATAGCCTGTTCGGTCGTTATCTGATAGGTCAGAAACGGCATATCCGCCACAACCAGAGCGCGACTCGCGGCTCGCGTCACAGCCAACGTGTGGTGAAGGACTGCGTCCAGGGTTACGGGAATCGTCGTATCCAATCCCAGAATCACGTGCCCAAGCGAGTCGCCAACCAGCAAGATGTCGATGCTCGCCCGATCGAACAATCGAGTCATGGTTGCGTCGTAGGCGGTCAACATGACAATCCGTTCGCCGCGTTGCTTCATCACGGCGAGATCGGGCACGCGCAGCTTCTTCGGCACTCCAGTCATTGGGCCAACCTCAACATTGTTTAAATTTCGAATCGTCTTCCTCACATGCAATCCACGCGCCAGAAAATTCGAGACTCCTAAAGGTCCGGGGACAACTGATGACTACTCCCCGGCCCGATTGTTGGCGTAGAGGAGTTCGCCGGCCTCATGTCCTCTTATTGCTGTTCTCTGCGACGCTGCCGAGATCCTCCTCAGGTAATGCGTCGGAATCGTTCAAGACAGAATAATCCACCAAACTTGATTTTGGGCTTCAAAGAACGCGCCCGTCCAGAACCATCGCGCAAAGCAGCGCGGGCAGATAGAAAACCGTTGCCAACAGCAGCGCGTGTGCGCGCGCCAGGGTTCTTTCGCGTCCCAATCGCGCGCCGAAGTACAGCATTCCCAGTCCGGTGACGATCGCCGCGGCGGCGTACCGGAGACCGGTCATTCCCAGGAAGAGTGGCACCAAGCTGATCGGGATGAGCAGGAGCGAGCAGACCACAATCCGCCGGGCTGTGGATTCGCCATCCGGATCGATCACTGGCAGCATACGGATGCCGCCGCGAGCATAGTCGTCGCGATACATCCAGGCGATCGCGTCGAAGTGGGGAAACTGCCATACGAAGAGAATGAGGAACAGCGCCAGCGCGGAGAGATCGATGCCATGGCCGGCTGCCGCGTAGCCAATAAGGGGCGGCATCGCGCCCGGAATCGCGCCCACGGTGGTGCATGCCGGCGAGCGCTGCTTCAAAGGGGTGTAGAGCAATAGATAGGTGGCGAGCGTGAACAGACCCAGAGCCGCCGCCAGCAGACTCGTGCCGTACCATAGGTCGGCAAAGCCTGCGGCGGAGAGCAATAGCCCGAATGCGAGCCCGTGGCTCCGCGGGATCCTTCCGGCGGGGATCGGGCGCCGGCGCGTGCGGCGCATCTTCGCATCGGAGTCCACTTCGTACCATTGATTGAGTGCCGAAGTGCCGGATGCCAGCAATGCCGTACCAAGGAGAACGTAAGCCAGAACCCTCCAGCGAACGGTTGCGCCACAGCCGAACCAGTAGCCCACCGCTGTACAGATCAGAATCAGAACCGTTATGCGAGGCTTGGTCAACTCGAGATAGTCGCGCATGGTTCAGTCCTTCCGCCGGATCAAGCCATGAACGATCAGGGCGGCGATCATGATGGGCAGGAACGCAACGTAGGCCCAATACGAGATCACCATGATCAATGTCGGCGCAGAGTCATTCATATGGAAACGGCCTTCTGGAGCCTGGGTTTGGGCGACAGCATCTGCATCGACAGGATCGTTCCGGCCACCAGGAAGACAACCGTGACGGAGGTCCACATCAATGCGGCCGCGCACTGCTGGTCTTCGAGAGGCGAAAAACCGGTGTTCTGCGGCGTACAGAGGTACATGGGGTATGCCACTCGATCACAGAAAACCAGCAAGCCGGAAAGGACGTCGCAGGGCAGGGTGGCCAGGAAGAGATAAAGAAGCATAGACCATCGCGGCCATCGTGCCACTGACGGCCAGGGCTGAATGACGGGCCACCAGAAGAGGAGGCCGGTAGTGAGGAAGGAAGTATGTTCGATGAAATGCCACGTGGACGAGTACATACCCAGCCGGAAGATCGCTGGCACATGCCATACGACCAACGCCGCGGCGGCAGCGAGCCAGCAAAACGCGGGGTGACCGAGCAGTCTGACATGGCCCTTCGGGAGCGGCCAGCGCGCCGAGTGCGCCGCAATCAGCGGCTCGCCCAGCCAGAACAGGGGCGGAGCGATGGTCATGAGCAGCACATGCTGGATCATGTGCGCCGTCAGCATGTGGCCGTCCCATGAAGACACCGGCGAGGCCGTTGCTACCCAGGTGGCGAGCAGACCCAGAATGAAACTGCCGGCCCGCCAACCCGCAATCGATCTGCGGTGCCGCCACCCCCGCAGGTAGACTGCGCCAATAAGGACAATCACGAGAGTAAGGGTGGCGGACGTCATGTTAAGGCTCTATTGCCCCAGTGCGACACTGCGTGAAGCGTCGCGCGCGGGCGGCTGTCCGGCCGGATGCAAGGTTTCAAGAAATGCCACCAGCGCAGTCGTCTCCGCCGGGCTCAGATTCTTGCCATACGCCGGCATGTTGCCACCGCCCTGTATCACCTGGCGGATGAGTTGGTCCTGCGTGAGCCGCACCGCAACGATGTCGAGCGCCGGTCCGCGCTGCCCGCCGGTCTCTCCGAGCGAATGACAGTTGCGGCACTGCTTCGCCTGAAAGACCAGTGCGCCCTGCCGCTCCAGAGCGGTGGTGGCGTGCAGGAATTGCGCCGGCACCGGAGCGCCGCTCCAGGCATTCATTTTGGGACTCCAAGGCGCATACTCCGCCAGATGCGTAAAGGTTCCGAGCGTGACGGCGATCAACATCACTGTCAAGATTGCGATGGGCCGCCGTCTCCAGCTCTTTTCTCCTTCACCCGAGAGGAACGGCAGCAGGAGCAATCCCAGAATCACCAGGGCGGGACCGATGAGCAGGGCTGGCGTTTCGAGTGCGGGAGGAAGCAGCGAGAGCAGGGCATACAGCCACAGGAAGAAATAGTCGGGCTTCGGTACCGTCTGGATGATTGTGGGATCCGGCCTGCCGGACGGCCCAAACGGTCCAAACCAGAATGCGCAGGCCCCCACCGCCAGCAGAATGAACGCCGCAAAGAACATATCTTTCCAGATTGCATAGGGGACAAAGGGAGCGCCATCATTCTTCGTTAGCTCGTGGTATTCCTGCAGATAGGTTGCGCGCTTGACTGCGCGCCCGGGCATAGGCCATTCGTTGATTCCTAGCTTGAACACCATGAGCACGTGAAGGCACACGAAAGCGATGAGCATCCCCGGGATTACAAAGACATGCAGGGCGAAGAATCGCGACAGAGTAGCGCCAGCAATAATGGGACCGCCTAGCATCAACTTCACGACTGCAGGGCCGGCAAGGGGGACGCGACTCGCAATGGAGGCGCCGATACCCAGGCCCCAATACGCGTCCTGGTCGAAACGCAGCACCTGGCCGCTGAATGCCATGCCCAGTGTCATGAGCAGGAGGAAGACTCCAATGATCCAGGTGAGTTCCCGAGGAAACTTGTAGGCGCCGAATAGGAACACCTGCATCATGTGGATCAGGACGATCGCTACCATGAAATTGGAACCCCAGCCGTGCAGTGCGCGGATAAACCATCCGAGTGTGATCTGGTGATTGAGGGCTTGGAGACTGTTCCACGCCTCTCCCGCCGAGGGCACATAAGTCAGAGCCAGCAGGATGCCGGTGACGATCTGGAGGCACAAGACGATGAGCGCGGCGCTGCCGAATACGTACCACCAGCTTGCCGTGTTTCGTGGCACACGATGGTCCGATGCCTCGCGGAGAGGCGCGGCAAGTTGAAGCCGCTGGTCGAACCATTGGCCGATGCGGGATATCAGGCGCATGGCGTGTCCTTTCGCATCACCGAAGCGCCCGGCCCTGGCGTGGGCATTTCGCCGGCCTGAATCGTGATCAATCCGTTCTCCACTTTGTACGGATACTCAAAGAGCCCCCGCTCCGGTGGGCCCGAGGCGCGCGAGCCGTCGCGGTAGTACGCCCCGCCATGGCACGGGCACATGAAGAGACCCGATTGCGGAAACCATCGGACCGGGCAGCCTAAGTGCGCGCAGTTGACGGCGAAGACCTGGAATCTGTCCCCTTCGACGCGCCGCACCCAGCACGCGGTATCCACGGTCTGGCCGTCGGTGGGCATCACCAGGGGATTGCGAAAAGTGGCGAGCCGGGTGTCGCCCTCCGGGAATCGAGCAACAGGGCCGAGCGATACCCAGTTGAGGTACCCATTCGCCCGTCCCCGGGTAATCGAGGACAGCAGAAACCGCCCTATGGGAACGGCAAGGGCGGCGATGGCCAGGCCGTTGAAGAGGATCCCCAGCTTCGCGAATAGACCCCGCCGGGAGATAGAGGTATCGTCATGCATAGTTCAGGCTCCTAAATCCGTCCCCGCAGGTGGCCCGCAATCGAGAACGTCCGTTGGCGATCACAGATTTAATGCTCCGGATAATTAGCGGACATGTACGGTTGACCTGGAGCCGCCACACGCCGTGAAACGAGCCAGGCGACAACGTCGGTTACTTCCTGGTCTGACATCGGTTCACCGCGAACGTTGCCTCGCCAGTCGGGCGCTCCTAAATCCGGCCGGCCGACGATCACGATGGTCCGCAGACCCTGATTGCTGACCAAAGCCAGGAAAGCATCGTTGGTAATCGCGCTGCCTCTTGGACTACCCCCACCATTCGGGCCGTGGCACGATTCGCAATAGGTTTTGTACGCGATCTCGCCGCGGTGCGGGTCGCCCGCGGATTCTGCCACGTACGCTGGCGGGTGACCGTCACCAAGAATTCCAGGCCGGCTCCATCGCGCGCGGATTCCCTCGGTGATCAAGTCGATCTGTTTGTCGGTGAGCAATCCGCCTGCGCTCTCGGCGAATGCCGGCATGGCGGTTCGGTGAACGCCGTTGGCAACGACATTGCGGAGTGTCCGTTCATCAGCCAGCGCCAGGTAGACCGGGTTGGCCAGAGCGATTGCCGCGCCGCCTCGGCCGTTCTCGCCGTGACAAGCTGCGCAATTCTCGGCGTACAGAGTCGAGAACTCCAGGATCTCGTTCGGCGCCGCCGTATCTGCGTCGTCGTGAGGCTGGCCGTGCGGTGTTCCGCAAGCGGAGAACAGCGCCACTGCGAACGCCACTAATGGAGTCAATCGATTCATGGCCGCTCTTCTCCTGTGATGTGCGGCGGCGTGATCCCGGGAGCCTCCACCCCCGCCCGCAGGGCGAAAGCCACGTTCTCGTGGGTCGCCACTCGCGGTTGCCGCACGACGACCAATCCGGCGACGATTCCGAACGCCGTCTGCGATGCGATGAACCAGAGCCAGTCGATGCGGCTTTCAAGCGTGGGATTCACCACAGAGAGTGTCGAATAAACGATGCCCGACCAAAGGACAGGGCCGATCAGACCGCCCAGCAGAATGGGCCGGTGCGCGAACATCGGAAGCATCGCCCCATAAAGCAATCCCACCGTAGTTGACAGCAGCGCGTGGATCAATAAGGCGATGGCGAAACTATCCGTGTGAAATGAGTACAACTGCGCGGCGACGAGCTTCAACGACTGCGAATAGACGGATGCAGCGAGAAGGTTTATGGGATACCAGATGCTGCCAGCCTTGAGGACACCATAGGCGCATGCCAGCACCGCCATCGCTACGCCGCCGGCCAATCCCCCCTTTAGTCCAGCGGACATGGGGTGCGTATGTAAAGGGAGCCAGGCGCGAACCTGATCGGGCGCCACCGGCAGGCGGTCGACCACGCGGCGGGTCGTGGTCACCGCGAGATCCTCCGGGCCGACTGACACGATTACTTCGTGCTCGCGGGGCAGAACTTCGCGGAACCAGCCGGCACAGCCCGCGACGGTCAAGACCGCTCCTAGCACGCTTACCGAAACGCTCGTCAGTAAGCCTGCGCAGACTAACGTGAATCCCAGCGCCAACACCAGCGGCCAAGCTGTCGACGCGGGTACTTCGATTTTCCGAGGAGTTGTCGGGCTTTGCCCGGTTTCAACAATGGATTGCAACGTCGCCATTTTTCCTCACCGCCCGACTAAGTAAACTACTGTGAAAACCACAACCCAGACGGCATCCACGAAATGCCAGTACATGGAAAGGACTCCGACCCGGCCCGTTTGATCCTGATTGACGCGTCCGGTCAGGCCAAAGATCAGCACGGCCAGAAGCATGAGCAAGCCGGCTGTGAGATGGAATGCATGCAGACCAACCAGAGAGTAATAAGTGGTCCCGAACAGGTTCGTGGAGATGGTCAAGCCTTTCTCATGGATCAGTCGATGCCATTCCAGGCCCGTGCCGAACAGGAAGACACCGCCGAGAATGAACGTTAGGAGCCACAAGCCTAAGAACGCGCTCTGCTTTCCGCGCTCCAGAAATTTTCCGGCAACGTGCAGCGTGAGACTGCTCGATAACAGGCAGATGGTGGAAAAGACCGGCGTTTCGAGCACTTCACGCGGAGCAGGGCCGGTGAGGCTCTTCCCTATGTAGAACAGATATGCCACGACGAAGATCGTAAAGATGGCGGACTCGGCAATGATGAGTGCAGCCATCGCGACCTTGCCGCGATCGGGAAGAACCCATGGTCGAGGAGATGGAGGGATCGGAATGGTGAATGCGCTCATTGAATAGACTCCCTTACTCGTAGCGGCTGTCCGGATCCTCCGGATGCTTGAGATCCCACAACGGGCGGCGGCTGGCGACCACCGGTATCGTGGCGAAGTTGTAAGCAGGAGGCGGTGAGGTCGCCGACCACTCCAGCGTCCACGCGTCCCAGGGATCCTTGCCGGCGTTGGCGCCCTTCCAGTAGGAAACGGCCAGGTTGCACACAAAAACCAGAATGGCCGCGGCCTGAATTACCGCGCCGATGGTGACGATCAGGTTCAACGTGTCCCAACCGCGGCCGGGTTCGTAGGTGTAGATGCGGCGGGGCATACCCAAAATCCCGGGGATGTGCATGACGTCGAATGTCGCGTGAAAACCGATAAGGAATAACCAGAAATGAACCTTGCCCAGTTGCTCACTCAACATGCGCCCGGTGAATTTTGGATACCAGTAATAAAATGCCGCGAAGATGGCGAAAAGAAGCCCACCGACGATCACGTAATGAAAGTGCGCCACCACAAAATACGAGTTTCCGAGCTGCCAGTCGAAGGGTGACGACGCCAACATGATTCCTGTGAGCCCGGCGACCAGGAATTGAAACAGGAATCCCAGGCAGAACAGCATCGGGGTCTTGAACCGGATTCGCCCACCCCACATGGTGCCAATCCAGTTGAAGATCTTGATGCCGGTCGGAATCCCGACCACCATGGAGGTAATGGTGAAAAAACTGTTCGCGTACGAGTTCATGCCAACGGTGAACATGTGGTGAGCCCACACGCTCATGCTTACGAACCCTATAAAAACGGTGGCGCCGACCATGACCGGATATCCGAAGATCGGCTTGCGGGAGTACACCGGTACGATCTCCGAAACGAAGGCGAAAGCCGGCAGAATCAGGATGTAGACTTCCGGATGGCCGAAAATCCAGAAGAAATGCATCCAGAGCGTCGCTGATCCGCCGGCTTGGGTGTCGAAGAAGTGTCCGCCAAGGTACCGATCCACCAGCAACATGACCTGCGCCGCCGTTAAAGGGGTGACCGCTATCAGAACCATGCCGGACATCACCAGGTTGAGCCAAACCAGCAGGGGCATGCGGCCGAGGTGCATTCCGGGGCAGCGCATGCATAAGACGGTGGTGAGAATATTGATGGCGGTACCGACGCTGCCCAGCCCCGAGACCAGCAGAGCGATTGTCCAATAATCCGAGCTGTGGCCCGGCGAGAAAGCCTTCGCGGGCAGGGGCGCGTACGCCCACCAGCCGACGTCGGGTGCAGTTCCGGCGCCGTACAGTCCGTTGCCGCCAAGAAAACTGAAGTAGAGCAGCCCTCCGCCGAGCGCGGTCAGCCAGAAACTGAATGCGTTCAGCCGGGGAAACGCCATATCACGCGCCCCAATCATCAGCGGCACAAGGTAATTCGCAAATCCGAAGAGCATCGGCATCGCCACGAAGAAAATCATCGTGGTTCCGTGCATGGTGAACATCCGATTGAAAACCTGCGGCGAAACAAGGTGGTTGTGCGCGTGCATGAGTTGGGCGCGAATAATCAACGCTTCGAAACCGCCGATTACAAGGTAGGACAGAGCGTAGAGGATGTAGAGGAGGCCGAGGCCTTTGTGGTCGACTGTAGTCACCCACTCGTGCAGAACCTCCATCCATGGCCGGCCGATACCCTGGATATTTTCGATAGCGCTGGCGTTGGTTGACATGGGTGCTCTCCAAATTCGGGCTACCGGAGCGTCTCCAGGTATGCTGTGACGGCGTCCAGATCCGCGTCACTGAGTTTCATCGCAGGCATCAGCGATCCAGGTTTTATAGCGTCCGGGGTCTGGATCCAGAGGCGCAGATTCGAGGGTGTGTTCTCGGCTGCACCGGAAGCGAGCGTGGCCCGGCTCATCAGGTGTCCCAGATCGGGACCGAAGCGGCCATCGGCAGCCGTGCCGCTGACCGCATGGCAATTGATGCAGACGTTGGTTTCGAAAACCCGCTTCCCGGCACTCACGCGAGCGTCTTGAATGGCGGCTTGCTGCTGCGCGCTTACCCAGGCACCGAAATCCGCCGGCCGCTCCACCACGACGCGCAACAGCATCTTGGCGTGCTGCGTTCCGCAGTATTGCGCGCATTGCCCAAGGTAAATTCCTGGACGGGGCGGGTCGAGCCACATCTGGTTTACACGATTTGGAATCAAATCGGTCTTGCCGCCGAGTTCCGGGACCCAGAAGCTGTGATCGGTGTCGGCCGAAGTGAGCTTCAGGAACGTGGGGGTGGGACGCGCGCGGTCGCTTGCAGGAATGTGCAGTTCATTCGCCGTGACAATGCCCAGCTTTGGGTAGCGGAATTCCCACCAGAATTGATGGCCCACGACGATGACGTCGAGAGCTGCTGCCGGCTTGGGCGTATCCTGGATGGCGTGAATGACCCGGGCAGTCGCCAGAAACAGGACGGCGACGATCAGTGCTGGGATCACTGTCCATGCAAGTTCGATTTGCGTGCTTCCACACACCTGGGCCGGTTCGCGGGCCGCATCGGTAGCACGGGCGCGAAACTTCACCACCGAATACACCATCAAGCCAGCAACCACAACGAAGATGAGTGCAGTTATGCCCAGCACAAATAGGGATAAGCCAAAGATGGTCCTGGCCGGCGTGGACGCGGGCGCGAGGATGTTCGTCGAGCTTGCTATGAGATATCCTTGCATGCACTCACCTACGTCATCGAGGCGCGAGCTCAAAAACACGCGGCCTGGTTCTGAAATCTAAGCTTCAGTGGCCGCCGACTTCCGCCGGAACGGCCTCCGCTACGGCCTGGGATCCGCGCCGACGGGCAAGATAAAAAAGCCTGTTGCCAGTCGTCAGAACCGAATCGGTTTCCCGCCGGCCGAGTGGAACATAACTTGTCGAGACCATGCCGTTCGGATCAGCCCACGGCCCGACTCTGACGAGCCCAAAATTGGTCGCGCAAAGTCCTCTTAAGGATCTTGCCGGAGCCGCTCTTCGGTAACTCGCTCTCCCAGAACTCGATACGGCGCGGAACCTTGTAATTGCCGAGCGAACGGCGGCAATGAGCAATCAACTCCGCCGCGCTTAGACTCTTTCCCTTCTTCAGACGAACTACTGCCATAACGAGTTCGCCCCACTGCGGATCGGGTATGCCAAATACCGCGGCCTCGCTCACGGCCGGATGCTGATAGATTACGGCTTCGACCTCGCCTGAATAGACATTTTCTCCCCCTGTGACAATCATGTCCTTCAAGCGGTCCAGGATATAAAAGTAGCCTGTTGCGTCCTGATAGCCGATGTCACCTGTACGGAAGGCGCCATCTCGAAATGCACACGACGTTTCCTCGGGATCATTCCAATAACCGCGCATGACATTGGCGCCCCGCGCCACCAATTCACCAGCTTTTCCCACTTCAACTTCCTTCCCTGCCTCGTCGACAACCCGAACGTCGATTCCCGGACAGGTTCGCCCGCACGAGGTCAACCGGTCCTCGGTGTGGTCGACATCCCTGAGGCCGGTAAGGAAGCCTGTCTCCGTTAACCCGTAAACCTGAACCAGTTTGACCCGAGGCAGCAACTCTCTCGTTCGGCGGACCAGTTCCGGGGCCATGGGAGATCCGCCATAGCCCAATTGAGTGAGGCTGCTTAGGTCGTACTTTCCGACGTCCACGAATTGTGTGAGCATATTGATCATCGTTGGCACCAGGACCGTACGAGTGACTCGCTCGCGTTGGACTATTTCGCAGAAACTTTGAGGGTTGAATTTCGAAATCGTTACCTGACACGCCCCGAACGCCGCCGCCGCGAATAGCAACGGGAAGTCAGCGATGTGAAATACCGGCGCTGCGTGCAGGTAAACGCCCCCCTCTTCGTAGGGCATCCAGTAGTCCCCGTTGCTGACAGTGGCCAGAATATTTGAATGCGAGAGCATTGCGCCTTTGGGCCGTCCGGTTGTGCCGCTTGTATAGATCAGGGCCAGTAGCGCGTCAGGATCGTAAATAGGCTCAGGATAGGAATCATGAGAGACATCCAGCGCGCTCTGATCAACGACCAGTTGGAATGAGGGCTGCACTGTGGGGGCCGGTAGTGACGAGTGGCGAATCAGACCTCGCGGTGCGGCATCGGCAAGTATGTGATCGATTTCAGTCACCGACAGCCGTGTGTTCAACGGGACCACAATGACTCCTAACCATGCACACGCGTAGATCCACTCCAGGTAGTCGGGCTCATTTGGAAGGAGAATGGCCAACCTGTCTCCAGCTTCAAACCCGTGTTTCCTGAGACCGGCGGCTATGCCCCGCACGCGGTCCTGGAGTTCGCGAAAGGTCGTGCGTTTGCCGGCATCGGCAACTGCGATTTGCTCCGGATAGTATCGAGCAGCCCGCCCCAGAGAGTGAGTGTAGATCATGTTGAGCCTTCCTTAACTACGTCGCCTTTTGCCTACCCGCCAGGACCGCTTCGACGGTGGTACGCGTCGTTGGTTTAGTGGCTGAAAAACGATTATGGTTGACGATTAGCCGGTCACCCCGCTGTCCGGTAAAATACGTCCACACCCATTGCAGGAATACGGTCAAGCGGAGGCTCGATGTGGCGAGGAATTGGAGGTGCACGGCGGCCCAGGTGAGCCAAGCCACGAGGCCGCTGATTTTGACTTTGCCGCTCTCCAGCACAGCGAAACCCTTGCCGACCACTGCCATGCTGCCTTTGTCAAAGTAGTCAAACGGGGGCGGAGGAGGGTTGCCGACAATGCGGTTGTGAATCAGCTTTCCCGCATAACGGCCCTGCTGAATCGCCACCTGCGCGACACCTGGCAGGGGTTTGCCGTTTTGATCGAGCGAAGCCGTATCTCCCACCACAAAAATCTCGGGACGCCCGGGCACGGTCAGGTCTCTCTGAATGCGGACCCTACCCGCGCGGTCAGTTTCGACGTTCAGCCACTTGCCCGCCGGCGACGGGGCGACTCCCGCAGTCCAGATCACAGTTCTGCTTGCGATGCGTTCGCCGGCCACCACTATGCCGTCAGCGTCGATTTCATCGACGCTATGCCCAAGTCGTACTTCGACTCCCAACTTCTCGAGTCGCTGCTTTGCCGCTTGGGAGAGACTCTCCGAAAACGGCCCCAAAACCCTGGAGGCCATATCAACGAGCACAATTCTTGCCGAGGCGGGATCGACCCTGCGAAAGTCAGACTTCAAGGTACTGCGAACGAGAACGGCGAGAGCGCCGGCCATTTCCACACCGGTGGGACCGGCGCCAACGAGAACGAACGTTAGCAGATTCCGCCGAATCGCGGGGTCTTCCTCAGCCTCCGCCCTCTCGAACGCCTGCAAGATTTTGTTTCGCGCCGCCTCGGCGTCCGCCAGGCTTTTCAACCCAGGTGCGTACTCCGCAAATTCATCGTGACCAAAGTAGCTGTGGCTGGCGCCGGTCGCCAGTATAAGATAGTCGTACGCAATCGATAGGTTCTGACGGTCGGCATCGCTGACGATGACGAACTTCCGATCCTTATCAACCCCCGTCACCTCTCCCATGATCACCGTCGTGTTTTTCTGATTCCGAAGAATGCTGCGGATTGGTGTCGCAATCTGACCCGGTCCCAGCACCGAGGTCGCCACCTGATATAGCAAAGGCTGAAAGAGGTGGTGATTCGTGCGGTCGATCAGGATTACCTCCGCGGCTGTCTTTCTCAACGCTTTGGCGGCGGCTAATCCGGCAAAGCCTCCGCCCACTATGACGACCTTAGGTTGTGCCATACCTGCCTCGATTCACTTGCCTTTCGTTGCCTCGCGCACTCGGGTTTACTCGAGCCGACACTCCCACTTGTTGGGTCATCCCTGGATGGCCAAGCGGGGTCAAGTCGTGCGAGCTAAACCTGTGCGCGAGCAGGAGCCTCCGCTTGGTTGGAACGAAGCTTGAGAAGGCCGACCAGTACCTCGTTCTCTTGCGCCGCGAGTTGCTCGACCGAGTGGTCTCCAGCTTCCTGCAAAACGCCCTCGGAGATCAGTTTCTTGAGCTCCGGCGTGACGTCAGGACTGCCTAGGTTCCTAATCGACGCGGCTAACGGATCCATGAGGTGCTCCATGAAGTGCTTGATTCCGCCGGCGCCACCGCCCAGGTGCCATTGAAGACTCGGGCCCATCACTCCCCAACGGAGTCCGGGTCCATAGCTCACCGCGTCGTCGGCATCGGCGACACTCAATACACCCTGCTGGATCAAATACATGACCTGGCTGTATAGCGCAATTTGAAGACGGTTCGCGACGTGCCCTGGAAGCTCCTTGTTCAGCCGGATAGCTTTCTTTCCGATGGATGCATAGAATGCCATCGCCCGTTGAATCGCTTCGGGCGACGTCTTCGCCCCGCCAACCACTTCAACCAATGGAACGATGTGCGGCGGATTGAAAGGATGGCCGACGAGGACACGCTCCGGGTGCTTGCACTTCGACTGCATGACACTGGGCGTTATTCCCGATGAACTCGACGCGATGATTGAATCCAGTGGGGTGGCATCGTCCATGTCGGCGAAAAGTTTGGTCTTGAACTCCGGCCTCTCGGGGCCGTTCTCCTGAACGAAATCGGCATTCGCCAGGGCATCCCGCAGATTCGAGGTAAAGCTCAAGCGGTCGCGCGATGCCCCCGGTGTAAGGCCGATGGCCGTGAGTAATTCCCAGGCGTTGTCAACGTACTTGCGTAAGTTCTCGTCAGCGCCCGGGGCGGGGTCGGTGGCAATCACTTCGAATCCGCGAGCGAGATATTGTGCGGCCCAACTCGCACCGATGACTCCGGTGCCGACAACCGCAATACGGCGAATGGGTTTATCGAATGACATGATCAATTCTCCTTTGAAGGTATCTGTGCGTACGCAATTCCGGTCAGGTTTCCCTGAGCGTATAGAAAGTTCCTTTTCGCGGACCCGTCAAGATTGGCCGAGTAAATTGAGCCGGCGAAATCGGTGATGAACATGCGATTAGCCGGAACATCCAGGGCTATACCGATTCCTTCCATCAAATGGCTGAAGACGATCTCAGGCGTCTCGGGTTTCGCATCGACTGAAGCGCGATTCACGGTATTGCCTCGCGGCGGATCGCCCCGATCGGTCCAATAAAGAACGCGATTCTCGATGTCCAGTTCCAAGTCGATCGGCTCCGGCAGATGGTCGAAGAACACCTCGATATCGCTTCGGTTGGCGGCGGTCTCGCCCGCCGGGATGTCGATGCCGGCACGACAGAGTATCCCTTGGTTGGCGTTGTCCGGACCTTTTTGGGTCCAGTAGATTTGCCTTCGCTTGGGGTCCACGGTGATTCCCACGCACCATTTCGTTGCGTCGCGGCCGGGCCGTGCATCCCCGTGACTTGTATCCACGAGGGTCTCAATATGCGAGCCATCGAGATTCACTCGCATGACGCGCATCCCTTCACGGTCTGACCAGTAGAGCTTTCCGTTTTCCCGATCGAGATGGAGTTGCTTGGGCGTGAATGTGGCGCCTTCGGGAACGATCGTCTTGCGATTCCGACCATCGAGATCGGCTCGCTCGATCGAGCCGTCGTTGATTTTGGGAGCGCCCATGTTTGTCCAGTAGATATGACCCCGCTGTGCGTCGACGACGATCCCATCGGGGAATCGGCAGCCAGTTACGATGACCTTCTTGTTTGAGCCATCCGGGTTAACGGTGAAGATCCGGTCGCCACTCAGGTCGAGAACAAACAAGCGACCAGATGTGGTCTTGCCGCTGGTGGTGCGTTCTTTATTGGAAGTCGTGATTGTTGCCATAGTTACTCCATCCTTGTTTCTGATCAATGTGCTGCCAGTGCTTGCCGCCTGGGGCTCACCGAAGAAAGCACGTCGATTCCCGCGAGCCATTCGTCACAGTCGAGTTCGAATCTATATCGGGCCAGATCTGCGACCGTTATCATCACCAACTCGTGCTTCCGGCAGAATCGGATAAGATCCGGCACCCGTGCCATGGTCCCGTCATCGTTGACGATCTCGCAGATCACGCCAGCCGGGTACAAGCCCGCAAGACTCGCCAGATCGACTGCGGCCTCGGTCTGGCCTCGCCGCTCGAGAACACCGCCCGGGCGAGCGCGAAGCGGAAAAACGTGGCCAGGTCGCGCGAAGTCGCTGGGAACACTACTTGGATTAACGGCGGCCCTGATCGTTTCGGCCCGATCCCAAGCCGAGATTCCCGTCGTCATGCCCGGAGCTTTGGAGTCGATGGACACGGTGAAGGCGGTGCCACCCAGAGCCGTATTGTCTGGCTCCATCGGAGCAAGTTCCAACTGATCGAGCCTCTCGGGAGTCATTGCGAGACAGATCAGGCCGCGGGCGTGGGTTGCCATGAAGTTGACGGCCGCCGGCGTGATCATCTCCGCGGCGATCGTCAGGTCGCCCTCGTTTTCGCGATCCTCGTCGTCCACCACCACGATCATCCGTCCGGCCCTCATTTCGCGGATCGCCGTCTCAACCGTCGCAAACTGCGTTTCGTCAACCGCCGGTGCGACGTGCAGGGCGTGCCCCATTCGCTCCTTCTGAGCACTCAGATAGGCAATCGAATGCGGGTTCGGCGCAACCTCGCAGGGAACCTGGTCGACAACTTCGATGCCAGCCTCGATCAAAGCCCGGGACTTCGCCGGGTTGTTCGAAAGCAGGCGGACTCGACTGACGCCAAGCTCATGCAAAATGTCGGCCGACAGACGGTAGTTTCGTTGATCGGCGTTCAGCCCGAGAGCAAGATTTGCTTCCACCGTATCGAGCCCATTGTCCTGAAGAGCGTAGGCTTGCAACTTCGCCGTCAGGCCAATACCGCGACCTTCCTGATGGTCATAAATCACCAGTCCGCGCCCTTCTTTGGAAATTTCTCGCAGAGCGATTTCTAACTGCTCGGCGCAATCACAACGAAGCGACCCGAACGCCTCGCTGGTCAGGCACTGAGAATGGACCCGCAGCAGCGGAACGTTGGCGTTCCGTTCGCAAAGGTCGCCCATGATGAGTGCAATCGCGGTCTCCTTCGAGTTGGCGCTCTCGAACCCGAACGCTTGAAACATTCCCCATTTCGTGGGTATTCGCGTTTGGGCGACCTGTCGAACTGTGGACGTTCCGGGTCTCATACTGTCACTTCGTCGCTACCGCTGCGGGCGGCGCGACCGTGGTTACCCTCGTGAAGTCCGGCGGACGTTTCTCAAGAAATGCGGAGAAGGCCTCCCTAGCTTCCGGCAAGCGCAGCCGCAAAGCGAACTCTTCGTTTTCACGACTGATCGCCGCCTCAACCTGTTCGCGTGTCGCAAGCCGCATCAACCTCTTGCAGGCCCGCATCGCCCCGATTGGTTTTTGCGCCAACTTCCCGGCTGTTTCTGTCGCAGCGGCAAGCAGATCCGCATCGGGCACAACCCTGGTCACTAAACCAAGCTCCGCTGCCCGCCGTGCATCGAAGGGCTGCCCGAGTAGAATCAGTTCTGCCGCGCGAATATATCCGAGGCGACTCGGTATCGAGAAACTCGATCCAAATTCCGGCACCAGGCCAAGGTTGACGAAAGGCATTTGGAACCTGGTGCTCTCGCCTGCGTACACGAAGTCGCAGTGCGTCAACATGGTCGTGCCGCCTCCCACCGCGATACCCTGTACGGCGGCCACGAGGGGCTTGTCGAGATTCATCAGCGCGGTCATCAGACGGCTCTGAGGAGAGAGCCCCGGTCCCGGAGGATTCTTGAGGAAATCCTCCACATCGTTGCCGGCCGTGAATGAGCCGCCCGCGCCGTGCCAGAGCACGACCCGTACGCCATCGTTACTGGCGGCATCGTTGAGGATCTCCGCGAGTTCCAGATACATGCTCGAAGTCATCGCGTTCTTTTTGGCGGGACGGTTCAACTGCACGCGCAAGATAGCCTCGGAACGCTCGGTAAGGATATCGTTCATATTCAACCTCGCTCACTCGCCGCACCAACATGCAGAACCACCGGAACAGTGCCGCTGGCGTGAAAGCCGTCGATGGCTTTCGCGTCGAAGCCGAGTTCCTTAAGAACTTCTTCGTTGTGTTCGCCAATTTCCGGGGCCCGCCTTGCAGGCACTTTGCTCACGCCGTGCACCTGTATCGGACTGCTGATGGTCGAGGTGAGCTTGCCCCCGGCGCCTTCAAGCGGCACGACGATGTCATTCGCTCGGAGCTGAGGATCGTTGATCACTTCTTGCGGACCCCGCACTGCGCCGAACGTGACGTTGAGGCCGGCGAATACCTGATACCAATAGGCCATCGGCTGCGCCGCAAACACTTCGTCGAATATGGCGGTCAAGTGGGGCATGTTTGCCGCCAACTTCGCGGGATCTGAGAAGCGCGGATCCGTCAGGAGTTCAGCACGGCCGATCGCTTTCAGGACTGCCACCAATTTGCTCTGATCGACGATAAGCACGAACCACGTTCCGTCAGAGGCCCGATACACGTTCAAAGCAGCATTCGCTGGGTTCTTCCGGTCGTGCGGAGCGGAAAATGTCGCTCCGCTCAACGCGGCCTGGATCGAAACGCTGGCGGACCAGACCCCTTCGGCGAGCAGCGAAGTTGTGACGTGCGAGCCAGTGCCGGTGCGCTCACGGCGATAGAGCGCGGTGACGATCGCCGAGTACAATCCGACAGCAGTAGCATTGTCACCGCTACCGCCCACGGGCCAGGTGGGAGGGACGCCCGCATCGCGCGTCATCGACAAGAGGCCGCTGCGTGCCCAGTAGGACGTGATATCGAATCCCGGCAGTTCGGCATCGGGGCCCTTTTCGCCAAATCCCGTGAGATCGGCGTAGATCAAGCGTGGATTCCACTGCGCCACATCCTCGTATTCGAGCTTTAGCTTTTTGCGTGCATGGTGCGGCGTGTTGACAACGAACACGTCGGCCCATTTGGCGAGCTTCTCGAGAATCTGTTGAGCGACAGGTGATTTCAGATCCAGCGCGATGCTGCGTTTGTTACGGTTGGCCAAGTGAAACTGATACGGTTCCTTGGCTTGCGGTTGCGGTGGTATGTGGTTCCCTTTTCTCCAAGGGTCGCCGAGCGGCGGCTCTACTTTGAGCACGTCCGCGCCAAAGTCACCCAGGATCACGGCGGCGCTGGGACCAGCCACGAAGCTCGAGAAGTCAACCACCTTCAATCCCGAAAAAATGTTGTCAGTCGTCATTGCAGTCTCCTTAGGTTCAAATGCTGTGCTTCATCGCCCCTGGAATTTGGGCGCGCGCCTTTGCAGGAACGCTTGCGTACCTTCCTTCTTGTCTTCTGTTCCAGCGCAAAGCCCAAAGAAGGACGCCTCAAGCGCCTGACCCTCGGCTTGGCTAGTTTCCAATCCTCGGTTCACCGCCTCTATCGAGTACTTAACGGCGAGCGGAGCGTTGGCGAAGATCTGTTTGAGAATTGCCTCGGCCCGGGGAATCACTTCGGTTGCTGGAACGACCTCGTTTACCAGCCCGATCCGATAGGCCTCCTGCGCCCCGATCATTTCTCCGGAGAGAATAAGCTGCAGAGCCCGGCCTTTTCCGATGAGCCGCGGCAAGCGTTGCGTTCCGCCACCGCCGGGGAGGAGCCCCAATTTCACTTCCGGTTGGCCGAACTTGGCATGCTCTGAAGCAACACGAATGGTGCACGCCATCGCCGTTTCGCAGCCGCCTCCTAACGCGAAGCCGTTGATTGCGGCGATGACCGGCTTGCCCAAAGTCTCGATCAGGTTGAGAACTTCCTGGCCGAAGCGGCTGCCGTCTTCCGCGTCGACCGCGGTCGTCGTGGCGAGTTCACTGATGTCGGCGCCGGCTATGAACGCTTTATCACCCGCTCCGGTCAGGACGACGCCGCGCACTTCGGCATCGCCTTGCGCATTCTCGAAAGCTGTTTTCAAGTCCTCAAACGTCCGATGATTCAGGGCGTTGAGCACCTTGGGACGATTCAGCGTGATGTAGGCAATGGATGCCTTCTTTTCGTAGAGAACATTCTCGAGTGATAACCCTGTTACAGCAGTACTCATAAAACCCTCCTAAAGTGAACTGGGCCGTGGGTCTTAGACGAACGCGCTGAACCCTGTTATGGCCTTACCGATAATCAGGTTCTGCATCTGGAACGTGCCTTCGTAGGAATAGATCGCCTCGGCATCGGCAAAAAAGCGCGCCACGTTGTAGTCGACCAGTATCCCGTTGCCTCCCATGAGTTCGCGAGCCCACGAGACAGTCTCTCGCGCTTTCGACGTGCAGAACGCCTTGACAATTGCCGCCTGCGAATCGGTCAGCTTGCCTTCGGTTTCCAGTTGCACCGAGCGGGCCAGCATGCATTGACACGCCACGATGTTGGCCAGCATCTTCGCGAGAAGCTCCTGAATGAGCTGGAACGATCCGATCGGCTTTCCAAACTGCAAACGCTCCTGCGCGTACTTGAGCGCATTCTCATAGGCGCCCATCTGGGTGCCCGTGATCTCCCACCCGCTGCCATGGCGTGTCCCACGCAGCACGAGCCTGGTGTCGCGAAACGTTCCGGTGCCTCCCTGCAGACGATTCTCATCGGGCACCCGGCAATCCTTCAGCGTGATCTGGCCGTTCTGCACGACCTTCAGCGCGATCTTGTTCTGAATCTTCTCGACGCTGAACCCGGGCGTCGTCTTGTTTTCAACGATGAAACCCTTGACCTGGTTGTCGGCGACATCGCGGGCCCAGATGATCGAGAGGTCGCACCACGGGGCGTTGCCGATCCATCGCTTTTGACCGTTGAGGATCCAGGTCTCACCTTCCCGCTTCGCCGTGGTCAACAGACCGCCGCCAGTCCCCGAGCCCACCAGCGGCTCGGTCAGCGCCCAGCACCCGATCTTTTCCATGCGAGCCATCGGAGGCAACCACTTCTGCTTCTGCTCTTCGGTGCCGATTAGGTAGATGGTATTCATCGCGAGGCCGCTGTGGACGCCATAGAAGGTGCAGAACGACGTATCGGTGCGCGCAATATTCATAGCGACCAGCCCGACCATCAGCGAGCTCCCGCCAGGGCAGCCGTAGCCCTTCATGCCGAGACCGGCGAGGTTCAACTCCTTGAACGACGGGAGCAACTCGAACGGAAATGAATCCTCGACCCAATACTTGTTGATGATCGGCGCGACCTTCGTCTCCATGTATGCGCGTACTTTCTTGACGATTGCGAGTTCCTCGGAGGGAAGCGTCTCGGCGAATTCGTAGAAGTCGCTATTCGGCACCGGCAGCGGCTTCGGGTGTCTGATTTCTTGATTTGGCATTGTGCTTGTGGACATACTCATCTCAGCTCCTTTCGAGCGGATCTAACTTACGAGTCAATTTGAGCAAACTAACGAAAGCAGAACAATTGGACTTTGGTATTGCCCTGTAACTTCACCGCCAACGATGCGGCTCCTTCTTTCGCCGCCCGGCCTTTTCAGTTTCAGCGGACGGGCATCGTCAATGTCGGCGGTACCATCTGAGAGTTCGCCAGCCGTCAACTGACTCGTCCGATGGAAGTGGGCATGCTCTGGCATTTGCGGTCCCTGTTCGTTGCAATACTGTCGCTGGTGACAGTGCAATCAGCTCTCCACAAGGAGGCTCTTGAAAGCCAGTAACATCGGCCGACTGTGCGTCAAACTGCCGAGAGTACCGACGATAGTCGGACATTGTGTCGTTCCGATGACACTTAGAATGCACTGGCCATGTTTCGAGATGTTATCTCGACAGATCAGCTATCGGGTGCCGACAAATACTCGCGCCTCATTGAGACGGGAAAAGACGATGAAGGTCTGTTTGAGTGCGGAAGGGCGAGAACCCGGCGATTTGATGAATCGGCTGCAACTCACTCAGTCCTCAGGGCGAGGACGCTGATCGACAACAGAATAACGGACCCGTGTGGGGGGCCCAATTCCCTAATTCTGTATAGACGAAATTAACCCACTATTGGCCGCATCATCAGCCAGGAAGAGACCCGGAACCTGCGGGGTGGCCGGAGCCGCCGTCGCGGCCACGCGGTCTTCAGATGGCTCGATGTTGCGATTAATAAATCAGGCTGAAGAAATCGGCTCATCACGCTATGTTCTTGTGGGGGCTTCGTTACCCACCGGAATGGAGAACGCAAAAGTTGCGCCTGGACCGTCGTTCGGTTGGGCCCACATTCTCCCGTGATGTCTCTCGATGATCGAACGACTGACGGACAGCCCGATTCCCATGCCCCCTTGCTTCGTCGTGAAGAATGCATCGAACAGCTTGCCGACGCTCTCCTGGGGGAGGCCCACACCAGCATCCTGAACCGTGACGCGAATACGCGATTCGCCGTCTGTTTCGGTCTTCACCACCATATGCCTTGGACGATCTTCAACGGCTGCCATCGCGTCGGAGGCATTGCGTAGCAGGTTCAGGATGACCTGCTGGAGTTGGATGCGATCGCCCATTATAGTGGGCAAAGGGTCAGCCAATTCCAGATGGAGCACCACGCGATTCCGCTGAAGATCGTTCATCGATAGTGCGACGACCTCCCGCGTTGCGTCGTTTAGATCCACGGACTCCAACCTGAATTCCTTTTTGCTAAACATAGCCCGCAGTCGCGTGATCACGTCAGAAGCGCGCTGACAATCGCGAATTGCGCGCTTGACGGTTGTACGCGCCCCATCCACGTCCGGTGGCTCGGAATTCAGCATGCGAATGCACGTACCGGTATTGGTGAGGATACCCGAGAGCGGCTGATTGACCTCGTGTGCGATGGATGCAGTCAGCGTATTCAAAGCCGCGAGCCGCTGCGCATCCACGAAGCGCTCGTGGAGTTGGCGGAGTTCGGACTCGGCCCGTTTACGATCGTCGATATCGGAAAGTAGAACGTACCAGCGAACGATTTCTCCGCTAGTGTCGTGTAGAGGAAGCCCGCGGACCTGAAACCAACGATAGGCGCCGTCGAAACGCCGGAGGCGGGCTTCGAAGTCGTATGGCTCGCCTGACGCCCCGGAGTGTGTAAACGCTCGGGTGATGCGTGACAGGTCTTCAGAGTGTATGGTGCCATTCGTACTCCATTGCCGCATGGCTTCCAGCGGCTGGCCACAGTACTCGACAAGCTGGCGGTTGACGGCCTCAACCTCCGCTGCGGGCGTCAATATGGCGACCATACCGGGAATGGTTTCCACGACGAGCCGGGCCTCGTGCCGGCTTTCGTGAAGTGCCCGCTCCACTCGCCTCAACTCGGTCAAGTCGATAACGAACGCGACTCCCTCATCGGGCGCTCCGTCGAACATCGTGCCGCCGGCCAACACCGGCACACGTGTGCCGTCTTTTCTCACAAGCTCCCGCTCCTCCGACTTCATGGCTGCGCCCTTCTGGAGCTCTTCCAGCAAGCGAGAATCAAGCTCAATCGATTCGGGCATAGTGAAAGCGGTCCAGCGTAGACGGCCTGAGACTAAATCTTCCCGGCTGTACCCGACGATGCGTAGGAACTCATCGTTCGCGTCGAATACCCGGCCATCGGCGTGAAAGATGAAGATGCCAATGATATTGGCGTCGATGAGCCGCCGGAACCTCGCGTCACGCTCTTGAAGATCGCGATAGAGCCGTGCGTTTTCGATCGATATGGCTGCTTCGGAGGCGAGCAGTTTAAGCAAAATCATCCGGTCGGGCGAGAAAGCCCCGGGGGTCAGGGAGTTTTCCAGGTATAGGACGCCAACCAGGCGCGTTTGCTTGACCAACGGCATGCAAAGCAGGGAGCGCGGACGGCGCTGGCGAATGTATGCATCGCCGGAAAAGCTGTTGCCGACTGAAGCGTCGTGCAGGAGCACGGCCTCGCTGGTGCGGAGCACGAAGTTGAGGGCCGACTCCGGAAGCTCTTCACCAGTGACGCTCGAGCCGCGTTGCGTGACGGTGACCCCCTCGTTACCGATACCGGCTTCGGCCTCGACTCGATAGTCGCTGCCTCGCGGAAGGACGAGCAATCCACGGTCCGCGCCTGCGTGCTCCAGACCCAATCGCATGACTGTGCCGATCAGTTTCTCCAGATCGATCTCGCCGGACACGGCCTGTAGAACCTTAAGCACGGCCGGCAAATCGAGCTGCTCTACCGGCGCTTCTACCGTTCGCGATGGATCCGGCCGCCCCTCGTACTGCTTCAGGTGCGGATGCAACCGGTCGAGTTGCCGCACTTTTCCATCCGCGCCCCAAGTGGCGTAACAGGCGCGGGCGCTGCGCATGTACACGTCGGCGAATTGGTCGAATCCGCGTGCACGGTAAAAAGCAGCGGCGCGCTCATAAGCGACCGCTTCACTGTTGACAAACCCGCTTTTGCGCGCCGACTGGATGGCATGCTCGTACAGCCTTATGGCATCGTAGTCCCGCGCTTCGATGCGTGCGATCTCCGCGGCGAGAAGGGCAGCGCGGTTCTCGAAGTTCTCGGGGCAATACCGGGCCCAGTTCTCGATCTCCCGATGATGGGCGGCAATCGCCTCCAGATGCTGCTGCGCACCGTCGCCGGAGAGAGATTCGCAGTGGGCGGCATGCGTGAGTCCGCAATAGAATTCGTGCTCGATCCGTTCGACCATACCGGGCGAATGATGCAACAGGCCTTGCGCTCGACGCGCGGCGTCGAGGGCCGGAATGTAATCTCCGGCCAGGAAGCGAGCCTGCATCTTGCGAATCCAGTACCAGCATTCGGCCGCCGACACATGGGGGTCGCTCAGGAAATGGTTCTCGATCTGAAGCTCATCGAACTGGTCGTCGTCGAGCGAGCCGAACCGGCGCGTCCGACCGCGGAGGTTTTTTGTCAACGCAAGCTGCGTGCGAACAGTGTCGGTGTAATCGGAGAACACATCCGATCGGCAAAAGGCCACGCGAGATTCGGCCTCCTGCTCTACCTCGACAAGCGAATCACCCGCCATGAGAAGGTTCGCAAGCAGAATGGGGCAGCTCTCCACTGCCCAGAAGCGATCTCCGGTGTTGTGGGCGACCTCGAAGGTCCTGTGGATCACGGGACGGCAACTCACGACGTGCTTCGCCCACGGCAATACCAATGTCGAGAAGGTCAGACAGACGAAACCCTCAAAACGCCGCAACCCGGTGCGTTCGACTAATTGATAACCGATCTGGCTGATGCGAAAGGAGGCTTCGAAATTGCCGTACCGCCATGCGGCGAGGTACCCGAGCACGGAAAAGGCCCGGCACGATGCGTCGTGGGTGCCATGCTCCAGAGTGAGGGAGACCGCAGCGCAAGTGCACAAGATATCGAAGATCCAATTCGTGGTTGCGGCACATGGCGAGATCTTCGCCAATACATCGAGGGTTGCCCGCGACGTCGGGTCAGTCATCAACGGCAGCGCGGCGATCTCGTCAATTCCCAAGCCCTCGAGCCTGGAATAAACTGTATCGTAGGCGGCCCGCGCCTCCAATTCCGTTGGGCCGAGCGGGATCGGGTAGCCGGCCTGACGCAGGAATTCGGCGCCCTCCCATACTCCGCGCTCGGGTTTCTGGAGGGCGAAATAGACGTCTGCCTGCAGGCAAACCACCGCAGCCAACTCCGTGATACTCGACGCACGGGCAGAGAGGTTCGTCAAGCGTTGCTCAGCGGCCGTTACTTCCCCGGTCAGGTACTCGCACTCGGCTCGATGAAGTTCCAGCTCGAAGACCAGGTCGTGGCGCCGCCACTCGGCTGCAACCAAGTCCGCACCGGCTGTCAAATAGTTTAGGGCCGAAACAAACGCGGCCGCTTTTTTCGCGCGTTTGCCCGCAGCTAGATTGAGTGCTGCAACCCCTTCGCGCTCCTTTTGTGACACAAGGAGATCTGCGGCGCGGTTGAAATGGCCGGCGATCTCGAAGACGGCTTCTTCCCGCTGGTCTGATTCGGTCTGGCTGGCCAGAAGCCTACCGATCCGAAGATGCTGCGCGGCACGCTGCTCCACCGGAACGAGAGCGTAGGCAGCCTCCTGAACCCGGTCGTGCACGAATCGGTAGGAATCGTCCGCACGGACGACCAGTTCCAGGAGGAGCGCGTCCCAGAGATGAGAGTGAAGCTGCTCCTCGGTAGTTCCGTGAATCATCGCTAGAGTTGAGGATTCCGCCCTGTTGCCCAGACAGGCCAACGCCTTCAATGCCTCTTGGGTTGTGAGAGCGAGCCGGTTCAACTTGCCCACCATGAGGCCGACTACGTTTTCGGTGTATCCTTTGGCCTGAATGGCCTCGATGTTCCAGCGCCAGCCGCAATCAGCGGATTCGAAAGTGAGGAGGTCATCGTCGACTAACTCGTGCAAGACCTGACTGGCGAAAAACGGATTGCCCCCGGTTTTCGTGTGCACGAGGTTCGCCAGTGGCCGGGCGCATTCGGTCTCGGTCTGCAATGCATCCGCGAACCAATGAGTAAGATCTTCCTGCGTCAGCGGCCCCAGCACGACCTCTTGCGCGACCACCCCGCTTCGTCGGAGCGCTGAGAGCTTCCGCATCAGCGGATGCGCCGCATCGACCTCGTTGTCTCGATAGGCGCCGACGAGAAGCAGGTGCTGAGGCTCGGACTCGATCAAGATGCTTTCCAACAGGTCGAGCGTCGCTGCGTCGAGCCACTGCAGATCATCGAGGAAGAGCGCCAACGGATGCTCGGCTCGCGCAAATACACCAATCAGCCCCCGAAGAGCCATCTGGAAGCGGACCTTTGTCGCTGCCGGCGCGACGTCTGGCACTGCCGCCTGCTCTCCAATTATGTACTTCAACTCAGGGATGAGGTCGGTGACTAGGCCACCATTAGGGTCCAGAGCCTGCCGAAGTTGGTCCCGCCACCTGCTCAGCTCGTCCTCCGATTTGCCGAGGAGCTGACGAATCAGAGTCCGGAGGGCCTGAGCCACAGTGGCGTAGGGAACGTCGCGCTTGAGTTGATCGAATTTGCCGGATGCAAAGAGGCCTCGCGGCGGAACTAACGACTTGTGCAGCTCATTCACAAGGGACGACTTCCCGATGCCTGAATATCCAGAGATCAGTACCAATTCCGGCCTGCCATGCTCCACAACCCGGTCGAAGGAGGCGAGTAAAGTTTCGACGTCGTGCTCGCGGCCGTAAAGTTTTTCCGAAATCACAAGGCGGTCTGGCTTGTCGTCCTGTCCCAACGGGAAGTCGCGAACCAAACACTGACCTTCCCAGTCCTCGAGACATCGCCCTAGGTCACTTTCCACGCCGGCCGCGGTTTGATAGCGTTCTTCGGGGGTCTTGGCGAGCAGCTTCAGAACGATTGCGGAGACAGCGTATGGAATATCCGGCCGCTGTTCAGCGGGTGAGAGCGGCGGCCTGGCGATGTGACAGTGAACCCACTCCATCGGATCGGAAGCGGAGAAAGGGGGACTGCCAGTCAACAGTTCGTAAAGTGTGACTCCGAAGGCGTAAAGATCGCTACGCGAATCGATCGAACGATTCATTCTGCCCGTTTGCTCGGGGGCCATGTAGGCCAATGTTCCCACGATCAATTCCGGTGGTTCCGGGGCGCGGCGCTCGCGCGGCAAACGGGAGGCAATGCCGAAACCCGTTAGCCAAGCCTGATCCATGGCTCCGTTTGAGAATACATTGGCCGGCCTGATGTCCTTGTGGACCAGGCCGCGCCGGTGGACATGGCCGAGCGATCCAGCCAGGGCGATCCCAATGCGCAGGAACTGCCTCATCTCTAATGGTTGGCCCACCAACCGGTCGAGCGGCTCTCCGTTGGGAGCTTCGAACAATAACAGGGCCCGCCCCTGTTGTTGTGTAAGAGTAATCGGCCGAACGGCCCATGCCGGATCGAGTTCGTCCTTCAGCGCGAATTCGTGCTCTAGTTTTTTGACGGTTGCGGGAGCGGGATGGTCGATGAGCGGCGACAACGCGAGGATTGCGTTCTGATTCGCCTCCGCCCCTTCCCGCGGCACGCCGCGATAGAGGATGAACTCTCCATCCTTCCGAAGCGGTTCCAGCTTGTATTGCGAAATCACCTTCACATATTAGAACTCAAGTTTCAATGCGTATTGCATGATGCGAGAATTCACGCTCATTGAGGTGATCTTTCCGAACGTGCCTGGGCTAGAGACATCACTTGCGGGATTCGCAAAATTAGGGCGATTCAAAAGATTGAAGAATTCCCAGCGGAAAATCAGCCCGGCTTTTTCACCGAGCGATGTGCGCTTGATGAGTCCGGCATCGACGTCGCGCTGATCTGGACCTCTAAGGTTATTCCGCCCCAGGTTTCCATAGATTGTGCCCCCGCCCGAAACGGGAAATTGCCCAGCGATCACCCCCCCATCGGGAATATAGGGCGCGGGGACAAAGGCGTTCGTGTTGAAGAACTCGCCGACGCGACTGCTCGCGCTGCCGCTCCGAGCGGCCTCCGCCAGGGTGGCACCAGGCGCGAGGCTTCCTGTGGTTAGATAGGTGGCCGGTCCGTACAGCGTGCCTGCCGCACTGTCGTAGATTGTGAATGGCAACCCCGATTGAAGAGTTACGCTTCCGGAGATGGCCCACCCACTGGTCAATTTTCTGAACAACCCCTTGCGGAACTTCGCCGGCTTCGGCAGTTCCCAGATATAACTGACCACGAATCTGTGCGTACGGTCGAAATCCGATACCGCTCGCTGACCGCGCGGATTGTTTTGATCGTTAAATGTCTGCTCGCTAAAAGTCGGGCTGCCGTAAAAACCGAAAGTGCTCGACCCGAGGCTGTCCCCTGCGGTATCGATTGACTTCGAGAACGTATACGCCGCCAGGAACTGAAGACCGTGGGCGAGTCGTTTGTTGATTGTGGCCTGGAAGGAGTTGTAGTCAGACGTTGCGTCGCTTCGGAGTTCAAATACGGGGGGACCAATGCCGAGAAATGGAACGCGTTCAGCGGCATTCGTGGCGGAATTCGTCGTCAATCCATTTACCGGATGAGAGGGGCTGGCCAGCGCGGGCTGATTATTGCTCCGTATCACAGCGAGGTGAGTTCCGGTGGCACCGGCATAAGCAATCGAAAACAGATAGCTCTTGTACTGGCCTTCAATATCCACGCCGTAGTGCTGGATCGTTTCCTCCTTGAAGTCGGAGGTTATGAAGCTGCCGAGAAGAGGAGTGCTGGTTCCGGTATAGGGTAGGCCGGGCAGCATGGCGCCAATGAAGTTGGGAAAGGTCGAGGCCGGAGGCAATGCTGGGAGGGGTTGCTGCAGGCTGGCTCCCGCATTGGCGGCGCCAATCAGCAGCTTTGAGAATTGGAATGGAGGTAGAAAGGCGAGAATGGTCGCTCCTCCGTAAAAGCTGAGCCGATTCGCATAAATTCCATAGCCGCTTCTAATGACGATGTCGCGTGATGAGAACGGCTTCCAGGCGACGCCGATGCGAGGTTCGGGATGCACTTGAACCGGATTGTCGAGCAGCGTTGAATCGCTTCGCGGAAACCCAGCAGGGGCCGGGCCTTTGTAGTTTCCCGCCAAAACGATTCCAGATGTGTCGGGATTGGTAAATCCACCCGCCACCGGCGGAACGTATAGCGCAGGGTCGAAGTTCGAGATCAACCCGTGAGTTTCGCTCTGTTGGCCGTTAACCTCCAGGCGAAATCCTAAATTGACCGTAAGCTTGGGCGAGACCTTCCAATCATCGGCCGCGAAAAGACCGGCCGCTGTCGAGCGGAGCCCGACATGCGGGACGTTGGCGCTGTCCAGCGACGTATAAATATTGGATATCGCCGTGCCATTGCCGCCAGAGCCGGCGGGCCCGCCCGGTAAACCAAGCAGAAAGTCGGGAAAGGAGAGGAAGATCAGAGATCCAGCCGTATGATCCGGCGCCTGGTTGAACTGATTGCGAAAAATCTCCGTCCCGAATCTGAGATTGTGCTTTCCTTTCGCCAAGGATGCGATATCGGAGAAGTAGAAATGATTATTCGCCGTCGTATCTACGTCATTGTTGCTACGACCTAGCTGGAAAGCACCCAGAACCTCCATGTTCGGCAGGCTCGTCTGGTCGTATCCACCGACTTTGGTGATCCCGACATCCTGTGCCGTTAACGTTCCTGGAGCAAAATTCCTGCCGGCTATGCGTGTGAATCCGCCACGGAATTGATTGACAACAGTCGGCGAGAATATGTGTGTGTACGTAATCGCAAGATTCCGGTTTGCGTAGTCCCCAACAGCCGGAAACCCGGGCACGTTGGCCCCCGAGAACGGCGCAGTTTGGTCAGAGTTTGACCAGAAGAATTTGGCCGATAGCCGATCTGCTTTGCTTACGATTTGGTCAACGTTGGCGTTGAACTGGTCTTCGTCATAGTGTCCTGGCAATACAGCCGTGTAGTTGATGCCGCTGCCAGCAATCTGTGGGCTCGGGATCACAAAAGATCCATCGGGATTTCTTGCGCTCAGAAGATTCAGCGCCACCGGATTAATATTCGACCCGTCTGTCGCGACCGCGACACCGCCAAATGCACCAGTTTGACCACCGAAGACCTTTCCCAATGAGGTGGGCGTGCGGACCTGAGGAATCGGGGGGAGACTCAGGGATCGCACACTGCTGGCGAGCGAGGCCGAATTGATATCCCGCGTCGCCTGATACGAAACGAAGTAGAACGTCTGCTTCTTAGTCCACGGCAGGGGCCCGCCCAAAGTGGCTCCGGGTTGATTTCGGCGAAACTCGCCTCGGCGCACGCCGGTGGAATTTGCAAAGAAGTTGTTCGAGTCCAATGCTTCGTTGCGGCCAAAGTAGTAGACGTTCCCATGCAACTCGGACGTGCCCGATCGCGTCTCCACCACAACGTTTGCTCCACCCCCTCTGCCATATTGAGCATCGTAAAGCGAAGTCTGAACTTTGAATTCCTGAATGGCATCCGGCGCGGGTATAGCCAATCCTCCGCCGCTGTTCGCAGTTGCCTCGGTCATGTTGGAGCCATCGCTGTTGGCATCTACGCCATTCAACAGGAAGTTGTTGTCTCCGCTTCGTGCGCCGTTCGCCCGAATCTCCTGGCTTCCCGCCCCCAGTTGTGTTGCGTCCACAACATCGGTGTTTGTGCCGGCCGTCAGGCCGAGAATCTGCGTGTAGTTGCGATTCACAAGGGGCAACGCCGCAATGGTCGTGTGATTGATGACACTTCCAAGCGCAGGTCCGTCGGTGTGCAGAAGCGGAATGTCGGCTACGACTTCCACTTTCTCGGCTTTCCCTGTGAGGGCCAGCTGTGTGACCATGCTTCGCGCCTCAGTGATTTGAATCGTAACCCCATGCACAACCACCGGCGCGAAGCCCACTGACTCCACCGTCAACTCGTACTCGCCGGCGGGCAATAGGGCGAAACGGTATGCCCCGCGATAATCGGTTAGTGTTGTAAGGGCCGTGTTCCCCGCGGTCAGCCGCAAGGCAATCTTGGCATTCGGCACAACCGCTCCACTTGGATCCGTGACAGTGCCCATCAATGCCCCGGTCGACGCTGATTGAGCGGACATTTCCAGCGAAGTTGCGAAGATGAGAAGACCAAGGAAGAGCTTCCGCATGCCTGAGAGAGAGACTTGCAGTTTGCTGCACATGTTAAATCGCCGTCTTGGCCGTGAGGACGCAGCGGTTTCGGCTTCCGAAACGTTCGCTTCATCACACTGGGACCGTTGTAGCGGTAGGTTCATAGCGCTCCCTCGGAACCTCATTTGATCAAAGGTGTGCCGAAAAGTCGATTGTACGAAGGTATTGGCCACACTTTCGTGCAATCTGCGCAATGTCCGTCACCTCACCACGCGCGGCTTAGAAGATTTCACCAAAGCCAGGGCCTCGCCCGGCTGCATGATCCGGGCGTTTACGCTACGAATCAAAGGCCGCAGACAATATTCGGAGTTCGTTGAATCTCGAGATCGTTAACCTTACGTATTCGGAGCTGGCCTCATTGGCCGCAAGAGGCTCCGTTTCCCCCCGACGCTTCTTCTGTACCTCATCAGCAATGGAAGAGAGACCCTCTTTGACTGTCTGCCGCAAGGCGACCAGCGGAGCGTCGCTCATTGAATCGCCACCCTCACGCTGGTCGAGAGTCGCGGCGTGATTCCAAACCAACGCCACCGTAGTCAAGGACATCTGCATGAGCTTGCCGGCAGCAAGTACGTGGAACTCGCGGTCGGGACCGAACTCATACTGCGCTGCGTCATTCAGGGTCCGGACTTTGGAAAGCCCTTGTGCCAGCCGGTCCCGCAAGATCCCGGACTCCCTCGCATAAGCAGCAGCCGCCAGCCGATTATCGGACAAACCAAACACGCGGGATGCGTCTCTCAAGACCGAGGCCACCACCCGACGCATTTCAGTCGTGGTTCGGACTGGCCACAACTGATCGAAAACGAGCCACATCACGGCCACGGCCAGGATGATCCCGGCAAGCCGATCTCGTGCCGGCGACAGTTCGGTAGGCGTTGCGAATCCTGAAAGCGACACCAGATAGAACGCGTAAGCAATTTGTATTCCCACATACTGGAATCGCGGACCGGCACCAATCCATGCGGACAGAAAAGCAACCGCGCCCACTACAACCATCAAGGACGTGATCGAATCCATGAAGGGGAACAGAAATACCTCGGCGCCAAGTCCCAGCACCAGTCCGCCCACCGTCGCTCCCACGAGTCTGAACGTCAACTTCTGCTTCATCGCCCCGGTCGTCGCCAATCCTGCAACCATCACGGTAGTCACTGAAGTGGAGATGCCCGGCCAGTCGAGGGCGTGATAGACGATGTAGCAGATCGTCGCACACAAGCTGATCTTGAGCGCGAAAGCCACGTTCGCAATGTTTGAGGCGGCGCCGGGGACCAACAGTGGAACGTGCCTGGACACCAACGTCTCCAGCTTGCAGGACTCACCTGCGGCCGATCGTAGCGAGTCTAGAACGTTCTCCACCCGTTCGAGATGCGTATTGGCAGCAGAGTCCGTCCAGTCGGAGTGAAGTTCCGGCTGCGTCCCGAGTTCGCGCGCAAGATACTCGCACTGTTCGGCGATGGCTCTACATCGCGATTGCCGATCCTTGTCCAAATCCTCGGGCTGCAGGCCGAATGCCGCGGCATTGGCCAGAAGTTCTGCGATTGCGATGATATGGCATTGAACAGCCGAAGGAAGACTGCCGCTGGGAAGATTACGATCGATAATCTGTCGGTGCAGTTCCAGCATTCCCTGGGGTCCCTCTCCCGCCAGCCGAGATACAACTTGGGCAGCCGCTAGCGGTTCGTCCTTCGCTTCGCCGTTGCCGCCGTACGCTTCAAACATCGCCGCAAGGGCGCGGTACCGCAATCGCAACTGTGAGGCTAATCGATCGGCAGGCGATCGCGCCGAAAAGAGGTATGAGACCGCGACCGCTCCTGATATCCCCGTTGCAAATCCGGCTAATAGCCAAAGATCGCCTTTCACCACGGTGTCCGCAGGAGCGTGGATTTCCCAGGCACGGATCGCGACTCCCACTACGAGGCCGAAGATCGACCCCAGGGCGGGCACAGTCGAAACCGCCGTGATCATTCCTGCCAGGAAGGTCGTTACTGCTAAAGTAACGATGCGCGCGAGTGGATCGTTATCGGTCACGATCACGACACCCAATGTAATCGATAGTGCAAGGGCCACCACTACCAGCGCTCCGACACCGGTGCGCAGGCTCACCGCCGGATTTTCATTGCTTACGAGAAGAATCACATACAGCCCAAAAGAAATGTTCGGCACCTGGAGAGCCATCATTGCGACCAGCACAATGATCGTTGCAAACGCAACCCGAAGCGAACTTTCCAGACGGCCAGGCGTTGCCTGAAGAGCCTCCCACCAATCCAGCAAATAGCGTCGTCGTGGCACTGGTTCACCTCACGATCGTCAGTGCCGTTGCGCCGATCCGGAACAGCGTGGGATCAGGGTTTTCAATAAGAATTCGAACGGGGAACCGTGTGGAAAGGTGGACCCAGTTCAGTGTTCTTTGGATATTCGGCAATCCATCGGCGACGTTTCCGTCCTCCGGAAAGACGCCGTAGCCAAGGCTCTGTACCACCCCTTCGAATTTTCGATCGGGATGGCCCATCAGATAAACATCGACCTTCGCACCTACACGGATGTTCCGGATCTTTCCCTCACGGTAATTAGCAATCACCCACCAGGTCCTGGCGTCGATCAAAGTAAACATTGCCGAACCAACGTGGGCGTAGGCACCTTCTGAAATGTTCAAGTTCGTCACATAAGCATCGAACGGCGCGACCACTCGGCTTCTTTCGACATCGAGCCGCGCCCGCTCCACCTTCGCCGCCAGTGCGGGGCGTTGCGACTCGAGAATGTCCACCGTGTCGATTGCATGGATGGCCTGGCCCAGCTTGGCTCTGGATCCAAGTGAATCGTCACTAGCCTGGCTCAGCTTCAATTCGGCCTGTTTCTCCTGTGACTCTGCCTCCGCGAGGGCAGCCTGCGTCTGCTCGTACTCGCCTTTCGCGACTCGAACCGCTGTTTCGGCCTGATCGACCTGCTCGACCGTGACGTATTGCTTAAGCAACAGCGGCTGAATCCGGTGAAAATCGTTTGTGGCAAAGGAAAGGTGGGCACTTGCCGTTGCCACGTTCGCCTGAGCCCGCGTCACGGTCGCTTTTGCCATTTCCACTGCGCTCGTGGCCGTCTTAATGGCCGTCTCCGATGTGCGTAGCGTGGCGCCGGCAGCCTCAACAGCGCTATTCTCAGCCGCAATCTTTCGGCGCGTATCGATAATTCGTTGTTCCAGGTTGTTCTGATCGGAGAGTGCCTGCTCCAGCGCGTAGCGGTAATCGCGAGGGTCGATCTCGAAGAGCAGGTCCCCCTTCTTGACAAACGCGTTGTCCGTGACCGGCAGTTTGATCAGGCGTCCACCCACCTCCGGCGCGATTGCGATGAAATT
Source organism: Bryobacteraceae bacterium (assembly GCA_035295745.1). Classification (GTDB taxonomy): domain Bacteria; phylum Acidobacteriota; class Terriglobia; order Bryobacterales; family Bryobacteraceae; genus JAIQFL01. The sequence goes on along the minus strand of DATGIL010000034.1, from coordinate 171,462 downwards.
GGCTCTGACACTCGCGTCGTCTGTGCGGGGTTGTTGGTTCGTGTCGTGAGCCACCATCAGCGACGCGATGAGGGCTCCTCCGATTACGATAACTCCAAGTAGCCGGCCAATAACTTGTCGCGTTCGATCAGTCGCATCGGCGTTCATCGGAAAAAGACCTCCCATAGCACGCAGGCGCACAGAGTGACAGTCGAAGGATAGAAGAGCCAGAGCGGCCCGACGCGGTGTTCAAGGCTGAAGCGTGCAAGCACAGCGTGTTCGACAAAGGCTGCAATAACACCGGCCGCTATACAGATCATCCATATCGGGAAAAATGAGCCGATGATGGACACGGAGGGCGCGCGGCTGCACCCGGAGGAGACGATACAAATGGCAATCGCAGTAATCATCAGCAGGGTTTTCATGTTTACTTTCCTTGAGTCGTCGTGGCCGGCTGCTGGTTCCGCAGCAGATTCCCCGTCACCGATTCGAGGCGAACCGCCTCTGCAAGTACCCGGGACCGCGCGGAAACCGATGAAAGACGGGCCAATGCCAGTTGTTTCTCCGCCGTGACGACGTCTACCAGATTCTTGACGCCGTAGTTATAAGCGTCTAAAGATGCAGAATACGAGGTGCCGGCCGCGCTCAGCAACGCGACAGCCGCATCCTCTTGCCGTAAGGCTGTACGAAAAGCGATGTAGCTGCTCCATACTTCTCTCTGCACCTGATCGCGTTTGTCCCTCAGTTCGTCGATGGCCTCTCGTTTACCGGATTCCGCGATCTCTTTTCGATTCCTGCGCGCGCCACCGTCGAAGACGGTCCATTCCACGTTGACGGCCGCGGCCCAGGTTGGTGTGTTTATGTGTCCAAGCTGCGCCGGTGGACGGACCTCCGACGGCCAGACCTCGGCTTGAGCAACGTTCGCCGACAAGGTGACCTTTGGCTTGTAAGCCGAGCTGACGTTGCGAATCTCATCGTCCGCTCTGCGAATTGCCTGCATTTGGGCCATGAGATCCGGACGATTGGCGAAGGCCCGCTCAATCAGTTGATCGATCGTTAAGGCGAGCGCGTTGGGCAGCGGGCCGCTTCCTTGTCCGTCGATAGCCAGATCCGGAGACGGCTCGACACCGATTGCTTCGGACAAGGTCACGCGCGCGATCTTTTCGTCGCCGTCCGCTTGTTCCAGATCGAAACTCGCCTGCGCAGTCTCCGCGCGCGCATTGAGGACGTCTGGCAGCGTCGCGCGACCATTCGCCAGTCTCGCTTCAGCCGCATCCTGTGTGGTTTTTGCAGTCCTCAGCGTGTCCGTGGCGGCTTGCAGGCGTTCTTGCGCGGTGACGAGATAATAATAGGCATTTGAAATGGCGAAGGCGACATCCTGGTTAGTCTTGATAAACCGCGCGGCTGCCGCGAGTGCCTCCGCTTTCGCCGCATCGACGCGGGCTTGGCGACCGCCGAAATCGAATATCAGATATTGCAGCTCGATCTGGGGCTGAATCAGAGGCAAATCAACGACGGAGTAGCCGACGGGCGAGAGAGGCTTGGGGAAAGGCTGGGCCGTGCGTTGGTCCGCGAACAGCGCAGTCGCCGCCAAAACGGGAAAATACTCACTCTTCTCGATGCCCAGCAGTTTTGCCTGCTGTTTCGCCCGCTCCCATGTGGCCCTCGTTGTTGGATGATTGCGCTCTCCGATATCGATCAATTCCGCTAGTGAATATTGGTGCCCCCGTTCGAGAACCGCGACCTTTGAATCTGGTATCGCGTGACTGGCGCAGGCGGAAGCTTCGGCCGGAGTACCCGCTTTGCTGGAACATTGCGCCGCAGCCGGCTGATGGCACGCTCCAACGAGGCCAACCACTACTACTATGTTGCGGATCGGCTGGATGGTTCCATCAAACTTCCTGGGCACCCCTCAATTGCATCACTTGCGTGAGTGCCGATCTATTGGACGAAGGTATCGTCGATACCTTCGTATCGATTGGGCAGAAACCGCAAAGAACTGTCGTTGGCCGTCAGGCTTTCGGCGTTGTTCGCAGCCCTAGGCGAGCGGCCATAGTGACCAACTCAGGCAGCGAGTCGGCATTCATCTTCCGCATCACCTGGCCCCTGTGCGCCTTAACCGTGATCTCGCTGATGCCGAGTTCGCCACCAACTTGCTTATTCAATAGTCCGGAGACGACCAACGCCATCACCTCTCGTTCCCGCTGACTGAGTGATTCGTAGCACCCTCTTAACTTTTGCATCTCCGAATTAAGGCGAAGCGTTTCGCGACTGCGCTCGATCGCATTGCGGATCGCATCCACAAGTACGTCGTGCTGCAGGGGCTTCGTCAGGAACTCGACTGCGCCTGCTTTCATGGCCTGTACGCTCATGGGCACGTCGGCGTAGCCGCTGATAAAGACGACAGGCATGTCATTCCGATCTGACAGCTGTTTTTGCAATTCGAGTCCGTTCAATTCCGGCATGTTCACGTCGAGGATCAGGCAACTAGGCGTGGTGGGCCGGGGGCGTGAGAGAAATTCCTGCGCCGACGCAAATAATTCTGCCCGCCACTGCTGGCTCTTGATCAACAACTCCAGCGATTCGCGGACGGAGAAATCGTCGTCGACAACAAACACAATGGGCGTGGCTTCCGGCCTCGTTAAGACATCCATTGCACGCAGACCACGCGGGCCACGGTACCGTGCAGCCGCGTAATGCATCCCTATTATTTTTACCTTTTCGGGAACACCGCGGTCAAGGCATCGAGCAGGGCAGTGTCGGTGAATGGTTTGAACAGGCAATCCACCGCGCCCTCCGCGATCAGGCTCGCCCGGACGTTCCTGTCTCCGGTTGCCGTAATGAAGATAATCGGAATGGGTTTCTGCCGCTTCTTCAACTCACGCTGCAGTTCCGGGCCCGACATCCCGGGCATCGCGATGTCCAGGATCAAACACCGTGTTTCGTTTACGTACGGCGACGTGAGGAACGCCTCGGCCGAGGAGAAAGCCTGCGTCGCAAAGCCGAAATGCCCTATCAGGTCAGGGAGAGCCTCCCGGACAGACTCGTCGTCATCAACGATGGAGACGAGCAGCTTCGTGCCCATTACGAGCACCACCCTTTACAATTGATCATGGCTGTCGGCATGGCGGATTGGAATCTGAAAGCGATCCCGCTATCTTGCTGTTCCTGAACACCATACCCTCTGGTTCCAGGATCGGTTAACCACCGCCAGAATCCTATAGTACCTTAGTATCGGTTGCCGGTCGCCGATAGGGAATGCTCTTGGGAACACAGGGAATAACGAAAGAAAAAGTGGCACCCACCCCGTCATTCGGCTCGGCCCAAAGGCGGCCATGATGTCTCTCAACGATCGAACGGCTCACCGATAACCCGATGCCCATACCGCCACTCTTGGTCGTGTAGAAGGCTTCGAAAAGCCTCTTCAGATCTTGGGGCTGGATACCGGTTCCGGTGTCTCGCACGCTCAGGCGGACGTGCGCGTCCTCTTCTCGAGAGGTCCTGATCACCAGATCGCGCGCACGGTCCTCCACATCAATCATCGCGTCAGAAGCGTTCCGGAGCAGGTTTAGGATCACCTGTTGGAGTTGGACACGATCCCCGAGAACCGGAGGCAGATCCTCGGCGAGTTCCGACCGTAAAGTGACACGATTTCTTTGAAGATCGCTCAACGACAATGCAACCACCTCTCGAGTGGCTTCATTCAGGTCCAGCGGTTCAAGAGCAAACGCCTTTTTGCTGAACAAGTCACGCAATCGAGAGATGACTTCCACAGTGCGATTGCCGTCGCGGAGGGCACGCCGCGTGGTTTCGCGCGCACCGTCGAGATCCGGAGGATCGCAATCCAACATCCGAAGACAGGTGCCGGCGTTGGTGATAATGCCGGAAAGCGGCTGGTTGATCTCGTGAGCAATCGAGCTCGTCAACGCGTTCAGTGTGGTGACACGCGACACGTGGGCCAGCTCCGACCGAGCTCGGTCCAGGGCTTCCTCGGCCAATTTGCTTTCCGTCACGTCCTGGAGAGCGCCGCTGAACACGGGGCGACCAGCGACGTGGCGGATCACATGGGCGGTACCGTGTATATACTTCACCATGCCTCCGGACGTCAAAATCCGAAATACGATATCGGCATCTATTCCCGCCGTGCCGCGCGCAAGCACGGCGTCGACCGACGGCAGGTCGTCGGGGTGGATCTTTCTACGAAAGGTCTCCACCGTGACCTTGGTCCCTGGATCGAACTCAAAGATGCGGAGGGCCTCCTCCGACCAGTTGTGGTCGTCTGTCAGCAGATCTGTGATGAAGCTGCCCGTCTTGCTCAGCCGCTGGGCTTCCGCGAGTAGCAGGTAAGCTTGCTCAACCTCCGCCTCGGCCCGCTTCCGGTCCTCGATGTCGAACGCGGCCACATACCATCGCTCGATTCTTCCCTGCTCATCGAGAAGAGGCTTGAAACGGATCAGGAACCAGCGATAGTTACCGTCCTTGCCTAGCACGCGTTGTTCATTCTCGAACGGCACGGGTTGCGTAAGCGCCTCCCGTCGCTCCTCACGCCGGTTCCCCATATCGTCCGGGTGGAAAATACGTGACCGGTAGTCTTCTTTCTGCACTTCTTCGAGCGTGTAGCCGGTGTAGTCCAACGACGCCTGGTTCACGTACAGCACCGACCCATCGCCGCTCAAGACATGGATATGGGTGGGTATAGAATTGGTCATCAGTCTCAAATTGCGCTCGCTCGCCTCTAGCGCCGCCTCAGCTCTTTTGAGATCGTCGATGTCCGTAAGCAGAAGATACCAGGCGTTTATGACTCCCTCCGAATTCCGCACCGGAAGACCGCGCACCTGGAACCATCGGTACACGCCATCGGCGCGCCGGCAACGGTGCTCCACGTCATAAACCTGCCCCGTTTCGATGGATTTCAGGCGGGTCTCGATGACGCGAGGAAGATCATCCGGGTGAACCGCATCAATGAGAGCCCAGTTCTTCAACTCTTCATTTGTCCTGCCGAAATACTCCAGGGTCTGGCGGTTGAGAAACTCGACCTCGCCCATTGCGCCCATGGTTGCCACCAGCCCGGGAATATTGTCGACGATCTGGCGCCATGATAGTTCTCTCGCATGGAGGGCTTCTTCTCCTCGCTTGCGATCCTCGATGTCCAAATTGGTTCCGTACCATTTGGTGATTTTCCCCGATTCATCCCGCAACGGATTCGCGCGGAACAAATACCAGCGATAGGCGCCGTCGAAACGGCGAATACGCGCTTCGGCCTCGCCCGGTTCTCCGGAAACCATGATACGTTGCCATGCGGACGCCAAACTGTCCAAGTCGGCAGGGTGGATTGCAGCCGTCCAACTCCAGCCCCTCAACTGTTCCAGCGAGCGGCCCGTATAGTCGAGGTAATGGCGGTTAAAAAACTCAGCGGAGCCATCCGCACGCGCCGCCCACGCCAGTGCGGGAAGCGTGTCGATGATTAGTTGAAGATTGCGTTCGCTTGAGCGCAGGGAGTCCTCAGCGCGCTTCCATTCATCGATGTCCGTCAACAGCACGCACCATCGCATGACCGGCCCGTTCGCGTCAGTCAGTGGCGTCGCGCGGGCACGAAACCATCGATAAACGCCATCCCAACGCCGCAAACGCTGTTCGATCTCGAAGGGAGTGGCCACCCCGGTCGATCGCGTGAAGAGCTCGTTTGCCTGAGGCAGATCGTCCGGATGAATCAGGTCGTTCGATCCCCATTGGCTGGTGTTCTCGATGGCCGGTCCGAAGTAGTCGATCAGGTGGCGATTGACCATCTCAACAGCGCCGGTCTCACTAAGCATTACGATGGGCCCTGGGATGCTGTCGATCAAGCGCCAGGACTCGCGCTCGCTCCCCCCGGATTCTTCGTTGGCCGCTCGCATATGTTGGTTCAGCTGAACGTCACACCCCACAAGGAGCCCGCTGAGTATTCGCCTACTCGGTTAGCCAAGTCGTGAGTTGCGTTCTCTGCAATCCTCGTCTCGATCGCCAGATCGATGCAGTGCGTCTCCACCCCTCCCGACATCTAGACATTTTATGCCTCCCCGCCGACAAGGGGTAGCGCATCTCCACGTCCAGCGCTGCGGCAGTGGTGCGACCAGATGAAGAGGAAGCGCATCCTATAGCTGACGAGGGAGGGTAGCAGGCCATGGGGGATCACACGCTGTATCTCGACGACCTTTACGTCGGCCAGCGGTTCACATCCGGCACGTATCGCATGGAGGAGGCTGATATGGTAAGATTCGCTGCGGAGTTCGATCCGCAGCCTTTTCATTTGGACCGGCGGGCTGCCGAATCGAGCGTGTTCCAGGGGCTTGCAGCCAGCGGATGGTATACCGCCTCTGTGGCCATGCGGCTCCTTGTAACCGGCGGATTGCCTCTGGCCGAAGGCATTCTCGGTTTGGGAGGGGAGATCGCATGGCCCAAGCCGACTCGACCAGGAGATGTGGTCCACCTGGAGAGCGAGATCGCTGAGATCACGCCGTCCCGGTCCAAGCCGGACCGCGCCGTTGTCAAACTTCGGGGAACGATGTTCAATCAGGACCACGAAGCAGTCTACCTACTTTCTGCGAAGCTCCTGGTATCGCGCCGGGCCAGTGTGTCGGGGTTTGATCGCATCGCCGGCACTTAGACGTTAACGGTCCAATGGCATGCGGCGCGCCATCGTTCGAAGAATTCCAGCAAGATCTTCTGTTGCCCGCCTCCCCGTTGGCCCATCGTCCGCCTCTTGGAAGTCTTTTAACGAATACCGCACAATCGCCTGTGCCTACAGTGCTCCGTTCGACAACATCGTGAGGATGTCGCTTGTCGCTGCGCGAACTTCGGCGACACCTCCTGATTTTTGAGCCGACGGGTGATACCGGACCGTTCCGACGAGTCTGGGCCAGCACGCCGAGGCGGTGATGAAGGAAGTCTTAAGTCATTCGGATGTTTGAAATGTCAATCGACACCATGAGCTTCTCGCGAATGGGCAACATCGTCTCATTTCTCATGTAAGCGCGCCGCTTGGTGGGAAACGTGATGCCTTGAACTGTCACTGGTTCGTAGACGTATTGAGCCGCGGCGAACCCGCCGGATGCTTCGACGTGATAATCGTGGCGACGTAGAAGGTAGTCGGGTCCGAAATAGAAATCCTGGTTCCTGCTATGGCTCGCGACTTCCGGGGGAAACGTCACGCGCAATCCCCGCCAAGTTTCACCGTCTTCCTTCCATGGCTCGATTTCATCAACCCCGAACCCTGGGAGAGCGAACAGAAACGGTGTTGTCAGATATGTCCACAGCGCATATCCGTTGAAATAGGCGCGATCCAGGACATCCCAGGGAGCATCTACCGCCTTGCCTTCGGCATGTGCTGCCGGGTCAGAACGCTCACGTACGATTGTTCCATCCGTCTTCAGAATCGCAATGCGTTTGGGTGTGAAGTCGGTGCGTTGGTCCGGACCGCCGAAAGGTGCGACCGACGCCCACTCGAATTTCGTAGCCACTTTCATCTCGCGAGGCGTTGTATCCTGAGGCACGCCCTTCATGGCCCATATCTGACCGCCGCTGACGATCGTCGCCTGGACCAATTCAAAGCCCCTCCATCGATCGATGCCGCCGTGTGCATCGAGAACCTGGCTCAACAATTCGCCCATGTGGCCTCCCCCTCTTTCACGCGATTGATCCACCATTGATGGTCCATCTTGGCCGCCATCAGCCCACCCTGAAGACTCCAGGTCAGATCCTCTTCAGGATCTTCCCGGAGAGCCCTCTTTGGCAATTCCGTCATTGAGAACTCGACACGGCGCGGAACCTTAAAGCTGCCGAGTTGTCGCCGGCAGTGAGCGATAAACTCACAGGCGTTTTCGCCCCACCGACGACTTCAATCAGGGGATGATGTGCGACTGGTTGAAAGGATGGCCGACCAGGACACGCTGGGGGTACTTGGGCTGCGCCTACATCATACTCCGATGCCGACAATGCGGTTCGGCAAAGGTCTTGCATGGATGACATCTTCATTTCGCCTTCTGATAAATATTCACAGTGCATATGCGCGACTCGGAAACAGGTCAGGTTACCAGTAATCAGCCGGCGACGGCCATTGCGCGCGATGCGCTCGAGTCGGGCCATGGGAGGCCCATTGCACCTCTCCCTACCGGCATCCCCAGGCGCTGCATTTGGGCAATTAACGTTGTTCGGGGCACGCCAAGCCGGGCGGCGGCTCCATTTGCCCCACCTACTACACCTCTGGTTTCGCGTAGCACTCTCGTGATATGCGCACGTTTTGCATCGGCCATAGTTTCGATGTCGATGGCTTCCGGCGCGTTCAATGCGCGGAACCGTGTCTGCATCAGAAATTCAGTGGTTCGCCCGCTTAGAGTGGATCCGCTCGTCATGATCACCCCACGCTCGATCACATTTTGAAGTTCGCGAATGTTGCCCGGCCAGTCATGCGCCTCGAGTTCGGTGATCACGTCGTCTGGAATCGTGTCGATCGCCTTGCCCTGCTGTGCGGAGAACTTCGCGACAAAGTAATCCGCCAACGGCCGAATATCCTCGCGCCTTTCCCGTAAGGGCGGAAGTACCATTGGGAAAACGTTCAAGCGGTAGTAGAGGTCCGCCCTGAACTTCCGCTCCTGCACCATGCGCCACAGGTCTTGGTTCGTGGCTGCCACTACCCGCACGTCAACCTGAAGCGCGTGACCGCTGCCAAGGCGCTCGATCTGCTTCTCCTGCAGGGCGCGAAGGAGTTTCGGCTGCAATTCCAGCGGAAGATCACCGATCTCGTCCAGAAACAAGGTCCCGTGATCCGCGGCCTGAAAGCGCCCGATGGTCTGCTGGGTGGCGCCTGTGAATGCGCCTTTTTCGAATCCGAAGAGCTCACTCTCGAGTAAAGTACTCGGGATGGCGGCGCAATTGAGCGCCACGAAACGATTCTTTCGCCGCGGGCTCGCCTCGTGAATTGCTCGGGCGGCGAGTTCCTTCCCGGTGCCGGTCTCGCCTTGAATAAGTACCGTTGAGTCGACCGGCGCCACCAGATCGATATTGCTAAGGAATGCCTGAAATCTCCTGCTCTTTCCTATTAATTCTGAGATAGCCATCGCTTTTCTCCTATGAACGCCTGGGCGTATGCAATTCCCGTCACGTCTGAGCGCACAAGTTCTTCTTTCCCGACTGTCGAGGCCGGCCGCAGCGTTTCAGCAAATTGACAGAAGTCACATTTCGGCTCGGGCAGCGGCTTCGATTGCGTGACGTCTTTTCCCTGGTTTGCCGTTGTGATCGCGGATGCGCTCATCAACGTCTCCTCTCGAATCAAAATCTACGATTCGATTAAAACAGGAGAACCAAGGTCGAACAATTAGACGTTGGTATTGCCGACACTTTGGTATCGATCGACCTGGGAGCGCGGCATTCCTATAAGAGGGTGGCGAGAAAGGCAGTGGCACCGGTGAAAGTCACCGCCGCAAGCCGGATCGATCCGAGGCGAGCGCGAAACGTCTTCTTTGATACACGTCTGACGCTGGCCGTCAAATCCCTCTTTTCGCGAGTACCCTGATGCTAAAAGCCGCAACCAATACTAAGGTGCAATGGAACCGATTGCGAGAGTGGTGTCTGATGGTGGTGCACCGGCTGCTCATAGCCGAGATAATGATGGCTCCTCGATCAAGCTGTTGAACAATGCCTCTTTCGACGTGCGCCGAATCTGCTCGAACTCCAACGGCTGGAGATCGCGCAGCCGGTCTTCTATGGGCATGGTATAGATCCGCGCCGACTCCGGCCGGACTCTGTTCGCGAGCGGATTATGCCGCACGTAACTCACCGGCGGCAAGGCGATCTGGCCGGCCCGATCCAGCATCAGAAGCATGCCGCGGCACACCATGTCGCGCAACGCGCCATTGGCTTGGCGCCACTGCCACGCTTCACATAGCTTGGTCGATAGTGTACGGCGGCTTTCCGTCGGGTGACTGTCGATCAGTGCGCGTATATAAAGGATGTCTTCCTGGCTGATCTCCCGGCCCCGATATCTGAACTCGATCATTGACCAGCGGTATGAACCCGTTTTTCTTGGAACGCAAGGGGGTAAATGCTGTATTTTTGCGACATTTACTTCAGCACGCTCACGCGCCGCCACATCGGCGCGGCCCGTACCCGTGAAAGGTCGCCCGCCGCCATCAACAACTGTGCCTCATAGGCTTCCAGTGATTTGGTCGGCCCCGTCGCTTCCGGCCACCACACGAACCGTCCCTTCGAGAGCCGTTTCTGTGCCAGCCAGTATCCCTGGCCGTCATAGCTGAGCAGTCGGATCGCGGTCCCGCTACGGCTCCGGAACACGAACACGCACCCAGAAAACGGATCCTCAGCGAGTTTCTCCTGGCAGAGCCGCGCGAGCGAATCAATGCCTTTTCTCCCATCGACCGGCTCGATCGCCACCAGCACGCGCATCTGAGCGGTGATCTGAATCAACTTTTGGTATCTCGCCAGGCGCGCAGCAGGCTATGTAACGGACCACTTCACCTCCACCAGTAGAATGACCGACCATCGTTGCCTCTTTCGCGCTCGTGCTCGCCGTCATCGGACTCTACGGCGTGATGGCGTATCGTGTCTCGCAGCGCACTAGCGAACTCGGTATCCGGATGGCGCTCGGCGCAACTCCGGGCGACGTGCAATGGCTTGTGCTGAAGCAAACCACTCAACTCATTTTGATTGGCGTTGGGGCCGGACTGGCCTCGGCCCTCCCGCTCGCGCGCCTTACTTCTAGCCTGCTCTATGGAATCAAGCCGGGTAACGAAATAGTTTTCGCGGCGTCGGCGTTCGTTCTCATCTCCGCAGGAGCCCTCGCCGGTTACCTGCCCGCCCTGCAAGCCTCACGGGTCGATCCGGTGGTCGCATTACGGCGCGAATGAATTGCCGGAAGCATTCGCTATCACTGAGCGAGGCAACGGCGCGTCAGCAACTGCTGCCGGGGCACGCAACGCAGGCTTGCCGAAAGGACACAGTCCTTCGACGGCTTGACGCTTTGCAGCATGGATTCATAGGCAATACAAATGCATGCATAAGCCATGCTTATACAGAATGGATCTAAGCTAAACCGCCCGCTTTTCCATATTCTGCAAGCGATAAGTTTCAGCGGTTCCTGGAGCGACGAGCGCTCATGCACGCGCCTGCTTGCGGCATGCCGGCTTGGAGGCCGGCCCTGCTTCGGTAATGCCGGACTGTCCAGCGTTTTGGCGCCGAGGACTACGGGCGCACGGTCGGGAAATTCAGCCACCAGTGAGAGGTCCCCGCCCATCACTTGGATCGTCTTGCGCAAAGTGGAAAGCAGAATATCGGTGCGCTTTTCAAGGCGTGAAACGCTGTCCTGGGTGATGCCAAGGGGCCTTAGCCACGCTTGCCTGCGTGAGTCTCCGCGCGCGCCGGAGTTCCTGAAGGGTCATCTCCTCCGCGATCAGTTCTCCCGCCCGGGTCTCGATTTTCTTGCGCTGCGCGGAATTCAAGGCACGGATAATGCCGTTCACGTTTCTGGACATCGGATCACGCATGACGTGAAACAGATATGGAGTAAAGATCATGATCTAATCAGGGACTCGGCCGGATCATTGGATGTTTTCAAGTCACCGGACGCCCACTTCACCGATATTGCAAAAATGCAATAATATAGACGGATGGCCTGGGTCGTAGAGTTGCTTGATGATCGTGTTCGAGATGAACTCGAGTCGCTTCCGCCCGATATGCAAGCCCGTTTTCGCAAGATCGTCGAGCTGATCCAGGATACGGGCTCGAACGCGTTCACGAGCCGCACATCAAGAACTTGGAAGGCCCTCTGTGGGAAATGCCGCATGAAGGGTCAGGATGGAATAGCAAGGGCCGTCTACGTCACCGCGAAAGGTCGCCCCGTTGTCGTCGTCCGTGTGTTCATCAAGAAAACGCAGAAGACGCCGCGGCGAGAGATTGAAGTCGCGTTGCAAAGAGCCCAGGAGGTACAGGATCAATGAAGCGCACGACGCTTGATGATCTCCACAAAAAGTGGATAAAGGACCCGAAGTACCGGCGCGAATACGAAGCGCTGGAGGAAGAGTTTTCGCTTGCCGCCGCGCTGATCGAAGCCCGTGCCCGCGCAGGCCTCACGCAGGAGCAGGTGGCGCAACGTATGAAGACCACGCAGGCCGTCATCGCGCGTCTGGAAGCCGGCGGCAGTATGCCCTCGACGCGGACCCTTGAAAAGTACGCCAAGGCTACTGGGACGCGACTCAAAATCAGTTTTGAGCCCGAAGAGGCACGGCCTTAACCTCGTGCTTCAAAAGATGCCATCCGGTCCGGTTGTCTTTGGGTGTCCGGTTTGCCGCGTGCCTATCACCCGTCCTCTGCAGCGCCTGGAACCGGGCGTAGCCCTATGTACAGAGGATCGCAAAGACGCTGTTCCCCAAGGTTATTTCGGGGTCAGCACGCGGGACTACTGGACTGACGGGAATGGTCGAGTGCTGGTGAATCTGAAGGATCTCGTGGAGACTAAGCGTCATCCCGATCTCCATCGACTGAACGGGTGTTGCGGGCTCGACGGATGTGATGGTCCGAATCTCGTCTGCGCCAAGGGACACGAAGTCGGCACCGAAAGATCGGACTGCTGGATGGCTCACGCCGCGGTTCTGCTTGAGGACGTGGTCTGGCACCAATTGGGGCAGGAATGACAGGCCACCCTCTGAAGACCAGCCCAGTCGCGCGACCCTCGCTTTCGAGGAACTATCAACCCACGCCGGTGTCTACACTCAAGGGAGCATGCGGGTGAGACTTCAATGATCTTGCCCGTCGCGCACGTGCTTATCGACTGCATTCTGCTGGCATCATTGATCCGCCAAGCGAGCCAGATGTGCCGGCCCAGGACGAGCGCTCCGCTGCCAATGTATGGCGTCATCCCGGTGCTGTTTCAGGACGATCCCTCGCTCGAATGGGTACCGATGTGCGACTCGGTCTCCGAGCCTTTCATGGTTCTCTCATCTGGAACTTTGCCCGCCGGGTTACTGTCAGATCTTATCCGGCCAAGGGCCGGCCTACTCACACCCGACAGGCGGTGGGATCCAGTGTGTTTCTCCTCAACGAGACATTATCCATTGGGTGCTGGTTCCTGATCGGTCGCTGGGCCGACGCCAGCCACGTTCGGCTTGGCAGGATATTGATGGTTTATGCTGCGGCGCGTCTCGCAATCGCAGTCACCGGTTCGTATAACGTCGGGTGGCGAGTTCAGGTTCTCTTTTGGCTCTGCCTTGGGCTGTGGTCTGTCGGTGTCCTCTCGATTCGAGCCGGCTTGCGCCTAACGCGGCCAGAAGCCCAGAGGCATCGGTCACATAACTCGGTGCTATAGATGGCCGTGGTTGGCAAGTCGCACTACGAGTTACGTTCCACTGCGAACGCCGTACTCCGAGTTCAGCGCCCCTGCTTTTTCACTGTGCCAAAACTCCGAATCTGATTTGTTCGACGCACCGGGGTTGCTCTTTGATCGAAGGCAGATTCCCCGGATTGGTGTAAACCATTGGGAATTCGCGAAAGCCGATAGACCAGCTGGAACCGATTTCGCTCCCTCGGGCGCAGGAGGTCGGACTGCAAACGGCACGCCTTTGAAGATGCGTACTCCAGGGGCCGTGCCGCCCATCCCCGAAAGCAGGCCCTGCTCCACATGTATGGGCTCCGTAATCGCTGCCGAAAGCGGCAGTACCAGGCCGACAAGGAAAAATCGCGAGCGTGCTTTGGTGAGGATCTTCGTGGCTCCTTGGGGCCAGGATACCCGCATCACATACTACTTACTTCGCTGATTCGCAAGCCACAATCGAGTCCTATTCTGCCTTGACCTGTAAATCGCATTGTCGCTATACTGCAAACCAGTTGCGGGTCCATGTTCTGCGAGGAACCGGCTGGTGCATGTTGAGACGACAACTTTTCCTGTGTATCGTATTTTGGACGGTTGCCGCCAGCGCCCAGACGGCGAAGCAACCAGGCATCTCGTGGAGCCCGCTGTTTCTCACGGGCGATCAGCTCTTTCCCTCCTACATCCTGGCCACTTCCGCAATTCCGCCGCGCAATAACGAGAGACCTTACTACCTGGGCGAACCCGACGGCCTGATCGGCGTAGAAGTCATCAACCCGGCCCCAAACTCGCACGTCAAAGTGAGCGTCAAGATCGACCGGCTGGAAGCCACTGGATCCTTCGACGGTGTGCTCGAAGTCAAAGGCGAGAAGTACGAGATCTTTCCCAAGATCCTATACCGGTACGACATCCTGCCCAAGTTTCATCAACTCGTTCCCGCCAACGTCACCGTGAGCCTCTATGTCAACGGCAGGCTCGCCGGACAGCAGGCAGCCGTGGTGCGTATTCATTCCATCAACGATTGTCTGCGCGCTTACCGCCAGACCGATGGCCGGCTGCGCACCATGCCCTGGATGTTCGCCGCCTATGTCAACGAGAATCATCCGGCGATCGACCAGATCCTGGGTGAGGCGCTCGATACCAAGCTGGTGAACGCGTTCGTGGGATACCAAAAAGGTACGGACGAAGTCTACAAACAGGTCTTTGCCATTTGGGACGTCTTTCAACGCAGAGGATTCCGGTACAGCACCATTACCATCACGCCGACCACCGGTGCGAACCACGGCGTGACCTCGCAGGCGGTCCGGTTGGTGGACGATTCGCTACGAACCTCGCAGGCCAACTGCATCGATGGCTCGGTATTGTTTGCCTCGGTACTGCGACGCGTCGGCATCGATCCGTTCCTGGTTCTCATTCCGCACCACGCTTTTCTGGGATTCTACCTGGAACCGGAACATAAGACCACCAACTTCCTCGAGACCACCCGCATGGGAAGCGTGGATCTGAATGAGGCCACCGGCGACACCGCGTTGGACAGCGTATTCAGCGAGCAGGCCAAGGACACGGTCTCGTACAAGTCGTTCGTTTCCGCAGTCCGCTACGGCCTCGCCGAGTACACCAAGAATCGTGACAAACTACTCAATCCCGCTGCGGACATCAACTATCGCCTGGTCGACATCGGCAGGGAGCGCAAACGCGGCATCATCCCAATTGCGATAGACGATGCCGCGCCTTTACCCGCAAAGCCGCGGTAATTCCTGCCACTCTACATCATCGGAATACCCGGGATTTCGATCACCGGACGAATTTCGACCGTCCCCACAGTCGCCGCCGGGATTTTCCCTGCTATCGTGATTGCCTCGTCCAGATTCCTGGCCTCTATCAAAAAGAAGCCGCCGAGTTGTTCGCGCGTCTCCGCGAAAGGCCCGTCGGTCACCAGCCGTCTACCTTCGCGAATCCGAACGCTGGTCGCCGTCGAGACTGGCTGCAGAGGGGACGTCGCCAAAAATTGCCCGTTCGCCTTCAGTTCGTGCGCGAGCCGCGTCGACTTCTGGTAGCAGTCCTCGCGCTCCGTTTGATTCAGCGCGTTTTCTTCCAGGTAAATCAGTAGCATGTATTTCATTGCTTCCGCCTCCAATCTCTTAATCGAACGATGCACTCCCAAATCGACACCGTCCCTCTAGATAATATTTGAATATGCCTGTCCACGCCGCGTCGGCTGTCGAGGAAGTCTATCGCTCGGATTGGGGCCGCATCGTTGCGACCTTGATCCGTCTCATCGGTGACTTCGACCTCGCGGAGGAGGCGGCTCAGGAAGCCTTCGCGGCAGCCGTGGACCAGTGGCCCGTAACCGGAGTACCCGACTTCCCACGCGCCTGGATCGTCCAGACGGCCCGCCACAAAGCCATCGACCGGATCCGCCACCAGGCCCGCACGCAGGAAAAACTCGATCAGTACGCCGCCATCAGCCCGGCCTTCACCGTCGACGAGGAACCGGACTTCGCCAACCACGAGATTCCCGACGATCGTCTGCGGCTCATCTTCACCTGCTGCCATCCGGCCATCGCGCCGGAAGCGCAGGTCGCCCTGACCCTGCGGACCCTGTGCGGTCTGGAGACCGATGAGATTGCGCGGGCCTTCCTGGTACCGCAGGCCACGATGGCACAGCGGCTGGTGCGGGCGAAGCGTAAGATCGCTGCCGCCAGGATCCCCTATAGCGTGCCTGAGAAAAGCGAGATGCCCGATCGTCTCGCCGCCGTTCTCACGGTAATCTATCTGGTCTTTAACGAGGGCTATTCGGCCACCCGTTCGGGCCCCCTCGTCAGAACCGATCTTTGCGCCGAAGCGATTCGCCTGGGCCGCCTTTTGCGCACCTTGACCAGCCCGGAGCCGCCATCCGAAGTCACTTCCCTTCTCGCGCTCATGCTGCTGCAGGATGCTCGCCGCGAAGCCCGCCTGGACTCCGCGGGCGACATCGTCACACTCGATGAACAGGATCGCAGCCTTTGGGACCGCAAGCAGATTGCGGAGGCACTCCCTCTGGTGGAAGAAGCCTTCCGCGCCGGACCAGGTCCATACGGAATCCAGGCGGCAATCGCCGCGCTTCATTGCCAGGCGGCGCAGCCCGCGGATACCGATTGGCCGCAGATCCTGGGCCTATACAACCTCCTGGAACGTATGCAACCCTCCCCGGTGGTGTCGTTGAATCGCGCGGTCGCCGTGGCGATGGTGGAAGGACCGCAGGCAGCGCTCACCATTCTGGATGAACTCGCAAAACAGGGCGATCTCGAGCAATACCACCTGTTATATGCCGCGCGCGCCGATCTCGAGCGACGACTCGCCAACTTCGCGGAGGCCGCAAAGAGCTATCGGCGAGCCATCGAGCTGGTCACCAATGACAGCGAGCGCCGCTTCCTTGAAAGGCGTCTCGCCGAAGTGCAGGCGTGAAGTCAGCTAAAATCAGCCTTCGGGATGATATACGAGTTCGGGCCCTTTCGTTACGATCCCGGACAGCGGTTGTTATTCCGCGGTGCCGAGCTGGTGCCGTTAGTGCCCAAAGCCATCGAGACGCTGCACGTCCTGCTGGAACGGCGCGGCACGATCGTGGAGAAGAGCGAACTCATGAAGTTGGTCTGGCCCGATACCAACGTGGAAGACGTCGGGTTGGCCCGCAATATTTCCCTCCTGCGTAAAGCGCTCGGCGACGAGTCTTCGGAGAGTCCCTACATCGAGACCATCCCGCGCCGCGGGTATCGCTTCGCACCTCAGCGCTCTACCCCGGAGCCGGCCGCCGTGCCACCGGCCAGCCATCATCCCCGCTTCACCATGCGCCTGTGGGTACTCGCGATTGCCGGGCTTCTTGTGGGCGTCTTCGTCTACTACCAGTTCTATGTGCCGTCACGCTATCTCGCGCGAGGGAGTTCGTCCGCAGCGCTGGCCGTCGTGCCCTTCGATTGCCGCTGCCCGGCCGTCGACAGCTACCGCTGGTCCGAAGGTCTGAACGACTTGCTTGTGGCGCGCCTTTCGAAATTCGATCGGGTGCAGGTGCTCGCACCTAGCACGGTACGCCGTCATCAACACGCCGGCGTTTCCATGGGACTGATGGGCCGTCTATTGGGACTTGACGTCTTGATCGAAGGCACGATTCAGAAGCTGGATTCGCACCTTCAGGTCAACGTCCGAATGGTAGACGTGCATACCGGGCGAATCATTTGGGCCGAGACTTACAATCCGCCGGAAGACGATCCTGTAGCGGCCCAAAATGCGCTGGCGGCCTCCATCGCCTCGGAAATAGGGGAACGTCTCGCGCGTTAGAAGTGGCGCAAACTGCTGTTTGCCGCAGGTCGAGACCCCATCTCTCCGCTTTTCGTGTGCTCCAAATTATTGTCCGCCGTCTGCGCCGTCGTTCTTCGCGAATTGAATGGTATATCCGCCAACCCGCACGCCATGATCTTTGCCGACTTCGATGTCCGAGCGAAAGTGAATGCCAGCGTACAGCCGCGACAAGGCAGCTTCGTCCCGCTGTGCCGCAAAGTAATCGGCATTCGCCGGGAACAGGTACGAGAGCACCGCCGCGGCGGCACCGGAAAAGACCGAGTGGCCCGATTCGTACGACGGAAAATTTGGCAATGCGATCTGCGTGCGCAGACTCGCATCCAACTGCGTTGGTCGCGGATTGAAGTATGCGTATTTGGTGTCCCAACACGCCACCGCCGCATCGTGCAGCGCCATGTTCAGCAATGCCAGCGCACGAGCCGCACGCACCTCGCTGAAATTCGCGCTCGCGATGTAGCCGTCCGCAATGAAGTCCCAGTGTCCAGGGGGAGTGGGCGAGCTGGCCCCATCCGCCCATTTGTAAGACGTGGCCAACTGCGCACGGGTCGCGTTCTTGACCGCCGACTTCACCTCCGCCAGTTCCTGCTGCATCTGAGTGGACGATGTCGAAGGGGGCGGTCCCGGACGCTCATTCACGATATCCGCCGGAGCCATCATCCAGGCTTGCACCTGTCCGAAGAAGGGAAGCATCGGTGGCCGGGCCGGTATTTCCAAGCTCTTCCACGGCATCTCTCCGCGAGCCGTCGCTGCCGCCGCAAGCGCATCCCATTGCGCCGGTGTTCCGGTGGCATTCTTCATTCCGTCGGAGCCGGCGCGCGCCACAAAGACTGCTGCTACCGCCTGTCCCAGAGCAATTCCTGCGGCAATATCACTCGCCGACGCGCGGCCCGCGATTTGCGCGGCCTGCTGCTGCTCGGCAGCCTTCTGATCGATGAGCGCGGCCTGGGTCGGAAACAGGACCTTGAGCAGCGTGGCGTTCACCGCGGACACCACTCCATCCTCCGACGGGTATCCCGGCAGATCGCTGGCCGGCGATAAGGCCTGGATGGTGTGGTCCGCCTGGTAAGGCGCGGGCCGATTATAGAGGTATTTGTAATACCACGCCACCTTCAGCGCCTCATACGTCGCAACGGCAACATAGCTGTAGGAACGCGCAGCGTACGGCGGATTGGCGAATGGGTACTGCGGAAAGGCGAACGGGGTTGTGGCACTCGGGAATGGGTACGTGCCGTCGGAATTGGGTTCCGGCGGCAGGTCCGCCCCGGAAACCAGGCCGAGCAGAATCTGATTCCAGCCCAGGACGCCGCCCTGATTCCAATAGTCGACCGCCTGCCGCTGCGCGCCTGTGATGTTCGACTGCGCGCTCTTGATGGCGGCCAATTCAGCCTGGTAGGCGGCATCCGTGATCGCCGCGGGAGCCGGCACGGCAATCTGCGTGGGTCCGGAGAGCACAATCATTTTCCACGAACCGGCATTCGCATCTGTCCCGGCGGTTGCGACCCCCGCGCTGCCCATCACCACCACGGTGATCATCGTCGCCGCGGATTGTCCGAACTTCCGATTGAATCTGACACCGGTCATATCTTCCGCCTTCTGAGAGACTGCGTCTTGAAAAGACCCACGGTGACCGTGCTCGACTGGCCCACATTGCGCCCGTCGATCACGTAGCTGTATTCCAGCCGGAGTGCGAGTCCAAACGCGCGGGGAAGCGGATACATGGTCGACCCGCCCACTCGCGACGCGATCATCCGGTTGGAGACAAACGGCAGATCCTGCCGCCGGATGTCGCCGCTGTCCACCCCGCCCTGGGTGATCAGTTTGCTGAAAGTGAATTGCACCATCCGGCCCTTCTTCGAATAACCCGGGCTGATGCTGTAATCCACCACCCGAGGCATGGGCACGATGTCCGTCTCGAAAAACTGATTGTTGGTGAAGTAGTAGGGCCGGTCGAGCGTCACCGAATCACGCCAGGTGTACGCGCCTGAGGCGTTGAGGAACCACCCCTTGTACGATTGGAAATTGAGCGTCGCCCGCCCACCCGCTCGCATGCTGTCGAGCCCGATGGAGAGCGGCTGCAGATCGGGGGTGTAGTTGGTCATCGGCTTCCCCCAAAAAGGCACGGCAAACGCGGCCAAAGCTCCGAGACGGCGAAAGGAATGGTGGAATACCAGGATCTTGACTGCAAGTGTTACATCTTGCCAGCCCTGTTGACTCGCAAGAACTCCCTGGCTCGACTGCGTTCCTACGTAAGGCACGGTGCCTAGCAGATTGATCCGGTTAGTCAACCCATAGTCGGCCGAAAGGGTGCTGGTCTCTGTGGTGAGGGTGCCAATGTTTCCATTGGCGCGGTTGAGAGTTCCTTCCCAGTAGTGGTCCCAACTGTCGTGGGTAAAGAGGTAGCCGGCAAAGATTGACTTCGCCGGAATCATCACACCATCGTCAACGGTCTGCGCATAGACAACGGCTTGCCCAATGGCCCACCATAGGGCGGCACACAGAGTTGCCCTCCGAATCCCCCCAGCAATCATGGGTGAATGCTAAACCGTAAGAGGCGATTTCGACAATAGTCAAAACCTACTATGTGCTAATGTGGCGCAGTGACTCTTCTGCAGCACGGAAGTGGGCGACACGCCCTCTACAATTATCTTCAAGACATCGTCCTCCTGACGGGAGCATTCTGGGTGCTGGAAAAGGAGGCATGACTCTGAACAGCGACGATCGCATACAGCTATGCACTGATGGGGACTTCGAAACGATCCTGCTCATCATCAATGACGGGGCGCGAGCGTATCATGGGGTCATCCCCCAGGATCTTCTGGCTCAACCCTACATGTCGCGCGAAGAACTTCGGCACGAGATCAGCGACGGAGTACAGTTTTGGGGATGGCAGGAGCAGGGCACCTTGGCGGGTGTCATGGGAATTCAGCCTGTCCAGGATGTAACCCTGATCCGGCACGCCTACGTGCGGAGCAACCAACAGGGAAAGGGAATCGGCGGGCGTCTCTTGTCGCATCTGCAAGCTCTGGCAACGAGTCCGATATTGATCGGCACCTGGGCGGCGGCATCATGGGCGATCCGCTTCTACGAGAAGCACGGGTTCGAACTGGTACCGCCTCCGGAAAAGGATGGCTTGCTTCGGCAGTATTGGAGAATACCGGAACGGCAGATCCAAACCTCGGTGGTCCTCGCCGAAGCAGGGCGGCGCCGTTCCCCATCTTAGAATTGCGTCTTTACTTCGACAGTCCTTCTGAGAACTCGCAGAACGAAGCGGCCGTCCGGACGCCGCTCCTCGATTGTCAACCGGGTCGCAAGACAGCCCAACGCCGGGGCGTACCACATGGTCATTCTCCGATCGGGTCCGGCGTCTGAAGCCAACCCCACGCTGGGGTAGTTCAGGATTAGGTCATCGCCGACTACAGCAATTCCGGGGATCTTGCAGCCATTGCTGACAAACTGGGCGGAATTCGCGATCCTCTCCGTGCGCTGCCTGTCGAACAGGTCTGCAACAGGCGCAATCAGAAAATCCACCGTTTCCAACACGCGCCGAATGGCGGTGACCACCGGATGTCCCGGCATGAAACTGGAGACGACAATCTCCTTTCCGGGACTCATGTAGGTCGTCATGAAGTACCTGTCGACGACTGTGACGCCATCGTCGGCGTACTCCGCGAATTCATTTTCGGCAAGATAGGGGATTCCCAGGGAAGGTCCGAATAAGGACAAGGTCTGCGGGAAGACTTGGGCGACGAGGCCGAAGGCCAGAACGGCACCGAGTCCCAGAACGGATACATTGGTCCACCGCATACTCATGCAAGTATCCTCTCGCGACTACCGAAACGGCCGGGTCGCCGATTTTGTCTGTGATTATATAAGAGCGACCTGTACTATGGTAATCGACTGCGAACAGGTAACTTGTTGAAAAATAATAGCTGGCACACCGTTCTTACCGCTCATACCGCAACGGAACTGTCCATAAAAGTGTCCAGCGTTGGTTTGCCGCACTGCCACCACGCAGCCGCTGGTGCGAACATCCGGGGCCGGGGCGATCTGTCTGTCACGCTGCCACCCTTCACAACGGCTCGTGGTTCTGCCCATAGTAGTTGATCATGTTTCCGGCAAAGATCAGATGCGGCTCTCGATCAGATCCTAATTCCAGCCTGCCATACACCGCCGCCCAAAATCGGGGTTCGTGTTTAGGCGTCGAGTCTGCACGCAAGGGAGTGCTGGCTTTGACGACCGGGAATTTCTCATGAAGTGTCTTTTCATTCAATCGAAGGAAGCCTGACGGGGTAATCGGTGCGTCCTTGAGACTATCAACAAGCGCCACCCGGCCTGTAGCAGACTTCTCACCACATCCACCCTGCACCAATTCCTGTTCTCGATCACGCTTGTCGAGTCGTCCGAGAACAGCGATCTCTTTTCCGGAAAATACGGCCAGATTTGCAACCACTTCGCAGACCGTGAACGGGCGTATCGCCTTCACAGACTGTAAAGTCAGATATCTCTTTTCAGGCGTGACGATTTGCAATCCGATGACGGAGCCGTCGTACCAACCAAACCTGAGTTCGTCTGCCGTGGCCGCTCGGTCCTGCCCACTGATCCAAAAATCGCCACTGACAATCACCGAGCCAGTCTCGTCGTTCCAAACCGTGCACGGATTGACGCCCCTCTCCATATCGACGCCGCAGAAGAAGTATGAACCGCCATCGGGTCCACCAGCCCAAACCGCATTGGCCGGAACGCTGTTCGGTCGATGACGTGGAGAGTAGTCGCAAGAGCGACACAGCCCAAGCCCCATGTAAAGGAATGTGAATCCCGCCAGCACGATCAGGGTCAAATGCCGCACCGAGGACGAGTTTCCATTTCATTCGACCACTCCTGCAAACCAGATACGCTCAATGTCGCATACTTGTTCGCCGGGATCACTTCAACCAAGTTCAGGTGATGCTGCGCCTTAAAATCTTGCTCACCGTGGGTTGAAGCCAGTCACCGCCGCTACGAGTCTTGCGTCCTTCAGCCCGAAGAGTAGCGGCGACGTTCGTGGCATTCATCCCCGATGAAGCGAGTTCTTTCATCCGCTCCAGGGTTTCAGCTTCGCCTGGATAGTGGCCGTAGGGCTTCCGCCCCTCGCAGTGGCCCCGCTTCGTCTTCGTGCGCTGACGTGCGCCACGGAGTTTGATGACGATCATCTGCTTCTCATACTCATGGAATGCGCCCATAATCCGGCGCACAAGTATGCGTGAGGGATCGTCGCTGCACAGATCGGGTTCAGCGACCGAGACGAGATCGAAGCCGTGGCGTTTCAGGTCGTGAAGAATAGATTCCTGAACCATCAGATCCCGAGCCAAGCGCCCGAGCGATTCCACGAGAACGAGTTTTACGCCGTTCGAGTGAAGTGCCTCGATGAGCGCCACGAGTGCAGGACGGTGGGAAATGTCCTTCGTGCCGCTCACGCCTTCTTCCTGGAACAACTTCACGAGTTTGATGTCGTGCGCCTTCGCATACGCACGAAGGGCCGCTTCCTGCCTCGGAAAGCCGTCGCCCGACACCTGTGAACGTCCGCTCACCCGAAGATACCCGAAAGCCTTCGTCACAGATCCGATTATCCTGTTTTCGGCAATATTTTGCAAGCTAAATCTGTAGATTCGGCTTAGTCGTTTACTTTCAAATAATCAGGTGGGACTTGGAGGGTGGGCCGAAATTCTAAATAGCCGTGTGCTACCACACTACAGCTTTCAGAACGATTCGGCCCCGGTGATAAAGCCGTGCGGCCTCGATGCACTATATCTATACCTCGGCCCCGCACACTTCACCGCCGAGTTTGAACAACTACGACGGCGACTTCCCCGCCGAGATCAACGTAAAGAAGACTTCCGCAGCCTCGGTCTTCCGATCATCCTTCACCACCCCGACAATCCGAAGTGGCGCAAGATTCAACTCGTCGGCGTCGGGAAGATGGACCGGAGCACCATCATCGACGTTATCGCCGCCGTGACGGACGCCAGCCCGTTTTCGCTCACCGTCTACCGTCTGGACCTAACCGCCGACTTGATCGGAGCCGCAACTATGAACCGTGTTCGTGAAAGCGTCACCGTGCGCCGGAAACGCAGAACGGTGGAATACTCGAACCCGAACCGCAAAACCGATATTCACGAGGTCCAGCGCCGGGAGTACGGGCAGTGCGAGACCCTTTACTTCGGTTCTGCCAAATCAGGCGACTTCATCTGCATCTACGACAAGGCGGTACAGATGGCGAAGGCTTTCGATGACAACGAACTCGCCGTTCCTTCGCCGTGGGTCAGAATCGAGCGTCGATTCTCGGGGCGGCGTGTTCCCACGGAACTTCGCACTCTCGGAGAACTGTTTCGCAATGGCCCATCGTTCGACCCCTTCCGAGACCTCGAAGTCAATCCATGCTACGACGTGACCCCGGAGATGATCTACGACTGGCGTGGGCCGTTGAAGCAGCGACAGAATGCAGCGTGGGCGCTAACGCTGACACACCAGCATGGACGAGCCGAAGCGAAACGCCTGATCCGCAAGGAACATCGCAATCCGAAGGATGTTTTCGGCGTGCTTGACAAAATTCTCGCTGAGACGGTCACGCCGCTGCCATCCACAACGAAAATCACAGCCCGGTATCAACGCTCCTTCACCGAGCAACTGTTCGGCGTCGAGGCGTCACTGGCCGATCTCTTTGAACCCGAAGTCGAGGCTATAACAATACACGCTTGAGATAGTGAATCACTACAAAACCATGACCACAGACAAACAACCACTTATTCCCACCAGCATCCGTATTGACGCCGAATCGCTACGTCAACTAACAGAAGCCGCCGCACTGCAACAGACAACGAGAACCGAACTTCTTCGTGAAGCGATTACAGAAATCCTGAACCGATGGAAAGTAGAACGAAGAGTCATGATCCAAAAACTGATGGAAACATCATAGAGACCGATGGCCCCGGCCATCGGTGCGGAGCACGGACGGCGTTCACGTCATTCTGACCGCCGCTGTCCGAGTATTCGGGCCCACTGCTATGCTGAACTGACGAGTAGCCCGACACGAACATGGAACCAGCCTACTTGGAGAGCCTTGCCACAGCACTGCAATCCCGGAACGATAAGGTGGATCGACTCGATCCCGGCCTTTCGGATGCCGAACTCGACGCCGTTCAAAATCGGTTCCACTTCACGTTCCCACCCGATCTTAGAGCCGTGTTGCAGTTTGCGCTGCCGATTGGAAAGCAGTGGCTCGACTGGCGTAGCGGATCCGATAACGACATCCAAGCGAAGCTTGGTTGGCCGCTTGAAGGTATCCAGTTCGACATTGAGAACTCGGGGTTTTGGCTCGATGAGTGGGGTCCGAAGCCTGAAGAGGTCCACCGGAGATCCGAGGTTGTACGGCATGTAATCGAGAACGCTCCCCGGCTAATCCCCGTTTACTCTCACCGCTTCATTCCGGTGGAACCGCTCGATACCGGGAACCCGGTGTTTTCCGTTTACCAGACGGACATCATAATTTACGGGAATGATCTGGCCGACTACTTTCATCGGGAGTTCGGCGTCTCGCTGCCAGGATCGGCGGCTCGGGAACCACGGCCAATACGATTCTGGAGCGATGCGCTGGCATGGTGGGATCAACAGGAAAATTACGAGCGGTAGCTGAATCCCTGTTAGGTCAGTCTGACGACCTTAATGCAATCTTTGTCGGCATGAGGACGGGACGCACTCCCCTCACGTCGGGATATATGTGTGGTTGTCGGTTGGTGCGTGATATGCGCCATCCCACGCTATTCTCCATCAGCGCCGGAAATGCCGGGTCGGGCGTGATCTCGTCGGGATCACAGTGAAATCTCAATTGGAGTCCTCATCACAGATGTCTTACAGACCCCACCCCTCTGTTTCCGAGACCGTGATCCGCTTCGTGCACCTTTTCTATCTGGCCCACAGAATTCCCTATCTTCCTGCCCCAATTCGGCCACGAAACCGGACCTCTTGACAGATATGGATCTCATAAGACAATAAAGAAGAGAAGAGAAGTTCTTCTCAGGCAGGTGATACCCCGCAGACGAGCAATTCCAGACCCCAAAACAGGTTGCCGTCGAGTGGCAACTATCCCTCGACACGATTCAGAGACTCTTCATCAACGAGCCGGATGTCCTCAAGTTTGAGGCTCCGATGGAACGTGGTCGAAAACGTAAACCCAAAGCAACTCTCCGTATCCCGGTGCATGTGAAAGAGCGTGTCCGAATGCGGCACACCAACAGACGGAAATGATCGTCCAGCCGAGCCGGAAGAAACACTATTTGTTCGGCACGATCAGATCGCAACTGGCTTCGTCCACGCATCACGAACTATTTGCTCCGCACGGTTCATGTACCCCTCGCAGAAGTCGGCGTAGGCGTTTTCCGTGGTGATGAGACTTTGATGCCCCAACATCAAGCTCACCGTCTCCAGTGGCACGCCTCTCCCGATCAGGTCAACGGCGAACGAGTTGCGGAACCGATGCGAGACGAGATGTGAATCGGAAGGAATTCCTGCTTTCTCGAAAACCGTGTTGAGCAGCTTGCTGAAGTTGCCCTTCACCGTTTCTGTGCTCGATTGTTCCTGCCGCCGACCGCTGCGACGGTTCCAGAAGTAGTAACCACCGCTGTAAGGCTCCAGCGTGGCAAACGCCGCCACGAGTTCTTCGGGCAGCGGGATTTGCACATCGGTGGACGCCTTCTTCGTTTTCAAAAACATCACGTCGCCCTTGATGTTTCCCTTCCTCAAGAGAACGGCATCCCCGATTCGAAGCCCGGTCCAGCGCATCACGAGGACGAGCGCCTTCAGCCGACGCTTGTTGTAATCGGGCATCCGGTCGAACTTGTCACACGCCCACAGCACGTCGGTCATCTGATCGGACGTGAGATATTTGACTTCCTTCTTCTCCTTCTTCCGCTTCTCTTTTTCAAAGTTGATGATGACTGTGGGGTCTTCCGTGACCCACTTCCGCACGATGCAGCGTTGAAAGAATGCGTGCATCGTCTTCTTGTTCCGCTTGCACGTTCCGATGCTGTTTCTGCGCCACAGCCGCTTCCCCTTCTCGTTCACCCGGTTCTTCTTCCAGGATGCGTTCTCGTTTTCCCAATCACGACGGAACTGCTTCATCTCGTCCTGCCCGAAGTGTTGGATGTACGTGATCCCTTTGTCATCGGAGAACGCCTGTAGCTGATCCATCAGGGTCGTGTACTTGTCGAGGGTCGAGTCCTCGGCACCCTTGTCCCGAACGTCGCCCATGAAGTCCTCAATGGCGGCTTCGATCTTCACGAGCGTGGGATCTTCGATCTCCGCTTGCCAGTCTCCACGCTCCAGCCGCACACGAGTGACCGCTTTCGCCGCATCGAGCGTGATCTTCCCGGTCGCACGGCGCTTGAAGCCTTCGGAATCGGAATGGACGCCGCACGAATAATACGGACAGGCGCAGACGGCCCGGTTGGGCAGCAAGTCCCACTCCCCGATCTTCTTCTTGCTCCGGCATGTTTCCGTATGCCGCCGACGAAACTCCAGGCGCAGCATGACGGCCTTAATCTCCGAAGGTGTCATCAAACACAAGTGTCCAGCAAACTGTCCAGTGGGACAAGTTGCCGAAAGAGAACACTCGTATTTTCTTCAGATGGATGTGGTTTATACAAGAGCTAACTGCTCTTCAGTTGGCTCCGCTCAACAGTACCAAGGCTCTGTCAGGTACGGAATCGTGGCGCGCGCCGCCATCGGAACGTCGGGAAAACTGCCTGCCTGCGCCAGTTCCCCGATCGCTCGGAAGATCTCCAGCCGGCTGCTCCGCTTGCGTTCCTCGCGTTTGATCGTCTCTTGAATCGCGATGCACAACTGATCCATCGAGCGGTCGCGGTTGTGCCACGGATAGCACAGGGCGCGATGATCGTAGGGCTCG
This sequence comes from Bryobacteraceae bacterium, assembly GCA_035295745.1. Classification (GTDB taxonomy): domain Bacteria; phylum Acidobacteriota; class Terriglobia; order Bryobacterales; family Bryobacteraceae; genus JAIQFL01. Next base: position 143,863 of record DATGIL010000034.1, on the reverse strand, counting down.
ATCATGGCACGCACCTCGGCCATTTCCAGCATTAGCGATCCTTCCGGAATCAACAGGCGAATCGCGAGCTGAATCGGCGCCACGTCGCCCGCCAGATCGAGTTGCATCAGCGCTTGCAGAAACTCGCGATAGCCTTCGCGAGTTGTCCACGGTGTGAACGGAATGAAGGTCGGCGACATCTCCAGGCCGGCGTCGCGCATCAGCGAGAGCGCCTTCTCAAAATCCGCCCGCGTGTGTCCCTTCTCCAACTTCCGGAGAACCGAATCGTCCAGCGACTCCACTGCCGAAATGACCAATACGCAGCCGGTCTGCTTCAGCACGCGCAACAGATCCTGGTGCTTGAGCAAGTGCTCGATCTTGATCGTAGCGTCGTAGGTGAGTTCCGGCCACTCCGCGTGGAGCGCCTCCACGATTTGGACCGCGTGACGCGGCCCGTTGAGGAAATCGGGATCGCCGAAGGTGATGTGTCCGGCGCCTGCGGCCACCTGTTGGCGGATGTCCGCCAGCACCACTTCGGGCTGCACGATGCGAAACTGGCCGCGATACACGGGCACCACCGGACAATGCCGGCAGAGATGCTTGCATCCCCGCGACGCCTCCGTGTAGCCGACCCGCTGCGTCGCGCCATTCGTCACCAGTTGCGCGTAGGCCGCGAGCGGCGGCATTCCCGCACGATCGGGAACCAGAAACCGCTGCCGCGCCAAGGAAACACTCGCGCGATCGGGGCCATCGCCGCGAGCCCAATCGACCAGGCCCTGCTCGAATTCGCCGCCGACGACGGTACCTACACCGTTGCGCCGGAGCAGTGCGGCGTTGAGCGGAGCGTAGAGCCCATAAGCGCAGAGCCGCGCTTCGGGATTGAACGACTTGACGCGATCCAGCACTCGCAGGAAGAGGCGCGTGGCTGTGTGCATCGGCAAATAAAACGCGATGGCCTCGGCCTGTTCGACCGCCGGGCGCGGCAGAGGATTGCATGCCAGGTCGACTACGGTCACCTCGTGGCCTTCGGCGCGTAGCCACGCGGCGGGAGACGCCAGTCCAAACGGCTGGCGGCCCAATTCGTAGGTGGAGATCAAAAGGACCCGCACATCACCATTATGAGGCGCTCTGATAAAATAAAGATACCTCCCTCATGTTTGCTACCACGACCATTGCCGATGAGATTCTCGATCTGAAGAAGCAGCGGAGGGCAATTCTGCTGGCGCACCACTACCAGGAACCCGAGATTCAAGATCTTGCAGACGTGGTGGGAGACAGCTTGGAATTGGCGCGCAAGGCTCGCGAGTTTTCGGGTGATGTGGTGGCGTTTTGCGGTGTCTGGTTCATGGCGGAGACGGCCAAAGTGCTTAATCCCAGCCGTGTTGTGGTGGTGCCGGATCGCGAAGCCAGTTGCAGCCTGGTGGAGAGCTGCCCCGTCGAGCCGATTCGCGAATTCCGCCGCAATCACCCCGACTACGCGGTCGTGAGCTACATCAACACTTCGATCGAGGTGAAAGCCGAAAGCGACATTCTCTGCACCTCGCGCAACGCGGTGAAGGTGGTCAATTCCATCCCCGCCAGCCAGCCGGTTCTATTTTTGCCCGATCGCAACTTAGGCGATTACGTACGTAAAGAGACAGGCCGCGAGAACATGCAGATCTGGCAGGGATCGTGCATCGTGCACGCCACCTTTCCTGCGCGCAAAGTGGTGGAAGCGCGCGCCGAGCATCCCAACGCCAAAGTCGTGGCCCACCCGGAGTGCCCCCAGTCCGTGCTGGCAATGGCCGATTTTATCGGATCCACCTCCGCAATCATCGAATGGTGCGCCGCCGACACCGCGGCCGAGTACATCGTAATGACGGAAAGCGGCGTCAACTATTCGCTGGCCCGCGTAGCGCCTCACAAGCGGTTCTATTTCGTGGCGAACGAGAACTGCAATTGCAGCGAGTGTCCGTACATGAAGCTGAACACACTCGAGAAGCTCAAACAGTGTCTGACCACGCTGGAGCCCCGGGTCGAGCTGTCCGCGGAGATCATGCGCCGCGCCCTGGTTCCGCTGGAGCGCATGCTGGCCGTGAAATAGATGCCGCCATCCGCACCCCTGCTCGATTCTTTCGGCCGCGCCCACGACAATCTGCGCATTAGCGTCACCGACCGGTGCAACATTCGCTGCTTCTACTGCATGCCGGAGACCGACGTGCACTTTGTCGAGCGCAGCGAAATCCTCGACTTCGAAGAGATCGAGCGCTTTTGCGTGATCGCGGCGCGGCTGGGAATCAACAAGCTGCGAGTCACCGGCGGCGAGCCGCTGTTGCGGCGCGATCTGCCGGTTCTGATCCGGCGCCTGGCAGCGATCCCGGGAATTCACGACCTCGCCCTCACCACGAACGGCGTGCTGCTGCGCGAGCAGGCGCAGGCATTGTACGACGCAGGTCTGCGGCGCCTCAACGTCCATCTCGATACGCTCGATCGCGCGCGTTTCCTGCAAATCACAAGGCGCGACGACCTGGGCCGAGTCCTCGACGGACTGGCACGTGCAAAAGCGATTGGATTCTCGAAGATCAAGATCAACGCGGTCGCGGTCAAGAATCTGGTTGAGCCCGACGTCGTGCCGCTGGCGCGTTTCGCCCGTGAGAATGGATTCGAGGTGCGCTACATCGAGTTCATGCCGCTGGATGCGCAGAATCTCTGGGACCGGAGCAAGGTGTTGCTTGCCGATGAGATGATCGAGGCGCTGTCGCGTGAAATCTCGCCGCTCACTCCGGTGCCCGACCCGGATCCGCGCGCTCCCGCTACTGAGTACGAATATGCCGATGGCGGTGGGACGGTGGGCTTCATCGCCTCGGTCAGCCGGCCATTCTGCCTCAACTGCAACCGCGTACGCCTCACTGCCGATGGCAAATTGCGCTACTGCCTGTTCGCCATTCAGGAGGACGACGTAAAGGGACTGATGCGCTCAGGCGCCTCCGACGACGAGATCGCCGCGCTGATTCGCCGCAACATCGCCGGAAAGTGGCTGGGCCACGAGATCAGCTCCACCAAGTTCGTCGCTCCTCCCCGACCGATGTACTCGATCGGCGGGTAGACGCCCGGCAACCTACGACTTGGGGTGGAACTGATCCTCGCGCGGCGGCCGCGGTGACTCCTCTGGCGTCGCGATCTCCAGATTCACTACCACGGGATCCTGACCGCTGCGGACCACCACAGCTTCGACCGGTGCATCCGCGAGCGCATTGATCTCCTGGTGCGGCACAAACGGCGGGACATAGATGAAGTCGCCGGGACCTGCCTCGGCCACGAACTCCAAACGATCGCCCCACCGAAAGCGCGCTCGTCCCCGCACGATGTAGAGGACCGTCTCCAATTCGCCGTGATGATGAGGGCCAGTCGCGACGTCGGGCTGCACCACCACAGTGCCCGCCCAAAGCTTCTGCGCTCCGGCGCGTGCATGCGTGATAGCGGCGGCGCGAGTCATACCGGTGGTCTGTGGCGTGTTGTAGTCCAACTCGCCGGCGCGCACGATGCGAATGCCATGTTGCTCCCAATCGGGCATAGTTCCGTTCTACCACTCCGATGGTAGGGTAGGAGCGGGGGTGCCGCCACACTGCTGTCGGTGGATGAATATCTGCGAACCTCGTACAGCCCCGATCGAGAATTTCGAGACGGCGTGCTGGTGGAGAATAATGTGACCTGCTTTTCGACCTGCGCTTGAAAGCACATCCGCCAATGTGGCACAATCAGGCAATTCTGACCGAAGCGGAACTTGTCCTCCACGGCGACCTGGGAGAGCTGCAGTGTCTGGTGGCCGAAATTACTCGATTCTGCCGGGAGAACGCTCTCGGCGACGAGGTGGAATTCGAATTGAACCTGGTCCTGGAAGAGTTGTTCACCAATTCGGTCCGGCATGGGGGCTGCGCGGGAATGAAAAATGCCGTACGTGTCCGCCTCGCGAAGCATACCGACGGCGTTCACGTGGAGTATTTCGATCACGGCGCTGCCTTCGACCCGCTGACCGCTCCGCTTCCTGCTATCGATCGGCCGATCGAAGAGCGCCAGGTGGGTGGCCTGGGAATTCACCTGGTGCGGCAGATCATGCAGGATTTGGAGTATCATCGCGAAGGCGAATGGAATCGCATCACCATGCGGCGGCCCGGTTGACCGTCCCATAGTTAGGAATCAGATGATCCAACTGACACAGGAAACGAAGTCCGGATGGTGGGTTGTGGGGGTTCAGGGACGCGCCGATGCCGAGGCGGCCGACGAACTGGAAGGCGCGCTACGCGCCGCTCTCGAAGCGCACCCTAAGGTCGCGGCCGATCTGGCGAAGCTCGACTACATCTCGAGTGCCGGACTGCGCGCCGTGATTCAAGCGGCGCGGGCAGCGCAGGCGCGCAACGCTGAGTTCGCCGTCTGCTCGCTGAGCGCCCCGGTCAAAAAGGTTTTCGACATGAGTGGAATGCACCATATCCTCAGGATTCATGGAGAACTGCCATGCTGACGATGCTGGAAGAAGTCGTACTGCTCGCAGTGGATGAAAAGACCGGCCAGCTACGGTCGACGCGCGAGTTCGGAACCGCCTATGCACTGGTCGGAGCGGTCTTCTTCGACCTCGCGCTGTTGCGGAAGATCGATACCGACACCGAATCGATTCACATCATCGACACCGCGCCTACCGGCAATGCTACGCTCGACCACGTCCTTAGCCAGATGGCGCAGCGGCCCAATCTCACCACGGTGCGGGCGTGGATCGAAGAATTGTTTCTGCAGCGCGCCGATCTGGAGGGTGAAGCGCTGTCATCCCTGATCGGACAGGGCATCCTACGGCACGAAGTATCGAAGCTGCTGTGGATCATCGACGTGGAACGTTTCCCGATGGTCAACAATCGGCATCAGCAGCACGTCAAGCTTCGCCTCGCGCACGCCATCCTGACCGACGACATTCCGGATACCCGCGACATCATGCTCGTCAGTATCGCCGAGCGATGCGGTCTTCTAAATTACGTGCTCAGTTCCGCGGAATTGGCGAATCGCAGGGAACGCATCGAGATGCTTTGTAATCTGGAGACGATCAGCCGCAAGGTGACCGATGCCATTCTGAACCTCGATAACAGCTTGCGCCAATCGATGACGAAGGTAGTCTGAGGCGTTTAGAGCGCCGCACTCAATAGGGCGAGCCCCAGTTGATGGTAGGCGAAACCGCAGGATTGACGTGTAGCACTGAAAACAGCCAGCGACTCGGCTTGGACTGCGGGATGGGACATCGGCAATTTGGCGGAAGGAAGCCGGAAGATCGACCTGAACGCCGCCCGTACTGCCTGCTTCCAGCGCCCCGTCTCGCGGAAATCACGGCTACGTCCTTACGGATAACAGCGAGCGGTAGTTGCACCGCTGCCCGATGGTTCGCCGGCGAAGGAGCAGCGCGCCTCTACGCGACTGCTACGGTAACTCCATCCGGCGCCGGGGCCTCGACTTCACTCTCCGGCTCGTCGTCGTAAAATCCCTGCGTTACCTGCTCGTGAAACCAGCTCCGCACGCTGAGAGTTGCTGCGTGAATCTCGTCGTCGTGTGCTATGAGGCAAACAGTGCAATCCTTCATGATCTTTTCCCATCGATTCAAACTGTACTATGCAAGCGTATCCCCGAACCTTCCATCCGGCAAGACGGGCACTGGTAAATATCGTTGCATAGTCTTCGGTTATGGACCTTTGGTTACAGGATATAACGACTCAGGTCCTGGTCCTTCACAATTTCGGCGAGTTGCCGGCGAACGTAGTTCGCGTCCACCTTAACTGATTTCTTCTTCAAGTCCGGACCTTCGAACGACACCTCCTCCAACAATTTCTCCATGATGGTGTGCAGGCGGCGCGCGCCAATGTTTTCGGCGCTCTCGTTCACTTGCGCCGCGAACTTTGCCACCTCTTCAAGAGCGTCCTCGGTCAACGTCAGCTTGATGCCTTCGGTCTCCAGGAGAGCGGTGTACTGCTTGGCAAGCGCGTTCTTCGGCTCCTTCAGGATCCGAATGAAGTCCTCCACCGAGAGCGACTTCAGCTCTACGCGAATCGGAAAACGTCCCTGCAGCTCCGGGATCAGATCGCTCGGCTTCGAGACGTGAAAGGCCCCCGCCGCGATGAACAGAATGTGGTCCGTGCGCACGAAGCCGTAACGCGTATTCACGGTAGTACCTTCCACAATCGGCAGAATATCACGCTGCACACCCTCGCGACTCACGTCGGGACCGTGTCCGGATTCGCGGCCCGCGATCTTGTCGATCTCGTCCAGGAAAATAATGCCGCTCGATTCCACGCGCTCCAGTGCGACGCGGGTGACCTGATCCATGTCGATCAGCTTCTGCTCCTCTTCCTGCACCAGGTAATCGAGCGCTTCGGCCACGCGCATCTTGCGCCTTCGCGTCTTCTGGCCAAAGAGGTTCGGCAGCATGTCCTTCAGATTGATGCCCATCTCCTCGATCCCGGTGTTGGTGGTGACCTCGAGGGTCGGCGCACGATCCTTAACGTCGAGCTCCACCAGGCGCTCGTCGAGTTTGCCTTCGCGCAGACGCTCGCGCAGCTTTTCGCGGGTGCGCTCCAGGCTCTCGCTCGCTTCGGGCGACGGCGGCATCAACAAATCGAGCAGGCGCTCCTCCGCATTCAGCTCGGCACGGTCCGCAACTTCGTCCAGGCGCTCTTCGCGTACCATATCGATCGCGATATCCACCAGGTCGCGGATCATCGACTCGACATCGCGCCCCACATATCCGACTTCGGTAAACTTGCTCGCTTCCACCTTCATGAAGGGAGAGTTCGACAGACGTGCCAGCCGGCGCGCCAGTTCCGTCTTTCCCACGCCGGTCGGCCCGATCATCAGAATGTTCTTGGGCATCACCTCTTCCGCCATCTCCGGGGCCAGTTTCTGGCGACGGATGCGGTTACGGAGCGCGATTGCCACTGCGCGTTTCGCCTCGGCCTGTCCTACTACATGTTTATCGAGTTCACGCACAATTTCGCGGGGCGTCAACTCGTCGAGGATCGGCTCCTCATCCGCGGACTGGCCGGGCAGATAAATGACCATGGCTACTCGAGCTCCTCGTACGTGACGTTGTCGTTGGTGTAGATACAGATTCTGCCGGCGATAGCCATGGCTTCTTCCGCGATGCGCTTGGCGGATAGCTTAGTATTGCGCAGCAGCGCCGTGGCCGCTGCATTGGCAAATGGGCCACCCGAGCCAATAGCCGCAATTCCTTCGTCCGGCTCGATCACGTCGCCGTTGCCGCTCACCAGATAGGTGTTCTTGGCGTCGGCGACCAGCAGAAGTGCTTCCAGGTGGCGTAGTGCTCGATCGGTGCGCCAGTCTTTGGCGAGTTCCACCACCGAGCGAGAAAGATTTCCGTTGAACTGCTCCAGTTTTGATTCGAAGCGGGCAAACAGCGCGAACGCGTCCGCTGTGGAGCCAGCGAATCCTGCCAGGATCTTGTCATTGTACAAGCGCCGCAACTTGCGGGCGGTTCCCTTGAGGACTTCCTGGCCGAGGGTAACCTGTCCGTCGCCGGCCATCACAACCTTGTTATCGCGGCGGACGCAGATCACCGTCGTGGACCTTATCTTCTGTTTCATTGTTTGCGTGACCCTATTTTAGCTCACCGCTCGAACCCGCAAGCCAAAACGCCGCGTAACGATTCTCGACGCGTGCCGACGCACAGCCATTCCCGACCGTGTGCCGCCGATTCGATATCGTGCGCGGGGAATTATTGTTCGCAAGGACGGCAGCGCGGCACAGGGAGCCGTGCCAGATGTCGCCTGATTTGAGGCCGAGCCTACAGGTGGGAGAACACGAATGTAAAAACCGGGCGGCCAGGCGGTATACCCAGCACGCGCCTAAATCGGCGAGGCGGACCGCGCCAGACGAGGGCGGCAGGCCTGCCGCACGGCCTTCATGGAGGGACAATTGTTACGCGCGCTGGCAGGTAAGCCCCAAGGGCCTCTCGAAGTACACCAACTCCGGATCCTCAAAGCTTGTATCAGCCAAAAGGCGCTTTTATTTCGACCGGCGATCAACGGAGCGGCCTTTGGAGAAACTGAAGAGACGCATGCCTCAGCTGCCGCTGCAGGGCAAGACGAGGCATGCGCATTCCCTACGCTGCTTTGCGCGCTCGAGTACGTGCGGCCTTCGCCGCAGCCTGTTTGCGGCCCGAGGCGCCCTTGGTACGGACTGCCTTTTGTGCCGACTGCTTGCGAGCCGCACTGCCTCGCCGCTTCGCACTTCCGCGCGACTGCCTCGACAGCGCAGTGTGCGACGCTGCTGCCGAACCCTCGCGCTTCAGAGCATTGGTAGTGGCTCGCGAGCGCTTTGCATTCGGCTTCCCGCTCTTGGCCGCAGTCTTCGTGCCCTTCTTTCCTGGCGGAGGGGGAATCTTCACGCCCGCCCGTCTCGCCTTCGACAACCCGATTGCGATCGCCTGCTTCGCCGACCGGGCGCCGTGCTTTCCTTCGCGCACGTGCTCGATTTCTTCGTGCACGTACGCGCTGGCTTTTGTAGACGGTGACTTGGCCTTGCGCGCCTTTTCTTTCGTCTTTTTCTCAGGCATGGTTATAGGCCACCGCCACCTCGCAGTGTCTTCCGCTCCTCTGATTGGTTCCAGTAAGGAGAACGCCCGTAGTGTTTGTAGACTTGAGCACCCCACGTCTCGTCCGCCATGTCGGGCCAGTTGTTCTTGTCGAACCCCGGCGCCGTCTCGAGCGTACGCTTGTCCACATCCAGGATAAAGCACTGCTCGTCCTGGTCCACCGTCAAAGAGCTCCACGGCACCGCGAACAACTTGTTTCCGATTCCCAGGACTCCGCCAAACGAGAGCACGGCATAGGCGACCTGGCCTGACGGAATATCGATCATGATCTCGTTGACCTTTCCGAGATCTTCGCCGGCGGCATTGCGCACCGTGTCGCCTGCCAACGTGCTGGCAGCCAGGACGCGGCGCAGTCTCTTCTCCGGATCTGTCTTGATGATATTTCCTCTCTGCATTGGTAATGCTCCTTATGATCATTACTCCTGCATCTTCGCGGCCTATCTGCGGTTTCTCACATCTTTCTCCGCGCGGCGAATGCGCTTACCGGATCGGAACATCCACGGCGCCCAGTCTACCGGATGCCGCGTCGCGCACCACGACGCGCACGCGTTCCGAGCCCGCTGGAACTTCCACCTTGATCGTAAGGAGCTCTCCTTCTTTCAGAAAGCGATCATACTGAGACGGCTTTAGTTCCAAGTGTGCCGTTTGTCCCGTAGTCTTGAGCGCTGCCATTTCCGCGCCGAACACCACAGCTCGTACATCGAGCGTGGCCTCCCGCGTTCCTTCCGCCTTGCTCTCGAAAGCGACCTCGTGCCAGTCCAATACGATCGACAGGGCGGCCTGCCGAGATAAGTCCGTCGGCTTCTCCAGTAGCTTTGCGACAATCGTCAGGCCTGTCGAGACCAGCGGGCTCATGGCTGCACTTTGCAATAGCGATTGCCGCGTCGTCTGATCGCTGGGTAGATCGGGCAGAGCGTAGTAACCCTTGCGATAGCGCGCTTCTAATCCGGCCCGGTTCAGTTTCACTTTGATCTCGCGGAACCGCCCGTCCCACTGATTGTGAGAAGGAGTGAACGACAAAACGTACGTGACCTCGCTATCGTCCAGAGCGCGGCGAATGCAGCCGGACACGTCGTTATTTCTGCAGGCGCGGCCGCCGGTCCGTTCCGCTAACACGTCCGCCACGGTGTGCGATTCTTCGATCTGCCTCTGGGCGCGGCGGTCCTCCGGATTCTTCCCTGTAACGATCTTTGCCGTGCTCGAGGCGCCGAGACTGGGCATCCATTCGGTCATGCCGATTAACCCGCGAGCGTCCACCGGATAGATGGCGATCCCGGCATCGTTGAACCCGCGCCAGGTGGTCTGTTGCTCCGTCGCGGTCATCGGTAGCGGGAAATTGCTCGAAACCCAGATCAGGTTTTTACGACCTTTGATCCCGGCCAGATGATTGGCAATTGCCTGCAGTGCGATGGCGGTCGCGCCGGCGCGGTCATCATGGCTGAAGCCCGCGAGTTTTGCATTCGCACGATTGATCATTCCGTCCAGGTAATCGATTCCCGTATTCGAGTCCTCATAAACCGAGGACGCTGCGGTCCGCGACTCCTGCGGACGCAATCGATCCAGCGCGGCCAACAACGCCGGGACATCCGAGGTGAAGTCGTGTACCACGTGCAAACGGTCGGTCAGGGCATAGATCGCCACGCTATCCCCGGAATGGAGCTGTTTTAACAACTGGATCAGCGACTCCTTGACTCGTGCCTGGTCGGAGAATCGCGTATTCAAACCGTCCAATAGAATGGCCGTGACCGAATTAGGCAGGGGCCGGGCCCGCGTTTCGCCATTCACCACGAATGTTGCGAAGCGATTCGAAACCAGGCCTTCGACAGAACCCGCCGCCTGATCGGGCCAAACCTCGTTGGTCTCTTTGGTGCAATCGACGATCTTCTGCCGGCGGCCTTCATCGTACAACGTGAAATCGTTCCGACTGAGGTTGGACACCGGACGGCCTTTCGAATCGCGCACCACGACGCTGACCTGCAGCAGATTCGTTGTCACTTTGATCAGCGGGGCGAAAGACTCCGCGCCCGCCGGTTCTTGCGCCATCACGGGAGAGGCCCCGAGCGCCGTCGCGATGGCCAGCAGTAAGTGAAGGCACGTCATGGAATCCACCTCGTCAGACGCAGACTGCTCCGAGAATCCTATCACCAGTGAGTGCGGCCCCAAAAATGCATCGCACCATGCAATTCCGCGGAACCTCCTGCCATTCTCAGCGTAAGCTCATTAAAGAGGTTGCCCCCATGCTACTCCAGGACATTCGCTATGCCCTTCGTGTCCTACTGAAGAACCGCGCGTTTACACTCGTTGCGGTGCTTTCACTGGCAGTCGGAATCGGCGCTAACTCCGCCATGTTCAGCTTCGCCGACGGGCTGATGTTGCGTCCCCTGCCTGTGCTCCATCCCAACGAAGTCGTCACCATCCACGCCAGGACGTCCAAAGGCCCGCAAGTCAATCTCTCTTACCGCGACTATGTCGACTACCGGGACCGCAACACCACCTTCGACGGACTGGTGGCCTACTCGGTAGTCCCCTTCGGGTTCGCCCCGCGCACTGACGCACTGCCGCAAGTGAAGTATGGCTTGATGGTGTCGGGCAATTTCTTCCAGGCAATGGGAGTGGTTCCGGCGATAGGGCGCGGGTTCCGTCCCGATGAGGACGAGGTCCCCGGACGAGACGCCGTCGTGGTGCTGGGCCACGATTTCTGGATGCAGCAATTCGGAGGCGACCCCTCTGCGGTCGGCAAAACGCTGCAACTGAATGGCCTGGAGTTCCACATTATCGGCGTGGCGCCCGAGGAATTCAGCGGCATGGATCAGTATTTGCGTCTTGCGCTCTTTGTGCCGATTCACATTTCCCCGCGGCTCGCGAGCGATCCGAAAAACAGCGTCCTGGAATCGCGCGACAATCGCTCGCTCCTGGTGAAAGGCCGATTGAAACCCGGCGTCTCCATCGCCCGGGCCGAAGCCGAACTACAGGTCATCGCCAAAAGCCTGGAACAAACCTATCCGGAGACCAATCGGGATCAGGGCATCTCCATCCGCACTGAACTCCAGGCGCGCGTGGAACAATCTCCGCCCGATGCCACGCTCGTGGGCATGCTGTTGACGCTCTCCGCTCTCGTGCTGCTGGTGGCCTGCGCAAACGTCGCAAATCTGCTGCTGAGCCGCGCGCGTGCGCGTTCTCGCGAGATCGCGGTGAGGCTCGCCATTGGCGCCGGGCGCTTCCGCCTGGTGCGCCAACTACTCACCGAAAGCCTGGTGATCGGGATTGGAGGCGGCATGCTCGGATTGGCGGTGGCCTATGGCGCGATCTCATTTCTCAACCAGGTGCAGGTCCCAAGCGAGCTGCCGATTTCGTTGACCTTTCACCTCAATGCGCGCACCCTCGTTTTCGGCATTACCGCATCACTCTTCAGTGTGATCCTCTTCGGATTGATTCCCGCGTTCCATACCACCCGCACCGACCTCGTCCGTACCCTGAAGGCCGGCGACGCCGATAGTCTCGGAAAGCAACGCCTCTGGGGACGCAATCTGCTGGTGGTTGGGCAGGTCGCCGTGTCCCTGGTACTGCTGGTGCTCACTTCGATGCTGTATCGCGGCTTCACGCGGGAACTTAAAGCCGGACCAGGCTTCCGCACCGACCACCTCCTGTTGATGAGCTTCGACCCGAGCCTGGTGAAGTTCAGCGAGGCCCAGACCCAGCAATTCTTCAAGCAGTTAGTGGACCGGGCGGCCGCGATGCCCGGAGTGAAATCCGCGGCACTCGCTTCGGTGCTGCCGATGTTTCCGGTCCAGGATGGGCGCGCGATCGCGCCCGAGAATTATCAGTTTCCGAAGGGCAAGGACGCTGAGTCTATGCTCTCCGCGACGGTGGACAATCATTACTTCGAGACCATGGACGTCAAGATCGTCCACGGCCGCGCCTTTGGGCCGGCCGATACCGCATCCACACCCAAAGTAGCGGTCATCAACGAAGTAGTGGCGTCGAAATACTGGCCCAACCAGGATCCGGTCGGCAAGCGTTTCCATCTGGACGATTCACGCGGTCCGCTCGTGCAGGTCATCGGCGTGGCCAAAACGGCGAAATACCTTTTCATTTCCGAGCCTCCTCTGGAGTACTTTTACCTGCCCCTGTCGCAGAACCCAAAGACGCATATGTCGCTGGTTGCGCAGTCAGTGGGTGACGCGCAAGGTCTCGCCGCGCCGCTGCGAGAGGCGGTCCGCGGCATCGATGCTAACCAGCCGATTTACGATGTCCGCACGATGGAGGACTTTTACCAGGCGCGCGCCGTCAAGACGCCCGACATGATCGTGGAGACGGTCGGAGCGATGGGCGTGCTTGGTCTGCTTCTGGCGATGGTGGGCCTGTATGGACTGGTGGCGTATTCGGTGAGCCGGCGCACGCGAGAATTTGGGATTCGCATGGCGATCGGCGCGGAACGCACACAGGTCTTGCGGATGGTGATGCGCCAGGGATTGTGGCTGTCACTGGCTGGCATTCTGATCGGGCTCGTGCTGAGTCAGGGCGCGCGGCAGGTGCTGAACTCCGCGTTCGGACCTGGTGATGCGGGTCCGGTCACGTTTGTACTGGTGCCGGCGGCATTACTTGCGGTGACGCTGCTCGCCGCTTTCGTCCCGGCGCTACGCGCCTCGCGAGTGCCTCCGATGAAGGCGCTTCGCTACGAATAGGCAAGCTTCCGCTCTGACGGTCTGATGACTTGCAGTCGTGGCGTTGTGCGTCGGCAAGAGTTGATTGCATCTTTCGCATTGAGAGCCGCGCGTCGTCAGCAAGCGTTGATTGCACGTTTCGCATTGCGAGCCGCGCGTCGTCAGCAAGCGTTGGTTGCACGTTTCGCGTTGCGCGCCGCGTGCGTCAGCAGCGCTGATTGCATCTTTCGCATTGCGGGCCGCGCGCGTCAGCAAGCGTTGGTAGCACGTTTCGCATTGCGAGCCGCGCGCGTCAGCAAGCGTTGGTTGCATCTTTCGGTTGCGAGCCGCGCGCGTCAGCAAGCGATGGTTGCATCTTTCGCATTGCGAGCCGCGCGCGTCAGCAAGCGATGTCCCAAGCGCAAGGAATCTTGAGGCTCCCGACACTCGTATCGGGCCTACGCATTCGGGAGTCACATAGCCTCCCAAATAATTGCCGATTTGTGGGGAAAATCAACGAAGTGGCCGCGCCATGATATTCCTATTAGGATCGGGCGTTTATGAAAAAATCCCTGCTCCTGTTCCTGGCCGCCGCCTCGCTCTTTGCCGCAGCCGTGGACTATGCCGCCGAAGGCAAACTCTGGTGGGCGCATATCCAATATCTCGCCGACGACAAGCTCGAGGGCCGCAACGTCGGCAGCGAGGGCTTCCGCAAGGCCGTCGAGTACGTCTCCACTTCCTTCGAGCGATCCGGCCTCAAGCCCGCCGGCACCTCGGGATATCTGCAGCCCGTGAAGTTCGAAACTCACCTCCTGATTGAAGACCAATCTAGCCTCTCGCTGGTCCGTGATGGTAAGCCCGAGCCTCTGACGCTCGGCGCGGACGCCACCATCAGCCCGCGCGCCGACCTTGCCCCGCTTCTCGAAGCGCCCATGGTTTTCGTCGGCTACGCCATGGTCATTCCAGAAGCAAAGTACGATGACCTCGCCGGGCTCGATCTGAAGGGCAAGATCGCTGTGTATGTGAATGGGCCCGGTCCCGCCGATGCTCCGGGGCCGCTGAAATCGCACTACTCCTCGGGCGTCGAGCGCTGGAACATGCTCCACAAGGCGGGGGCCATCGGAATCGCCACCATCGCGAACCCGCGCACCGCCGGCAATCGAGGTGGGGGCGCCAACGATGCGACCGGCGCCGGGGCCACAGCCAATGCCTCCGGAGCCGCAGCCCCACCTCCCGGACGCGGCGCGGGCGGCGGCGGACGCGGCGGGCGCGGACCTGCTCAGCCCACCATCATCCTCGCCGACCCGTCCCTGCAGGAGACTCAAGGACAACAGATCGCCATCGCCATCAATCCTCGCGGTGCGGAAAAGTTCTTCGCCGGCAGCGGACACACCTTCGAAGAGATTCAGAAGCTGGCTCGGGAAAATCAACCGCTCCCCAAGTTTCCGCTCCCTGCCCTGCTCCACGCCAAGACCGCCGTCAAGCGTGATTCTCTCGAGTCGACCAACGTCGCCGGCCTGCTCCCCGGCTCCGACCGCAAACTCAAGAACGAATACGTAGTCCTCTCCGCTCACCTCGACCATCTGGGTGTCGGCCGCCCCGTCGAGGGCGACAGCATCTACAACGGCGCGATGGATGACGCCTCCGGCATCGCAACCGTGCTGGAGGTCGCGCGCATCCTGAAAGCGTCGGGAGCGAGGCCCAAGCGCTCCATCATATTTCTGGCGGTCACAGCCGAGGAGAAGGGCGAACTCGGGTCGCGCTACTTCTCCGCCCATCCCACCGTACCAGCCAACGAGATCATCGCCGATATCAATCTCGACATGTTCCTGCCGCTCTATGCGCTCAAGTATCTCGAAGTGCAAGGCCTCGGCGAATCCACCCTCGGCGACTCGGTGCGCGCCGCCGCCAAGGAACTCGGCGTGGAAGTCCAAGCCGATAATGAGCCCGAACAGAACCGCTTCATCCGTAGCGACCAGTACAGTTTCATCCGCAACGGCGTGCCGTCGCTTGCCTTCAAATTTGGATACGCGCCCGGCTCTCCCGAAGAGAAGATTCGCAAGGATTGGGTGCGTGACATCTACCACAAGCCTGCCGACGACTTGAACCAGCACGTCGACACGGCCGCCGCCGCGCTGTTCGATCGCGTCATTCTGAAGCTCGTGGAGAGCGTTGCCGACAACGCCGCGCGCCCGCAATGGTACCAGGACAGCTTCTTCCGCAGGTTCGCAAAATGAGGCGGCACGGGCACCACCGCCTGTGTAACGTATGACGCTGGAGTCGAATCCCGCTCCGAATCGCCGGTCGCGGATCACGCACCCGGGCACACCCAACGCCCGCATCGCCTTGGGAGCATCGCTGCTCACCGTATTGCTATTCGCCACGCAACTGGCGCTCACCGATCGCCCCGCCGGCGAGTTCCTACCTGACTTCATCGATGTCGTTGTGATCCTCGCAGGCATCACGGCGTTCTTCTATACCTGGCGCCGCATTGGGAGTATCACCATCCCGGCCGAGTCGCCTCGCGAATTCTCCAACTATGCAGTGCTGCTCAATGCGCTGAAATATCAGTCGATCTATGGAAAGGACAACGTCGTCATCACCCGCCGTGGGCCTTTCGCCTTCCTCCTGGCGCTGCTTCCCGACGCGAGCCTGGTATCGATGAGCCCCTGGGTCCGCGCCATTGCGATGCGGGAAGCGGTGAAAGGTTCGCTCTACACCGCCGCCACCGTGCTCATTCTCATCTGGGCGATCTTCGACTCGCCCTCGGTGACCTTCCCGTATCTCTGCACCGGGCTGGCCTATTCGGGCTTCTATATCTGGGCGATCTGGTATCTTCGCCGCTGGGGCGGCGTTCTCACCACGCGTCATATGAGCTCGTCGATGATGGAATCGGCCGGACATCCGCAGACGCTCTTCCAGCTTCTCGAGAATCGCGTGCGCACGCTGCACGGAAACGCGGGGCCCCTGCGGGTGCTCTCCAAGCCTCCCGACATGCACCTCACCGGCGTCCAAAACACCGGCACCTTCGACTCCTACCTGCTTTACGAACTGCCGCCGGAGGTCGCCGACGGCCGGCCGCGCGCACGCTTTGGCACCATCGTCTCTCCAATCGCCTGCCTTGGCCTTGTGGCCGGAGTCTGGCTGCTGCATCTTGGCGTCACCACGGCGTTGAGCTTCGCCTTCTACTTCTGTGTCCTCGCGGGACTGTGGCTTTCATGGTCCGCATTGCGGCTGGCCTGGCAAATGGATACGCGCTTCCGCTTCGCCTCGCACGTCATTCTGGTCACACTCGAAGGCACCTTCTTTCAATCGAGTGTCACGGTCGGCAAATCGCACTACGATTCGCACGAATCGCGCAATACCGCGGTGCGGTCGGACATCCGTCTGAACTGCTACGCCGGCGAGGTCTTATCGGAGACCTCCGGCCTGCTCGACCCGCGCGAACTCGCGGGGACGCAGGCCACTCCGCGCGATGCCGAATTGATCCGGTCGTTCATCGCCGACGCCGAAGAGTTCCAGCACAAAGGCGTTTCACCGATCGGCATGAACTTCGACGAGAACGCCGCCGGCATCAACAAGTACAATCTGGGCGCCGTGAATGCGCGCGCCGCCCTGCAACCGCAGCCTCCAGCCGATCCCAGTCCTTCTTTGCTCGAACCGGGCGCAGACACCAAGACCTGTCCCGACTGCGCCGAGACCATCAAGCGCGCCGCCAAAAAATGCCGCTTCTGCGGCCATATCTTCTCCTGAAGAGCCGCTACGATACCGCTAAACAAAGCGGACCGCACCCGCTGTATCATATCTTGCAGATGAATCGCCGAAAATTCTTCTCGTCCGCCGGCGCCGCCGCAGCCGCGCTTTCCACAAATGTCGAACCAGTTGCAGCCGCGCCAACTCCACCCGTCCGCATGAGATTGGGATGCCAGAGTGCACCTACCAACGATGCCCACCTGAAATACTTCGCCCGATACGGCGTCCGCGACATCACCGGGTATCCCGAAATCGCCGACGGCCGCCTCTACGCCACCGTCGACGAACTGAAGCGCATGCGAGACCTCGCCGACAAGAACGGCATCACCATCGAAGGCATCGCGCCGCCTTTCCTCACCTCGAGCCACATCGATCGCGAAAAGCATCCCGCCATCATGCTCGCGTCAAGTCCCGAGCGCGACCGCGACATCGAATCCTTGCAGACCATGATTCGCAACTGCGCCGCGGCAGGCATCCCGTCCGTCAAGTACAACATGAGCATCCTCGGCGTGCTCCGCACCGGCCGCTCCCCGGGACGCGGCGACTGCACCTACAGCACCTGGCGCCTGAAGGACGCCCATCCCGATCCGCCTCTGACGCGCGCCGGCATGGTGGATGCCGATCATGCCTGGGAACGCATCACCTATTTTCTGGAACGAATCATTCCAGTCGCCGAAGAGTACAAGATCCGCATGGCCTGCCACCCTCACGATCCCGGCGTTCCGCCGGAGGGCTACCAGGGCGTGGTGCGCGTGCTGGGCACCGTGGACGGCTTAAAGAAGTTCCTCACCATCAAATCCAGCCCCTATCACGGCCTCAACTTCTGCCAGGGCACCGTCTCCGAGATGTTGAAGGATCCAGGCAAAGAGATCTATGACGTGATCCGCTACTTTGGATCACGCCAGAAGATCTTCAACGTACATTTCCGCAATATCCGCGGCCATCGTGACGATTTCATCGAAGTCTTCCCCGACGAGGGCGATATCGATTTCGTGAAGGCGATTCAGGTCTATAAAGAGGTCGGCTACCCGTACCTCCTGATGCCCGACCACGTGCCAGCCGCGCCGAACGATCCCAACGGACTGCAGTCCTTCGCCTTCTGCTACGGATACATTCGCGGATTGCTGCAGTCGATCACGTAAAACGCCGTTCAGGCGCACCCGTGGCGCAAACACTCATGTTTGCCGCGTCGACACTCTTGTCGACGCTTTTCGCGCGTCCGGCATTTTCGATGCTGCCGCTGGACTTCGCGAATCTCCTTACAGACCTCCTCGGAGGTGTCACAATTGATGTTGTGCACCTCCTGGGCCTCCTCGCCGGATTCTGGGCAGCCTCCACCAGCCCCACTTTCTCCCACGATGTCGCACCAATCCTGTATCGCCAGTGCGCGTCCTGCCATCGACCCGCCGGTGTCGCTCCCTTCAGCCTGCTTACTTATCAGGACGCTGCGAAGCGTTCCCGACTGATCGCCACCGTCACCGCCAAACGCTACATGCCGCCCTGGCTGCCGGTGGAGCCTCATTTTCAGCGCGAGCGTCGCCTCAGCGACCAGGAGATCGCCACCTTAGCGCACTGGGCCGACGCCGGAGCGCTGGCGGGCAACCCAGCGGAGACTGCCCCGCCCCCGCAGTTTCCGGACGGCTGGCAACTCGGCAAGCCCGATCTCGAAGTCGAGATGCGCGCGCCATACACTGTACCCGCGGAAGGCCCCGACCAGTATCGCTGCTTCGTGATCCCCACACCGCCTGGCCGCGACCGGTGGGTCCGCGCCATGGATACGCGACCCGGGGATGCCAAGGTCGTCCACCACGCTCTGCTCTTCCAGGATCTTTCAGGCACCGCGCGGAAGCGGGACACCGGCAGTGGCTATTCCTGTTTCGGCACGCCTGGCTTCCTGCCGGCGCGCGGTCTCGGCGGATGGACCCCTGGCTCCGTGCCGGTCCGCAAAGCCGATGGCATCCCAGACCTTCTGCACGGCGGCGCCGACCTCGTCCTTCAGGTTCACTACCACCCCACCGGCAAGCCGGAAACTGACCGCACCCGCGTAGCGCTATATTTCACGGATCAAGGGCCGACGCGGAAAGCGAGCGACCTCCCGCTGGGGTCGAACCAGATCGACATTCCTCCCGGCGAGCAGCATTACAAGGTCAGCGACCACTTCACCCTCCCGGTCGACGTCGAGGTACTCGCGATCAATCCCCACGCGCACTACCTCTGCAGGGACATGCTCGCGTACGCGGTGCTTCCCGACGGCTCGCGCAAGACCCTGTTGCACATCGCCGAGTGGAATTTCGACTGGCAGCAGGAATACGACTACATCTCACCCATCCGCCTGCCTGAAGGCGCTCGCGTGGAGATGGAATTTACCTATGACAATTCCGCCGCGAATCCGCGCAATCCCAACCACCCGCCAAAGCGCGTGGTCCTCGGTCCTGGTAGCACCGACGAGATGGCCGGCCTGCATCTCGGCATCGTTCCAGTCGATGCGGACGATGCGGACGAGTTGGCGCAAGCCCTCTGGGGCAAGATGATGCGCCAACTTCGCCGTGGTGGCCGGTGACCCCAAAATACCGGGAAGAAATTTCGACCGTCAACCGTCATACTAGTGGTAGCGGATCTCGAAAATGGTGATCGAATCGGATCGGGAGCTCGTCGCAGCCTGTCAGCGCGGGGAAACAGAGGCATTCCGCGAACTCTTCGAATCGTACAAAGATAAGGTTTACTCCATCGCTCTGCGGTATTCGGGCGATCGGGCGGTGGCAATGGACATCGCCCAGGACACCTTCCTCAAGCTCTTCTCCTCCATCCGCGACTTCCGCGGCGACTCCAGCTTTGAAACCTGGATCTACCGGCTGGTAGTCAACAGTTGCCTTGACCACAAGCGCAAGTATTGGCGCCTCATGCCACTGGCAGACGAGATCCTGGCGTCTCTCCGGTCCTCGGGCGACAGCTTGGCCGAGGTTCTGCGCGCCGAACTGAGCGCGCGGATCCGCTCCGCAGTGGATCGCTTGGCCCCCGATCTCCGCATCGCCATCATCCTGCGCTACACCGAGGGGTTGTCATATGCCGAAATCGCGGAGGTGCTTGGCTGCTCAGCAGGGACCGTGGCATCGCGTTTGAACCGCGCACACAAAGCGTTGGAACGCCGTTTGGCGCATCTCGCCGGCAGAAATGGGGGCGAAAATGCCTGATCGCCTGGATTTAGAACTGGAACTGGCTGAGGAGTTGTGCCCCGTCGCCGCACCCCATGAACTGTGGGAACGCATTCGCAACGCCGCAGGAGACTCGGATTGCCCGGTCCCGGTCCGCCCGATTGCGATTCGGCGGCCGGAGCCATCGTGGAGCGTATTGCCGATCGCCGCGATTGTGACCATCATGGTAGCGGCCGCCTCGCTGTGGATGGTGACCAGGGGGCAGGGCCGCGGAATCGACCTGCAACAGCTGGCAATGCAGGAACTGCGGACCCCGGCGCCGAGCGAATTCGATTCCAACGATCCCGCCCAGGTGAACGATTGGATGCGCCGCCAGGCCGGCATCGAGCTCAACATTCCGGAGCACACCAGCGCCTGCATCACCGGCGCGCGCGTCATCCGCCGGGCTGGAGAGCGAATCGCTGCCGTGACCTACCGTGTCGGTGAACAGAACGCGACCTTACTGGTTGCGCGCGGCGGCCAATCCGCCCACACTGGCCATGGACGAGCACAATGGCAAGCCCACGGACAGAGTTACGCCGTAGCCACTTCCAATCTGGAACGCTCCGATGCCGCCTGCCTGCTTTGCCACACCGCTTTGTAAATAGTGGTAAGCACCACCTACGAGAGGTTGTCAAACTCACCGATCCCTGGTAGCCTGAAATCAGGAACTGGGTTCCGGGGAGGGTCTCGATGCCTCAAACGCTGTCCGTACCGGGTCTGACCACTGGCCAGGCACCTTTCGTCGAGGAGGCTCGCGATCGCGGCGAGCTGTACATCACTCAGGAATACGACCTCTACACGGAAGAAAACCAGGAGGCTTGGCGTCAACTCTTCCGCCGCATTCGCCCGCGGTGGGAGCAATTCGCCAACGACCACTTTCTCCGCGGCGTCGAGGCGTTGGACTTGCCCTCGTCACACATTCCTCGCCTGTCAGACATCAACGAGAAGCTGAAACCGCTCACCGGTTTCCAGGCGAAGGCTGTCAGCGGTTACGTGCCTGGTTTTTTGTTCTTCGATTGCCTGCGTCGCCGCGAGTTCCCCACCACGGTTACGATTCGTCCTAAAGACAAGCTCGATTACCTGCCGGAACCTGACATTTTTCACGACCTCGCGGGACACGTCCCGATGCACACCGAGAAGGCTTTCGCGGACACGTTAGTGCGCTTCGGCGACTGCGCCCACACCGCGGTGGAAATGACCTCGTTGATTCGCGATGAGCAGGAGCGCAACCGTCGTCTCACCAACATCATCAAGGCGATGTCGCGCTTTTTCTGGTTTACGGTGGAATTCGGCCTGATGCGCTGCCGGCGCGGCACGTGCGCCTACGGCAGTGGGCTGCTGAGTTCCTACGGCGAACTACAGCATGCCATCCAATCGGACGAGGTACAGCGTCATCCCCTGCAGATGGAATGGGTGATCAACCAGGGCGCGGAGATCGATCATTACCAGCCCTTGCTGTTCATAGTCGACTCTTTCGACCACCTTTTCAGCCTGGTAGACCAGTTGGAACGCTGGATGCGCGAAGGCAAACTGAACAACGTGGCGCCGGGCCTGCCCGATGTGCCCGAGCGCGACCTCCGCAGCTTCCTGGAAGCCGCCCACAAGCTCTGAGCTTCAATTCGCAAAGTTGCGAATGAAGGTATCGTGGGGAAGTCCTTTGGCGATTGCCTTCTTGCGCAATGCGTTTGCTTCGTCCTGGGTAAGATGCGCTCCCAGCGAGATCAGGTACGAAGGAGGCCTCGTACCCAAAGTGAAGACCTCCGCATGGATTCCGGGGACCCTGCTGTTAATCGACTGCGCCTTCTTCTCGGCATCCGACTGCCGGAAATAAGTATAGGAAATCACCCGCCACGTCTGGGGCGATGACTTCGGAACACTCGCGCGCACGATCGGCGGCGGAGTTGTTTCCGCGACCGGCGCCGGGGCCGGAGGTGGCACAATCGCTACGGCCTGTGGTGTTGTAGCCCCATGGTGCGCAATCACAAAAATCAAGGCGAGTAGCGCGATGGCTGCTACCGCCGCTAATGGCACATATTTTGACAGCAGCGTGGGAGGCTCAGCTTCTTCGTCCTCGTCGCTCTCTACCTGTTCGCTCGCCACGTTACTGAAAGGCTCGTGCACCACGATCGGAGACATCCGCGGCGCGGACTCGCCCTCCTCGATATCCGCGGGCTTCTCGATTTCCTGCGCTGCCGGAACGACTTCGGCCGATGGGACGGCGACGAACGGTTGCTCCACGACCGGTGCAACCGCCGATTGGATCTCCGGCTCGGGCGCGGGACACAGCACTTCAGCGAGTTGCTCAGCAGTCCAGCGCTCGTGGACATCTGGCTCGGTGGCGTGCTGGATCATCGGACCCAAAGGATCCGATAGTCCCGAAACGCCCGCGAACCGGCCTCGTTCCAGTTTCCGGCCGCTCACGAGTTCGTAAACCAAAGCGCCCATCGCCCATACATCGTCGCATTGCCCTGCTTCGTCCGCTTCACCCAGCGTATCGGTCGCCAGCTTGATCCGATCT
Organism: Bryobacteraceae bacterium; assembly: GCA_035295745.1. Taxonomy (GTDB): domain Bacteria; phylum Acidobacteriota; class Terriglobia; order Bryobacterales; family Bryobacteraceae; genus JAIQFL01. The sequence goes on along the minus strand of DATGIL010000034.1, from coordinate 121,156 downwards.
CCCACTGCCACGATGTGCTCCGCGTCGATCGAGGTGTGTGCCCACCCGTGCGAGTGCAGGTACCGCAGCGCGTCCACTCCCGCTGCGAAAACGTCGCGCGCCTCATCTTCGCTCATCGGACCGTTTTGCAGCGCCGCGGTGAGGCTGTCGTCCGGAGCTTCGAAGACTGCGTATGCGAATGGCCCTTCGGGTGTCTCGGCAGTACCGCAATCCAATAGCGCCATCAGATTGCGATGCTTGAGCCGCGCGGTACGCTCCCACAGCGCAAGCTGCATCTCAGCGGCAGAAGGACTCGCCTCCGTCAATTTAACAATCGCGCGTTGCCCTCCCGGCATATACGACGTCGAAAAAAAGGCGCCGGTCGCGTCGCTCCCGAGCCACTGATCCAGGCCGTAGGTGCCGGCCAAGGATGCTCCTTCCAGTTGTTCCCACGTGAAAGTCATATGCGAATCATGCGAGCCTGATTGGCTCTTGTCGGCGTTGATCTAACTTACATGTTAGTGGCATTGCGTGAAAAATGGAATACGTAAAAGCTGCTCGACGTTGCCGGGAAGAAAATACATTGCGATTCTGAACTGTTCCAGAAACAAAAGGCGTTCGGTGTTGGCCCTCGGTGTGCTACACGCAACGTTCCTCATATCTAGCGCCGAAGGAGAAACTCACCGTGTGGAACAAACGCAACGATGAGGGCTACGGCCCAAGACCACAGAACGAACCAGTCCGCAGCGCCGCGCCCGCAGGCTATCCTACTACTCCCACTACCGCTGCAGGGCCCGTCCCTATGCGAGACCCCGGCTTGCCGCCACAACAGCCCGCGGCAATCGGAGCCTCGATGCATATTAAGGGTGACATCCGGACCAATGAGGAGCTACTCATCGATGGCGAAGTGGAAGGCTCGGTGGAATCACACAGTATTCTCACTGTCGGTCCGAACGGAAGGGTACGGGCCAACATCAAGGCGCGCGAAGTAATCGTCTTCGGCAAGGTGCAAGGTAACATCAACGTGATGGAGAAGATCGCGATCCGCGAACAGGGCAGCCTGGTCGGCGACATCAAGACTGCCGGCATCAGCATCGACGACGGCGCTTATTTCAAAGGCAGCATCGACATCATACGGCCGGAGCCAAAGGTAAATGCGAAGCCGGTGAAGACAGAAGCCGCTGAAGCCCGCGCCAGCTAACGCCGGCCTGGGCAGGGCCACACATCAATCCCGCGCCTCCACAAATTCGCTCCGACACTGGGGCGCTACTTCCACCGATCCGTCCCAATTCCGTGGCAATACCCCACAGATCCGCCCCTAACCTGGGGACAGGCTACGTAACCCCCGAATTCAAGAATTCGGGGGTTACGTAGCCTGTCCCCAGATCTCGGTTGGTTTCGTGCACTTTCGCGACGGATTCGCCTCGACTCCGCCGTTAACAGTCCCGCCTCACCGTTCGTCTTCCCTCCAAAATTTCCAGCCGACCGGCTGGCATCTTGGAGGGAACATGAAAGACCATCGCCTGATCCGTGCCGCGCTTCTCCTCGGCGTCGCAGGATTCACCGCTGTCCACGCCAGCGACTATGTAGGCATCTACGCACGCATCGACAAAGTCGTGCTCGAACCCAACCGCGAAACGCCCGAGCGAATCCAAGTTTGGGGCATCTTCTCTCTCGCCGTCGGACCCCATGGGGGCGAGTACGCCCCGCCCGCTCGCGGCTATCTCTACTTAAGCCTCGCTGGTAATCCTCAAGCTGCCCGCGCCGAATGGAAGGACCTCCAGCAAGTGGCCGGAACCGGCCAAATCGTCGCCTTCGGCATGCGCGGCCAACAGCCGACTCTCCGCAAAGCGGACGATCCCCCCAAAAATCCTGACCCGTACGCCACCAACACTGGCGTCGTCAAAGTCGGGGCGAAGTCCGAATATCCGCCGGTAAAAGCCCTGCTCGCCTTCAAGGAGTGACATGCCATGTCATCCCTATCCTTGCCGCTCGCGGCTCGCCGATTCCGCCAGGACGCTCTCCTGGCATCGCTGGCGATCGCACAGGGACTCGTCTTCCTGACGCTTCCTTCGGCGCCTGTGATCGCTCTCGGCATCTGGTGGAACTCCAATACCATCTCGCATCGCTTCATCCACCGGCCGTTCTTTCCTTCGCGGGCATGGAACCTCCTGTTCGGCGCCTATCTCAGCGTTCTGCTCGGAATTCCGCAGGCCCTGTGGCGCGACCGTCACCTGGCCCATCACGCGGATCTCCGCCCGCACCTGCGCATCTCAGTCGAACTCCTCACCCAGGTCGCGCTGGTACTCGCGTTCTGGGCAGTCGTGGGTGCCCGCTCCCCGCGATTCCTTTTCTCGATCTACCTGCCCGGATACGCCGGTGGCCTCGCGATCTGCTTTCTTCACAGCCATTACGAGCATGTCCGTGGCACCACCAGCCACTACGGCAGCCTCTACAATTTCCTCTGCTTCAATGACGGCTACCATGCCGAGCACCATGCTTTCCCCGGCCTGGAGTTTTCGCGACTGCCCGAGCGGCGCGAGCCGGGAACGCCCGCCAGCAACTGGCCTGCGCCGCTCCGCTGGATCGAGTCCCTCAGCCTCGATGGACTGGAGAGACTCGTCCTGCACGTGCCCGCTCTCCAGCATTTCGTCCTGCAAGCGCACGCGCGCGCCTTCCGGAGCCTTGCGGAATCCCTTCCGGCCGCCGGCAGAGTCGGCATCGTCGGCGGCGGACTCTTCCCGCGCACCGCTCTCCTTCTCCGCCAACTTCTCCCCGAAGCAGCCCTGACAATCATCGACTCCGATCGCGCCAATCTCGAACAAGCACGCGCATTCCTGGGCGACTCTCCAGCCGATCTCGTGCATGCGCACTTTCCCAGCCCCGCCGCCGCGCCCTTCGACCTGCTCGTTATCCCGCTGGCGTTTCAAGGTGACCGCAACGCGCTCTACCGCCATCCACCAGCGCCGACCGTGCTCATCCACGACTGGATCTGGCGCAAGCGCGGCGTCACCCGCATCGTCTCTCCGCTCCTGCTGAAACGCGTAAACCTGGTGAAGGCATGAGAACCGCGGCCCTCCTGCTGGTCTTCGTCACGGCGAAGGCCATCATGCTCGCAGGCCACCATGTCAGTGTTTCGTGGTGGTCGCCGCTCGCCTACTTCTGGCAGGACGCGGCCGCGGTGCTCGTCTTCGCCGCCTTGGAATGGCTCGCGCGATCTCATTCGCGTCTCGCCTGGACCACCTACGCGACCGCCGCGCTCTACGCCGCCATCAACATCCCTGTGGCGCGTGTCCTCTCGACGCCGCTCACCTGGCCCATGCTGCACGCTGCTCGTGGACCTCTTGCCGACTCCATTCGCTATTACGTGACGTTGCCCAACGCCCTGGCATTCGCGGCTGCAGTCGTGGTCGCCGTGATGGCCCCGCGTTGTCTCAGGCGTCTGCCCCGCGCCTCCATCCTCTCGGCGCTTACCCTGAGCGTCGCCTTCGGCCCTCTGGCCGCGTCCCGCGTCGACACCCAGGGAATGGAACGCAATGCCTGGACGGCGCTCGTCCCCCTCAGAGCCCCGGGAGCCGCGCCTCCATCCACAGCCGGCAATGATTGGCGCACCGGCCTCGAACAGACGCCGCAGATCGACCTCTCCGCATTTCGCGCCGCCGCAGGCGGACGCAACATCGTGCTGGTCAGCCTGGAATCCACCGGAGCTCAATATCTCGGCCTCTACGGCGCGGCTCCCGACCCCATGCCGAACCTCTCGGACCTGGCGCGCAGCGCCATCGTCTTCGACAATGCCTACGCCGCTTATCCAGAAAGCATCAAAGGACTCTTCTCCATCCTCTGCGCCCAATACCCGGCCTTCGCCAGCGATGCCGAGCGATACGCTTCCGTTCCGTGCCATTCCATCGCCGCCGCACTCGGTGCCGCAGGATACCGCACCGCGATGTTCCACTCCGGCCGCTTCGTCTATCTCGGAATGAATGCCGTTATCCGCGACCGTGGCTTCGACACACTCGAGGATGCCGGCGATATCGGCGGCAATCATCAATCCAGCTTCGGGGTCGACGAACCTTCGACCGTCGCCCGCATTCTCAAATGGATCGACCGCCTGCCCGTGGGTCAGCCTTTCTTTGTGGCCTATCTTCCGATTGCGGGCCATCATCCGTACGAGACTCCGGGCGGCGGCCCATTTCCAGGCGCCGACGATTTCGGACGCTATCGCAATGCATTGCACTACGGCGATGCCTCACTTGGCGATCTCAGGGCGGGCCTTCGCGAGCGCGGCCTCGATCAAAAGACTCTATGGATTGTGTTGGGGGATCACGGAGAGGCATTCGGCCAGCATGACGGCAACTCCGGGCACACTTTCCAGATCTACGAGGAAAACGTGCACGTGCCGTTTCTCGTCGCTGCGCCAGGGTTGATCAGGGACCAAATCCGCAGCGCCCAAGTGGTGAGCCTGATCGATACTGCGCCCACCGTGCTGGATTTGGCTGGATTGCCGATACCGAAGGAGTATCAAGGCCGATCGATGCTTGAAAGAGGGCCACGCATGGCCTTTTTCTTCGCCGATTATTCGCTCGGCCTTCTCGGCTTGCGGGACGGCCCCCGAAAATTCATTCTCGAATCCAATTCTGGCCGCCCCCAGTTATACGATCTCAACCGCGATCCTCACGAGCGCACAAACCTGGCGCCCGCCTTCCAACCGCAATCCCGTTGGTATGAGCAGGCCCTGCGAGTGTGGATCGCGAGTCACACTCTATAGACCGGCGCTCGAGGCCTTCGGGAAAGATGCGTTCGATTCGACCTCTTTGATCTGCAACGTGTGCCGTACCGAGTGCGACGCCAGGAGCAGCAGGAACTGGTACGCGTCCATCGGACCGGCGGGGCCCGGCGCTACATGTACGCGGAGTTCATCATTCGTCGACTTGACGTAGGCCATCGTTTTATCGCGCCGCGCGGTGAACTCCTTGATAGCGTCCTCCGGCGTGGCGAACTTGGCTCCCGGAACCAAAGGCTCGGGCGCGGTTGCCTTTTTGCTACGATCCTCTACCCCCGCCACAATCTTATGATCCATATCCGTAGTCGACGTAGCCGGACGCGGCACTGCAGGTGTCTTGAGAACCTGTTGTGCCCCGTTCAGAATGTAATCCTCGGCGAGAATGATGTGCTCGGCGACCTCCTGCACTGACCAAACAGTCGGCGCCGGTTTGAACTTCCATTGTGCGGCAGTCAATCCTTGAATGCTGGCAATCATCCCCTTCTTGGAACTCTCGAGTTGATCCAGTAAGTACGCTCGCTCGTCCGCGTTCATACTGCCTTCGGCAGCCATCAGCGGCGTAACGGCACACAAGAACAGTGCAAGCTTTTTCATAGTTGGATTTCCCCTTCCCTAAAGGCTACCACTTTAGGGTTGAGGTTTACTCAGGGAGCGCACGATCACCAGCGGCTGGTAGAACCCGCTTTCCGGCGGCATCATCCACCGCGGCTCCGCGAATCCCGCGGTCCGCAAGGCCTGATTCAACTCTTCCCGCAAGAGCGCCCGATATGTCCCCGCATAGTGCTGCGACTCCCACCCCTTTGTGGTCTCGCGTGTGATGTAGATGTGAAATGTGTAGTGCCGGTCGTCGGTCCAATCCCACACCTGGTGCACAATCCTGCGTCCGGAAGGATCTCGAAAGAACGCCGGGCCGTGTACCACGGGCTTTTCCCGAATCAGCCGATCGTAATCGCGGATACTCGCCACCAGCACACCGCCATGGCGCAGCTTTCCTCGAATCTGGTTCGCGGCCTGAATCAGATCCGACTGTTCCAGTAGATGCGGAAGGCAATTGTCGAGACACACCACGGCGTCGAAATCCCGCCCCGCGACAGGTGAGAGATCACGCATGTCCGCGACACGGAATTCCAAAGTGAGTCCTCTCTGCCTTGCCTCGGAATCTGCGCGCGCCACCGCGGGCCCGCTCAAATCGCACGCCGTGATCCGGTGTCCGCGCATGGCAAGCCCGAGCGACTGGGTGCCGATTCCGCATCCGCAATCCAGCACGCGCAACGCTCCACTCGCCCCGCATTCGCGTTCCAGCAAAGGACCGATCGCCGCCGCCTGCCGCGCGATCGATGCATTCCAATCCTCAAACATCAGGTGGAAGTTCGCTGCGAGCTCGTCGTAGCACATTGGCGTCAAAAACTCGAAACAACGGCGCGCAATCCCAGCAGCTTGTCGAGTAGCTGCACCGTCAGGATCGTACCGGCCGCGCACGCAATGCACAGCAACAGCCACGTGACGAGTGTCTTTCCGGTGCTCACTCCTGACCTTTCTCCTGTACTGGTGTGATCCGCTTCGATCTCACCCGCAAGTCGTACTTCCACCATTGCCGGCGGTGCATGTTCTCCACCGACGGATCCGGTTTATAGGGCTTGCGACCGGGCGCCGCTGCGCTCTCGGCTATCGGCGCTTGCGCCGCCTGGGAAGCTTCTGCAGCAGGCCGTACTTCGATCTCTGGAGACGCTGAAGTCTCCGCGATCGCAGGCTTGGCCAGTCGCCGTAAACGCACTCCGCCTCCGCTCGCCGGCGCGCTCGCTAAGGGTTCAACGCCTTTGACGTCTTGATCCGACGCCGGAGGGACAACCGCCGCAGGAGGCTTCTCGGCAGATTCCACTCCTGGATCGCTCTCGACCACAGTTCCAGCCGGGGGCTCCTGCTCACTTGCCCCATCGGCGACTTCGACCTCTACTGGACCTTCCGCCGCGGGTTCCTCCGGAGAAGCCGGCTTCGGCGCTAATCGGCGCAGCCGCACTTCCGGCCGCCCGGGCGGACCCTGCGGTGGTACGATTGGAGGGGCGGGAGGAGGCTCGGAAGGCTTTTTGGGAAGCGTCCTCAAGCGCACCGCGGGACGCTTGGGTTCGCCCGAGTTGTCCTGCTCGCCACCGGCCATTTCGAGTCAAGCGTAACACAATCGACACCGCTTCCCCCTGAGGGCCCTCGAGCTCGTCCGCAACCTGCTCGGTCTATCTCAGTTACTTTAATCGTGTATTAATCTCTCAGTCCGTAAGGGCCAGTAACGTCTGTGTCCAAGACTACGTATAGTAAGGTGGAATTAGGGAGGTTCTCATGAAACTGATTGCTCTTTTCTCGGTGCTGCTGGTTGGATCCTCCGGGCTCTTCGCCCAGGATCAGGCGCCTGCGCCGGCGCCTCCCCCGCCCGGACAGGCGTTGACTCCCGACCAGCTTAATAATCTGGTGGCGCCCATCGCACTCTATCCCGATCCCCTGCTGAGCCAGGTGCTGGTCGCTTGTACGTATCCGCTCGAAGTGGTGCAGGCCTACCAGTTTCTGCAGAAGAACCCGGGGCTCACCGGGCCCGCGCTCACGGAAGCCGCTCAGCAACAGAACTGGGATCCCAGCGTACAGGCGCTGGTGGTTTTCCCCGATGTCTTGAAACGTCTGAATGACGACGTGTCTTGGACGACGAATATCGGCAATGCTTTTCTAGCGCAACAGCAGGACGTGATGGATGCCGTCCAGCGCTTACGCCAACAGGCCCAACAGGCCGGCAAGCTCTCCTCCACTCCGCAGGAGAACGTCGTAACCGAGAGCGAAAACGGCCAGCCCTACGTGGAGATTGAGCCGGTGAGTCCCGACGTCATCTACGTGCCCGTATACGACCCGGCGTGGATCTGGGGACCGCCCCTCTACTATCCCTATCCGCGCTGGTATTGGCCGCCTCGCTCGGTGATTTTCGGCGGACTTGGGTTCGGTTTCGGCGGTGGCATCAATGTCGGACTCTTCTTTGGCGGCGGTTGGCACGGCTGGGGCGGATGGGGTTGGCATCCCGGTTGGGGCACCCGCTCCATCGTGGTGAACAACACGTTTATTCACCAATACAACTTCAATACCGCACGCATCGCCAACGTTCACGGCACGTCGGTTTGGGCCCACGACCCGGTACATCGCGAAGGGGTCCCTTACACCAATCCGGGCTTGAACGACCGCTTCCGCGGCGCCAACGTGCGCCCCGCCCCCGTCGCGCCCACCGGTAGAGCGCCGGAAGGTGAGCGCTTCGGAAGCCGGCCCGCGCCGCCAAGCGTTCCCGCCGCACAGAACCGGTCGGTCTTCGGAGGAATGGATAACGGCCGCGCCGCTCAATCGCACGCGGAGCACGGCTACTCCAGCATGGGTGCCGCACGCAGCATGCCCAGGTCGGCTCCCGCCGCCCGGCCGGCGCCGTCTCACGGTGGAAGACACTAACAGGAGTGACAACAGTGATGCGAAGGAAACTTACGTACCAGATCGCAGCAGCCAGTCTCACGCTGACGGCCTGGTTGCACGCCCAAACTCAGCAGACCTTTGCCACACCCAAGGAGGCCGCGGATGCCCTGGTCACCGCGGCCGAACACAACGACACGGCGGCTCTGCTCAAGGTGCTAGGACCCGGTAGCAAGGACATCGTCGAATCCGGCGATCCAGCCGAGGACAAAAGCGGGCGCGCTCAATTTTCGGAGCGCGCCCACATCCGTCTCCGCATCGAAACGGAACGTACTACCCCCGACCGCGCCATTATCGTGGTGGGCGAAAACGACTGGCCTTTTCCGGTGCCGCTGGTCCGCCGCGACGGCCACTGGCTCTTCGACGCGGAGCGCGGACGCACAGAGGTCCTCGCCCGGCGCATCGGGCGCAATGAAATGGGCGCGATTGAGGTCTGCCGCGGATACGTCGAGGCGCAGATGGCCTATGCTGCCCACGATCGCACGGGAGACGGCATGTTGCAATACGCCCAGAAGATCATAAGCTCTCCCGGCAAGAAGGATGGTTTGTGGTGGCCGGGTGAGTCGCAGGCGCTGGTTCCCAAGGCATTCGCCGATGCCGCCGCGGCATTGTTCGCCGAGGGTAAGAAGCCGGCTCCGTATCACGGCTACTTCTTCCACGTCCTGAAAGCCCAGGGACCGGACGCTCCCGGCGGCGCCATCGATTACGTCGTTAAAGGCAAGATGATGGGCGGATTCGCGATGGTCGCCTACCCCGCCGAATATGGCGTCTCGGGCGTGAAGACCTTCCTCGTAAATCATCGAGGGCAAGTCTACGAGAAGGATCTCGGTCCGTCGACCGGATCACTGGCACGCATCATGACTCGCTTCAATCCGGATAAGACCTGGAAGGTAGTAGAAGGCGAGTAAGTCGCTTCGGTGGCGCAAACACTCATGTTTGCCGCGTCGACACTCATGTCGACGCTTTCGCTCGCACCGCAAAGTCTGCCATCGAGGACATCTATCGAACTCAGGAGCACCCCGCGAAAAGTCTCGACAAAGTGTCGAGACGGCGAACAGGAGTGTTCGCGCCACCTACTTCACTTCAAACCAATCCACATCCACAAACCGCCCAGCCGATTTCTCACTCTTCTCCCCCGTCACCCGAACCACCGCCCAATGCCGTCCCGCCGCATAGCAGCAGAAATTCTCCTTGGACTGCCATTGCGGATTCGCTGAGTACATATCGATGCTTCGCGGCGCGCCCCCGTCAATCGTCACCGAGGCGATCCCGCGATTCGGCGCCTTGGTGAATCCGTAGATCAGTTCCTTACCTTCAAATGCGATCGACACCTCAACCCCCGGAGTGTCGCTATAACTCACCGTATGCCCGTACGGAGCCTCAAAGCTTCGATCGTGCGACCAGTCGCCATGGAACACAACGGCCGGATCCAGTTCGTCGTAGACGCCCGGCGGCACAGCCTTCTGCTTGGCCGGATCCACCGCTGGCGGCAAAGCTTCGGCGGCCTCGCGCGTGCAATCCGACTTGAGATTCTTCAACGTGAACCCGCCCAGCGCGAACTCGGAGACCGAGCAATTGTCGATGATTCTTTGAAGCGGTGGTGGAACTGTCTGATCTCCCGGCGCCAGTGCTTCTACCAGCAGATACTGCACACCCCAACTTCGCAGCAACTGCAGCATCTGGAACGGCGCCGGCACACTTCGCAGCTTTTCTACGACGGATTGCTGATGCCAGTTGTTCACGTAGATATCCCCGACCAGTCCCGCGATGGAAGTGCTGCTGGTGGAGAGCAGAGCAGAGTTCGGGTGATTGCGGTCGAAATAAGCCACCACGCCGCGCACCGGAGCCGCCTCAATCCGGTAGCGATCCTTCTCGGCCCGCGAAAACGGCAGCCGCAGGCAGAAATCCTTGTGATAGTAACTCGACGCGGGGAGAAAGTAAGTATTCAGCGCCGTAGTGACAAACAGGTAAACAACCAGTACATGATACATCCAGCGTTGCTGCCTGCTCATCCAGCCCAATAGCGCCGCAAACGCGATCAGCAACAGCGGCATCGATGTGTACAGGTATCGGACGTTCGGAGTGGACTGCAAGATCAGCGCCCCGGCGATCAGACCGAGCACCACCGCAGCCACCGCAACCCGTCGCCGGACGACGAGCAAGCCCAAGACCGCAAGCGGGACGACGATCATGTATTGGAAGCCGAACGATCCATCCTGTCCTTCGTAAGACTTCGTAGTGTGAAAGGTCAGGTTGTACAGCGCCCGCCAATCCAGTGGCACATGGAAGCGCGCATCCGCTATCAACACGGTGGGGTTCAGCAGCGGAGAGTGAATCCGGGTGTTCAGAAAAGGAAAGATGGGATTGCCAGTCTTCTCATAAGCGATCACATATGTGGGCAATGCAGTCGCCAGGAGCAGTAGCAACGCAATGGCGCACACCAGCGCGGGCCGCCGCACCGACTGGCGCCGACGTGCCACTTCAACCTCTGCAAACGGCAGCGCCAGCGCCAGAAACACCAGGGCACCGTACTTTGTGGCCATCGCCGTGCCACCTGCTACCGCCGCACAAAACAGGAACCGCTGCTCACCCGTCTCGCCGAAGAGCCAGATGGCCGTGACCATTGCGAGCACCAGCGCCACCAGGTAATTCTCTACAAAGAGTGATCCCGTGACGAACTGCACGATCGGAGTCGCGGCTAGAGAGGCAGCCAGTAAATACGCCGCTGCAGGACTGACCCATCGCCTGGTCGCACGGTAAAGCAGCGCTACGATCGCGAGTAACATGGCGAAGTTCAGAATCCGCGCCGCATACTCTCCGCCCAGGAGATAGACGATGCTGTACAGCCAGTCCGCGCCCATCGGCATGACCGACCAGAGATAGCGGCTCGGCTCGAAGGTCATTCGATGGTAGGCGGCAATGTTCATCGGGATCGCCAGATGCATGGCGAGCCCGTCGGCGCTCACTTCCGGCAGCATCGCCACGAACCATTGCGCCCCCAAAACGAAGGCCAGCAGAGCAAACGAGATTCGCTCTCCCGGGGAGCGTAACTCCACCGATCCGATCCGCTTCGCCCAGCCCGTCACCCGATCCAATACGCCGCGAACATCCAACGCAATTGGTATCGCCAGCAAGATCGCCCAGACCAGTGCGTAGTTGACGGTTACTCGAGCCAGCAGCGTCATCAGGAAGACATACACGCCGCTGCCCAGCATGGTGACGCATACGTCCACCGTTGCCGACGCCGACTCGCTCTGTCTTAGAAGCCGGGAGCCTAAAGCCCAAGACGACACCAGGAAGAATGCCGTCGAGAGCAAGGCTAGTGGCCCCACCGAAACCGCCGTCAAGACCACCAGCAACGCCGCTATCGTCCCAGCGAAAGTCCACGGAAACATCGCCAGCAACGGTACGGCGATGGCGAGGAATTCCGCGCCATAACGGAGGAACCGCTTCAGCCCGATCGGATACCAGATCTCCTGCGAAAACAGGGGAGTCGTGCGAAACCCATAGATTTCGCACCCCAACAGCGCTGCGAACGCCACCGCAAAGATAGCCGATGTGGCGCGGACACTCGTGTTTGCCGTCTCGACACTCTTGTCGAGACTCTTCGGCCGCTCCACGCTCGCTGCGATCTTCTCGACTTCTGCTTCCGACCGCACACTCTGCAGCACCCGAGCCAAGCCCCGGGCCGGTACGCCCCACACCCCGCGCGCCGCCGAGACAACACCATCGCCCAGCGCCCCGGCCACGCTCATCACGTCGTCCGCAGACACGTCCCCGGAGTCCGCCAACACCATCCCACCTAAATCGGGAATTGTGCACAAGGCGTGATTGATCGCCGTCTGCCACGCGGCGCCCTTGCCGCGCTTCACCGCGTGGCGCAGCACGTCGACACCATCCATGGCGATGGCCCCGGCACCGTCGTCCACCAGGATCACCGGTCCCGCACCCCTCAAGCGCAACGCGCGAACCAGTTCGACGAGACCCTCCGATGGCCGCCACACCGGGATCGCGATTGCGACAGTCACGCGCCTATTTCACCTTCGCGAACACCTTCGCGAGTATCTTCATCGCCTGGTCGACCTCTTTCTCGGTCGCAATGTAGGGTGGAAGGAAGCGCAGCACCGTATCATGGGTGCAATTGATGAGCAGCCCCTCGGACATCGCATCCGTAACCATCTGTTTCCCCGGCATCGCCAACTCCACGCCGAGCATCAGTCCGAAACCGCGCACCTCCTTCACAAATGAGTGCTTGCTCGCCAGTTCATTCAGCTTGAGATGGAAATAGCCGCCCACCCGCTGAATTGCGGGTAGCAGATCGTCGAGCATGCTCAGGAATTCGAGTGCCACACGGCACGCCAACGCGCCTCCGCCGAAGGTGGTGCCGTGCATGCCTGGCTTGATGGCTGCCGCGGCCTTGTCATTGGCCAGAATGAACCCGAGCGGAATCCCGCACGCCACCGGTTTGGCCGCCACTACCACGTCCGGCAATACCACCGGGGACGAGCGTTGGTATGCAAAGTAGGTGCCCGGCCGCCCGACCCCGCACTGCGTCTCATCCGCCACCAGCAGTGCGTTGAAGCGGTCGGCAAGTTCGCGCGCCTTGGCGACGAACTGCGGCGTCAGCGGGTAGATCCCGCCTTCGCCCTGAATCAGTTCCATCACCAGCCCGGCGGTCCGCTCGCTCACCGCCGCTTCCAGCGCCGCGAGGTCGTTAGCGGGTACGAAGCGGACCCCCGGAACCAGCGGCTCGAAGTCCTGCCGGTACTTGGCCTGGCCGGTGATCGAGAGCGCCCCAAACGTACGCCCGTGGAATGAATTTTCGAGCGCGATGATTTCGAACTTTTCCGGATGGATGGAGCGCCCGTGGGAATGCACCATCTTGAGCCCGCCTTCAATCGCCTCGGCGCCGGTGTTCGCGAAGAAGGCGCGCGCCAGCCCGCTCATCTCCACCAACCGCTTCGCCAGCGGACCCTGATATTGGTGGTAATACAGATTCGAACAGTGCATCAGCAGACCCGCCTGTTCGCGTACCACTTTCACAATCCGCGGATGCGCGTGTCCCAGTGCGTTCACGCCGATGCCGGTCAGGAAGTCCAGATAGCGGCGGCCCTCCAGGTCGTACAGATAGCATCCTTTTCCGCGCGAAAGAACCAGCGGATATCGGGCGTAAGTCTGCAACAGATAATCCCGCTCCAGATCCATGATTTCCTGGGCAGGGGTCCCCACAAGGGGAGGAAGGGCGCTCGTCATTTACTTATGATAGCGAAGCGCGCCGTCGCGCCGGTCGAGGACGTGCCCCCCGCGCGCATGTCAAATATTTCCTCAATTCCGCCCCTATTCTGGGGACAGGCTACGCAATTCCCGAATTCGATCGTAGAGTTTTGCAGCAATAATTCGGGAGTTGCGTAGCCTGTCCCCAGATCTCTTGCGGCAGCGCTACTTGGCCGCGGGTTTGTTGTAGGTCGGAAATGGCGGACGCCGCAGCACCGGAGGCGGATTCTTCTTCAATTCCTCCAGCGCCACTTCGACCGCCTTCTCCAATTGCGGATCGCGGCCCTTGCGCACCATCGCCGGATCCTGTTCCACTTCGATATCCGGCGGCACGCCGATGTTCTCCACTTCCCACTCTCCCGTGAGCGGATTGTAAATTCCGGAACTCGGCGCTCCCACGAATCCGCCGTCCATGAGCGCGGGACCTCCCGCCATCCCGACCAGTCCGCCCCAGGTGCGGGTCCCGATCAACTTGCCGACACCGGCGCGCCGGAAATACCACGGCATTGCATCGCCGCCTGATCCCGCGCGCTCGTTGATGATCATCACCTTCGGTCCGAAGATGCCCTGCGGCTGCACCAGGTCGCTGCCCACGCGATTCGCCGCCGCGCTGAGCGGCTTGCGATTGAGGATTTCCGCGATATCGGTGGCCAACAGACCTCCGGCGTTAAACCGCTCGTCCACAATTGCGCCCTGCTTGCCGATCTGCGCATAGAAGTACCGATTGAAGGCGGTCAAGCCGCCGTTGGCCGTATCGGGCATGTAGATGTAGGCCAGTTTGCCGCCAGTCATCTGATCGACTTTCCGGCGGTTCTCTTCAATCCACGCGAGGTTTCGCAGCCGTCCTTCATCGGTCACGGGAACCACCGTCACTTCCCGTGCTCCGGCGCCACCCGGGTCCGTACCAACCCGCAACAACACCGCTTTGCCCGCCAGTCCTTCAAAAAAGCTGTAGACATTCTCCGGCGGATGCACTTCGCGGCCGTTCACCGAGAGCAGATATTCGCCCGCCTTCACATTCACCCCAGGCTGGGTCAGTGGAGCGCGCAGTTGCGGATTCCAGTTCTCTCCGTTATACACACGGCTGAAACGATACCTGCCGTTGGCCACCTCATAGTCGGCGCCCAACAGGCCGGTTTGTACACGCTTCACGTCCGGCAAGTCACCGCCGCCCGTCCCCATATGGCTCACGGTGATATTGCCGAGCATCTCCTGGAACAGATACGTGAGATCCTCGCGCGACGCCACGTTGCGCAGATACGGCTCGTACTTCTTCTGCGCCGCCTGGATGTCGAGGCCGTGCAAATTGCGATCGTAAAACCAGTCGCGTTCCACTCGCCACGCTTCGCGGTACATCTGGTTCCATTCCTGCACAGGATCGACTCGCACTTCGATTCCGTTCGTCTTGAGCGCGCCCTGCCCGCCCGCGGCTGGCGGCGGTGGCGTGGGCGTTGGGCCTCCACCCGGCCCGTTGGCCATGGGTCGCAGTGCCGCGATCATCCAATTCTCGCCCTGCCGGTATAGCGCCTTCTCGCCGTTGAACGACATCTGGAAGCTGGTCACGCCGCTGAGCGCCACATCGCTCTTCCGCGCCTTCAGGTCGTAACGATGGACTGTGATGCCGGGAACGCCCTCTCCTGGAGCCCCCGCTTCGAGCGCGAGCAGGACTCCCGCCTTTCCCACGTGCAGAGCGGTATATCGCCGCGGCGGCATCGGCACAGAGAGGATCCGCTGATCGATTCCGTCGAGATCGATCTTGACATCCGGCGTGCCCGGCTTCGATCGGGCCGGCCCACCGGGCGCTGGCGGTTTCGCCCCCTCGGCGGGCCCTTCTGCTGCCGCAGCATCCGGCTTCGGAGTATCCGGCTTGGCGTCAGCCGGCTTTTTATCGTCACCCGCCTTCTCCTCGTCGCTCTCCGGCGCGAATGGAGAAGCCTGCGTCTTGTCGAGCACCATCAGATAGATGGAACTGTTGGATGTGCTGCCCACCGCATGAATGTCCAGGCCCAAACCTTCGCCTGTGTTGGTGCTTGCCGTGAAGAACAGGTACTTGCCATCTTTGTCGAACACCGGATTGGTCGCGTCACTCAAGCCATCGGTCACCTGGGTGGATTTTCCATTCGACAGCGAGTAGAGATGAATCGCACTCAGCTCATTCGGCAGCACCTTCGAGTACGCCAGCCATTTGCTGTCCGGAGACCACACGCCTACGATCTCGCCAGTGCGCATCTGGTACGTATCCCCATCCACCTCCACCTGCTTCGAGGTCTCCAGATCGACATACGAAAGCCGCGAGAATGTATCCACCAGCGAGATCTTCTTGCTGTCCGGGGAGAACCGCGGCGCGCGATAGAAGCCCGGCTTCAACTCGATCTTTTTCACCTGGTCCCCGCCATTCTGCGCACGGATGTGGATTGCGTATTCGCCCGACTCGTCCGAGAGGTACGCGATGTTCTTGCCGTCGGGCGACCATTGTGGGTCGCGTTCCATGATGCCTGGTGTGTTGGTCAGATTGCGGGGATCGCCTTTCTCCGCAGGCACCGTGATGATGTCGCCGCGAGCTGCGAACACGGCGCGCGCGCCCGTCGGCGAAACTGCGGGCGAGCCCAGCCGCCGCCCGACGTCCACCAATTTGGTACGCAACGCGGGCAGATCGCCCTGCACGCGAATCGAGACCGGCTTCGTCTTGCCCGTCTTCAAGTCATACAGGATGATGGCGCCAAACTGTTCGCAAACAATCGCGTCGGGACCCAGCGAGGCGGACTTCAAATCCAGGCCCTGGTTCGGGATCGCCTCCTTCACCGCTTTGCTCTTCAAATCGTAATAGAACAGCGTCACCGGGCCGTTCCGGTCCGAGAGGAAATAGACGCGGTCGCCCGCCCACATGGGGTTGAAGTCGTTCGAATTGGTCCGCGGCACCTTGGTGATGCTGCTGTCGGAAAGCTTCGCCAGCCAGATCCGCGTGGTTTGGCCGCCGCGATATCGCTTCCACATCGTAAAAGCTTTCCCAATGGGCTCGTAGGCAATCGACTCTCCGTCCGGCGACATCGACGCCTGATAACCGGTGGGGAGCGGCAACTTCTCCTCCACTCCGCCTTCAGCAGGCACCGTGAACATCTCGTCGAAACGAGAGTAGGCGGTTCGCGGCGAGTTGAAGATGATCTTCTTGCCGTCGGGCGTCCAGCCAATCACCCGATCGGGCGCCGGATGCCACGTGAGCCGCTTCGGCACGCCTCCCGAAGCCGGGATCACGAAGACGTCGACGTTGCCATCGTACTCCCCCGTAAAAGCGATTCGCGTTCCATCCGGCGAAAATGCCGGGTCGGTTTCGGTGCCTGTCCCACTGGTGAGGCGAACAGCGTCGCCTCCGTCACGCGGCACGCTCCAAAGGTCGCCCGCGTAGACAAATACGATATGGGTTTTGCTCAATGCCGGTTTCTGCAGAAGCAGTGGCTCGTCCGCCGCGGCCCCGATGGCGGCCAAGGCGCAAAGGGTAAGAACGAAACGCATGCGGTCCTTCTTTCTGTCCCAGGGGTGAAATTCAGGATACACGAATCGGGAATGGTACACCACGGTCTACGTCTTGACCGAACGATTGTCCGTTCCTATCGAAAGACAGCCCGAAACCCTACCACCAGTGAATTCCTGAGAATTGTTAATCTTAGCCGCAGCGAGTCTTTTCCCCAGCCGCCGGGTTTCCTATCGTGAAAGTTTTGAAGACCCGGACTCGGAGGGGGTCACAATGGGCAGCAGGCTGATTCTTGGTGTTCTTTCTCTCAGTGCGATCCTGTTCGCGCAGGACAATCTGGACGCTCAGTATCCCGTGGCGCACGCCGAATGTACCCGATTCGGACCACAGTCCCAGCGCTTCATCCCGAATGCGCATCGCGCCGCGATGTCGGCACTCACCTCCACGGTGACGTCCCAACTGCCGCTCCAGACCAGTCGCGCCATGGCCAAACTTGCGCCCGCGGCTCAGACCGGCGGAAATGATATCGATTCTTACATTTTCGCCGCGCTGAAGGCGGCGGGGGTCGCTCCCGCCCCCGCCACCAACGATTACGAATTTATTCGCCGGGTCACGCTCGACCTCACCGGACGCATCCCACCTCCCGCGAAGGTCGTCAGTTTCGTCGCCGACACCACCCCCACAAAGCGCGCCGATCTCATCAACCAGTTGATCGCTGCACCCGAATTCATCGACAAGTGGACGATGTTCCTGGGGGATCTCTACCAGAACAACTCGCAGAACTCGCAGATTCGCCGCTACCCCGAAGGCGTCAAGGCGTTCAACGACTACGTGCGCGCGTCGCTACAGGCGAATAAACCGTACGATCAGATGGCGCGCGACCTGATCAGCGCCGGCGGCGCCAACAGCTACACCGACGGCACGCTCAATTTCCTGGTCGGCGGCGTGGTGACCGGCGGTCCAATCCAGGACATCTTCGATCAGCAGACTGCCAACACTTTTGACGTCTTTCTCGGTTTGTCGCACGTGAATTGCCTGCTTTGCCACAACGGACGCGGACACCTCGATTCCATTAGTCTCTGGGGCAGCCAGACGACGCGTTACCAGGCATGGCAGCTTGCGTCGTACATGTCGCACACCGTCGCCAGCCGCACTCCGGTATCGTCTGCCGCGAATCAGCCTTACTACTGGGGCTTGGCGGACAACACCGCCAAGGCTAAAACCGACTATGCGCTCAACACCACCACGGGCAATCGCCCGGCCCGCCAACCCGTGGGAACCGAGAAGACCGTCGCTCCGATGTATATTTTCAACAACTCGACACCGAAGGCGGGCGATAACTACCGCGTGTCACTGGCCGCGCAGATCACTGGCGATTTCCAGTTCGCACGCGCCACGGTGAACTACTTCTGGGCCTACTTCTTCGGTGTCGGCATCGTCGATCCGCCTGATCAGTTCGACCCCGCGCGCCTCGATCCGAACAATCCGCCGCCCGATCCCTGGACGCTCCAGCCGTCGAATCCGCAGTTGCTGAACGCGCTTGCCCAGGACTTCATCGATAACAAGTACGACCTGCAGTGGCTAATGAAGACCATCACCAATTCGCAGGCCTATCAACTCTCGTCGCGCTACAACGGCACCTATGACGCCTCATGGGACTCGCTCTTCGCCCGTCACATGGTGCGCCGTCTCTGGTCGGAAGAGGTCCACGACGCAGCGGCGCAGTCGAGCAACATCCTGCCGAAGTACACAGTCGCGGCCAACGGCGTTCTCACCTGGGCGATGCAGTTCCCCGAGCCGCTCAACACTCCCTCGGCCGGAAACGCCGTCACGCCGTTCCTGGACGCGTTCCTGCGCGGCAATCGCGACGACCAGACACGTTCTGGTGAAGGTTCCATCTCGCAGGCGCTCGATCTGATGAACGACCCGTTCGTGATGAGCCGCACGAAATCCACCGGCAGCGCCACCAGCCTGCTGGTAGCGAATCTGAACCAATCCAACACCCAACTGGTGAACACGCTGTTTCTCAACGTGCTCTCGCGCCTTCCCACCAGCGACGAGGTCACCCAGGCCGTGCAGCAACTGAGCAGCGGCAACCGGGCGCAGCAGGCCGAGAACCTGCTGTGGTCGCTCTACAACAAGGTGGATTTCATCTTCAATTACTAAATCGATTTGAGGCACGGAGGAACAGCCATGAACGAACAAAAGCGCCTGCAACAATTCTTCCAGCGGCATCCGCATCATCACAAGACTTTCTTCAGCCGGCCCTACGTCAGCCGCCGCCAGTTCTTCGAGCTCATCGGCGCCGGCGTAACCGGATCGTACCTGGTGCCCCACCTGTCGAAGGCGCAATCCGTGACCACCAACTCTGGAGCGACCACGCAGAACACCGCCAAGAACGTGATCTTCATTCTGCTGGCCGGCGCAATCAGCCACACCGATACGTTCGACCTCAAGGTGGTGAACGGCACTACGCCCTCGAACTTCGATCCCGCTACCACCAACGGCGTGAACTGGCCCACAGGCCTGTTGCCCAAGATGGGCGCGCTCCTCCCGAATCTCACCATCGTGCGCTCCATGCAGGCACATGCGCTGGTCCACACGCTGGCGCAGCACTGGACGCAGATCGGGCGCAATCCCGCCGCTGCCTTGGGAGACATTGCCCCGAACATCGGCAGCGTGGTGGCCATCGAGAAGTATCAAGCCGGCCAGCTCTTTCCGCCGTTCCTCGCGCTGAACTCCGGCGCGTGCGTCGGCAACGGCTACTTCTCCGCGCAATATGCGCCCTTCAAGATCACGCCGGCCACTTCGGGCATCCCCAACACCACCAATCCGAACGATCCCACAGGTACCGGCCGCTTCAAGACCATGTACACGCAGTTGCAGACGATCGACGCGCCGCTGCGCTCCAATTCGCCCTACGGCAAGCCGCTCGAAGACTACAACGACTTCTACGTCGCGGCCCAGCAGATGATGTATAACAAGACTGTGGCCGACACCTTCGCATTCACCGCGTCGGACAGCACCCGCTACGGCAACAGCTCATTCGGAAACGCCTGTCTTGTTGCCAAACAGGTATTGGCAGCCAATCAGGGGACGCGCTTCATCCTGATCACCAACGGGAGTTGGGACATGCATCAGGATATCTATGGCCAGCAGAATCCCAAGGGCAACAACATGTACACCATGGGCAAACCGCTGGACGACGGCTACTCGGCGCTCATTAGCGATCTGAAAGCCTCCGGGCAGTTGGATAGTACACTCGTCGTGATGGCGGGAGAATTCGGGCGCACCGTGGGACCGGTCACCGCAGCCGGCGGGCGCGATCACCTGATCCAGCAATCCGCTGTATTTGCCGGAGGCGGGATTACGCCAGGCCGCACCATCGGGTCGACCGTGGCCGATGGGTCCAATACTGACGACCCGGGCTGGTCGCGCAATCGCAGCGTGAATCCCGAGGACATTGAGGCGACCATCTACTCTGCGGTCGGCATCGACTGGACGACGGTCCGTCACGATGACCCCTTTGGCCGCGGCTTCGAATACGTCCCGTTCAGCGATCAGGATCTGTACGGGCCGATCAACGAATTGTGGGGCAAGTGAGGTGGCATAAACACTTCTGTTTGCCCCGTCGAGACTCATCTCGACGCTTTTCGTGCATCTACAAATTCCGCTGCCGCGATTCGCTTTTCAGCGCCGCCCTGTTCTTCGCGGCCGCTGCTTACGCAGCTCCCACTTTTCATCGCGACATCGTGCCGATCCTGGAGGGCAAGTGCCAGACGTGTCACCGCCCCGGCCAGATAGCGCCTATGTCGTTCCTCACCTACGAGAGCACGCGCCCGTGGGCCAAGGCTATCAAAGAAGCGGTGGTCACTCGCAAGATGCCGCCGTGGCCCGCCGATCCGCAATACGGCCACTTCTCGAATGACCGTACCCTGCAGCCCGGCGAGATCGAGACGATCGCGCAGTGGGTGAATGCCGGTGCGCCCGAAGGCGACCTCCGCGATTCGCCTCCGCCCATCCAATGGCCGCAAGGTTGGATCATCCCGCCCGACGTCGTGGTCTCGATGCCAAAGCCGTTCCCCGTCCCCGCGCACGGCGTCCTGGAACTGACTACCATCACCATTCCCAGCGGCTTCAAAGAAGACACCTGGATAACCTCCATCGAGATTCGCCCCGGCGACCGGTCGGTGGTGCATCACGTGTCGCTCCAGATCGTCCCGCACGAAGACGACGTCGAGTATGGCGTGCCGCACTCTGCGGTCAAGCAGCGCGATCCCGCCGGTGTCGCGCTCAAGAAGGTGGCGAAAGCCGATCGTCTCGGCGGACTCTTCGGCCTCGAGACCACCTACGACCCAGGCACAGCCCCGGTGGATTATCGACCTTATCACGCCGGAAAATTCGTACCCGCGGGCGCCGACCTGATTTTACAGATGCACTACACCACCAACGGCAAAGCCTCCAGCGACCAGACCAGTATCGGTTTCACTGTCGCGAAGGAGCCGCCCGAGCGGCAGTTCGTGACGGTAGTCCCCACGGCTCTCCGCGATCCCGCCCACTTCCACATTCCAGCGGGCGATGCCAACTGGGAGAGTCACGCCACGGTGGTCTTCCAGCAGGATGTGGAGATCGCCTGGCTGATGCCCCACATGCATCTGCGCGGCAAGGACATGACGTACCGCCTGGTGCTTCCCAATGGGCAGTCGCAAACGCTGCTCAGCGTGAAGTGGGACTTCAACTGGCAAATGGGCTTCGCGCTCGAGAAGCCGATTGACGCTCCCAAGGGGTCGCGTCTGGAAGTGGCCGCGCACTTCGACAACTCAGCGAACAATCCGCGGAATCCCAACCCCAATACGGACGTCTGGTGGGGCGATCAGACCTGGGAAGAGATGATGGTCCCGTGGTTCGGCGTGCTCGCCGGCAAGCGCGCCGACCGCGAAAAACTGATCCGCTACGCGAGTCGTTAGGGCCGACCGGGACATCGCTTGCTCACGCGCGCGGTTCGCAAGCGCACCCATCGCGCCGTGGCTTACGAGCCGCGACCGTAAGGGAGCGTCCATTGGGTAGCTTACGAGCCACGACCGTAAGGGAGTGATTTTCGGACCGTCCGGAAAATCGCTTGCTTACGCGCGCGGCTCGCAAGCGCACCCATCGCCGTGCGTAGGCAACGAGCCACGACCGCAACGGAGTGATTTTCGGAACCGACCGCGACATCGCTTGCTTACGCGCGCGGCTCGCAAGCGCTCCCATCGCGCCGTGCGTAGGCAACGAGCCACGACCGTAAGGGAGTGATTTCGGACCGTCCGGGACTTCGCTTGCCTACGCGCGGCTCGCAAGCGCTCCCATCGCGCCGTGCGTACGCAACGAGCCACGACCGTAAGGGAGTGATTTTCGGACCGACCGGAACATCGCTTGCTTACGCGCGCGGCTCGCAAGCGCACCCATCGCGCCGTCCGTAGGCAACGAGCCGCGACCGTAAGGGAGCGTTTGTGCTCACATCGCAACAGGCCAATCGTTCCCTTATCGAACGCGGGCGCTTCTGACCGGCGCCGGCATGGGCTTGCCTGGCTTGAGCGCCGACCACAGAATCTCGTTCAGCTCGTCCGGATCCGCACGATCATAATCGGAAAAATCCAGCTTGAGGGAAGCTCGAGCGCCCGGACCCGTGGCCGGATTGCGAGCCATCAGATCCGTTTGCGCAGGCACCAGGTCGACTGCGTCGAACGAGGGCTCGTTCGAGAACGAAGCGAACATGGGGGTCGCCGCCGCATCGAACTGAGTCATCGGATTCAGACCCAAAATCAACTCCATCGTGCGGACAAACGAAGAAGTCGTGTACATCGAGCTATCGACGATGCCGCGCTTGATCCACGGCGAGACCACCAGGCCGACGGTGCGGTGTGCATCCACGTGATCCGGCCCGTTCTGCGCATCGTCCTCGATCACGAAGATGGCAGTCTCCTTCCAGAAACGCGAGTGGCTCACCGCCTGCACGATCTGTCCTAAAGCCTGATCGTTGCTGGCCACTGCGGCGACTGGCGTGTACGTTCCCGGCCTGAGCCCCTGCGTATGATCCTCACCCAACGACATCACCATGAAGTTCGGCCAATCGCCCGACTGTTCGGCCTGTTGCAGCTCCTTGATGAACACTGCTGCCTTGTCGGTATCGCGTCCGCCCTTGGCTTTCACCTTCAGCCATTCGGTGGAGACGTGTCCCGCGAGCGATCCCACGGCCTTCACCTCCGGCTCCGACTCCGGAGTGGATTTGAAACTGGCCATCTCGCCATAAGTCCGGAAGCTCAGGCCCTTCCGCGCGCAAGCATCCCACAGGTAGCCTGCCGGAGAGGATTCGAGCCGCTCGTCGGCCTCCGGCTCCGCCCGCTGGCTATAACTGTTGGTCCACGACTTCTGATTGAAGTCGGTGGCGTAAGCGGCGTTCGACCACTGATGTCCGTCTTCCGAAACCTCGCCATCGCAGTATAGGTTGTCGAGCGTCACCCAGCGCTTCGCGTACGCATGCGCATTGGGCGTCACCTGCTGTCCGAAAAGAGTTAAACTCGGGTCGCCGTTTCCGACTCCCAGATCGCCGAATACCTGGTCGTAGGTGCGATTCTCGCGGATGATGTACAGCACGTGCTTGATCTTCGGGAAGACATCCCGTTGGATCTTCCCGGCCCATGCGCTATCCACGTATTCCGCCGGTGCGGGAACATTGCTGGACGCCCGCCTTGTGTATTCGGCGAGCTGGCGGGCATCCGGCACATCGACGATAGAGAGGTGTCCGCTGAGAACTCCCGCGATGTAATCGTACGGCGTCTTCGGATTGGGTGCTTGCTGTTTCGCCGTGAGGCTGCCGGGGTAGTTGTTTCGGAACCCCATGCCTTTGCCGGTTCCCACATAAAGTTGCTTGCCATCGTTCGAGACGGCAATCGTCGTAGGGTACCAACCAGTCGGCACGAATCCGAGAACACGCGATTCCTTGCCCGATACATCGATTACCGCGACATTGTTGTTATCCGCATTTGCCACGTAGAGCCGCCGGCCATCGGGCGAGAGCGCCAGCGCGTCGGGCGTCGATCCCACCAGTGCGTTCGGAGTCAGTGAAGTGCGAACGGTCTCCACGACTGCGCCGTTGCGGATGATACTGACGTCGTTCGACCCGGAATCGGTCACGAACAATCTGCCGTCTTTGGCCCATACCATCTCATTCGGATGGCTTCCCACCGCGACTCGCGCTGTTTCCCGCAGCGACCTGGCATCCAGCAGACTGACAGAACGGTCCCCCCAGTTGGAGACCGCCAACGTATTGCCGTCCGGTGAGAACACCACGCCGTAAGGCCGGTAGCCGGTCTTGACGGAGGTCTGCTCCGCGAAGTCCGCCCCGCTCAGGCGATAGAGCGTGTCCGTCTGAATATTCAAGGCGTATAAAGCGCCACCGGGCCCCAGCGCGAGCCCGGAGATGAACCTGTCTTTTTCATCCAGTCCATTGATGCTGATGGGCGCCTCCGGCGTGAGCTTGCCTCCGGAATAACGCGCCCGCAGAATCGGCTTCTCCACCGATTCTTTCATCACGGGCGACATACTCATCCGAGCCAACACCTCGGCGAAGCCGCGCTTGGCATGTCCGCCGCCGGAAAGGTATACCATGCCGGTAGCCGCATCAAAGGCCATTCCGTCCCACGACTTGACCACGTTCAACGTCGAGACCAATTCCTGCGTGCGCGGATCGATCACGTTCAAACTGTGGTCGTGATACCCCGCAGTCAACACCAGGATTCTGGCGCCATCGCCCGTAGCAGCCATCTTCATCGGAAGGTCGCCTGGCAACGGAACGTGTTTACCCGCGGGAGAAATCCGCCAGCCATTCGGAAGCGTGACAGCTCCGGTGGAGTCCTTCACATCAGGAATGCGCATGGAACGGTTAATGGTTGCGGCAATGGCGAGCCCGGCTGCCGATATCAGGACAGCGGCGAGAATCAAGCGCGTACGTTTCATGATCACACCTCTGGCGTGCTCTTTAACCTTCTACATCAGCTCGTATGGTCGATCCTCCCACGCGGCCGATGGGTGGTCAAGATAATATTCCATGACAGCGCCCCATCCGTTGTTTCTCTCTGTAACTTTTCGGCCCCTCGCCCCTATACGGGATGAAGACCCACTTAAGGAGGCTGTGATGAGCGATTGTGCGATTCAAATGCGCGGCATACGCAAAGTCTATCCCCGCTTCGCGCTGCGGGGGATCGATCTGGATGTTCCCGATGGCACGGTACTCGGCCTGATTGGCCCCAATGGCGCCGGCAAGTCTACCTTGCTGCGCATTCTGATGGGGCTGGTCCGGGCCGATGCCGGCCGCGTCACCGTGCTCGGCCGCGAGATGCCGGCTGCCGAGCGATGGATCAAAGCGCGGGTCGGGTTTGTGTCGGAGGATATGGCGCTCTACGGCGCCGCCACGCTACGGTGGCATATGCAACTGGTTCGCGATATGCACGAGGGATGGGACGATCGACGTGCATCGGAGCTTCTGGAGAGCTTTCATCTCGATCCCGAACAGCGTGTGCGCGGTCTGTCGCGTGGGCAGCAGGTGAAAGCGCTGTTGTTGCTGGCGATGGCGCGCCGTGCGGACGTGCTGGTCCTTGACGAGCCGACGGCCGGGCTCGACCCCCTGGTTCGCCATGAGATCCTGACGCTGCTATACGCGTCGCGGAGCGAGCGGCGCGCTCTCATCTTCTCGTCTCACTACGGAGACGATGTGGCGACCCTGGCTGACAATGTGGCGTTCGTGCATGACGGCCGGTTGATCGCACATGCGCCCGTTCATGAACTGCTGGGCGGCGGCAAGAGCCTCGAGAAGGTTTTTCTGGACCGGGTAGCCGGGCTCAAATGTGGGAGGGCCGCATGAACATCAGAACAATCGCGCGCCTGGTGCGCAAGGACTGCTGGCTGATGCGGTGGCCGCTGGCCATCTATATTCTCGCCGGCCTCGCGGGGTTGGCGTTGACGGTGATGGGCGGAAGGGTGGGACGGTCGGCAGGCATCACGCTCGCGCTGAATGTGCTGATTGGCGTGTCATTCCATGTGATGCTGGTCCCTGTGCTAGGCGAACGCGAACGGAAGACGCTGGCCTTCGTCATGAGCCTGCCGGTGACGCCGGCTGACACGGCAGTGGGCAAAGTGGTGGCCGCGTTCACCTTGTTCCTGATTCCCGCAACCATCGCGGCGACCACCCTGGTATGGCTGTCGCCGATCGACATCCCGGCGGCCATGGCGGCGGCGCACCGGCCGCTCTGGTCACACGTGCTTGGTACGCTTGGCTACTATGCAGTGGTGTTGGGCGCGTGGCTGCTCTTCTTCTCGGTGGTGCTGGCGGCGGCGATCGTAAGCGAGTCGGTCGGCTGGACGATTGCAGTGCTGACGGGCCTGCTTTTTGTGTTCGGCAACTTCGCGCTGCAGATACTGCCCACGCTGCATGGCGTGGCCCGCTACCTGCGCGCATTGGGGCGGGGGCAGGCGGCGCTGCCGATCACCATCGGATGCGAGGCCGTTGGAATCGCGCTAATTGTGGCAATGGTCCTCACACTGCAGGGGCGAAAGACGAGCTTTGTGTGATCGATTTCGCTGGGCTTTACGCGCTCCACGCGCGCGACGTATTCCGCTTCGCGCTGTCGTTGTCCGGCAACCGGGCGATGGCGGAAGATATCACGTCCGAGACGTTCCTGCGCGTCTGGAGCGCGCGCGATCGGGTCGACATCGCCACGGTCATCGGCTATCTGATGACCATCGCGCGCCACCTTTATCTGGAACAGGTCAGAGCAGATCGCGGGCAACAGGTGACCGATTGCGATCGGGAAGACGCCACACCCGGACCACACGCACTCGCCGAAGGACGTGACGAGCTGGACGCCGTGCTTGCGGATCTCCAGACTCTGGCCGAACCCGATCGCGCGGCCCTGCTGATGCGAGCCCAGGATCAGATGCCGTATGAAGAGATCGCAGCCGCAATGAAGATCAGTGTAGGCGCTGCAAAAGTGAAAGTGCACCGGGCGCGACGCAAGATCGCTGAGTTGCGCATGAAACGGGAGGTATCGTCATGATTGTCACGCGTGAAATTGTAAAAGACCTGTTGCCGTTGTACGTTGCCGGAGAGGCCAGTACGGAAAGCTGCGCGGCGGTGGAAGAGTGGCTGCGCACCGACCCCGAACTGGCACGCCTGGCGGCGGAACTGCGCGATGATGGCGCATTGCCGCCGGCAACGGCTGTGACCCCGGCCTCAGGACACTCCGCGCTGGCGGCGACCAAGGCACTACTACGGCGGCGCTCCTGGCTATTGGCCCTGGCGCTGCTGTTCACCGGGCTGCCCCTGTCGTTCGCCTTCGACAGCGGCGGCCTGCGATTCTTCATGCTTCGCGATGCACCGATTATGTCGTCACTCCTCCTGGCCACGGCCCTCGGCCTGTGGATCGCGTTTGGCATGGTAACGCGCCGGCTTCGTGTCACCGGTCTCTGACACGACACGGCGCAGGTCCGCGTAACGCGAACGTCACACTCGATTGTTAGCATCCCTATTGATGCGATTCGCAATTCTGCTGGCTTTTGCGGTCACCGCGTGCGCCCAGCAAGCACAACCATGTCCTCGACCGGTCCCGGGAGCTTCCGTTAGAGCACCAGCGGAGTTGCGCAGTACCAATGGCAGGCTCGAGGTGGAGTTCGCGCTGCGAACCGGTGTAGACGTGTACGGGCTTACGCTCTACTGCTACGTCTATGACGGGACAATACAGAGCCCGACACTGCGCGTGCAACGGGGCGATGAGGTCATCCTGCGACTGAAGAATGAGTTGCCTCCGGGGCAGGCAACTCATGCGCACACTTCCACTCTGACGGTCTCGTCCTGCGATGCCGGCCCCATCACTCCGTCCTCGACCAACCTGCATTTCCACGGCCTGAGTCTTCCTCCCAGTTGTCATCAGGACGACGCGATTCATACGCTGGTCCAACCCGGCTCCCCGGCTTTCGAATACCGCTTCCGAATTCCTGCGGACCATCCGGCTGGCCTCTACTGGTATCACCCTCACCCCCATGGTTTCACCGAACGCCAGGTATTGGGCGGCGCGTCCGGAGCCTTGATCGTCGAAGGTATCGAGCGCAGTGCTCCGGCCGTCGCAGGGCTTCCCGAGCGTATTTTGATTTTGCGCGATCAGCGAATCGGAGGCGTTGCGGAAGACGCCGAAAGCGATGGCGATCGGCCTTCCATTCCCTCCCTCGACCTTTCGCTGAACTACGTGCCGATTCTTTATCCTCTCTACAAGCCCGCGACCATGCTGGTGCGGCCCAAACAGAAAGAGTTCTGGCGCGTGCTCAACGCCTCCGCGGACACGTTCTTCAATCTCCAGTTGCTGTACTGGCCAAACCGCGATACTCAGACGCCTCAGCCCCTGCAGGTGATCGCGCTGGACGGCGTCGCTGTGGGCGCGGAGGTCACTGCCGTAGAGAGGACCTCCATTCTCTTGCCGCCTGGCGCGCGCGCCGAGTTCCTGGTCACCACACCGCCGGAGGGCATGTACGCCCAATTCCTGACGCA
Organism: Bryobacteraceae bacterium; assembly: GCA_035295745.1. GTDB lineage: Bacteria > Acidobacteriota > Terriglobia > Bryobacterales > Bryobacteraceae > JAIQFL01. The sequence goes on along the minus strand of DATGIL010000034.1, from coordinate 92,593 downwards.
GCGTTACGACAACGGTCCAGCCGGAAATACGGACTCCTATCGCGTTCTGGCGAATATCCGCAGCTTGTCCGACGCCCCCGCGGCTCCTGGGAGCATGCCCCCCGCCCCGTCCCAAAGGACCGCCTTTTCCGGATTGACGACGCTCCCGCCGGCACGCGAACGCCGCTTGTATTTCTCCGAGAAGGTGCAAGATCCGTCTCACCCGAAGGCCTCGACTTCGTACTTCATCACCGCCGGCGATCGAACACCGAAGATGTTCGACATGCACGCCGGCATGCCTGACCTGACGACGACCCAAGGCACGGTGGAGGACTGGGTCATCGAGAACCGCGCGCAGGAATCCCATGTGTTTCACATTCACCAGCTCCACTTTCAATTGCTGGAACGAGACGGCAAACCCGTTAAAGAATCTGCCCTGCGCGACACCATCGATATTCCATATTGGGATGGAAAATCACAGACCTACCCAACCATCAAAGTCCGCCTCGACTTTCGAAGCCCAGACATTGTCGGCACTTTTCTGTATCACTGCCACATCCTGGAACACGAAGACGGCGGGATGATGGGCTCGATCGAAGTCGTCGCTCCAGGGAAGCGGTGACATTGCGCGGATAGCTCCTCGCTTGTGACCGGTTTTTTACGCAGCCGTCAACGTATCCTAACCATCGCGTGCGACTCTGAACTTCTCAATGCCAAAACCAGAGAGACAGAGGGAGTGCGCCCAATAATGTTACGTTCACGATCCGCAGCCTGTCCGCTTACGGCTGTCTTCACCATTGCTTGTTTGGTTCCCTATCCCATGCAGGCGCAGACTGCGTCGCAGCCTGCCACGACTACGCCCATTCAACACGTCGTCGTGATTTACCAGGAGAATGTTTCCTTCGATCACTACTTCGCCACCTATCCGGTGGCGGCCAACAACAACTCCTCCGAGCCGTCGTTCACAGCTTCACCGAATACGCCTTCGGTCAACGGATTGAGCGGCCCGCTGCTGACGGCAAATCCCAATTCGACTCAGCCGTTTCGTCTGACCAGGGCGCAAGCCGTCACTTGCGACCAGGACCACAACTATCCTGACGAGCAGAAAGCTTACAACGGCGGCTTGATGAACAAGTTCGTCGAGTCGGTGGGTAGTTCGAGCGCGTCGTGCGATGTGGCCGGCTATGGCAACAAGATTGTAATGGGATATTACGATGGCAACACGGTCACCGCGTTGTGGAACTACGCTCAGAACTATGCGATGAGCGACAACTCTTTCAGCACCACATTCGGTCCGTCCACGCCGGGAGCTGTGAATCTCATCTCCGGGCAGACTCATGGCGCGACGGTAACGGCTGGCAGCGCCGCGGGCAATGTCGGCTCCGGCGGGTCGGTCATCGGCGATCCTCGTCCCGATCCCTCGCTGGATGATTGCACCCTGGCGCCGCCGCGCACGTACATCTCCATGACTGGCAAGAACGTGGGCGACCTGCTGAACGCGAAGAGCCTCACTTGGGGTTGGTTTCAAGGCGGGTTCAAGCCCACCTCCACGTCCAACGGCACAGCGGTGTGCGCCGCGCACCATGTCGGTCTCGCCGGCGATGACGCTGTGACCACATCAGGCGACTACATCCCGCACCACGAACCCTTCCAATACTACAAACAGACTGCGAATCCTCATCATCTTCCGCCCAGGTCCGTAGCCAACGTCGGCAAGACCGACCAGGCGAACCATCAGTACGATCTCAGCGACTTCTTTAGCGCTTTGAATGCGGGGAATCTTCCGGCTGTGAGCTACTTAAAGGCCGCCGGATATCAGGATGGGCATGCTGGCTATTCAAGCCCCCTGGATGAGCAGACCTTCGTGGTGAACACCATCAACGCCATCATGCAGTCGCCATTTTGGAGCAGCACCGCCATCATCATCGCCTATGACGATTCGGATGGCTGGTACGACCATGTGATGGGCCCGATTGTGAACCAGTCGGCGACCGCCGACGATAACCTGGACGGCGCGGGAGTCTGCGGATCGGGTACTGCCTCCCCGTATCAGAGCCGCTGCGGATATGGACCGCGCCAACCGCTGATGGTAATTTCACCCTTCGCCAAGGTGAATTATGTCGACCACACGGTGACGGACCAGTCGTCGATTCTGCAGTTCATCGAGGACAACTGGAGCCTGGGGAGGATCGGCGACAATTCGGCCGACGCCTATGCGGGCACGCTGATGAACATGTTTAAATTCACGAATCCGCCAGCCTCTGCGGTCTTGCTGGATCCCTCGACCGGCCAGCCGATGCAGAACAGTGGTGGTGTCACCACTCGCGCCATTGCTCAGCCGAAGGGCGGATTCACGACGTGGATCGAAGCGGAACTCGATGGTACCTTGTCCACGGCGCAATCCGGTACCCTGACATACTCGTGGACGCTGGCGCCGTTTTCGAAACAGGCCACCATTACCGGCGCCAACACCGCGACGCCATTCGTCACTCTCACGGGGGGCCCGGGGACCTATCAATTCGTCCTGACGGTCACGGACTCCGCGGGCAATCAGTCCACCGACAACGCCTCTTTGATACTTCAGTAACGCGCGCAAAATCGTGGCGCAAACACTCGTATTTGCCGTCTCGACACTCGTGTCGAGACTTTTCGGGTGTTCGCCTAATTCGAAAGCGAAGCCAATTCGGGCGGCGTGGGGCAGATCGGCGATCTGCCCCGTCCGCAACTCGCAGTAGTTCTCTCAGTTTCCTGATTCGCTACCATCAATTCATGGACCTGCTCGATCAGAAGCTCCTCTTGGAAATGGGTACGCTAAACGGTATCGTTGCGAAGTCCGCCATCGAAAAGGAGCGGTTAACCCAGATGGAGCAGGATGGCCTTGTCGAATCCAGCCAGGATCCGCCCAGGGAGGGTGTCCGGCTCCTTCCGCCTCGCAGGTTCAGGCTGACCGAACGGGGCAGAGCCGCGCTCGCTTCCCTCAATTTGCAGCCTTGACCTTCCGATTCTTTAACCGAAAGTGAACGAAAAGGCCTGAACGCCAGGATCCAGGAACTCGATTTCGAAAGTCCTGTCCTGGATTCGACCTTTCTGCCTGATGAGCTGATACAGGCGAGGCTCTCGCACTTCGCCGCTGCCGTCAGGAGTAGAGTCCGATCCACAATTCTCTCCCGGCGCTGCTCCGTCCAATCTCACCTTGAAGCGAATGGGCGTTCCGTGCTTCTGAGGACCCAACACCATATGCAAATCCCGGCTATGGAAACGCAACATGATCTTCCCCGGCCCGGTCTGCAGCACCGCGCGCTCAGCCTCGACAGCCCACAATCCACCCAGTCCCCATTGATTCAAAGATGGCGCGGCTGGCAGAGTGTAGCTCTTTCGCGACTCCTCAACCAATCGCTCGGGCGACGCGAATCGCTCGGTACGACGATAGCCGGCATAGGTTTCGGGGGATCGCACATCTTCGCCGGGCGGAGCCTCAACTCCGTCAGCGGATATGCTGACCATGCTCTCATCCAAACCAGTGGCGCCGTTTTCCTTCAGAAGCTCCCGGATGACACGCTCAGAATCGGCGTACGCACCCTCGCCGAAATAGTGGAAGCGGATTCTCCCCTTCGCATCAATGAAGTAGTTTGCCGGCCAGTATTCATTGTTGAACGCCCGCCAGATCCCATAGTCGCTATCGATCGCGACGGGGTAGGTCACCTTCGAGTCCTTGACCGCCTTTTCAATGTTCGCAACATCCTTCTCGAACGAGAACTCAGGCGTATGCACGCCGATCACAACCAAACCCGCCTCCTTGTACTTCGCCGCCCACGCCTTCATGTAGGGCAGCTCTCGCAGGCTGTTGATGCAGGAGTAGGTCCAGACGTTGACCAGCACCACCTTCCCCCGTAGCGCCTTCCTGTCCAAAGGCGCCGAGTTGAGCCAGCCTACGGCGCCTCCGAAGCCAGGCGATGGCCCCTCGTCGGCCAGCCTGACCGCAGGTTCGGCAGCGCTTGCGACCATAAGTAATGGATGCCTGGAATGGAATGCACGGAACTTTGTGAGCATATTCGTATCCGAACCTGATGCAATGGCGACGGCTCCCAGCAAGACGGCCACACCCATGGCGCGCCAGATGCTGACCTCGAACGACAAAAACTTCTTCATAATGAAAACTCCTGCCTGCCAGTCCTCACCGGTCCGATCAAAGGCTGTCGGCATCCACGACGGCCTGGGCGAAAGCCTGCGGCGCTTCTTGCGGCACATTGTGCCCGATGCCCTTCAGAATACGGTGAGAATATTTGCCCGAGAATTTATTGCGATACCCCTTCCCATCCGCGGCCGCACCGTCAAAATCGCTTGCCACGGTGATGGTGGGGACAGTAATCACGGGCCCGGCGAAGAGCTTCTGCTCGAGGTGGTCGTATCGCGACTCGCCCGGAGCGAGACTCAGCCGCCAGCGGTAATTGTGAATGACAATATCGACGTGATCCGGATTGGCGAAAGACTCTGCTGTGCGATTGAAAGTTGCGTCATCGAAGTCCCATTTCGGTGAGACGTTCTTCCAGATGAGCCGGTTGAAATCGTTCCGGTTCGCGCCGTAACCGCTCTTGCCCCGTTCTGTCGCGAAGTAATACTGATACCACCACCCCAATTCAGCACTTGGCGGCAGCGGCCGGAGATTCGCCTCGAGACTGGTAATCAGATACCCGCTGACCGCAACGATCGCCTTGCACCGTTCCGGCCAGAGTGCGGCAATGATATCGGCAGTCCGGGATCCCCAATCGAAGCCGCCCAGAATCGCTTTGTCGATTTTGAGAGCGTCCATCAAGGCGATCACATCCAGGGCGACCACGGATTGCTGGCCATTCCGGACCGTCTCGCCGGAGAGAAATCGCGTGGTCCCATAACCGCGCAGATAGGGGACGATCACGCGGTAGCCCGCCGATGCCAACAGCGGAACGACATCGACATAGCTGTGAATGTCGTACGGCCAGCCGTGCAGAAGAATGACGGCGGGGCCGCTGGCAGGTCCGGCTTCCGCGTACCCGACATTCAGTAAACCGGCATCAATCTGCTTGACTGAGCTGAACGAAGTGTTGGTTCCGGGCTCAACTCGGGGCAGCGAATGCGAGGGCCTGTTGCCGGTTTGAGCGGAGGCGGCGATCGCAGCAAGGTTCGCGCCCGCAAAGGCCGTCGCCGCCTGGCTCAGAAACCGGCGGCGATTCTGGGTAATCGCTTCAGACATTTTGAACCTCTTCAGCGCGCAGATTCGCATCTGAAGGAGCCAGCTCCGTCATAACGTTGATGGTCACTTCGATATTGCCCCGCGTCGCGTTCGAATAGGGACAGGCGTGGTGGGCCGCATCCGCCAGAGCTTCGGCAACCTGGCGATCCATACCCGGCAAGCTGACGTTGAGGCGTGCCGCAAGGCCGTGAATTCCGTGAGCCAGGCCGAGGTCCACCTCGGCGTCAATTGCCAGGTCTGCCGGAAGTGCGATCTTCTTCTTGCCTGCTACAAGCTTGATGGCAGACAAGAAGCACGCCGACCAGCCGGCCGCGAAAAGTTGCTCGGGGTTGGTGCCGGTTCCCACGGTACCGGGAATCGACAAAGTAACGTTCAAACGGCCGTCGTCGGTGCGAGAGGCGCCGCCGTCCCGGCCACCCGTCGTGTGAGCTTTGGCGGTGTAGAGAATCTTTTCAAGTTTCGTCATAAAATGCTCCTTTGTGTTGTGATCGTGCAATAAGCTGCGTGTTCTGGCACCACTCCCTCACGGTCGTGGCTCGTAAACTACTGTTCCCTGCGATATGTGCTTGCAAGCCGCGCGCGTAAGCAAGCGTTGGATTTTTCAGAGCTTCTCACGGTCGTGGCTCGTTGCGAGCCGCGCGCGTGAGCAAGCGGTGCTTCGTCTAATCCTGCTCGCCGAGAGTTTGGGCGAACGTTTTGCCGTAAGGGTAGAAGAGTTCCTTGCGGCCCTGCTGCCAGGCCGCTCTGAGCTCCGGCGTCGTGATATCCCAGTCCGGCCGGCATTTCCTGGTCACTGCTCGAAGGTCCTGGCGAAGATCTTCCATCGGGGGCCGCCCGAAAAACCAGTAACCGTTGTAGATCTTGTAAATGACCAGACCGGGCTCGAGAACAATCACGTGGGGGATCATCGGATCGTGGACCGGATCCGTGTACTCGGCGATGTCGAGATCCTTCTGCACGATCCGCCCCGCATCGGACAAGAACGGCCAGTGCGCTCCCACTCCGCTGCGGTATTCGCTCGTCTCGGTGATATTGTCAGTGCTGATCGTGACCAGCCGGCAATAACCAACCTCCATCTCACGATGAAGTGCCACCAGGGCTTCTGCCTGGCGTCGATCCTTGGGGCAGTACCCTCCACGACCCAGGACCAGAATCATGGGATCTGGTCCTTGCAACTCCGAGAGTGTCCGCCGCTTCGCAGCGTGATCGGAAAGCTCATAGTTCGGGAAAACCGCCCCCGCCACAATGTCAGCGCGCATATCGGAAACCCACTCCTTTCATGCAGCGGCCACGCACCGGCAACACCCAAACCAATGCCGCACTCCCACTCGCGGCGGTGTCCAAGGCGAAATTGCCGGCTTCACATCGTCAGAACGACACGGAACTGCGCGTCACCGCTCATCATGCGAGCATATCCCTCCGCCGCCCTTTCGAGCGGATAGGTCTCAATCATCGGACGTACACCGGTAAGCTCGGAGAAGCGCAGCGTGGCCTCGGAATCGGTCGGAGTTCCAGCGGCCCAGCCCTGAATCGTCCGATTTCCAAAGATCAGTTGAGGCGGTGTCACCTCTATCGGCTCGAATGTCGCGCCGATCACCATGAGCTTGCCGTTCGGACCCAGGCCGTCCACCAGTTCGGACATCGCTTTGGAGTTCGGGGCTGTTGCCAGAATTACCTGGGCGCCACCCAGCTTTTGCAATTCCTCTGCCGGCTTCGTCGCTTTGCTATCGATGTAGACACTCGCTCCGAGCTTCTTCGCGAGCGCCGCATTTGCGGGACCGCGACCGATTGCCGCGACCTTGTAACCGAACTTGCTTGCGAACTGAATTCCCAGATGGCCCAGACCGCCGATACCCTGCACCGCGACCAGGTCTCCCGGGAGCGCTCCGCTGTGCCGCAGTGAGTTGAAGGTGGTGATTCCCGCGCAGAGCAAGGGCGCTGCTTCGGCCGCACTCAGCGTCGCCGGAATTGCCGCGAGAGCTTCCACCGGAGCCACCATATACTGCTGGTAGCCGCCGTCGTAGCTGATACCCGGAATTTTCAGATTCTGGCAATTGCGAAAATCTCCGCGCCGGCACGAGAGACAGGTTCCGTCCTGTCCTCCGTGCCAGCCCACACCGACGCGCTGTCCCTGCTTCCACGCGGAGACACCCGCGCCCAATTCGTCGATGATGCCGGCGACTTCATGTCCGGGAACCCGCGGGTACTGAATCCCCGGCAACATTCCTTCCTTTGTGAGCGCGTCGCTATGGCAGATGCCGCACGCTTCTACCTTGATGCGCACCTGTCCCACCCCGGGGGTCGGAATCTCGCGTTCCACAATTTCGAAATCTCCACCTGCCTTGGAAATCTGCGCCACTCTCATTGGCGAAATTGCGCTCTTCATAGTAGCCATAAGTTTCTCCTCTGAATTCTCACGCTCTCTGATGTTTTGGCGTGTGTTTACTCCGCCACCTCAAAAATAAGCTCCAACTCGACCGGGGCGCCGAGGGGCAGGCTTGCGACCCCATACACTAGGCGGGTGGGATTCCTATCTCGTCCGAACACATCTTGCAGCAGGTCCGAAGCGCCGTCGGCCACTTTCGGGTGCTCACGAACATCTCCGGAAGTCGCCACTAGTGCGCCGAGCCGCACGACGCGCCCCACCTTGTCGAGCGATCCTAAATGATGCCGCGCGACGGCGAGAGCGTTCAGCGCCGCGAGGTACGCCGCCTTCCTGCCTGCTTCCGCATCCAGCTCCGCGCCCACGCGACCAACAAATCTCGCGACGCGGCCTTCGGTGGGAAGCATTCCGCTCAGAAATAGCAGATTGCCGGTTTGCACGGCTTCCGCATAGGTGCCGAACGGCTCAGGTGGCACCGGGAGCTTGATCCCCAGTTCTTTCAATCTCTGCTCGGCGGTGGATGGCCGAGCGGCTTCGCTGTTCACGGTTTGCTCTTTCAAAGTAGTGTTCATGCATTCTCCGTTGAATGGATTAGCGCAGCGGCCGGAATGCCGCCCGCATCTCTTCGCTGAAGAGTTGCGGCTGTTCCCAAGCGGCGAAGTGCCCGCCCCTGGGGAGCCGGTTATAGTAAATCAGTTTGGGATAGGCTTTCTCTGTCCAACTTCTCGGGGCTGCGTAGATCTCATCGGGAAACACGCTGACTGCAGCCGGTATCGGGACCCCTTTCGGATCGAAAAAGGCAAGCTTGCTTTCCCAATAGAGACGAGCCGACGAGACCGCCGTATTCGTCAACCAATAGAGCGTGATGTTGTCGAGTATGTCGTCGCGCGTCAAGCCTTCCGACTGACCGTCAAAAACGCGTGCGATGAGCGCCTGACTGCGCGCGTCGTGGTCGAGCATCCAGGCAGCCAGACCGACAGGTGAATCGGCAATCCCGTACAGTGTCTGAGGGCGGTTCGCCATCTCCTGGGCGTAGCCCAAGCCGTGCTTATAGAAAGAGTCGAGCTGATCCCACGCGCCCTTCTCCTCGGCTGAGAGGCCGGACGGCGCGGGTTCGCCGAATTGGAGAGCCCTCGCGATGTTGGCAGGGAGGGTGGCAGGCATATTGGTGTGGATGCCGATCAATTCCGGAGGCGCCTGCAGAGCCATCTGCTCCGTAACAGCATTTCCCCAATCACCACCTTGGGCCACAAATCGCGTGTATCCGAGGCGCTTCATCAGTATGGTCCAGGCGCGTGCGATGCGGATGGGGTCCCAGCCGGTCGCGGCCGGCTTTCCTGAAAACCCATAGCCCGGCAGCGAAGGGATCACTACATCAAAAGCGTCCGCCGCCTTTCCACCGTGGGCGGTGGGATCGGTGAGCGGGCCGATGATCTTCAGTTGCTCGATGATCGATCCGGGCCAACCGTGCGTAACGATAACCGGTAAAGCGTTCGCATGTTTCGAACGGACGTGAATGAAATGGATGTCGAGCCCATCGATCGTGGTGACGAATTGCGGCAGGGCGTTCAGCCTCGCCTCCACCTTTCGCCAATCGTAATCGGTCGCCCAATAGCGCGCGAGCTTCTGCATGGTGGCAAGCTGGACGCCTTGCGTCGCGTCACTGACCGGTTCCCGCTCAGGCCACTTGGTCGCGGCGATCCGTCGACGAAGGTCCGCCAGCACGGCTTGCGGAACGTTGACGTGAAACGGGCGAATCGATGCATCGCCGGCGGTTCCGCTTACCTTCACCGTGTGGGAGTTCGCGGCAGATGAATCACCCGCCCGCAAATCCTGAGCGTAGCTCGGGGCCGCGGACAATAGAACGCTAACAACCGCGGCGGCCACTGAAGGCGCAAAGGGCCGCGGCAACCGGCTGAAATTCAGGTATCGTACCGTTTCGAGAATCATGATTGAGTTCCTTTTTGAAACCATTCTGCCGAGCGCTCATCACCACTTGCCGTTGTGCGCTCCGGCGTCCACATGCAGAACTTCGCCCGTCACATGGCGCGCCTCCGTCAGATAAATGATTGCCTGCACGATGTCGTCAACATCCGAAACCGCTCCCATCGGCGAGAGCGCCTTCAAGAATTCCTGGGAGTCATTCACATGCATGGGAGTATTGACGACTCCCGGAGCGACGGCATTGAACCGGATGCCTTCCAGCGCATACTCCATCGCAAGGCTTCGCGTGATCGCCTCCAGGCCGCCCTTGGTGATCATCGGTATGGACGCCTTAACTCCGGCGATCGGATGATCCACCATCGCGCTCGTAATGCATGTGACGCTCCCGCCGGTTTTCTGTGCCAGCATTTGCTTCACTGCGAGTTGGGTGATGTAGATGTAGCCCTGCAGATTGGTGGCAGAGAGCAGCTTGAAATCATCGGGTGTGTAATCCGTAAACGGCTTCGTAAAGAAGATCCCGGCATTGTTGACCACACCGTCGATCGAGCCGAACTTGCTCATCGCCATCGTGGCAATCTTCGTTGCCGTCGAAGGCTCGCCGACGTCTCCTTCGACCAGAGCCAGCCTGTCGGTTGTCTCGAATTCCGACTTGGTGATATTGAGCGAATTGGCGACCACCTTGTAGCCGCGTCCGATAAATGCTTTCGCGACGCCGGCTCCGATCCCTTTCGATGCGCCCGTCACAATCATGGTCTTCGGCCTCGCATCCGTTTCACTCGATCTCATCCCGCTCCTTCTGGCCGGGCTTATTTGCCCGCCGTGCAGCCTGACAAGTGCAATGCGGGGGCCGTCGCTAAGGTAATGAAACTACTGGTGCGTGCAGAAACAGAAATCGGCAATTGCCGGAAGGGGCGTCGACGGGGCGACTCGACAGCCGGCGACCTCAGCGAAAACCAACTCGAGAGGCACGGCTGTGACGCCGCGGATACGATCTGATACTAGTGGCGCGGCCGGCAGCTTGACGACCGCCGCGAAGGCGTAACGATCGCGTCCCTGCCCGACATGGTCCACTGGAACGCGTATGAAGCCGCACGTCAGAAATCTGGGACCGCATCTGTCACGCTACAAACTCCGTAGGAAGCAACTGACTGATTGGCCTTCGCGCGGCACCCGTGGCGCAAAGACTCTTCTTTGCCGCGTCGAGACTCTTCTCGACGCTTTCGCGGCGCCTGCGATTCGGGCGTCGCGAAGCAGTTCTCGGCGCGGCCGTCCTTACCCGCGAAATGCGAGTGAACGACTGGCCCAAATTCTCCATAATTGACGCGAACAGCAGGATGCCCCCGAGGGCGCGCGCTGGTCGCGATTGACCGGCGCGGATTGCCGACTTTCCTGTGGGATGCTCTGGTGCTAATCGGCGGGATGCTGAACTCATCGGCGGCGTCGATGAAAACCTGGCGAGTGCAGAAGACATCGATTTCACCAGCCGGTGGAAGGTCTCGAACCTGACCCAGCGAAGAAATCAAGCTGACACCGACAGCTTTACTACGAGTTCCAACGATGAGGGGACCTGCCTATGATGGGGTGAGTAGAGGGAGGGCTTCAGCGCTAGAAGCCCGTTGCCCTTCCCCAAACGGCAGGCGAAAAAGCCTGCTCCACCCAAGCAAACCAACGCAAGTCTCAGCAGACACCGATTCTCTCGGGAAGATGCGCAAACTTCAGAAAAAGGTACCCGCTTTACCTCGTAAGCTACTGATTCCAGGTCAAAAATTCGATACACTAGTACCGGTTTGGGAGGCGAATCGGCCCGCGTTTCCCATCACGCCTTCTGCCGCTAGGAATAAAAGCGCGAATGAATCTCAAAACGAGGCTGGTCATCCGGTTGGTGTTGCTCCTGACTTTCCTTGCCGCAGTGCTGTTTCTTCCCGCGGGCTCATTCCGGTTCTGGCAAGCTTGGCCAGTTTTAGGGTTATCAATCCTGTTCAATGTTCTGACTGGGGTCTATTTCTACCGGCGTGATCCCCGGTTACTCGAACGCAGGTTACTAAACAAGGAAGAGCGACCTGAGCAGAAGCTACTCAAGCTCATATGGATGCCGCTCTGGTTCCTCACTTTCGTCGTGCCGGGTCTGGACTATCGCTTTGGCTGGTCAGCGGCGTACTTAGGCGGTGTCCCGGTATGGTTGACGCTGCTCTCGCAGGTAATTCTGGTCTCCTCCTGGGTCCTGATCTTTCAAGTATTGAAATTCAATAGCTTCGCCGCTACCGTCGTTCAGGTTGAGGCCGGCCAGAAGGTCATCTCCACTGGACCGTATCGGATTGTTCGGCACCCGATGTATTCCGCCATTGTTGTGACGGCTGTCGCCACTCCATTGGCGCTCGGCTCTTACTTTGCATTTGCGCCCGCCCTCCTGATGATTCCCGCGTTCGTCTTACGCCTTCTCAACGAAGAGCGGGTTCTTCGGCAGGAGCTGACCGGCTATGCGGAATACTGCTTGCAGACCCGCTTTCGGCTGGTTCCCAACATCTGGTAGGCCGCAAGGTCCTTCTTCTCTTGGGGCGAAGAGACGATTTCCAAAGGACGATTGTCAAAATTTGGGGAGGAACGGCGTGTATCGACGGCGCCTCAGCAGCGTTTTGAATCACCGCCGCCCATGGAAAGGGATAACAGGCGTCCTGTCCGCGTGATCGATCGGTTATTGCTAATCGACAGATCGATTGTCGCGATTCCGGTATATCCCAGAACGTCTGCGGAAATTCCGGAGGGACAAGACGAACTCTCGGCGGCGCGCGCCGGGTTGGAGCGGCTCCGCCGGCCGGGCGGCGCACCGTCGCTCGACGAGGCGGACCTGATGACCAAGCGGCTCAGTAGGACCGCGCGCATCTCACAAAGGTTTCCCCACTCAGGTTTTTGGACCCTTCCTGTTGGGTGGCGGGGATTGTTCGGGGCTGCCCTCTGGCGCAGTTCCGGGCTTGGGCAGGAATCGGATTCGCTCTGGCTCTGATCGGTCCCTACTGCCGGAAAAGCGAAATGCCATGGATCGGCACGCGGTGAACCTCATCCAATCGCGGCAACGGTCAAATGAGGCTCTTGCTTCGTAGCCGAAATCCGGATCTCAACATCATTTCCGAGTAGTTTGGCAAAACTTAGAAGTTTCTCGAGCGAAAACTTCATCAGCCGACCGCGGGCAAGATCCGATACCCTGGGCTGTGAAATCCCGAGGAGGGAGCCGGCGCGAGCCTGGTTTAACTTTCGCTTGGACAATATGAGATTGATCTGGTGCGCGATCGCAGCTTTTGCTAGAGCCTCTTCTGGATTTGGCATTCCCATGTCGGCGAACACGTTTCCGCTGCCCTCCTCACATTCTGGGTGCGCGCGGGGACGGGGCGTCAAGGTCGTGAAGTTGGAGATCTTGTCCTTGCGAGTATCAGCTCCGACCGTGGTATCTCGACGTTTCTTGTAATGGTCGGCGAAGGTTGTGTGCTTGCGAGTGGTGGCGCGGGACTCTTTGCGGCGTTTCTTATGTCTATCGATAATTCGATCTTCGACTGCTTTTTTAATAGTCATCTGTCCTCGATCCGCGCCGAGGCAGCCGCGGCCGCCTGGGTCGAGGCTGCTATTCTGCGAGCGCACAATGCGGCCATCAGCAATTCGGTCCGCGCCGTGCCGAAGTGCGCGCCAAGCGCACGTTGAAAAAACCCGATCGGCCTTCGACAGGTCACTCGTACACGAGTCGCGTACGCGGAATCAACCAATGCCTAAACTATTCAAGAATGGGAATTAGGATTTGGGGTGGGTGGAGGGATTTGAACCCTCGGCCACTGGAACCACAATCCAGCGCTCTACCAGCTGAGCTACACCCACCGTGAGGCCAGTCTTAATTCTAACAAGCGAATCAGGAGAACGGCAAATCGATTGCGCTCGCGCCAGTTTTTCGCCCCTCCCAGGCCGCATAATCAATTAAGGACGTCGCCGATTAAACATGGTACTCACGAAAGCAGAACTGATCGACAAGCTCCAACAGGAAGTGCGCATTCTGTTGCACCTGATCTCCAAGGTGAATCCTCCAGACCTCGAGTATCGACCGACACCGCAGCAGCGCAGCGTCCTGGAACTCCTGCAATACCTCACGATTTTTGCGCCGATCCATCTCCGTACCATTGTGTCCGGCAAGTTGGACCTGGACGCCTGGCGCAACGAGTGGGGCATCGAAGAGGCAGCTGCCAGGCAGAGAGGACTCGAGGAGATCAAAGCTGCGATCGGCGCACAGTCCCCATTATTCTCGAATCTGCTCGAACCGCTGACCGACGAGGACCTGCTACTGCAAATGGAAGTGTTCGGCAACCAGGGTAGCCGCGGATCGTGGCTCGTCAGCCTGGTCCTATGCCACTTTGCCGCATACCGGATGCAGCTATTTCTCTACCTCAAGTCCTGCGGCCACGCGGAACTGAATACGCTCAATCTATGGGCGGGAATGGATCGTCAGTAAGAGCCGCTATGTTCTCTCTGGAAATCGATTGCGATCCCGAGGATCGAGAACTGCTCATCGCGGAGTTGTGGGAGCACGACGTGGCCGGCATCGTCGAGCTGAGTCCCAGGAATCTGCGCGCGTTTTTCGAAGATAGCGCCGACCGTGAGGCGCTGCTGCGCCTGTTTCCAGGTGCGGGCTTCCGGCGCGAGGAGCAGCGCGATTGGGTGCAGTCGGCGCGCGATCTTCTGCAGCCGATGGAGGTGGGAAAGCGATTTTACCTCGTGCCCGCCTGGCGCGACGATCCCGCGCCTCCGGGCCGCTTCCGCATTCCCGTGAATCCGGGAATGGCATTTGGCACCGGAGTCCATCCCACCACCCAACTCTGTATTGAGGCTCTCGAGGAATTCCGCAAGCCCGGAATGACGGTACTCGACGTCGGCACCGGTTCGGGCATTCTGGCAGAGGTCGCCCGCCTCCTCGGCGCAGGCGCCGTGTATCCGTGCGATATCGATCCGGTCGCCGTCGAGATTGGCGGCGGCGTCTTTGTCGGATCCGTGGATGCCGTGGCCGATCGCTCGATGGATTTGGTGGTAGCGAACATCAGCCCAGGCGCTATCGTGAAACTGGCGCCCGATTTCATGCGGGTACTCAGGCCTGAGGGCGTCCTCCTGGCCAGCGGATTCGAGGCTCACGAAGTGAACGAAGTGCAGAAAGCGCTTCCCCCGGCACGCGAGGTCCGCCACAAAGATAACTGGTCGCTGCTAATCGTGGCTTAATTCTGGGGACAGGCTACGCGACGCCCCGCATTATTTCCCGCGGCTGCTTACCGCCGCACCGATCAGTGCCAGATCGTGCGAGGTCGCAACGATCTCGAAAAACGTCCCCTGCAGCGGACTCATCTTGACCATGTATTGCAGGTACCGGTTCAACATGTTCAAATCCACGAAATCGGTGTTCGGACCTGCCAGATAAAACCGTCCAGGACCATCCAGGTGGACATGAGTAGCGGTCGCCGCGGCGAGCGCCCGATGCCATCGCTTCACGAAATCGAGCGCGCGCTGGTCGCCCTGCCGCGCCAGGCTGAACACTTCCTCAGGTTCCATATCGAGGAAGCGCAGCCGCATCGCGCGATTGCCCATGATCCCTTCGAGATGGCCGATGCCCCCGCACCCGCAGAAGTGTTCCTTGGGATCCAGCGTCACCACCATATGACCGCCCTCGCACACGCTGTCGTTGGAAGGATATCGGCCAAACCCGATGCCATCGCCCAAATACCAAACGCGAATCAGTTTCTCGAGTACGCCGTGAGTGGCTGCGATTCCGGCCGCAAGCGCGTCCGCGTCGTTCATCACCGTGACGGGCGCGTCGATCCCCGCGGACTTAAGCGCCGAACAGAGGCGCTCTCGAATGTTCAACCCCTTCAACTGCGCCAGGTTCGGCGAATCGTCCACCACTCCATTGCGGATAATTCCAGGGAACCCCGCGCCTACCGATTCCACCGGCTCGCCTTCATGGAGCAATTCCACCTGCTCCAGAATTCGCGCGATGATCTCCTCCGACGGAAGAGACTTGAGGTCGATCTCGCCCTCTCCCGGCTCGGGGTACATCCGAACCGTACCGAGCTTATTGCCGTCGACGATTCCCACCCAGATGTAGCGTGTTGCTATTATGCCGATGCTGCGCCCCATCTCGAAGCCTCCCTAAAACCGCAACAGCTTGTTGACCCCGTTGAATGCCGCCTGTTTGTAACATTCGGCCAAAGTGGGATAGTTGAACACCGTTTCCACGAAGTAATCGATCTTGCCCTTCAGGATCATTACCGCCTGCCCGATGTGCAGTAACTCCGATGCACCCTCTCCGATGATGTGCACGCCGAGGATCTCGCGCGTTTCCCTGTGGAAAATGATCTTGAGACGTCCCGTGGTGTCGCCGCGAATCTGGCCACGAGCGGTCTCGCGATAGTACGATACGCCCACCTCGTACGGCACGTCGGCTTCGGTCAACTGCTCCTCAGTCTGGCCGGTGAACGAGATCTCGGGAATCGTGTAGATGCCGTAGGGATAAGTCGCAGGATTCGACTGAATCTTGATACCGCACGCATTCGCCGCCGCGATGCGTCCCTGTTCCATCGAAACCGAAGCCAGGCTCGGAAATCCGATCACATCGCCGACAGCATAAATATTGGGTACCTTGGTGTGGTAATCTGCGTCCACCGAGATGCGTCCGCGATTGTCAGCCGACAGGCCAGCCGCTTCCAGATTGAGCTCGTCTACATTGCCCTGGCGGCCCACGGCGTAAAGCAGAGCATCACCCACGACGCGCTTCTTGCTCTCGAGGTTCGCTACCACGGCGCCATCGGGCATCTCTTCCACGCTGGCGACGCCTTCATTCAGGCGCAGGGTGACGCGATGATCGCGCAGATGGTAGGAGAGTGCCTCGATGATCTCAGCGTCTGCGAATTCCAGCAGGCGGGGTCGTTTCTCCACCAGGATCACGCGCACGCCCAGGATCGCGAACATGCACGCGTATTCCACGCCGATCACACCGCCGCCCACTACGATCAGAGTTCGCGGAATCGTCGGCATGGCGAGGATCTGGTCGCTGTTCATGATCGTGCGGCCGTTGAGCGGCACCGCCTTGGAGGTAGCAGGCTTTGTCCCCGTAGCGATAATCGTGACAGGAGCTTCGAAATCGGCCTGCCCGCTCGAATTCTCCACCCGCACGTGCGTCGCATCCAGGAAACTGCCGCGGCCGATGATCACATCGACGCCGTTACGCGCCAACTGCGCCTGAGTGACGTCGGCTTCGGTCTTGATTACCTGTTGCACGCGGAAACCCAGGTCCGCCATGCTGATCTTTTCTTTGACGTGGTAGTTGATGCCGTAGATTCCCTGAAATTGGAAACCCGACAGGTGCAATACGGCCTCACGCATCGTCTTACTGGGAATAGTTCCGGTATTGATACAAGCGCCGCCGACGATCTCGCGCTGTTCAATCACGGCCACGCGCCGCCCCATCTTGGCGGCCTGAATGGCCGCACGCTGACCCGCCGGACCCGAACCGATAACGATGAGATCGTAAGTGCGCATAAGAATATGGTGGGGCCACGCTTTAGCTTGGCCAATTCACGTTTTTGAAACGCATTGGCAAGCTAAAGCATGCCCGACCAATGCTGACCTTAAGAATTGAACCGGTTTTCGATTTCTTCCCAGTTCACTACATTCCACCAGGCCGCCATGTAATCCGGCCTGCGATTTTGGTACTTCAGGTAGTATGCGTGCTCCCAGACATCCAGGCCCATCACCGGAGACTTCCCTTCCATCAGAGGGCTGTCTTGATTCGCGGTGGAGTAGATATCGATCTTACCACCAGACTTAACCAGCCAAGCCCATCCCGAACCAAAACGCCCAGCTCCCGCGGCATTGAATTTTTCCTTGAAACTGTCGAAGCTGCCGAAGGTTCCGATGATGGCCTGCGCCACGTTCCCGACCGGCGCTCCGCCACCGCCGCCCTTCATGATCTTCCAGAACATCGAGTGGTTGATGTGACCGCCACCGTTGTTCCTAACCGCGGTACGGATGCTCTCCGGAACAATCGCGCAGTTGTTGGCCAACAACTCCTCTACGCTTTTGCCGGCCAGGTCGGGGGCCGATTCCAACGCCTTGTTCAGGTTGGTGACGTATGCGTTGTGGTGTTTGCCATGATGGATCTCCATCGTCATCTTGTCGATGTGCGGCTCGAGTGCATCGCTGGCATAAGGCAACGGCGGTAATGTGAATGGCATATCGATTCTCCTTAGTCTCCTCGTTGCGGCGGGGGAAGGCCCGCCATCCTGCATGTAGGAAGGGACGTTCCCTATCCCTCGAAACGTGTTCGCTCAAAGGCGTCGGCGAGACGGAACATCGTCGTCTCGTCGAAATGCCGGGCCATAATCTGCATCCCCACCGGCAGCCCGGCGGCGGTCTTTCCGCACGGAACGCTCATGCACGGAATGCCCGCCAAACTCCCGGTAATGGTATAGATGTCCGAGAGGTACATCGCGATGGGGTCGTTTACCTTCTCTCCCAGTTTAAAGGCCGGGAAGGGCGAAACCGGCGCCACAATTGCATCCACCTCTTGAAACGCGTTCGCAAAATCACGAGCCACCAGCGAACGCACCTTCTGTGCCTTCACGTAGTAAGCATCGTAGTAACCGTGGCTTAACACGTACGTGCCCAGCATGATCCGGCGCTTGCACTCCGCTCCGAAGCCCTCGCCACGGGTGTTCCGATACATATCCGATAGGGTTTCCGAGCCGTTCGAACGTACGGTGTAGCGCACCCCGTCGAAGCGCGCCAGGTTCGAGCTGGCCTCAGCCGTGGAAATGATGTAGTAGCACGCAATGGCGTAGTCGGTCGCGGGCAAACTGATCTCGCGCACTTCACACCCCAATCGCCGGAACGCCTCCACGCCCTTTGCAATGAGATCGCCGGTCTCGCTCGTCAAATCTTTTAGATACTCGCGAGGCAGCCCAAGCTTCAAGCCATTTACGACACCATCCAGGCGCACGGAATAATCCGGCACGGGCGCGGCGGCAGACGTGGAGTCGCACGGGTCGTGGCCTGCGATCACTCGTAGCAGCGTCGCCGCATCCTTCACTGTGTTCGCTAGTGGACCAATATGATCGAGCGAGCTGGCGTGCGCGGTGAGCCCGTATCGCGAGACGCGTCCATAGGTGGGGCAGACCCCGACCACTCCGCAAAACGACGCCGGCTGGCGGATGGACCCGCCGGTATCGGAGCCCAGCGCCACCACTGCGGTGCCTTGCGCCACTGCGGCGGCCGAACCGCCGCTGGTGCCGCCCGGTACCCGCTCCAAGTCGATTGGATTGCGTACGGGCCCGAAGGCGGAATTCTCGTTCGACGAGCCCATCGCGAACTCGTCACAGTTGGTCTTCCCGATCAGGATGCCGCCGGCCTCTTCGAGCCGCACCACAGCCGTCGCGTCATAAGGCGGAATGTAATTCGCCAGTAAGCGCGAGCCGCACGTCGTCTTGAGTCCCTTGGTGACAATGACGTCCTTCACCGCGATCGGCACGCCGGCCAGCGGACCAAGCTCTTCGCCGCGGACCATTTGCTCGTCCACCCGCCGCGCCGCCGCAAGTGCCCGCTCCGGAGCAAAGTGCAGATAAGCATTGGTCCGCGGATTCTCCATCTCGGCCTGTTTCAATGCCTCGGACGTCAGTTCTACCGCGCTCACCTTTCGCGAAAGCAGTGCATCGCGCACCGAATCGATCGTCACCGTTCGATTACCCTCGGAACCTTGAAGTAGCCGGCGCCTGCTTGCGGTGCATTGCGCACGGCGGCCTCATTCCCCAGCGGCGGCACCGGAATATCGGCGCGCAATGTGGCAGTTTCCTCCGCCTCGAAGAGCACCTGCGCCATCGGTTCGACTCCGCTGGCGTCGATCTCATTGAGGCGATCCATATGCTCCAGGATGCCATCGAGATCCGACTGGAATCGCGCGACCTCCGCATCGGTGAGGTTCAAGTTCGACAGTCCGGCGACGTAGCGGACTTCCTTTTCCGTAATCTTCACGCGAGCGCCTTATTGCGAGAGGAACGATAGATGCCGCGCAGTACCGGATCATCGATACTCTCGGCCTCATCGAAGAGGTCCGGGACGCTGGTTTCAGCGCGTTGCGGTTCACGGCGTCGCGGCACGATGCGAAATTCGAGATCCTCGACAAGTCCGGGCCCCAGGCTTTTTTCGAAATTCCGCAGAATGTGAGAAGTGAGGGCAAACAATTGGCGCTGCCAGAGGCGGTCTTCGACTTCGATCACAAGTCGAGTACGCACCATGTGCGCGGCGCGCGTGTGAGATGCGATCTTCTTACCCACCGCCGCGGGCCATGCGGCGCAGACGATCTCCGCGGGGCTGAAGGTATCGCGAGGCAGTCTCAGGCTGCGGATGAGCTTGCTGGCGCGTTCCATGTGAGGCGATTCGACGATTGTATCATGGCACCCGCGGCGCAAAGATTCCTCTTTGGAGCGTCGAGATTCTTCTCGACGCTTTTCGCACGTACCTTAAGTACGTGGTTTCAGAAGTTCGCCGACATATCGCCAGATCGCTTGGTAACGCGCGGGGCTCGTAAGCGAAATGTGGGTTCATTTCGCCAGAATGAGCGGACAGACGAAAAGCGTCGACAGGAGTGTCGACGCGGCAAACAGGGTGTTTGCGCCACGCCGCTTTATCAAGCGCCTGATCGAAGCACGTCTTCGGCCGCGCGCTTGGCTTGCTGCAGCGCGCCGGCAGCACTCTGATGGCCGTTCAATTCGGAGTGCGCAATCACGATCTGCCCATATCCTCTCTGTACAATTTCCCTCGGCGATGCCTTACCGTCGCGGCCGTAGTAGAAACCCGGCGGCTGCAGTACCCGGGCGTGCCCCCACCGGTTCAGCACGACGCCCGCGATGTCCCGGGAAGCCCGGAATCCGGCGTCCTGAAACAGAATCGTCATTTGCCTGACGATCTGCTTCTCGTAATCGGCGTAGGTGGTTTCGAGCAGCCGTTTGCGGCCCAGTTCTCCCTGCTCCGCGACGGAATGGCCTGGGGCATACAACCCCGTGTAGAAGGTCAGCACCACGGGCTCGTCCGGATGCAGCACGGGGCGAAAGGATCCCGCCATCATCGGGCATCGAATATTGCACGACCAACCGAAGCCTTCGTTGAAATACCGGACTGCGGGCGCCTCCAATCGATATAGGAATCGCCAATTCGTGAGCGCGACGTTCACGCTCATCGCGGGCCCGTAATGGAATTCGTCGTAGGCCTCGCGCAGGTCCCCGGGTAAATCCGCCAGAATGTGCCGATTCAGCCAACCCGGGGATGCCATCACAACCTTGCGGCCACGCGTCCGCCAGAGCTTCCCATCCTTTTCGTACGTAACGGCGACACCGGAATTCGTATGCTCCACGCGCGTCACCGTCGCGCCCAAACGCACCCGCGTGGCCGATCCTGACCGATCGAGCGCGTCGAAGTTCACCGCCGTATTGAGCACGTTGGCAAAGCTCAACTCGCCTGGGATCGCATCGGGAATGAGCCAGCGCATCAGATGACGCGCAAAGGTGGTGTTGCCTCCAGGAAACGAGATGCCGGGCGCGGAGGCAGCAGGAATCACCAGGTTGTGGCCCGCTCGCGCGCACACCGCGTCGGGGCTGGCTCCGCAGATCAATCCGATCACCGGCTCGACGAATTTCGTCACTTCCGGGCGCAATCCCAATTCGCCTTCCAGATATTGTTGGTAGGTGATGGCATCGAGATGGCGCCGCACCGTTTCGGATCCGCCAGTGGTGGCGCGCCATTTCAGAAGATCGCCTCGCACTTCCTTCGAGAAGGGAGTGCCCTCCAGCTTGTTGGCGAAAATATTGCGCAACCATAAGGGCTTCGAGCCACCAGGCTGGCGGCCGAAGAAGTAGCCGACATCCACCTGGGTATCGTTAATGCCATCCATATGGGAGTAGTTGTCGCGAGGAATCCGCAGCGGCTTGAGGGATGGGTCCCACGAAGCCCATGCATATTCGCGAGGAAGACCAAGCTCGGTGAAGAGCTCGTCCATCTGATTGTGCGAGCCTTCACGGGGAACCGCGAAGTCGTTGGACGCCTGTGGGCCGATCAGGCGGCGGCCATTGACCAGAAATTCATTCTGCTTGCAATGGCCACCGAAAATCGGATGGTTCTCCAGAATCAGGCAATGCTTGCTGCCGCCCGTGGCCTTGGCGAAATAAAACGCCGAGCCCAGGCCGCTGAGACCACCGCCCACAATCAACAAGTCGAACGTTTCACCCGTGTCGTGGATTTCAGTGGGCTGCGGCGTGCCGCTTCCCTTGGCGAACTTGTGTCCGGCGCTGACTACCGGCCAGGGATCGCCGTTCGAGGCGGCATAATCCCCCACACCGCCATAGCCGGTGAACGTATCGCGTCCGGACGCCCTTTGCGCAGAGGCCGGGGCGGGCATCTTCAAGAGGGCGGCCCCCGCGCCCAACAGGACGTTGTTGAGAAAATCGCGCCGGTAGATCTTCACTTGGGTTCTCGAGACCTTCCAGTATGACAAACCGTAACGCCCGGCTCGTGCGTTTCACGACATTCGCCGATTGCGCACCGGCGGGCCTCTTTGATGTGATGGCGAGAAGAAAACGGTGAGGGTCCAAACGAGGGCCAACGGCGATTCAAGGAGGATTCGAGAATGAAGCGTATTCTGTCGGTCTGTAGTTTGCTGTCGATTGCATTCGTGGCAACGGCACAGGATCCGTGGAACTATCGGGACCATCCACGATGGGACAGTACCTGGAACAAACGACCATTTCCGCGCGCCGGCGCCTGTTTCTTCAAGGACACTAATTTCCAGGGCGATCGCTTCTGCGTATCTCGCGGCGACAAACTGGACAGCCTTCCCGGAGATTTCGGAGACAACATTACCTCCATTCAATTGTTCGGGAATGCGCGCGTGATGGTGTACAACGATCGGGCGTTCAAGGGCGGCAGCCAGGAATTCCGCTCGAGCATCAGTGACCTGCGCACGCAAAAGTTCCGCGACGGGCACACCTGGAATGACCGGATTTCCTCGATTATGGTCCGCTAGCCGGAGGCGGGCATGCTTTGGAGCGCCCAAAGCGTACCCGCCACCCACGTCACTTATCGATAGTCTGCAAGCTCGCCGGAGTGTAGCGCTCGCCTGCCACCTCATCCAAAGGAACTGCCGACTCCAACTCGGCCACTTCGGCAGGAGTCAACTTGATCTCCGCAGCAGATGCGTTTTCTTCCAGATAGGTTCGCCGTTTGGTTCCCGGAATTGGGACGATATCGCTGCCCTTCGAAAGCACCCATGCCAGAGCCAGTTGCCCCGCCTTCACGCCGCGCCGCTCCGCGATGGCCCGCACCCGATCCACCAGCACCTGGTTCTTATCGAATGCGTCGCCAGTCATCCGAGGATACCGTTGCGTGCGGAAATCGTTCGGACCGAAATCACCTGGCTTCTTGATCGCTCCTGTCAGGAACCCGCGTCCCAGGGGGCTGTAGGGCACGAACCCGATACCAAGTTCGCGCACGGCCGGCAGGATCTCCGCTTCCACATGCCGCTCCCACAGCGAGTACTCCGTCTGCAGCGCCGTGATCGGATGCACCTTGTGCGCGCGGCGAATGGTGGCAGGCGAGGCTTCCGAAAGGCCCAGATACTTTACTTTTCCGGCCTTCACCAGGTCCGCCATTGCGCCGACGGTGTCTTCGATCGGCGTGTCTGGGTCCACCCTGTGCTGGTAGTAGAGATCGATGTGATCTACACCCAATCGCTTTAAAGAGGCGTCACACGCGGACTTCACGTATTCCGGCTTGCCGCTGATCCGCCAATACCCCGGGTCGTCCTTCTTTCGGACATTCGCGAATTTCGTGGCGATGAAGAATTCGCCTCGTTTGCCGCGGATAGTTTTGCCCACCAGTTCTTCGTTATCGCCGATGCCGTAAGCATCCGCGGTATCGAGGAAGTTGATTCCCAATTCCAGCGCGCGCAAAATCGTCGCGGCGGACTCTACGTCATTCCGTTCGCCGTAGAATTCGCTCATTCCCATACAGCCGAGCCCCATCATCGAGACGACGGCTCCCTGCGATCCCAATTTTCGCTTCTCCATGCATCTCTCCTTCCTGAGTTCGTTTAGGATCTCAGCGACGCCATATCAATCACGAAACGATATTTTACGTCGCTCTTCAGGAGGCGATCGTACGCTTCGTTGATCTGCTGAATCCCGATCATTTCGACGTCGCTCGTAATCTGGTGAGCGGCACAAAAATCGAGCATCTCTTGAGTTTCCCGGATTCCTCCAATCCCCGATCCAGCGAAACTCCGGCGAGGCATGATCAGGTTCATCGCCGAAATCGGCAATGGCTTCTCCGGCGCACCCACCAGGACAAGCGTCCCATCGAGCTTTAAGAGCTTGAGATAGGCGTTAATGTCGTGATCCGCCGAGACCGCATCCAGAATGAAATTGATACTGCTGGCGTGCTTCTGCATCTGGTTGGCGTCTTTGGAAATCACCACCTCGTCCGCACCCAGGCGCAACCCGTCCTCAACCTTGCCAAGCGAAGTGGTAAACAACACCACGTGCGCGCCCAGCGCATGCGCGAATTTCACTCCCATATGACCGAGTCCGCCGAGCCCGACGATTCCCACCTTCTGCCCCGGCCCGACTTCCCAGTGATGCAGCGGCGAGTACGTCGTGATTCCAGCGCACAGCAGGGGAGCCGCCGCCGCGGGGTTCAATTTATCGGAGACCTTGAGCACGAATGCCTGGTCCACCACGATGTTCTCCGAGTACCCTCCATACGTCATGCCACCCAGGTGCTTGTCTTCGCTGCTGTAGGTAAGGGTCGGAAACTTTTCACAGTACTGCTCCAGCCCGCGCAGACAACTTGGGCAGGCGCGGCACGAATCCACCATACAGCCAACTGCCGCCAGGTCGCCGACCCGGAAACCGGTGACCTCTTTCCCGACACGCGAGACCCGGCCCACGATCTCATGGCCGGGCACGACGGGATAAACAGTCATACCCCACTCGTTTCGAGCCATGTGGAGATCGGAGTGACAGACTCCGCAGTACAGAATGTCAATGACGACGTCGCCGGGCAGCGGCTCGCGCCGGTGAATCGAGTAAGGTCCCAGGGCCGTTTTCGCGCTCTGGGCCGCCCAGGTTTTGGTGGCCTTCACGGATGGAGATGCTGACAAAGATTGCGTGCTTGCAAGCATTTTTCAGATTTTCCTCTCTCTTTATGAGACTCCGAATCGGCCGAACTCTCCATATCGAAACCTGCGAGATGCTTGCCTATTCCTGCAATCATGCGGAGGATTGATTCTCGTTTGCGTGCTTCCATACAATAGGACTGTGAGCTCTGCGAATCCACAAATGGCGATTGCGGATCAGCGGCAGGAGATGGTGGCGCTGCTCCTGGAATTGACTCAGGGCGAAGGCATGCGGCCTTCGATCCTGGAGGGCGTGAAGCTCACTCGTGCCGATCGCTGCTATCCGCGAACGCCGGTGCTTTACGATCCCAGTATCGTGATTGTGGCGAGTGGCCGCAAGAAAGGCTACGTGGGCGACAAGTGCATCGTCTACGATGCCAATAATTACCTGGTGCTGACGGTCCCGCTTCCCTTTGAATGCGAAACCGAGACCGTCGACGATCAGCCTTTGCTGGGCGTTTCGATTCACATCGAAATGAGCACGCTGAGCGAGCTGGCACTGAAATTCGACGTGCGCCGAAAACAGGCCAGTGACGATGCTTTGAATAGCATGTGCGCCACGCCTCTCGACCCGGAGATGCTGGGCGCGGCCGTTCGACTGTTGAAATGCATGCGTTCGCCGGTCGACGCCAAAGTTCTCGGGCCCGCAATTATTCGCGAGATCACCTATCGCGTGTTGTGCGGTGCGCGCGGCGATGCTCTCTTGGAGTTGCTGGCGCGCAGCAGCCAGATGGCGCAGATCTTTACGACGCTGCAGCAAATCCACGTGAAGTACGCCGAGCCGCTGGAAGTAACCCGGCTGGCCGAAGAGAGCGGGATGAGCGTCTCTGCGTTTCATCACACCTTCAAAGCGGTTACAGCGACTTCTCCTCTGCAATATGTCAAGTCGATCCGGTTGCACAAAGCGCGCATGATGATGGTGCATGACGGATTGGGTGCGGCCATCGCGCCTTCACACGCTCGGCTTCGCCGAAAGCGGTGATGGTGACGGCGCCGATGCCGGCACTGAACGCTCCGAGGCTTTCGAAAGTTCGATTGGCTCGTTCGGTATCGCGGAAGTCGAGGCGAGAGAGATTGGCCGCGCGGCCACCCGCCGCCCTTCCGAGGCCGCTGATTTTGACCAACCTCTCCGCCTGCGGATAATCGAGTGGCGCCAGCACTACCCTGCTGACGATTGCGAAAACGGCGACGTTGACGCCGATTCCCAAGGTCAGCGTGAAGATGGCGATGGCGGTGAACCCGGGGCGCTTCAGGAGCATGCGTAGGGCATAGCGGAGGTCTTGTGGAATGATGCGCATGCCCCACCGGAGTGCAATCGCACCGCCACGCGCGCAGCCCTGGTAACCCGTGCCCCGGCCCATGCGGACAGTGCCCGCTTGCGGTAGGACACTGTTCACAAGCGGACGGAATCTACTCGGCCAGCACCCGGTGAATCAGTTGCACCGCCACCGATCCCTCACCCACTGCTGACGCGACGCGCTTAACGCTGCGGGACCGGACATCCCCCACGGCGAAAACGCCCGGCCAACTGGCTTCGAACAGATAGGGAGCGCGGCTCAACGGCCATTGGGCCGCGGCGACTTCCTCGGCACTCAGGTCTGCGCCCGTCTTGATGAACTGCTTTTCGTCGAGCAGCAGGCAGCCACCCAGCCAGGCCGTGTTGGGGCTCGCGCCGGTCATCGAGAACACGTGATGAATCTCGCGGGTCTCGGTGGCGCCGGTCTGCGAGTTACGCCAGGTGATCTTCTCCAGCTTCCCATTGCCCTCGAAGCCGATGATGCTGGTATGAGTCAGTAACGTGATGGTCGGGCACTCCTCGATGCGGCGAATGAGGTAGCGCGACATGCTTTCGGCGAGCCCGGCAGACCTTACCAGCATGTACACATGCTTGAGTCGAGACGACAGGAAGACCGCGGCCTGTCCCGCCGAGTTGCCTCCTCCCACCACCACGGCCTCTTCGCCCGCGCAGAGTTGCGCTTCCACCTGCGTACAGCCGTAATACACACCAATGCCTTCGTATTGCGCGAGGTTGGGCAGGGGCAATTTGCGATAGGCCGCGCCCGTCGCCACAATCACTGTGCGGCCCTGCACGGAACGGCCGTCCGAACATTCCACGGCATATGGTTTTCGGCCGCAGTTGAGACCGGTGGCCACCTGCGCGATCGCGACATTGGCGCCGAATTTCTCAGCCTGGATAAAAGCGCGGCCGGCGAGGTCCTGACCGGAAATGCCGGTGGGGAAGCCGAGGTAGTTCTCGATGCGCGAGCTTGAACCCGCCTGCCCGCCAGGCGCATTGCCCTCCAGCACCATCACGTTCAGACCCTCGGATGCCGCGTAAACCGCTGCGGCCAAACCAGCCGGGCCGGCGCCGACCACGATCACATCGTGAATCGTTCCGGAGTCGATCGGGGCGTTGAAACCGAGGCATGCTGCCGCGTCCGCGTTGCTCGGATTGCGCAGCACTTTTTTGCCGCGGCAAATCAACACCGGGATGTCCTCGAGCATGATATGGAAGTGATCCAGGATCTCCTGAACTCCCGAGTCGTGGTCCACATCGATGTATGCGTGGGGATGTCCGTTGCGCGTCAAAAATCCTTTTAACCGCAAAGTGTCCGCCGAGTGGCTGGAGCCCACCAGCAGCACATCGCCCTTGGTGTGATTAATCAGATGCGTGCGGCGGAGCAGGAAGGCGCGCAGGAAGATCTCGCTTAGCTCCGCGTCGGTTTGGATGATCTTGCGCAGATTCTCCGCGGAGATGTCGATCAGTTTGCAGGCGGTGCGGGCGCGGCCGCGCACCAGGCTTCGGCGCCCGGAAAGCACGTCCACCTCGCCGGTGAATTCGCCAGCCTCGTGGACTGTGACGATGGCTTCGCCTTTGCAGGTGGGATTGACAATCTCGATACTGCCCTCGAGCAGAATGAAAACGCCGCGATTGGAGTCGCCCTGGTCGAAGAGAATTTCTCCGGCCGCAGCCTCCCGCCTGGTACCGAAGGGCAGCAGGCGCTCGATTTGCGGAGCGTCCAGTTGAGGAAATGCGACTTCGCGTTGCACGAATGGATCGGCCATAATTCAACCTCCAATTGTGGTCGGTGCCGGTTATGCGAATACTTCGTCCAGGTAGCACCACATCCAATCCTCGCCGGGTTCAAAGGATCGGACTACGGGGTGCTGCGTGGAATGAAAATGCCGGGTCGCGTGTTTGTTCTTGGAAGAGTCGCAGCATCCCACATGGCCGCAGGTCATGCAGAGACGCAGGTGTACCCATTCGTCTCCCATTTTGAGGCATTCCTCACACCCGGAGCCGGTGGGCTTAACGTCGTGAACGTGTTTCAGGTGAGCACATTTTGACATCGATACCAGGATAGCTCAGGCGTCAAGCGGGGCTGCTTCGCTCGCTCTCACGAATCAGCCGGACGTACCTCGCTTCGTCGCGCGGCTCCCTACCATCCGCGCGTAAGCAAGCGATCTTGCGATGCGGCGGCAGACTTCTGAAACCACCTGCTTAGCGGACGTACCGGTCGGCGTAGCTCAGGAAGGTCGGCCAGTTCGGCAGATCGGTGTGGCCGCCGCTGTGCTGCCGGAAAGCCACTTCGCCGTTCACCAGCGCGGTCTCGATCGGCGGAAACTCACTGGTGCCGAGGTCCTTTTTCCCGAGAAGCCTGTAGACAGGACCCGCACCGGCAGCAGCCATGAACATGCCTTTGGCGTCCACCCATCCGTCGCCATCGGTCTTCCCGCCGCTGATGAAGACGGGACGTGGTGCACACATCGCAATGAGCTCATGCGCGTCCACGGGCAGATCGCCCCAGTTGAGTGGACCGGAATACTTGATGAAATTGCCCGCCATCCAGTGATACTCGCCCGATCCGGCGACATTCTCCACAATCTCGCCCCAGTCGCGGCGATTGAGTTTCGCGCCACCTTCACCCGACGAACTCACATACGCAATCCAGAAGCGCGGATCGTAGGCCATCGCCACCAGTGTCGCTTTGCCGTAGCGGGAATGGCCCTCCAGCCCGACTCGTTTGGCGTTTACCGACTTGTCGGTCTCGAAGTAGTCGAGGGCGCGGCTGGCGCCCCACGCCCACGCGCGCAGAGCGCCCCAATCGTCGGCCTTGCGAGGCTGGCCCTTATTGACCAGTCCGATAATTCCGAGCGTCAGGCCCCAGCCACTGTCGGCTTGAACGCTATTGGGGTTTAATGTGGCATACCCCCATCCCTTATCGAGAATTTGTTGCTGTGCGCTCGGCCCGCTGGGCGCCCTTGGCGGGCCGCCAGGAGCGGGCGCCTTCCCCGGAACACCGCGAAACGGAGGAGGCGGCGGGGTAAAAGCGTTCGGCAGATAAGGCGGACCGTCCGGAGGAGGGGGAGCGGCTGGCGCTCCGGGCCCGCGTCCCAGTCCGAAGCCGCCACCGAAGATCATCATTACCGGCACCGGCCCGGCCGCCTTTGCCGGTGTAGTCAGAGTCAACTGGATCTTGACCGCGATCAGCGGATACGAGGAGTCGTCCACCGTGCCCACGAGTTGCTTGGTGACCACCGGGATATCGCCGACCGTGCCTTCAGTAGTGCTGGTCACTTCCCATTTCACACCAGGCACGTTCTTGGGGACGCGGCCATATACTTCGCGATCGAAGTCCTCCACGATTTCCGGGCGGCGCTTCTCCCACCAATCGGACGCCTTGGTGACTTTCTTGCCGTTATTCAGCACCAGTGGGTCCGGCAGTTTCGGAAAAGGATTCGCCTTCGACTCGTCGTAGTTCGCGTAATACGGCGAGTCCTTGTTGTTGCCGTCGCGACCCCGGCGGACTTCGGTGATGTGGAGAAGATCCATCAGACGCTGATGGTCGTCCTGCGGACTCAACTTCACCGGTTCTGGTTGAGCGATTTCCGGAGGCGAAGTCTTCTGGGAGATACCTGCCGAGGGATCGGCCAGTAGCCCCAAAATCGCCAGTTGCAGGGACCATTGGATCGATCGCGGTGCGAGCATGGACTCCTCCAATGGTCTTTAATTCTATACCAAAACTAATTCAGGCAACGGATGATGGCACTGGTGAATTCCGTCGTGGAAGCCTTGCCGCCGACATCGCCCGTCAGCGACTGACCCTCGGCGTAAACGCGATGAACCGCGTTCTGCAGGCGCTTCGAAGCCTCGCGCTCGCCGATGTGAGCGAGCATCAGAACGGCCGATTGCATGAGCGCCGTAGGATTCGCCAGGCCCTTGCCCGCAATATCGGGCGCAGTGCCATGGACCGCTTCGAAGATGGCACAGCGATCGCCGAGATTCGCGCCAGGTACGATGCCCAAGCCGCCCACCAGGCCGGCTGTGAGATCGGAGATGATATCGCCATACAGATTCGGCATCACCAGCAGATCGAATTTCTCAGGGCGCATCACGAGCTGCATGCAGGCGTTGTCCACGATCAACTCGGTGTACTCGACATCCTTGAACTCCGAAGCGATCTGCCGGCAGCACTTGAGGAACAGTCCGTCACTCAGCTTCATGATGTTGGCTTTGTGAATAGCCGTGACTTGGCGGCGGCCTTCGCGCCGCGCGTATTCGAAGGCTGCACGGGCGATCTTGGTGGATGCCTTCTCGGTGATGATCTTGAGACTTTCTACGACTCCCGGAACCACCTCATGCTCCAGGCCGGAATACAGATCTTCGGTATTCTCACGAAAGATCGCCAGGTCGAGGTCGAGGTCCGAGTATCGTGTTTTGAGGCCGGGCAGCATACGCACAGGGCGGAAGTTTACGTAGAGCCCGAGTTTTTTGCGCAAGGCTACATTGATGCTCTGGTGGCCGCCGCCAATCGGCGTTGCCGTCGGACCCTTCAGGCCCACTTTGGTGACCTCCAGCGAGGCGAATACATCGTCTGGAATTAACTGGCCCTGCGCGGCCAAGGCGCGCGCACCGGCTTCCACTGGGTCCCATTCGATCGCTACCCCGGTGGCCTCCACGGCGCGTACGGTAGCTTCGGCCACTTCGGGCCCGATACCGTCGCCTGGGATCAGCGTAATCTGGTGTGTCGTCATCATAGCTATTATAAAGTTGGGGGTGGAGCTTGATTCCGGATTGGGCGGCTGAACGGCGTCAGATGGTGGCCGTGCAGTTGCGTGGCCGGAATATTCGCGACGAGCGGGTATTGCGCGCCATGGAGCAGATTCCCCGCGAGGAGTTCGTACCCGCCGAGTCGCGCGTGCTTGCCTACCTGGACGAACCCGTTGATATCGGCAAAGGACAGACGATCTCCCAGCCTTACATGACTGCGCTGATGGCGCAGAGTCTTGAATTGCGGGGCGACGAGACCGTTCTCGAAGTAGGCGCGGGATGCGGATATGCGGCGGCGGTCTTGGGTGAACTCGCCGCCAGGGTGATCTCGGTGGAGATCATTCCCACGTTGGCGCAGATGGCATGCGACAATCTGCGGAAAACAGGACGCGACCACAATGTCGTTGTGGTGCACGGCGACGGGTCCATGGGATACGCCGACTCGGCTCCTTACGACGCGATTTCGGTGGCCGCGGCGGCGCCCGACATCCCGATGCCGTTGCTCGAACAGCTGAAAGATCCGGGCTGCCTGGTGATCCCGGTGGGCGAACGATGGGATCAGGAACTGCGGGTGATCTGGAAAGAACACGGCAGAATTGACTATCGGGTAGCGACGATTTGCCGCTTCGTGCTGCTTCGCGGGGGAGAAGGGTGGCAGTAGGATGCGCCTGCGCACATCGCAAGACCGTTTGAAGATCGAGCACAGCATCATCGATGGCGTGCGAGCCATTCTGTTGGAGGTTCTATCCGCCAATCCCGCGATCCGCTCGATCATCCCCGGAGTCATTCGTCCGGTACGCGATGCCCGCGGGAAGGTGAAAATCCGGATCACCGTGCCTACGCAGAACGGCTGGAAGGCGATCGCGTTGAGCGCAGGAGCACGCCAGGAACTGTTCATCAGCACCGATTTGGGGAAAGAAGATCTGGAGAAGGCTCTCGGACAGGCAGGAGCAATCACTCAGTAGGCGGGCCGGCCGCCGCCTGACGCACCAAGGGCAGGTCGAGAGGACCTGCCCTTGGATGACGCCTCAGTTAGAAGTTGAATCGTACCGAGAGATCGATACGGCGATTATTGGCGGCGCTGCCACCGCCTGGTCCGCCACCGAAGCCTCCACCGCCGCCCGCTCCACCACCGCCGTAGCCGGTGTTGACGCCTGTTGGCTGGCCGAACTGATTCGAGTTCAAAACGCCCTGATATCCGCCCGGATTGTCGTGATTCAGGACATTGGTGATGTTCGCCGACAGCGTCAGACTATAGCGTCGATCGGAGGTGTTGCCGCCCCCTCCCCTGCCGCCGCGGCCGCCGCCCGCCGGTCCCATGCGCATACCGCCACCGCCACCGCCGCCGCGCGGACCACCGCCACCGAACCCGCCGGGACCGCCACCACCAGGACCGCCACCGCCAGGAGGTCCGCCGCCCATCCCCATGTCGCCCGGATTCGGACCAGCGCCGCCAGTGCGCTTCGCGCCCAAACCAAAGGTGCGCGAGATCCGCAGATTGAGTGAGACCAGGCCCGCCATCGTCAGATAGTTGCGCGGCACCAGATTACCCGGCGAGGCCGGATTATAGATCGTGCCGAAGTTGCCGAGCGTGGTACAGACCACGCCACCCACTCCGCAGGTCGAACCCGCGGGAGCAAAGATTGCGCGTGCATTCTTGTTATTGTCGCCGTAGATGTCCTGCCCGAGCAGTACATCGTACGGAGCGCCCGAACGTAGAGTGACGAACGGCGAGAACGAGACGTTCTTCGGTCCAACGATCGAGCCGATCATGGTGAAATTGTGGTGCCGATCGAGGTTGGAGCGTCCGTAGTCCTGGGCGAAGTCGTAAGGGTTGGTTGGTGTGCCCGGCACATCCTTGGCGCTGGTGTATTGATAATTTCCCTGCAGCGAAACCCGGCGGCTGAACCGCGTATTGAAGTTCACCATGATGATCTGCTGCTTCAGATATCCGCCCGATTCATATTCCGTCAAATCGCCCGCGGAGTAGCCATACGGGAAGATTCCATTGGTCGGACCGGGCGCTAAAAGGCGATTGTAGGTGCCGGGCAGCGGGGTATTGATGGGAACCGTCTGCGCCAGGTGGTTGGCACGGTTGTTAGTGTAGGTGACGGCTACCGTGGTGTTGTGCGGGAGCTGGCGCTCCACACCGATCGCACCCTGAAGACTGTAGTCGGCGCGCAACTTGGGATCCACCAGGTAGGTCGTGTTCTGTCCCGGATTCAAGAGCGAGACCGAGGGAATGTTCGGGAAGAAGTTTGGATTGGTAACTGTGTACTGAAGCTGAGCGAAGCCGTTGTTCAGCAGCGCGTTCTCGAAGGGCCCAAAGCCGATGCGGTCGTAGAAGATGCCGTAACCGCCGCGGATGACCGTCTTCTGACGCCCATTCTTGGGGTTTCCGGGAGCCCATGCAAAACCTAACCGCGGCGCGACGTCGCGATGATCGCTGAAAAGCGTCTGCACTTCATAACGCAGTCCCAGACTAACCGTGAGGTTGGGACGAATCCGCCAGTCATCCTGGACGAAAGGACCCGCATCCCAGCGCGTCAGGCTGATGTAAGAAATGCCGGATTGAATCGAGAACTTGTTCGGACCGTATCCCAGTTGCGCAATCTGCGCCTGGGTGAGTCCGGCCTGGCTCAACTGCAGGTTGGTGATGTATTGATTCAGCGAAGTCACCTGATTGAGGACAGGGTTGCCATTGACATCGGTAACGATCTGGTTGGCAGCGTTGAGAACCGGGAGATCGCCGCCGTCAAACGAAAACGACCCGTTGAAGCCCTGGGGATTGTTGCTCTGATCGCTCTCGCGACGTACACGGACTCCGAAACGGATGGTGTGCGCACCGTGCGCAACGGAGGTGTAGTTCTGTAGTTCGAAGTGCTTTCCGACGTCAAAGCGGTTACCGACACCATTGCCACCGGTGATGAATTCATTCGACACGCTGATGGATGGGATCAGGTTGCCGAGAGCGTTAGTCACATTGCGCGTGAATTGGAAGCGGGTCTCGTTGATTACCTTCGTGTTCAGAACCGCCGTCTCGGTGACCATCAGGTTTTGGCCGTTGCCGGTGCTGTTGTAAGCTTCGGCATTGGCAAATCCGGGGATGCCGAACGAAGGTGGCAGAACCTTGCCCCCGAAGCCCTGATTGTCGCGTTCATTCAGCCGCTCTTCGAAGCGAACGATGATGGTGTTGTTGGTGGTCAGCTGATAGTCGAGTCGGGGAGAGATCGTGGTGTTGTAATTCGGCGTGACCAACGCCGTGTCCACCGGGAGAACACCGAAAGTCGCCGGATCTACAAAGAACGCATTGGTCAGAGCGTTGTCGTGGATGTCGCGGCGTTGGAAGTCGAAGAAGAAAGACGATCGCTTGTTGATGGGACCGCCGAAGTTGCCGCCGAAGTTCTGGTTCGAATAGTCGGGCTTGTTGTTGACAAACGGATTGCGGGAATCGAGGGCGCCGTTGGTTTCATTGAAATACACGGAACCGCGGTAGCGGTCCGAGCCAGGCTTCGTCAGAATCTCAATACGCCCGAAACCCAGGCGATCGAACTCCGCGGAAAAGGGGTTCTGGTTAATGCGAATCTCGCGAATCGATTCCTTGGGAGGCAACTGGCCGCCGGTAAATCCATCGATATAAATCTGGCCGCCATTGGGGCCCGCTCCGGGACCGGCCAACGCTTGCAGGGCGTCCGCCAGATCGTCCGGATCGTCGGGCAAGGCTGCCAAATCCTCGCCCTTGATCACGAGCGCGGTCGCGTTGTTGTCGGGCTCGACGCTGACGGTGGGACCAGCTTCCGCCGAAATCGTCACTTCTTGTTTCTCGGCCTTCACGACCATTTGAATTGGAACTGTCACCGTCGCATTGCCGACGGACACGGCTTTCTCAAACGGGGCAAACCCGGGAAATGCCACTTTAATCGTGTAATTCCCCGGCTGTACACCCATAAAGGTGTAACTCCCGTCAGCTTGTGTCTGGGCCGTCTTTGCGGTGCCGTTCGAAGCCGCCAGGGACACGTTAGCGGCGGGAATCACGGCTCCCGAGTCGTCCGTGAGGACGCCTTTTACCGTACCGGTCGTCTGCTGGGCGGGCACGCTCGAAACGACCAAGGCGGCTGCCAGAAGCAAGAATAGGATTCTTCGCAAGTTGACCATAGTTCTCCCGATTGAGTTTGTAGCTACGAGTTGCCGACGATTGGGTGCTGCTGGATGATCGATTTTTAATGCTGGTTTAGTTGCCTTCGCCGCCACCGCCGCCCAGATTCCAGCCACTCATGATGTCGCGCGTGGCATTCGGAGCCGCAGTCAAAATGGGTTCCACACCGGCCAGCAGCATGATGGCAGTCACGCGGCCGGGGTCAGTTCCCTGAGTCGTGGAGACCATGATGGCGTCTTTGGGTTTCAGATCTGCTAACGGAACGGCGGGCAAACGATCCAACATCTGCCCGATATCGCCTCCGCCTCCGCGCATGCCACCGCCAGGACCGCCCGGTCCACCGGGACCGCCGGGGCCGCCAAATCCGCCACCCCCACGCATCCCGCCGCCCGCGGGCGCTCCGTCTCCGCCGGCTCCTGCGCCGCCCCGGCCGGCACCATAGCGCCGCGCCAGGCCCGCCGCCATCTGCTCGGGAAGCTTCTTCATATTGGAATCAGAGTTTACGCGGATTATGAGAGGCTTTTTAGTGGCCAGATCGGTGACTTTCATCTCTCCAGAAGCGGTATCGATGGAAACAATCGTCGCCGCGATCTGGCGGAAGGTGCCGGAATAGACGCTTTCCGCCTTGATGCCGGTGCCGTCTTCCGTCTTATTCCCCAGAACTTTCGCCTGATCGCCGACCTTCAAGTCGGCAAAGGTGCTGGGTTTCGCATCGCTGGCTTTAGCGGAATCCAAAGAGTAGCGGTGAAGTTGGGATTTGTCCGAAAGCTGAACGGTGTACGTCTTCTGGCCGGCCTTGATGGTAAATGTCTTAGCCGACTCGTCGACGGCGGTGATGTTGCCCGTGGTCCCCCGCTTGGTCCAGTCTTCCAGTTCCTTCTGAGCCATTTGCGACAAATCGCCCTTCGTGCGGACCACCACGGAGGTTGCCAGGATCGGTTTCTGGTCGGCGGCGCCCTTGTAAATCACCAGGATTTCATCGCCCACAGCCACGTCGGAAATGGCGATTTTGGGCCATTTCTTGGTATCGGTCTCCCCAGGCAAAGCGTGGACCAGCTGGGTCTTGTCATTGGTGGCGATTGTCAGGGTCTCGCCTTTCGCCGTCTTCATCGTCGCTGAGCTGGCACCGGCATCCACCGCGGTGACAATCCCGGTGACGGTACTTCGGGCAGCGGCGGGCGCAGGCGTCTGCCCCCACGTCGCACTGCCCCCGAGCAGAGCGGCCGCGAAGGTAAGGGCGGCTGCAAACTTCATAGAGGTACCCTCAAAGTTATGATTCCTCAAGATATCGGAAGGGGCGTTTAATGGTTTCCGAAGGTTACACCCTATTCATTTCCTGGGGACGGAAACAGTCGTTCAGGATCAGGAGGTTGCGGGACCAGAAGGGATCAGGGAAAGAACCTGGAAGGGAAAAACGGGACGACAAAAAAAGCAAAGGCAAGCCGCGCAGCTTTTCGGGCGGGCGCTACACGGCTTGCCAGTAAAAATCGAGGGGAGCAGAAACTACTTGCTGCCGCCGTCTTTTTTGGGGGTCTCTTCCTTCTTCTTGGAGCTCTTCTTCTTGCTGCTGGTCTTCTTGGTATCGTCCTTCTTGGGCGTCTCTTGGGCAACAACTGCGGCCACGGTACCGAAAAGCAGCGACATGCCAAGCATCAGCGTCATCAATTTCTTCATTGGGGTTTTAATCTCCTTTAGGCGGTGACGAGTTTCTTACTCGTCTGGGCCCATGATATCCAACTGCACATGAAATGTATCTTAAGGGCTAATTAAAATCAGTTCATGTAAGGGGGGTTCCCCGTTAGTGGGGGTTTCCCGTTGGCTCTTACCCGACCAACGTGATCTTGGTGTAAACCACCTCAAAACCCATGCGCTCGTAGTTGCGTTGCGAGGCGCTGCCAGGCAGGGTGGAGGCGGTGGCCGCGTCGCACCCGCGCGCCAGTCCCTCGTGCAACCGCGCGGCAATCAATTCCCGATGAAGGCCCGCTCCCCGAAAGCGCGCGATGGTGCTGTCGGCGAACAATGTCGCCATGCCGGTTTGCACTGCCAAGGCCGCGGCGGCTGCCGGCTGCCCATTCTCTGACGCGGCAAGGTAACAGACCGCTCCGGGCATGGCGAAAATGGTTCGCCCGACATCCATTTCCTCGGTGGTCAGCTCGCGTTGGTCAAAGAATCCGCAACCTACGGTGTGCGACCACAATTCCGATTCGTCGGGCAATGCGCGGCGAACCCTCGGAGTGATGCCGATCTCGGTGCCCGCCAATCGCTTCACCAGGACATTGTTGAATTCCGTGACGCGATATCCGCGGGCAGACAGCGCTTCGAGCAGGCCATGGTCGGCCAGAGGGCAAAGATCGACGACCACTCTGGCGCCCCGACTCCGGAAGAAGTCCTCCAGGGCCTCGATCTCCGCCTTTCCGACCGGGCCAATGAGTCCCAGTCCGACCGCCTGGGTCAACGGGGAGTTCGTTCCGACAAAAATAGCGCAGCCGCCAGCAACTTCCAGGAAAGCCGCGTTCGGGCCTGCACTGCAACCGCGGGCGTTAGCGGCCTCGGCAGCCTCAATTCGCCGTGCAAGCGCTGCATCGGCAAAAATCATTCACTCCTCCTGTGACAGTATGGCGCATCGGTGCATCATATAAGTATGGCGATCCGAACCTTGCGTCTTTCCGTCCAAGGCATGACCTGCGACAACTGCACGCGCACAGTGGAACGAACACTGGCGTCGACGCCTGGTGTTACCAAGGCTACTGTGGATCTACAAGACGCCAGCGCTACGGTCGAATATGACGTAGATCTGGTGAAACCGGAAGTGCTCGCCGGGGCTGTCCGCGACTTGGGATACGAAGTTGCCGGATGAGCCGCTCAACCGCCGCCCCGGATCGGATTGACCTGCCGGTGAGCGGCATGACCTGTGCCGCCTGCGCACGCGCCATTGAGCGCAAACTCGGGAAGACTGACGGCGTGGAACGCGCCGCCGTGAATTTGGCCACCTCCACGGCGACTGTAGAGTACGATTCGAACCGAGTACAAGTTGCCGATTTCATCCAGGCAATCGAGGGGCTCGGCTACGGCGTCCCGCCGCTCGAGGAGCGTTCGGCATCGGAAGACAAGGGCCACAACCTGCGTTTCGTGGTCGCGGCATTCTGCTCACTTCCCGTGATGATCCTGGGAATGATGCACGGGAACGCTTGGATCCAACTGTTGCTTACCCTCCCCGTGGTGCTCTATTCTGGTGCACCGATTTATCAGGGCGCGTGGTCAGCGCTGCGCCACCGCTCGGCCAACATGAATACTTTGATCGCCCTGGGTACCGGTGCGGCGCTTCTGTACTCCGTCTACGAGACATTTCTCGGTACTCATTTGCACGTCTACTACGAGGCGGCTGCGGTGATCATCGCCTTGGTCCTGCTAGGCCGCATGCTGGAGAGTCGCGCTCGCGGCCGGGCATCGGAAGCCATCCGGCGCCTCATGGATCTGCAACCTCCCACGGCTCGCGTGCTTCGCAACGGGACCGAGGTGGAGTTGCCCGTGGAATCGGTAAAGCCCGGCGACCTGGTAGTGGTGCGGCCAGGCGACCGCGTTCCAGTGGACGGGCAGGTGAGGGACGGCGAGTCCTCGGTAGACGAATCGATGCTCACAGGCGAGAGTATGCCAGTGGACAAGCGGCCCGGCGCCTCACTCTTCGCAGGCACCATCAATCGCTCGGGAAGCGTTCGCTACGAAGCCACCAAGATCGGACGCGGCACCGTGCTGCAGCAGATGGTGGAGATGGTGAAGCAGGCGCAGGGATCGCGAGCTCCGGTGGCACGGCTGGCCGACGTGGTGAGCGGATATTTCACCGTCGGCGTGCTGGTGGCTGCGACCATCACTTTTCTGATTTGGCTTTGGTTTGCTCCGTTCGCCGTCGCGATGGTCAACGCCGTCGCGGTTCTGATTATTGCCTGTCCGTGCGCACTGGGGCTGGCTACTCCTACCGCGATCATGGTGGGAACCGGGCGCGGAGCGGAACATGGGATTTTGATCAAGGGCGGCGAAGCTCTGGAGATGGCGCACAAGATCGACACCATTCTCCTGGACAAGACGGGCACGGTGACGCGCGGCAAGCCGCAGGTAGTGAGTATCGCGCCCGCTTCTGGCTTTTCGGAAGACGAACTGCTCCGCCTGGCTGCTGCCGCTGAGCGGTACTCCGAGCACCCGCTCGGCAAGGCCGTGGTTGAGGCAGCAACGGCGCGGGGGTTGGCGCTCGGAGAGAGCAGTCAATTCCAGGCGCAGGCAGGCCACGGAGTTCGCGCACTGGTCGGAGGACGATGGGTGGTCGTGGGGCGACCCGGCGTCACGGTGACGGTGGACGGGGAGAACGCGGGCTCGATCGAGGTGGCCGATTCACTCAAGCCCGAAGCGCGAGAGGCGATCGCCCGTTTTCACGCGATGGGATTGGACGTGTGGATGATCACGGGAGACCACCGGGCGGCGGCCGAGAGCGTCGCGCGCGAGGCCGGAATCGACCAAGTCCTGGCAGAGGTCTTGCCGGAGCAAAAAGTGTCAGAGGTGAAGAAGTTGCAGGCCGCCGGCAAACGCGTGGCCATGGTGGGCGACGGCATCAA
Organism: Bryobacteraceae bacterium; assembly: GCA_035295745.1. Classification (GTDB taxonomy): domain Bacteria; phylum Acidobacteriota; class Terriglobia; order Bryobacterales; family Bryobacteraceae; genus JAIQFL01. Next base: position 53,010 of record DATGIL010000034.1, on the reverse strand, counting down.
TGACGCTCCCGCGCTGGCGCAGGCGGACTTGGGGATCGCCATGGGCTCGGGAACGGGCGTGGCGATGGAGGCCGGCGACATCACGCTCATGCGTGACAATCTATCGGGCGTCGCGGAGGCGATCGAGCTTTCCCGGCGCACTATGCGGATCATTCGCCAGAATTTATTCTGGGCATTCGCTTACAATGCGGTCGGGATTCCGGTGGCTGCGCTCGGATTACTATCGCCCATGTGGGCCTCTGCCGCGATGGCACTTTCGAGTGTCACAGTGGTAACGAATAGTCTTCGTCTGAAGTAACTCTACCCGAAACCTTGGCGGGTTGAGTCCCCTTATGCGGGAGTTTAGTTGCCAGTCCGGTTCTTACTTCCCGCTTCTGCCCGTTGCTGGATCAACCACATTCCGTAGTCTGACACTGTGCTGACCAGGCGACGCTCTACCAGCCGACATTGCTTGCGCGCAGCCCACCGCCCTATTGCCCGACGGTCAGCGTCACCGGCATACTCGCCACGGTTCCTACGGTGACCACCACCGGCTGCGGGCCAAGTGGTGCGTTCGTCGGTATCTGGAAATTCACCTGCGTGACTCCCACCAATCCTGGCGTGATACCCATAAACTGGACCTGCGCCGGGATTCCCCCAACCGTCACGCTTAAGGGCAGCACCGGCGCCGGCAGTTGCGATAATGGAGTGTTTGCAGCGGGAGCCGTTCCCGTGGGCGCAGCTGGCGAGACTGCCCCTTGCCCGGTAATGAACATGGCCAGGGCGCCGCCGCGCGAACCGCTGTTCGAAGGGACCAACGTCCCGTCCTGGGCGGCAAAGATTCCCGGAGCTGCCGCACCCACCATGAACTTGAAACTGGCGGACTGCCCGAAGCTCGTTACCGTCAAGGTCGCCGGGCCCGCCGGCACTTCGTACGGAATCTGGATATCAAGTTGTGTGGGCGAAACGTAGTAGAGTGGCGCTGCCAGTCCGTTGATCGACGCCGACACATCTCCCATAAAATCCAAAAACGGAACCGAATTCGCGATCTGAGCGACCGGGCTCAACTGCGTGCCCGCAACGTATAACAGCATGCCGGGGGCGAATACCTGCTGGTAGGACGCGGCATTGGCAACGCCTCCGACCGTTAAACTGCCGCTGGCCGCATCGAAGGGAACCGGAACTTGCTGAGACCACGTCTGGCCCGACGCGTCCTGACCGGTAAACCCGAACACCATCACCGAAGGCACGCTCACCGTTGCGAACTTCACGGTGCCCGTGACCGAGCCGAGTGCTGGAATCCTGGCGCTACTGAAGGTGGACAATGCTGCACTCGTCCCATTGATGGTGAAGCCCGTCAAGGTAGTGCCCACGCCTGCTTCTTCGTGCAGCGTGATCGTCGTGCTCCAGCGATTCCCCTGAGCATCCGCAGCCTGCTGGTACACCGGATTCGGATTGGCCGACACGACTATAGCCGAGGTGGTCGCCGGCTGGCTGTTCCAGACATTCAGGAACTTGGCCACATCGATGGAGCCCAGTCCGGAAGCCAGGTCGTAGCCCGGCGCCGCGCTGAATCCCATCGCTCCACTCGCGCAATCGGGCGTGCCCGCGCCGCACGGGATGATGTTGTTCCCCAGCGTAATGTCGTGGTACGGGCTGTTGCCGGCCGCGGCCAGACGGTACAGGTTCGGATTGATGTTGCCAAGCCCCGGCTTGGTCTGAATGCCTTGGCTTACCACGTACTGATTCAACAGCGTAACGATTCCCGCGAACACCGGCGCCGAAGCCGAGGTTCCGCCGCTGGTTACCGCCGTCTGGTTGTTGATGGCGATGTACCCATCGTGACTGAACGACGCGGCAAGAGCCACGTCGGGCAAATCACGCGCCTGGTCGTTTGGCACCCCTGGCCCGGTCTGCCAGGCAGGCTTGGGGAAGTAGATGCTTTGTCCACCTCCTCCGCCCCAGAGCGCGTGGAGCGCGAGCGCATCGTTCCAGACCATTTCCGGAATATAGGAAAGCGCCGACGCGCCGTTGGCCGTATTAGTGACGCTCCAAAAAGGACCAGCGCCGGCAGCCTCATCGAACTCGAGGCCGCCCACCGCAGTCACTTCCGGGACGCTCGCCGGGAAACGCACCGCCAACCCGCTGACCGCCGGCAAATCCGCGCCGTTGGCATCGCACGAAGCGGACGCCGCATCGCTGCCCGAGATCACCCACGTGATGCCCTGCGCATTCCCCTGCTGCGCCAGTCCCTGGTAAAAGGCAATGTTGGCGGGCGTGTTGTCCGCCTCGCAACCTGCGTTGGCGCTCATGCTGATCACCGGCGCGAGGTTATTGTCGATGGCATAAAGGACCGCGTGGCTGAAGCTGTTCGAATAGACGAACATGATCTGGGCCTTGCGCGCGATGGCGCCCGCCCATTCGATATCCAGGTGAGCTTCGCCGAGAGAACCGCTGATGCCGGGATCCGGATAGGTAGTATCGCGGATCACTTGTGGGACCATGGCCGGCAGGTTGAACTTACTCCGGAACAGCGCCACATCGGCGAGCGCCGCGGCATTGAAATCAGACGAGCCCGCGATCACGATTTTCTGCCCCGTGCCGTCGATGCCCGACTGGTACACGGAGTTGATGTCGTAAATGACGGCCAGGTCGTCAGGCGCCAGCGTGTGGACGCCGGTTGCGGAAGTCGCCTCAATCTGCTCGGGCGTCAAATCGTCTAATCCATCCAGACCGGCAACTGCACTTGCCAGCGCCAGCGGAATCGATGGCTCCGTGGCATTCGCGTAATGCGTCTTGCCGTTCAGGGCGTAACGGTGAATCTCTGTATGAAAGGTATCCTCCACCTGCCGCGCCGTACCGCTGAAGGCGATCCAGGTGCGGCTGCGTGCCGCCTTGCCCACCGTGAATCCGCGGGAACGCAGCCAATCCGCCGCTGCCGCGAGGTCCTGAGCGCCGAGGCCGAAGCGGTCCGCAAACTCCTCCGGCGTCAACCATTGGTGATACCGGGGAGAAGCCGGGTCCTGCTGCTGCTCCAGTAATCGGAGCAAATCCGCCTGTTGCGCCGCGGATGGCTTCAGATACAAGGTCAGGCCCGGCAGCGGAAAACTCGGGCCCACGCGGCCCTGGTCGTTGCGGCGCATTGCAGCGGGCCGCAGATTTCCGTTCAGCGGCACGATCTTCGCGGAGTCGATCGGACCGGCGATCCGCCTGTTCTGGGCGTGAAGACTGCTGGCGCCAAGGAGAAAGAGGAACGAGAGCACGAGGCGATGGGAGGGAATCATTGATCAAACTATCTTGCCCGAAGTACGGCTCGTCCGTCCAGTGTGGCCCGGGGCTATTCGGGCCAGGCCACGGCCACCGTCGGAGGCGTCAGTGTGCCGGTGGCCGGAGCCGCAGCCACGGGTGTCTATCTGGGTGAAGACGTCGTCAACATTGGCCCGCTGCCATCGTCGTTGGCGGGCCGGGGAGCCGCCGACGTTGTCCTCAGCTTCAATGGGAAGCTTGCCAATACAGTCACGGTGTCTTTCCGCTGATTTGCGCCTTCACCGTGAAATCGCAGGAGCGAATCGCCGATAGATCGAGCCTTCCCTATTCCCGCAGCGCGCGTCCGTCCCGTCGGGCAAAACGCATGACCTCCACGGCCGATTGACGGCAATCCGCGCCGCAGCCATAGTCTGTTGTTCCCTTACGCTCAGATCCCTCCTTACACCTGGGATTCCTGAATCCGGTCAGGATTCTGGTGGTGGCCGGCGGGCTACCTCACTAGGCTCCGCCAGACCCGTCGAGCCGGACTCGATCCTGGCCAGGCAGCCGCCCTGTGCGTCTGGGCACCTGGTCCCCGGCTTCCTTTGGCGGTCGGTGCTTAAGCGTTTCGAATTGGAACCGAGTACGTACCGCACGTCGCGGACATGAATTTCCGTCGCATCGTGTTCGATACACTTCATCACACGTTATTCGCGCGGCAAATGCGTGCTACAGTAGCCGCAACCGCTTATGCGTCGTTCCTTAACGATAGGTCTCGGCGGAGCCGGCATTTGCACTTTGGCGATATTCGCCTACCAGGCACAGCCGTGGCAATTCGGCCCCTTTTCGCGTCCCGTTACGGCGCCCGTGATTGCACCCAATCCCGCATCACTCTTCCGGGATCCCATCTCCGGGGAAACCGTGCATTGGGAGGCCCTCCACACTTTCAATCCGGCAGCGATTGTCCGCAATAAAAAGATCTATGTGTTGTACCGCGCGGAAGACGACACGGGCGAAATGCAAATCGGCCTGCACACTTCACGATTGGGCCTCGCCGAGAGCGCCGATGGAATCCATTTCAGCCGCCGGCCACAGCCAGTCCTGTACCCCGACAGGGACGCGCAGAGGGATCGCGAGTGGCCAGGAGGCTGCGAAGATCCGCGAATTGTGGAGAGCGAGGATGGTGCGTACGTCTTGACGTACACCCAATGGAATCGTCGTCGAACCGACGCCGCGATCGCCACATCGAAGGACCTTGTGCATTGGAGCAAGCACGGACCGGCGCTAGGTACCGAAGGCAAATATGCCGCCTTGTCATACAAATCTGCGGGCATTGTTGCCCGTCTGAAAGGTAACCGGCTGGTCGCGGCGAAGATCGCCGGCAAATACTGGATGTACTGGGGCGAGGGAGCAGTTCGATTGGCGACTTCGGCGGATCTGATTCACTGGACACCAGTGGAGGACGCAGCCGGTGAAACCGTGGTCACACTCGCAAAACGGAAGGGTCATTTCGATAGTTCGTTCCCTGAAACCGGACCGCCGCCACTACTGACCGAACATGGAATCGTAGTGCTCTACAACGGCAAAAACGCGGCCGCCGACGGTGATCCGTCTCTCGGGCCGAACGCGTATGCGACAGGCCAGGCACTCTTTGCCAAGGACGATCCGGCCAGGTTGCTGGCGCGCACCGACGAGCCTGTCCTGAAACCGGAACTGCCATTTGAGCGGACCGGTCAGTACGCAGCGGGCACCACCTTCGCTGAGGGATTGGTCTGGTTCCAGCACAAGTGGTTTGTCTATTACGGCTGCGCCGATTCTTTCGTCAGCGTTGCGACGGCGGGGTCTTCACAGTAGTACGCCCGCTGTGGTGGCCACTCTGCTCTGAAGTTCAGGATGAGCGCTGGTTCCTGCTTGCGACAATCAGGAATCCGGATACCGGTCCGAAACTCGGGACGGAACCGGGAGTTTGCCCATGCGCCCCTCCGTATTCCCCCCGGCCGCCTTCGCTGGGCGTTCTCACGTAGCCGATTCACGATTCGCGCTCTCGCCCTGTCTTCCACTCGGCCCCGTTTTCGGTTCGCCAGTAAAAGATCAGCACTCCTCCAAACCCTCGCTGAGAACAAAGTCCTATCAAAAGGAGAGACCTCCCACTGAGATTCTGCTCCTTCCCCGAATAGCCAGTGATACAGACAGAGCTTCCCGACGCATGGTCCATTTGGCGTCATTTCCGCGGGTCGGAGTCGCATCTTGACCAAATGTTTGCAGGTAGAAGCGATTCTAACGCTCGCGCGATGAAATCGCCGTCCGCGCCTGGGCAGCCTGCGCCAGCGCGTACGTTGCCCAGTTTGTCGCGGCGGCGGACATCCACTGATCGAAGCCGTGCGGGAACCCGGCATCGAAATAAGGCTGGATCGCCAGGGCGCGTGACCTCACGTACCAGGAGCCATCTTCGAGCTGCGTCTTCAGCAGGAATTGGACGGCGCGATCATAGGCGGCATCGGACGCCGGCAAGCCCGCCACCTGCAGCGCATAGAGAGATTTTCCGGTGGCATAGGCGCTGCTTTCCATGGAGTCGAGATCCGACCAGCCGCCATCGGGGCGCTGCTTGGCAAGCAACTCGCGCATCGCCTTGCCGGTAGCGTCCTTGTCCAGATTGGCCCAGGCGAACCCCATCAGCCGCGTGCTCCGGTCCTCATTGTTGGTCGGTTGCGCTTTCGCCAACCACGACGCCGCGAGCTGGATCGCGCGGTCGTATGCGGCGCGGTCTGCCTTGGGCGCATAGAGTTGGAGCGCGCGCATGGTAAACGCCGTCTGGGCAATATAATCCGAGCAAATCGGCGGCCGCCCATCGGCGGCAGCGTAGATCCACTGGCCATCGGGAGATTGGCGGGACTTCAGGAACATCGCCACGGTGTCCGTGTTGAGATCGGGTTGGTAGTGCTCGGCATCGAGTCCGATCAGGATGTAGGCGAGTATGGACGGGGCGAAAAAGTCTCCCACGCCAACCATGTTTCCCTGGTGAAGGATATCGCGCAGTTTCTCCAGGCCAAAAACGTTGGCTTTGACCTGTTGCGCCGCGGTTGCATCGTCCACAGGGAAGCCGCTCTTGCGTGCCGCACCAACCGCCATGGCTGCAAAGCTGTTGTTGTGGCAGGACACGCAAGCCGCCTTGGGAACGAAGTTCGCGTCGGCCCGTTGAATCAAGGGAAGGCTGCTCTGGATGGCGGACTGGATTGTGTTTTCGCGCCTCGCCTTCAGCACAGGCGTTGGGGTTCCCGAGCTCTTGGCGCCCAGCTTGACCAGGTATTCCACGACCGGGGTCCCCCCGTGCCGCCGCGCGATATCGAGGACCGTGAGTGAGGCATCGCTGCTGAGCTTGTGCGCATCCCTGGCGTTGATATCCGCGCCGCGCTCGACCAACAGTTTGACTACATCCAGGGGGAGAAGATCGGATGCGGCCGCATACATGAGCGCGGTGCGGCCGAGCGGGTCGACGGCATTGACGTCGGCGCCGTGGTCCAATGCGTTGCGGACAGCGTTGGCATCGCCTAATACCGCGATATTCGCCAGCAGGATGGTATAGTCTTTCTTGCTCAGCCCCCTGGAAATGAGGAGAGCCGCGCATTTCGAGCACCGCACGTTGTAACTCATTTCCAGCGCGGGCTCGGCGGCCTCCTTGACGTCCGCTCCCTTAGCGAGGAGCGATTCCAGACTGGCCGCTTCGCCGGCACTGGCTGCTTCGATCAGGGGCGACGATTCCGTAGCCGGATGAGCATTGGGATTTGGACTGGCGCCTCGTTCGAGGAGGAACTTGACCGTGGCGCTGTTGCCGGCGCGGCGGGCCGCGATCATCAACGGCGTTCGCATGTCGCTGGACCGCGCATTGACGTCGGCGCCATGGGCAACCAGCAAACGGGTTTTCTCCAAATCGGTGGCCGCCCACATCAGGGCCGTGGCATTGGCGTCATTCCGTTTGTTGACGTCGGCGCCTTGTTTCAACAGCCGCTCCAGTGTAGGTACGCCGGTATAGAGAACGGCGTACATGAAGGGTGTAGAGCCCTCGGGCCCGCGGGCGTTAATCCGTTTCGGATTCTCGCTAGCGGACTTCATGAACGCCTGCACATCGCCTGCCTGCAGTGCGTTCACCATGGCGACAGCGTTGGGATCCAACGGGGCAATCTCGGCCTCGTTGGAAAGGCCGTCCGGCCATTCGGCGCCCTGGTCGATCCACTTCTTGATGATCTCGACTTGTTCGGGCCGGAGCGCACCGGTAGGGGGCATTTGCGTGCCATATTCACCCCCCGAAATCCGATGAAACAGGAAGCTGTTTTCGCTGCTCCCCGGCACCACACCGCGCCGGCCCAGAACGACGCTCTTGCGGTCGAGCCGCATTCCGCTGCTTTGCTGCGTGGGCCCATGACACGGCACGCAGTTCTGCCGGAAAATGGGTTGCACATCTTTCGCGAAATCGATTTTCGAACTCTGCGCCGTCAATGCACCGGCCAACACAAGGCAATAGAGCGGTAGCCCCGCGATTCTGAATCCCCTCATTCATCCCTCCTCGATATTGCGTTTCGTTTATGGCTCGATTTTGTACAAACCCACCATGCCTGCGTGCATGTGTTCCGCAAGATGGCAGTGATACATCCACAAGCCGGGATTGTCCGGAACCATGTCCACAGTCTCCATTTGCGCCGGCGCAAGCGAAACGACATCAGTGCGCCTGCCTGCATCACCACATTGCCGTGCCAATGCGGCGTGTGGAAGTTGAACCCCTGGCCCACGGTGATGAGATACCAGCGTACTCGCTCTCCTTGCTTCATAGTCATCACGGGCATGTTAGCGTACATGTAGCCGTTGATCGTGGCCTTGATGTTGGAAGGCCCAAACCCGGTATTCAGAACCGAAAACACGCCTTCTTCGTTGCCCGGTATAAACTCCAGCTTTTTCACGCCCTTCGGGTCGCCGGTAAAGGTCTGAATATTGTGGTCCAGGTACCAGGAGACGTTCTCGTCAAAGATCATGAACAGGTTGACGAACTCGCGATCGACATCCCGAGGCTTGCCGCTTGCATCGGACGAGCCGCGGCGCGTCACGATCATGGCGCCGATGAGCCCGCTCTCCACGTCCTTCAAATCCATCGTGTGGGAGTGGTACAGCCACACCAGCGAACTCGGATCCTGAGGTCCCGGTCCGGCGCGTTCGGGAATGTCCCACGTATAAGTGTGAGTCTGACCGGGCGGAACCCCATCGTCCGCCTTGTCTGCGGCGGAGGTGCCGTCGGCGTACGCGGCGCCCTCGGAGTCCTTCTTGTAGAACACCCCGTGGGGATGCATTGAGAAGGGATGCGTGGCGTTGTTCTTGAATACCACGCGAATCGTCTCGCCGACCTCGCCCCGCAAGATGGGCCCCAGCATGCCGAGGTATTCCGCGCCCGCCGGCCGCGGTTTCAGATTGGTAAAACTTCCATCGGTGTACTCGCGATAAATGGCCTTCCGGTAGACCGTGCCAATACGATGCGGGCCATGCTCCGTCACCACCTTGGCATACCCCATGAAGTCCATGCCCATCATCTTGTCCATGCCGCTCGGGGTGAAGTTCCAATCGACTTCATCGGCGGCGACATAGTAGGTGTGGACCCTCCCCGACCCCGCTTCGATCGCGCTCGCATGACTACGAATACAGCCGATCAGGCAGGCGATTGATACTACCACGATCACCCACTTCATCTGCTTCATCTACGTCCCCCTCATCGAGGGTGCCGATTCGGCCGCTACGTCCCCATCCCGCTCTCGACCGTTCGTACCAGTCCCTCACTAGCGGTGCCCTCCTGCCACGCCAGCACCGCATCCTTGCCCGGTTCTGCAACAACACGCCCGCTGAACAGCGTGTCGGCGTCCACGTGACCCGCCGCTCGGATCGCGACCTAAACCGTCCAGGATTCCGCTGTCGTCAGGCCGTCGAGCGGATGTTCCGGCAGGCTTCCGGCGCCATCGCACACAAGCTCAGGAGCATCGCGGTCGCGCCGATTTGGAAGAGTAAGGCGGAAATTCCGTGTGCCGGCCGCCAAATCGAACCATTAAATTTCATTAACCTCAACAACATGCCTGCAGAATCGCCTTCTGGTCGTCGCTTCGCGAGCCAGTCACGCCCTGAGAAATCGAATGTAGCGTTGCGGCTGCGCGGATTCGGGAGATAAAGCCGTCAATTCCAGGGCCCGCCGAACCCAACCAACTCTGTTAAATTTGTTACATAGCGCCTGGAGAACCGGGCGCACAAGGGGAATGAACAACCGGCCCGAAACTGCGCAGCCTTGCCTGACGGCGCTGCTACAAGCATGGAGCTTCGGTGACACGTCGGCACTGGAACGATTGACGCCGATCGTTTATTCCGAATTGCACCGGCTGGCGCACCTCCAAATGGCGGGGGAACGGCCAGGGCATGTTCTCCAGCCATCCGCCCTGGTGAACGAGGCGTTCGTCCGCCTCATGGGCAGTGGAGGCGGTGGGTGGGAGAACCGGCGTCAGTTCTTTGCCGCGGCGGCGCGCCTCATGCGCCAGGTCCTGGTCGATTTCGCGCGCGCCGAAGAGGCGCGAAAACGGGGCGGACGGGATGCGCAGGTGAAGGTTTTCGAGTTGGACGAGCTCTCCAAGCCGCAGCCATCTGTTTCGCTGGAGTACATGATTGCTATCGATGAGGCTTTGACCCGGTTGGAGGCGCTCGACCGGACGCAGGCCCAGGTAGTCGAGTTGCGCTTCTTTGGCGGCCTGGAAAACGGCGAAATCGCCCGCATTCTCGCCATCTCCGAGCGAACGGTGCTGCGCGAATGGCGACTCGCCCGCGCATTCCTTTTTCATTCGTTGAGCGCGCAGCCGTGACCCCGGAAAAACATCGACGCGCCGGCGAACTGTTTGACAAGCTGGCCGGGCTTCCCGTCGATCGCCAGCAGGATTATCTCGATGTCGCCTGCGGATCGGACCATGAGCTGCGGCAGTATGTTGCAGGACTCCTGGACGCCGAGCGGCAGGCTCCAGTGTCGTTCCTGGACAGACCCGCCGTTGAGGAGGCCGCGAATCGGATCGCGGAGCGGGCCGCCGCCAGCCCACCGGTCAGCGGAACCCGGTTGGGAGTCTACTCCATTGGCGGACAGATCGGGGGCGGCGGCATGGGAACGGTTTATGAGGCACTCGATACTCGCCTGGGAAGAAAAGTAGCGATCAAGTTTTTGCCGCCTGCGTTTTTCGGCGATTCCGACCGCATCGCCCGATTCCGGCAGGAAGCGCGGGTGATCTCACTGCTCAATCATCCGAACATCGTCTCCATCTACGACGCTGAGTTCGAGCAGGGCCGCTGTTATATCGCCACTGAACTGGTGGAGGGGAAGACCCTCCGGCAACTGATCGACGGCCGGACGATAGACCTGCGTTTCTTCCTGGACATCGCCATCCAAACCTGTTCGGCGTTGGCCGCCGCGCACCAGGCCGGCGTCGTGCACCGCGACATTAAGCCGGAGAACGTGATGGTGAGGGCAGACGGCCTCGTCAAAGTACTCGATTTCGGACTGGCGAAAGCGGCTCATCCCCTTGCTGCCAGTGGTCTGGACACTGTCAATGCGGTGCCGGCGTTCCAGAGCATCCCGGGGGTGATTGCGGGGACAGTGCATTATCTGGCGCCCGAGCAGGTTTTGGGCAAACCCGCATCGCCTCAAAGCGACATCTTCAGCCTGGGAGTAACGCTGTACGAATTGGCGACTGGAGTGCGTCCATTCACCGGTCCGAGCGACGCCGCCGTGCTCGCCGCCATCGTAAACCAGACTCCGGTGCATCCATCGGTCCCGCGGCCTTCGCTGGCGACGGAACTGGACGCCTTGATTATGCGGACGCTCGAAAAAGATCCCGAGCTTCGCGTGCAAACCGCCAATGACCTGCGCTCCGCATTGAAAGTGCTGGCGCAAAGATCGCAACCGCAAGCGATCGCGCCTGCGCTGCCTGCAAGTGCGCCCATTCCCGCACCGGCGCGGATTCGGCGAGCGTGGGGCCTCGCCGCCATCCTTGCCGCCCTCGTAGCCATGGCATGCGCGGCCGGCTGGTTTCTTACGCGTTCGCCGGCACCCACGCTGGCGGGGCAGTTCACCCGATTGACCGACTCGCCGGCCGAGGAACTCTATCCCAGCCTCACTCCGGACGGCGACCGGTTCCTGTATGCCGACGCGGCTCGGGGAAAGTGGGACATCTATCTGCAACGCACCGGCGGCAACGCAGCGGTGAACCTGACGGCGGATTCGCCGGATGATGATAGCGAACCGGCACTGTCGAGCGACGGTTTGCGGGTTGCATTTCGCTCCGAGCGCGGTGGCGGCGGCCTGTTCGTCATGGAAAGCACCGGCGAGAATCCGACCCGAATCGCCTCCCGGGGCCATCTGCCCGCCTGGTCTCCCGACGGTAAGTCGATCGTGTACTCGGACGATACGTTTGTCGCCCCCAGCGAGCGCGGCGCGCCGGCTTCGCGATTGCATGTGATCAACCTCGTCTCCGGCGCGCATCGGGACCTCGCCACCGGTGATGCCGTACAGCCCAATTGGTCGCCCCACGGCTACCGGATCGCTTACTGGGGCGTGACTCGCGGAGGCCAGCGGGATATCTGCACGGTCGCAGCGGACGGGGGCGCCCCGGTGAAAGTCACCGACGATCTGGCCTTGGATTGGAATCCGGTCTGGTCGCCCAGCGGAGAGGAACTGTACTTCCTCAGCGATCGCGGTGGATCGATGAATGTCTGGCGGGTGAGTATCAATGAGCGCACCGGAGCGAGCCGTGGAGAGCCGCAGCCGTTCGTCATGCCGTCATCCTACGTCCGGTCGTTGAATTGGGCCGCGAATGGAAAGCGATTCATCTTTTCCCAGGCCGAGCGCCGCGTCGCGCTCTTTTCCATCGCTTTCGACCGGGCCAGGATGGATACCGCGGGTGAGCCGGAGCAAACCTGGGCCGCGCTCAGCGACATCACCAACTTCTCGTTTTCGCCGGATGGAACGCAGATCGTTTACGACACCGTAGGAGATCCGCACGAAGACCTCTGGATTTCCAGGATCGATGGCAGCGGACGACGCCGGCTGGTGGGTGGCGGGCTGAACCGGGCGCCTCAGTGGTCGCCCAACGGAGATGAGATCCTGTTCTATTCGAATCGTGGCGGACTGTACGACGTGTGGCTGATTCATCCCGACGGCAGCGGCCTCCGCCAGATGACGGCGGTCTCAACCGCCGGTCACGAGATGCAGGCATCTACCTGGATGGACCGCGGAAGCCGGATCCTGGCGAGCCGCCAGGTAGGAGGACCGTCGATTCTCGATGCGCGCGCGGGTTTGCGGCTGGTCGATCCACCCGGCCTCCCGGGGTTTGCAGGCGAGCATGGAAATTTCATCTTTCTCGGCCCCCCGGTGAACGATGTCTTGATTGGATGGGTCTACGAGAATTTCAACTCAATCGTCCGTTATTCCCTGGCGAGCGGCAAGCCCGAACGTCTGAGAATTGCTGGGGACCGCCCGATTTGGGTTCCCGGCAGTAACCGGCAGTTCATCTACACGCGCGATGCCGCGTGCTACCTCTACGATTTGGATTCGCAACGCGAAAAAAAGCTGTTTTCCGTGGCGCCCAACCAGATCTACGAGTTGCAGTTCACCCCCGACGGCCAGAGGCTCTATTTCACGGAGGCCATCCGCGACGCGAACTTGTGGATGGGCCAGATGAACCCCTCGCGGTAAACGCGGGATCGCGCGACTGCTCCAGAAGATGAAACAAGTGGGACGACTGGCGCCCAGGAAGCCACATTACCCAACATGCTTCTGGTTACACGTTGAATCGCCGACATCCGCTTGCGGCTCGGTTGGAACTTTCGCGGTCAGGCAGTGTCCAATCTCACGAGGTGCAAGTTATGGGAATGTCACTCGGAGGAAATACTCGTGAGAAATGCGACATGAATGTAACTCCCATGATCGATGTTCTGCTCGTGCTGATCATCATCTTCATGGTCATCACTCCCACTACATCGCATGGATTGAACACTCTCGTACCGCAGGCAAGCCAGACCAATGACACACCCGCGAGCGAATCGCACGACATCGTCATTTCTGTGTCCGCCAATCACTCCATACGCCTGAATTCTGAGTCGGTCGACCTGGCGGCACTGCAGACTCGGCTGACGGCGATATATCGCAAAGCCAGTTCCCGAGTGGTCTTCGTGCGTGGGGAGAAGGACCTGGAATACCAGGAGATCGCCCAAGTGATCGATCTTGCCAAAGGCGCGGGTGCGGAACGCGTCGGATTGATGACTCAGTGAGTAGCTGGTCGAGCCAGCCAGGCCAGAGTAGCATCTAACTCCAGGACCCACTCACTCGGCTTGCCCGCCGGCTTGATTCGGACCAGGGCGAAGTCCACTTTCAGATGTTGCAGGGCAAAGTAGAGTTCGTCGCTCTCCGGGTCCGGGTCCCCAGCCAACACCAAAGTGGGAGTCCTGATGGCCTTCGCGAAGTAAACAGGGGAATGCTTCCAGTACTGATCGGGATCGTCCCACGGAAGTGTTCCCCGCCAATCGCGCGCGCGAAGCGACCCGTCGGAGGCGGTCGCCACGTCGGTGAGCCAATCGGCCACGGGATGCCGCGCCACCGCCGCTTGAAATCGTCCGGTATGACCGATCGTCCACGCGGCGAGCAGACCACCGAGCACCGCCATCCGATTCGAGTCGACGAATCCCTTCGATACCGCCTGGTCGACAGCCTTCATCAGGTCGTCAAAGTCGTCGCCGGGAAGTGCGCTGTGCAGCAGGTTTCCAAACAGCTCGCCGTAACCAGGTGTGCCGCGAGGATTGACGCACAGCACGACGAAGCCCCGCGAGGCCAGGATCTGAGCCCGCAGATTGAAGTCGACGCCGTACATGGAACGGGGATCGTCGCGGATATCGAGGACCATCGGATATTTGCGCGCTGCGTCGAACCCAGGTGGCTTTACCAGCCACGCCTGTATCTTTTGGCCGGCCGAGTCAAACCGCAGTTCCTCCACCGCTCCGATGTTCCGCTCGGCCAGCAACTGCTCATTGGGTGCGGCCAAGGTGACTGGCTGCGAAATCCGGTCGACCGTAAACGTCACAACGTCTCCCGCCTCGGTGGCGCTGCTACGCACCACGACCGCGCGGCCGTTGTCGGCCAGCGTGAAACCAGACAGGCGCTCTGGAGCACTGGTAATCTGCCGCACCGTGCCATCGTTACGCGCCGCATAGACGTGCGTCGAGCCGGCATCGTCGGCCAGGAAATAGAGCGTCCGGCAATCGGAGCTCCATTGAAGATCCACGGGATCACGGTCAAGGAGCCCGGTCAGCATCTTCACGCGGCTGCCGTCGGCATTCATCACGTACAGTTTGCGCACGGAGTAAAACTGGGGGTTGTCGCTGGTGGACATCCAGGCGATCTTGCTCCCATCAGAAGCAGGGAGCGGGAAAGCGTTGCGGCCAGACTCTTTGGTCACCTGCTTCTCAGTTCCTCCCGCGATGGGGAGTGCCCAGACCTGCCCATCGTCGCGCGCCGACAGGACGGACTGCCCATCGGCCGACCAGGCGGGTTCGCCGGAATGGTCGTGATCGCCGCGCGAAAGCTGGCGCGGGGCCGTTTTGTCGCGAATCGATAGTGAGAAGACATGGAAGTAGGCTTCTCGCGAACGCTGCAGGCGCGCCAGGATCGCAGGCGGAGCCCAAGCGGCGGCCTCCGGTTTGGCCGGCACTCGCGCATGGAATGCAATCGCACTCGCATCGGGCGACCAGGCGATGTTGAGCGGCGCGAGTCCGGTGGTCGCGATCTCGTTCTCCTGGGGCGAATCGACGCGCTTGACGTGAATCTGTGTGCGTCCGTCGCGCTCGGAGAGCCAGGCGATTTGAGATCCGTCCGGCGACCATCGCGGACTCGAATCCCGCCAGTTGCCTTCGGTGAGACGGCGGCGGGTTCGGCCATCCGTCGATGCCATCCAGAGATTGGAGAAACGCGAGTCGCTGGCGCGGTCGTTCCAGGACTCTACGTAGACCACCCATTGGCCGTCAGGCGCGATTCGCGGCTCGCTCGCGGAGTGCCAGGCCCACCAGTCCTCCGTGTTGAAGGACTGCCGCGGAGCCGGGGCCGCGTTTGTAGACGCGAGAGAGAAAAGAAGTAAACCAATCGTCTGTCGCAAACAGATCCAGTCTCGCACAGACAGCTACCTCTTGACAGTCAAGAGGACTACCTGTATTCTTCGGACTATGGAAGAACACGGCACCGACGTGATTCAGGGCACGCTCGACATGCTGATCCTCAAGACGCTCAGTTTGGAGCCGATGCACGGCTTCGGCATCGCGCGGCGCATTGAGCAGATCTCTCGCGGCGTGTTCAAAGTGAATCCGGGCTCTCTGCTCACTGCATTTCAGAGGCTGGAGCGCGCCGGATGGCTCGACTCGGAGTGGCGCCAGAGCGACAATTCGCGGCGCGCCAAGTATTACACCCTAACCCGTGCCGGGCGGAAGCAACTGGAGGTCGAAACTGCGGATTGGGCTCGCCGGGCCGCGGCAATCGCGCGCCTGTTGAAAGCGGAGGCGTAAGCAATGTCGCTCAAGCGCCACTTGACGCGCGGACTGCGTGTACTGTTCCATCCAGCCGAGGCGGACCAGGATCTCACCGACGAAGTGCAGGACTATCTCGAGCGATCTGCTGCCGCGAAGGTGGAGCGCGGCCTGACGCCCGAAGAAGCGCTGCGAGAAGCGCGGTTGGAGTTGGGCAACGTCACCGTGACGCGTGAGCAGGTGCGGTCGTACGGGTGGGAAAACGCGGTCTCGGTGTTGATGTCGGACCTGCGCTATGCCGCGCGGCAACTGCGCGCCAACCCGACCTTCGCTGCCGTCGGCGTGCTGACCCTCGGGCTCGGAATCGGCGCCAGCACTGCCATTTTCAGCGCCGTGAATCCGATTCTGTTCGAGCCGCTGCCCTACCCGGCGGCATCGCGTCTGTTCATGATCTCGGACCTTTCGGGCACCGCTCGCCCCGATGTGGCCTTCCACACTTATCGCGAGGTGGCGGCCCGCACGCGCGCTTTCGACGCCGTCACTGTGATGAGGCCCTGGCAGCCGGCCATGACAGGCTCCTCTCTGCCCGAACGGCTGGACGGGCAAAGCGTGAGTTGGAATTGGTCTCGGGTACTCGGCGTGGCGCCGGCGCTCGGGCGGACCTTTGAGGAGTCCGAGGATCAAGTCCACGGTCCCCGCGTAGCCATCCTCAGCGATCATTTGTGGCGCCGCCGCTTCGGTGCGGACCGCACCATCATCGGCCGCCAGATCACTCTCGACGACAACCTCTACACCGTGATCGGCGTCATGCCGGCATTCTTCGAGAACGTGATGCTTCCGTCGGCGGAGATCTGGACAGCGCTGCAGTACGACGCACGCAACATCACCAATTCGAACACGCGGGAATGGGGCAAGCATTTAAAGATGCTGGGCCGGGCGCGGCCCGGCGTGACGGAGCAAGAGGCCAGCCAGGACCTTCGCGCCATCGCGTTGCACCCGGTGCCGGAGTTTCCCCGGCCCCGCTGGGCAGCCCTCGAATCCGGACTTGGGGCTGCGTCCCTGCAGGATGAGGTCACACGCGGCATCAGGCCGGCGATGCTGGCGGTGCTGGCCGCGGTTCTGATTCTGTTGCTGATCGCCTCGGTGAACGTAACGAGCCTTCTGCTGGCACGGGGCGCACAGCGGCACGGTGAGTTCGCGATGAGGGCAGCGCTTGGCGCGGGCCGCTCGAGGCTCATTCGCCAACTGGTCACCGAAGGCCTGCTGCTTTCCATGTTGGGCGGCGCTTTGGGCGTGGCGGCGGCCGGGTTCGGCGTTCGCCTGCTGATCGCCATCAGCCCTTCGGGATTGCCGCGCCTCAGTGCCATCTCGATCAATGCGCAGGTCTTCGGATTCGCGCTTGCTATCACAACCCTGGTCGGCGTCGTGGCGGGGCTGATTCCCGCGTGGCAAGTGAGCCGCAACGGATTCTCTGCCGGTCTGCAGCGAGGCTCCCGCCGAGCCTCCGGCGGACACCAGATGACACGACGTGTACTGGTAATCAGCGAAGTTGCGCTCGCGATGATGCTGCTGTTGAGTGCGGGCTTGCTGCTCAGGAGTTTCGACCAACTTCTCTCCGTGCCGGTGGGTTTCGACGCGGCGCACCTGCTGGCGATGCAGGTGCAGGAGACCGGCCATCGTTTCGCTGACGATGACGCGGCGCGGCGGTTCTTCGCCCAGTCAGTCGACGCGGTGCGGCGCGTGCCCGGTGTGGCGCAGGCGGCTTACACCAGCCTGCTCCCGTTGAGCGGCGAGCCGGATGGAGCGTACGGCGTGACTCCTGAGAACGGAGATGGCAGCGCGGCTTACCGGTACGCCGTGACTCCCGGCTACTTTGAAGCCATGGGGTTGGCGCTGCGTCGCGGCCGCTACCTGAACGAACGTGATGTCGCGGGGGCGCCGTGGGTAGTGGTCATCAGCGAATCGCTGGCGCAGAGCCGCTTTCGCGGGCAGGAGCCCTTGGGAAAGCGGATTCACGTGGGCCCAACGGCGCGGCCTTACTATACCGTTGTAGGCGTTGTGGGGGACGTGAAGCAGACCTCTCTGGCAGAAAGCCGGCCCGAAGCGGTCTATCTGACCTCCGGGCAGTCGTGGTTTGCCGACAATACGATGTGGTTGGTGGCCCGCCTGCGAGATGACGTCTCGGCGTTGCCTCCTTCTATCAAAAACGCGATCTGGTCCGTGGACAAGGATCAGCCGATCGAACGTGTCGGCAGCATGCACGAACTGCTGATCCGCTCGGAGTCCGAGCGGCGGTTTGTGATGATCGTGTTTGAGGCCTTTGCTCTGGCCGCTTTAATACTGGCGGCAACGGGAATCTACGGCGTGCTCTCCGCCGGTGTGGCCGAGAGGACTCGGGAAATCGGGGTGCGGGCGGCTTTGGGCGCATCGCGAGGCAGCATTCTGGCATTGGTATTGCGGCAGGGACTGGCGCTCACCGGCTTGGGTGTGGCGATCGGATTGGTTTGCACCACGTGGACCAGCCGCGTTCTGGCGTCGCTACTGTTCGGCATTTCGCAGTTCGATCTTTTCACGCACGGCGCGGTCATCGGACTGCTGGTGATCGTGGCGGCAGGAGCCTGCTGGTTGCCCGCATGGCGCGCGGCTCGGGTGGACCCGGCAGTCACGCTGCGCGCCGAGTAAGCATAGTTGCGAGCCCGCATACCATCAGGAGTGGTCTTGGGCTGCTTCGCCGCCAGGGATTCCGATGAAAGCGGCGGGTTCGCCAGGCAGATGGGCCCGGCCACGGCGACACGCCGCGAACCCCCAACCCCCAACCCCTGCTTTCAAGGGTGTGTACCTTCGGATCAGCTATGGCGGACACTCGAAAAGCGTCGAGAGAAGAGTCTCGATGCGGCAAACAGCGTGCTTGCGCCACATCTGGCCTCGAGGATTTTCTACTTGCGCGCCAGAGTCAAGGCGTATAGTGTGTCGCCAGCGCCTACGATCAGATACTGCTTACCGTCGAGCATCCAGGTGGACGGCCCGTTGCTCACCGCCTGAGGCAATCGCTGGTGCCAGAGGATCTTGCCATTCGCAGGATCGAAAGCGACCAGATTGCCGGAATCGCCGGTGAAGAGCAGTTTGCCAGCGGTAGTCAGGACGCCGCCGCTCATGCCTCCGCCACCGCCTTCGCGGCCGTGCTCGTGGCTCCATTTGACGGCGCCGTTATGAATATCCAACGCGAGCAGCGCGGATCGCGAATCGAAATTACCCCCGCCTCCCCCACCGTAGCCTTCGGGGTTGTCGGAGGTGTCGTAGAGGTAGGCCACGCCGTACCCCAAGGTCGCGTTCAGGTAGAAAAGTTCGGTTTGGGGATCGTAACTGGGCGGCGGCCAGTTGGTTGCCCCCATGGCCGGCATGTCGATCATCGAGCCATCCACTTTCGGCTCTTTGGCCGGATTGGGAATCGGCTGCCCCTTGGCATCGACGCCGAGCGCCCAGTTGCCGGTCCCGGCGAACGGCTTCGACACGAGGCTCTTGCCATTCGTCCGGTCGAGCACGAAAAACCATCCGGCGCGGGCACCCTGCGCCAGTAATTTGCGCGGCTGCCCGTCGATCACCGCATCGAAGAGCACCGGGGTCTCCACGTTATCCCAATCGTGGGTGTCGTGCGGAGAGGCTTGGAAATACCACGCCAACTTGCCCGTGTCCGGATTGAGCGCCACGATGGAAGCCGTGTAGAGATTGGCGCCTGGCCTCCCCTGCCCCGCAAAGACCGGATTCGCGTTGCCTGTGCCCCAGTAGAGCAAATTGAGCTCGGGATCGTAGGTGCCGGGAAGCCACGTCATTCCGCCGCCGTGATCCATGGCGGCCTGGTTTGGCCACGTGTCGGAACCGGGATCGCCCATCTTCTGCGGCTCGCTCCACCACTTCCACTGCAATTCGCCGGACTCCGGGTCGCGCGCCTCTAGATAGCCGCGAACGTCCATGGCATCGCCGCCCACGCCCACGATGATGTGATTCTTCACGACCATCGGCGCCATCGTCGTGAAGTATTGCAGCTTCTCGTCGGCGATTTTCTTCTTCCATCGCTCCTTGCCGGTTTTGGCATTGACCGAAATGAACCAGCCGTCGGGGCTCACAAAGTAGAGCCAGTCGCCGTACATTCCTACGCCGCGCTGTCCTACCAGGTGACCGCCTTTATCCTCGAAGTCATACTGCCAAAGGTGCTCGCCGGTCCGCGCGTTGATGGCAAAGATGTGGTCGGGCACGGTGAAGTACAGGATGCCGTTGACCAGGAGCGGCGTCGACTTGATGGTGGGCCCGCCGACGCCGCGCTGCGGTCCGATTCCGAGGCGGTACATCCACTCGATTTTCAGCAGGTCGACATTGGACTGGCTGATCTGGCTCAGGTCGCTGAAGCGTCTGCCGGAATAGTCGCCGTTGTAGGTGCCCCAGACATCCGCCGGTTGTTTGAACAGCGTCAGGGCCTTGGGGTCGAGCCCCTGAGCCTGCAGCAGTCCAGTGGCGAGCGACGCGAAAACCAGGAGTACGGATTGATGGATTTTCATTTCAGAGTCACCAGGTAGGCTGTGAGGTTGTGGATGTCGGCGTCCGTGTACTTGGGAAGCAGCGCGCGATGCCCGGCCAGTTTGTCTTCGACCTGCACTTGCACCTGACCCCGCGGCCAGTAGTGATACTCGCCGGCGGAATCAGTGATGGCGACATCGAAATCGTTGAGTACCCGCACGGTTCCCGTAACGGCGGGCCCCGATGGCGGCGTCACTGTAGCCTTCAATGGTCCGGGTGTAGTAGGCCAGAGGAATCGCGATTGCATGGCCGACGACTGGCCAAATTTCGCGCCGATCTTCGCCAGGTCGCCGGTAACGGAATGGCAATTCTTACAGCCGCCCGCGCCATTGAAAAACTCCTCGCCCTTCTTCGGGTCGCCGGTCACCTGATTGCGCAGAGAACCGTAGGTTGTGCCGTACGTTCCGCGGTTCGCCGCAAGTTCCACCTGCAGGTGAATGAACTGCGAGATATTGTAGACGTCGTCCTGCGAGAGATTGGCGAAGGCCGGCATGCCTCCCTGTGGCCGTCCGTTCTTGATCACCGGACCGATCTCTTCGGCCTTCTCGTCGTGGAGGACCAGCACGGAGCGAACGAGGCTGGGGGCTTGCGCGCCTCGGGCGGTTTCGCCGTGACAGGTGGCGCAGTTCTGTTTGTAGAGCGGGGCGCCCTTGGCAGCGGCGGCTTCGTCGGGAGCGGGACCGAGACCGAGAAACTCGCGGGTGCCGCCACGTCCACCTCCGCCTCGTCCTCCCCGGCCGCCGGCGCGGCCGCCCCGCCCGCCTCCCGCAGGAGGGATGTCTTCCTGGGCATAGAGCAACGACGTGAATGAAACCAGCAAGCCGATACCAACACAGAAGGTTCTGAAGCGCTTCATGGGCTCCCCTCAAGCGGCAAGCAAATTGTACACCGTTCAGGCGTCAGTTTACTACAAGCCCTTGCCCTCAAAATGGGACTCGCTATTCGCGACCGAGCCGCGGCGAATTGCCCTTACAATAGACCTCAGTGAATCGCCTGGAAGAACTACGCCGACGGCACGAAGCTGCCGAGCAAGGTGGGGGACCCGATCGTCGCGCCCGCCAGCACAAAGAAGGTAAGCTGTCTGCGCGCGAGCGGATCGAGCTTCTGCTCGACGAGAACACCTTCGAGGAACTCGACAAGCTGGTCACCCACCGCTGCCGCGATTTCGGCATGGAAGACCAGATCGTGCCCGGAGATGGTTTCGTTACGGGCTACGGCCGCATTGAAGGGCGCCTGGTATATGTTTTCGCGCAGGACTTCACGGTGTTCGGAGGCTCGCTCTCCGAGACGAACGCCCTGAAGATCTGCAAGATCATGGACCTCGCGCTGAAGACCGGAGCGCCTGTGATCGGGCTCAACGATTCTGGCGGGGCGCGCATCCAGGAGGGCGTGGTTTCGCTCGCCGGCTATGCCGACATCTTCCTGCGCAATACGCTCTCCAGCGGCGTAGTGCCGCAGATCTCCGCGATCATGGGGCCGTGCGCGGGAGGAGCCGTCTACTCGCCGGCCATCACCGACTTCGTCTTTATGGTGGATCACACCAGCTACATGTTCGTCACTGGCCCGGAGGTGATCAAGACGGTCACGCACGAAGACGTCACCAAGGAAGCACTGGGCGGCTCCATGACGCATAACTCGGTGAGCGGCGTCGGGCACTTTCTAGCCGCTGACGATGCCGAATGTCTGCGGATGATTCGCGAACTGTTCAGCTACCTGCCCCAGAATAACCGCGAGGATCCGCCGCGGCGGGCCACTACGGACCCTATCGACCGCATGGACCTCGCGCTCGACAGCATCGTGCCCCAGGACTCCAGTCTGCCGTACGACATCAAGGACGTGATTCGCCGCGTGGTGGATGAGGGCGAATTCTTCGAGGTGCACGAGCACTGGGCCAAGAACATTGTGGTAGGCTTCGCGCGAATGGACGGACGATCGATCGGGATCGTCTCGAATCAGCCGGCCTTTCTGGCGGGATGCCTCGATATTGACTCGTCGGTGAAGGGCGCGCGCTTCGTGCGCTTCTGCGACGCGTTCAACATTCCGATTCTCACTTTTGAAGATGTGCCCGGCTTCCTGCCCGGCACGGCGCAGGAGTTCGGCGGAATCATCCGCCATGGCGCCAAGCTGCTGTTCGCATTCGCCGAGGCGACGGTCCCGAAGATCACGGTCATTACGCGCAAAGCGTACGGCGGCGCGTATTGCGTGATGGGCTCGAAGCACATCCGTACGGACGTTAACTTGGCTTGGCCGTCCGCTGAGATTGCAGTGATGGGTCCCGAGGGGGCCGTGAACGTCGTGTACCGGCGCGAACTCGCTGCCGCGACCGATCAGGCTGCGATGCGCCGGCAGAAGGTCGAGGAGTTTCGGGACCGCTTCGCGAATCCGTTTGTGGCCGCGGAGCGAGGATATGTGGACGACGTCATCGAACCTCATGAGACGCGCCCACGAGTAATTCGCGCACTCCGCATGCTGGAGACCAAGGTGGACACGATGCCGCGCAAGAAGCACGGGAACATTCCGCTGTAGGTCGCACGGTACGGTTGCGCGACCGGAATCGGATTTGGAGGGCATTCCGCTCGTAAGGGGTCAGATTGCGGGCGGTAGCTCCCGCGGGGAGCGTGGATGGAACCGATGCAGAGTGGAATGCATCTGCCCCATCTTCGAGGCACTCCGTTCACGAAGAGTGCTGCGTTTTACTCCTGCCTTAAGGCCTCCATGGGGTCGACCTTTGTGGCACGCCGCGCGGGGGCCCAGATGGCGACTGAGGCCACCAACGCCAGCAGAATCGGCACCAATGCAAACGTAAGGGGATCGACCGGCGCGATGCCGAACAGCAAGGACGCGATCGACTTCGAGAGGAACGCCGCGGCCGCGAGTCCGCCAACCACGCCGGCTCCCGTCATCACGGCGCCCTGCCGGAAGATGTGCGCCAGGATCTGTCGAGGCTGGGCTCCCAGGGCGGCACGCAAGCCGATCTCGCGGCTCCGCTGGGACACGAAAAAGCTGACGACGCCGTAGAGTCCGACAATCGACAGCAGCAAAGCGGTGCCTCCAAACAGGCTCAGCAGCATCGTCTGAAAGCGCTTCTCCGCGAGCGTGGACGAGAGGTACGCCGCGAGCGGCTTGGCATCGTACACGCCCCGATTGGGCTCCAGCGCCTGCATGCGGCGGCGCAGCGATTCCACCATCGTCACCGGGTCCGCTGTGGTCCTCACCAGGAACTCCGGATCGGGAAAGAAACCTGGCATTTCGCAGAAATAGATCGTCGGACGCGGATCTTTCGCGTAGCCATGATCGCGAACGTCGCTCACCACACCGGAAATGGTGAACGAGTAGGACCCCGTGGAAACGTGCTGCTGGACCGGATTCATGCCGCCCATGAAACGGTCCACCAGGCTCCGGTTCACCATCACCGGGGGCGTCGAATGGTCGTCGAAGGTGAGGCGGCAGGTCTCGCCGGCCAGCAGCGGAATGCCGAGCACGCGAAAATAGTCGGGACTCACCGACTGGAAATCCGCAAACATCTGCTGGCCCACCGATTGGCTATCTTTGCCCACGATGCCGAACTGCTGCGGATCGTCTTCTCCTCCGCCCGGCAGGTAGATCGAGAGTGCCGCGGCCTCGACTCCCGGCATGCCGTTGAGGGCTTCCAGCGTGTGATAGAGCCTCTGCTGCACGCGCCTCATGTCGCGCTTCTCGTCCCAACTGGCGCTGATCCGCAGGGCCAACACGTTGTCGGGGCGGAATCCGAGAGGTGTCTGGCCGAGACGGGATAGGGTGCGGATGAGCAGTCCAGCGCCCACCAGCAACACGATCGCCAGCGCGATCTGCGCGCTCACGAGAGTCCGCAGGACACGCTGGCGCCCACCTGCTTGTGTGCGGGATCCGGCAGCCAAAGTGCCGGACACCTCGGCGCGCGTGGCTTGCAAGGCCGGGATCAGTCCGAACAGCAGCGCCGTGGCAACCGTCACGGCAAGGGTGAACAGGACAATCCGCCAATCCAGATGAATCTCTTCTGCTCGCGGCAGGCGGGCGGCGGCATGGCGAAACCACTCGGCGCCCCAAACCGCCATCAGCAGCCCCATCATCGCACCGGGAGCCGCCGCGCAGATCGCCTCCAGGAGCAGTCCGCCCACCACCTGTCTGCGGCGCGCGCCGATGGCAAAACGCACGGCGATCTCGCGGTCGCGGCGGCTCGCCTGGGCGAGCAGCAGGCACGCCACGTTCCCGCAGGCGATCAACAGCACCAGGGATACCGCCGCGAACAGCACCCAGAGCGAGCGCGCGACACTGCCCACCGTCTCTTCCTTGAGTGGATCGATGATCGCCGACCACTTCGCGTCCGTGGCCGGGTAATCCATCGCGAGGCGTGCCTGCACCGCCGCCAGGTCGGCTCGCGCGGCGTCGAGGCTGACACCTTCCTTGATGCGGCCCACAGCGGAGTAGAAGCGCGCCTCGCGCTGGGTCATCACTACGGCCGCGAGCTTCGCCGGCAGCCACACGTCGACATCGTCGGCGGGGAATCGAAACGAATCGGGCATGACACCGACGATCGGGTAGCTGCGGTCATTGAGGCGCAGGATTCGTCCGGGCACGCTCGAGTCGGATTGGAATCGCCGCTTCCACAGGCGCTCGCTGATCACTGCCGCGAGCGGGCCGTTGGCGGTCTCTTCGTCCGGGCCGAAACCGCGGCCGACGAGAGGCGGCGTCCCCAGCACCGAAAAGAAGCGCGGGGCCGCGCGGGCGCACACCAACTTCTCCGGCAGGGTCCCCGAAGTCTCCGCCCGATTTTCCGTGAACGCTCCCGTAATGCCGGCGAAGCTCTGCGTCAGGCGATTCCACTCTTCAAGTCGCGGCGGCGCTACCGGTCCGCGCGGCACTTTCAGGCGCGCGCTGGACTCGAAGACTGCCACCAGGCGGTCAGCGCCGGGATACGGCAACGGCTTCAGGAGGACGGCGTCAATAACCGAGAAGATCGCGCTGTTGGCTCCGATGCCGAGGGCCATCGTCAGAACGACAGCTAGGAAGAAGGTGGGCCGGCGCACGAGGTTTCGATAGGTGCGATACACGGCTTGCAGCATGGATCTTGGACGGCGAGGCAACAGAAGAGTTTGTATTTCGTAACACGAAGAGCAGTACGCGCCGCCATTTCAACTACTGTATAGTTTAAATGTGGCGCGCCCGCAGGTCCCAATACTCGGAGAGTTCGAGCAAGTGGTGCTGCTCGCGATCCTGCGCCTGGATGAAAACGCATATGGGGTCACAATTCGCCAGGAGATATTCGAATGCACCGAGCGGAATCCGGCGCCGGGCGCCCTGTATAACACGCTGGAGAGGCTGGAGGAGAAGGGGCTGTTGACTTCTCGCCTGGGCGATCCCACTCCGCAGCGCGGAGGGCGTGCCAAGCGCTTCTTCGCAGTCACAGCAAATGGCATCGCGGCAGTCTCACGTTCCCAACGGGCCTATCAAAGGCTGATGGAACATCTTGAACTTCCCGGAGTAGCGCATGCGTAGAGCCTATTTCGCCGAACTCGTTTTGTTGCTGGTTAGCGGCCGCGAGCAAGCCGGCCCGATCGTGGGAGACCTCATCGAAGAGACCGGAGGCGGCCGGTTTTGGTGGTTCTGGATTTCGATCACGCGGATTGCCGCGGCGAGGGTCTGGCGCCAGATTGCTGAAGCGCCGGTCCGATTCGCGTTCTTCGCGATTCGCGCCGCGTGGGTGGAGTTGGGGGTTCTATTTCTGGCGTGCCTTGCGCTCGCCGCAATCATGTGCGCCTGGCTTGGTACTTTCCACGTGCCGTTTCCAGATCGTGTGCTCGAATGGCCGGCGCGCGGCCTGACGACTTTGGTGGTTCCCTTCCAGGTGGGTCGTTGGATGGCTCGCCGCTATCCCGGTCGTGAGGCCTGTGGTTGCGTGGCTCTGTCGAGCTTGCACGCGTTCGTTAATCTCGCCGCCGGGCTGTTATTCTGGGAAATTGCCCGCAACGGCGGCACCGGAGACGTTACGATTTCTTTCACGCCAATCGACTTCATATCCTGGAACGGCAACTTGCCCGCGACCTTGTCGCACGTGGCACTTTACGTCTCGTTGTACCCGGTCGTGGTACTCGCCGGAGCAGCGTTCGGGAGTTCCAAACGCTTGACGCCAGCGGCCGCTTGAGTATGAACTCGAACCCGCCCTTTCGTCTCGATGGCCGCCAGGCTCTGGTCACGGGTGGCGCCAGCGGTATTGGAGAAGCAGTCTGTCTCACGCTCTCCGCTGCCGGCGCGGACGTCGTGATTGCCGATCTGGACAAGGAAAAGGCACGCGGGCTCGCCGCACAACTGCCGCGAGCCTCGGTGATGGTCCTGGATATCTCAGACGAGACCGCCGTGAATACCGCGATGCGTTCGCTCGACAGGCTGGACATCCTGGTGAACAACGCGGGCATCGGGATGGTGGGAAGCATCGAGGAAACGGAGCCGGTAGATTTTGCGCGGCTTCATCGCGTCAACGTCGAAGGCACGTACCTGGTCAGCCGGGCGGCGCTACCTTTACTGCTCGAAGCGAAAGGCACGATTGTCAATATCGGGTCGGTGGCCGGACTGGTGGGAATGAAGAGGCGATTCGCCTACTGCACGACGAAGGGGGCGGTGGTGGCGATGTCGCGCCAGATGGCCGTGGAGTACGCCGGCCGCCTGCGCGTCAACTGCGTCTGCCCGGGCACGGTGGAGACGCCATTCGTGGAAGGCTACCTCGAAAAATATCACCGGCACGAAAAGGAAAAGGTGCGTGAGGAGTTAAAGCTTCGCCAGCCCGTCGGACGTCTCGGGCGGCCTGAGGAGATTGCCCATCTGGTGCTCTATCTGGCCTCGGCCGAGGCCGAGTTCGTCACCGGGTCGGTAGTCACGATTGACGGTGGATGGACCGCAGCATAATTTGGATATTTTCTCCAAAAAGTTGCAGTGTTGTGTTATTGCTACAGTCTCGCCGAGAAGCGTCGCGGAGACTCTTTGAGATTGCCGAGTCGCAGCAGGGCTACTTCACCGCGAAGCAGGCCAAGGCAGCCGGCTTCGCCGAAAAGACCCATCCGTACCACGTTCAAGTTGGAAACTGGATCCGCGAGTACCGTGGGATCTATCGGCGCGGCGCCGTGGGTCTTAAAAGGCGGCTATGCGCTGGAGTTGCGTTTCAAGGAGGCTCGATCAACGGTGGACATTGACCTGACATTGCAACCTATCACGGCGCCGGCCGGCGTCGACCAGAACCAGGTTGTTCACGGGATGCTCCAGCGCGCCTCGGACGTGAATCTCGGCGACTGGTTCGAGTACGTTGTCCGACCAGCGATCATGGATTTCACCGCACCGTACGGCGGGACCATGGACGGAAGCTTGGTGGCTGACGTCGAAGAGGAAGCTGTCCTTGGGGGTGTGGAAGACATGGTGCAGGGCGAGGGCCAGTTCGAGGACCCCAGATTAGGTCCCAGATGACCTCCGGTACTGGAGAGGACCGTGATGAGTTCTTCGCGAATTTCCTGCGCCAACTCTTCCAGGTCGGCAACCGCTACCTCTCGCACCTGCTCGGGAGAGTTGATGGTATCGACTATGCTGGGTGGAGTCTGGGTGGTTGCGGTTGAACCCGAGCTTGCTTACTCCGGTTGACGTACCCAGGTTTCCTTGATCAGGAGAGGCAGGTCGTGCACCCAATCATCCTTGCTTACTCCGCCGGGATAGAGGACATGCGCGCGGTTATCCCTGCTGTAGGCGAGGACGAAATTCGCGTGCGACACCGCATAATTGCCGGTTGCTGGCTGCTGTCTGGCCGCCAGAGGGACACCCGCTGCCCGCTCAACGGCCTCGATGGCCCGTTCGGTTCCGGTGAGGCCGATGAAGTTCCGGTCGAAAACGTCAAGCCAGCGCCGCAGGACGGCCGGAGAATCGCGAGCTGGATCGGTAGTCACGAAGACGAGTTGGACTTGCGACGCGATACCGGGGGGCAATTTCTTCAGCGCGGCGCTGAGGTTTGCCATATGCATGGGGCACTGGTCGGGGCAATAGGTGTAACCGAAGAACAGCAAGGTGATCTGACCTTCGGTCTTCTGGCGGAAATCGTACGCGCCGCCGGAAGTATCCGTGAGGACGAATGCCGGCTTGGGCAGCGGTGGCGTGATCAGGCCGCCCCGGTAGCTGCCGGTGCCCGCCTGCTGTGCCGGCAACAGAGATGCCAGGATCAGAGGAAATGAGAAGAATCGTTGGTTCATGTTACGCCCCAATTACTGGACGATTACCGTCCCTATCATGCCCAGGAGATCATGCAGACCGCAGATGTAACTGAAGGTGCCGGGCGCGGTGAACGTCACACGGAAGCGGGTAACATCGAGCGGCGCTTGGGGTTGTCCGATCGTTTCCTGGTTCGGGATCCCCATGAAGCCCGAGTTCACGCTGTCAGTCGGTGCTGTCATCACCGCCTGCCTCACCCCGTCATCGTCCATCGTCATGCCGGACGAAGGAGGCATAAGGTTGGCTGGCTCCGTCCCGAAAGTGATGGTGTGATACGGCGGCGAGGACAGGTTCGTCCATTCGACCGTGTCGCCTACGTGGACCACCGTGGTGTCCCCAAGGAAGCGCATAATTGAAATCGTCTGAGAGCCTCCTCCGTTGGCGAGTACCGACGAGATGCCCGCGGTTACTTCATGCCCGGAACTCCGACGTGCCTCGGCAGATCCCGCATCTGCAAGTCTGATGGCCTCAGACAACAGCGCGGCCCGCTGGGTAACCGCCTGGCGATCGTAGAAGTCCTGGTCGTATGGAAGCGTATCCGATAGGGGAAGAACATGAATCGCCCCCGTCATTCTACTGTGTACCAGGCACACGAGCTTGAAGTTGTTGGCGGACGGGAAAGTGACGGAGAAGGTTTGTCCGGTAATCGCAGGGCCCGAGGTCACGCAGGTGGAATTGTCGAAGCTGGATCCGTCGGGCGTCGTGCCGGGGCACCCGACGAAGACACCCGTGGGTGAGTTCAGCGCAGGCCGTACCTGGGCGGGTTTCAGGAAGGTAACCGTGTGCATCTCATCGGTCAGAAAAGTAAATCGGATGCTGTCGCCTGCGTGGATCCAAAATTCATTAGGCAGGAATGCCAGAGCCTGGTTGGTGAGGCTCGCGTTCTGCGCACCCACCTGGGCCTCCCACTGGGTAGCGGAAGCGGCGCCGGCAGCGATCCCGGCCAAAAGAGCAGCCACCGCAAACGAAGCGATCCGTCTGGGTTGGTATTGAAGCATCGTCGTCCCTCCTTGCGGGCAGATCTGAGCCAGATTTGCATTGACTGCCGTAGATGGTCAATCCACCGCCTGCGCCTTTTGTATTCCCCTGGTATTCCCGCCTAAGCCGCCGAAAACCAAAGCCTTATCGAGACGTGTGAAAAAGCGGTATACTCGGCCTACCAGGAGCGAGCATGACGGGGAATGGTCACTCGATCGGCTTTGGTGTATTTCAAGTCGACGTGCAGACCGGGGAACTGCGCAAGCAAGGTCTGAGGATCAAGCTGCGGGACCAGCCTTTCCAAATCCTCCTGCTCCTGCTGGCACACCCGGGTGAAATCGTTTCTCGCGACGAACTCCAAAAACAGCTCTGGCCGGGCGACACGTTTGTGGATTTCGATCGCGGTCTGAACAAGGCAGTCAATCACCTGCGCACCGCCTTGGGTGACTCGGCGGAAAGTCCGCGCTTCATCGAAACGTTGCCGAAGCGCGGCTATCGATTCATTGCGCCGGTCGAGGCCGGCCACCCCAGTGGCCAAGCAGTCGAACCGATAACCCCGGAGACACGGCAGGGACCCGCCGAGCGGCCGGACCTTACCGCGCCCGTCCAACCACCCGACGCAGTCCCATCGACACACACCTCCAAACCGAAATCTGTGGCCCGGATTCCGTGGCTGGTCGCAGGTCTTACTTCGGTAGCGGCCATCGTGTCGGCAGTGCTCCTGTGGCGCGCCCAACTGCCGGGGGACCGGCCCATGATGCGCTTCAGTGTTGACCTGGGGCCGGAAGCGATCCGGGGGCGGGCAACCAGCGGTGAATCCTTCGGTCCGGTAATCTCGCCTGACGGAACGCGATTGGTTTTCCCGGCGAAGGCGGCGGATGGCAGTGAGCAACTGGCAACGCGCCGCCTCGATCAGTCCAAAGTCACCATGCTTGCCGGCACGGAAGGAGGGGTTGATCCCTTCTTCTCTCCGGATGGGCAGTGGATCGGATTCGTCGCCGGCCGGAAGTTGAAGAAGATCCCCCTGCAGGGTGGCGGAGTGGTTTCGCTCTGCGATACTTCCAGCCAGGCGCGGGGCGCCTCGTGGGGAGAGGACGGAACGATCATTGCCAATCTGGATGGCTACCATCTGTTCCAGGTGCCGGCGATGGGGGGTGAGCCAAAGGTTATCGGCACGCCCGAGCAGCACGGCGAGCGGACCTGGCGTTGGCCGCAGGTTCTGCCCGGCGGTGAGAACGTTTTATTCACCGGCCTCGTCGCGGCCGCCGGCGCCGCTATGAATAGCGCCAACCTCGAACTCCTTTCGCTCAAGTCGGGAAGGGTCAAGGTGGTTCGGCGCGGCGGTTACCTTGGGCGTTATCTGCCAAGCGGGCACCTCATCTATTTCCGTCAGGGAATGCTTTACGGCGTACCCTTCGACCTCGGACGGCTGGAGACATACGGAGCGCCGACGCCGTTACTTGAGGATCTCGCCGATCCGGAAGGCTCCGCGTCTGGCCGGGTCTCTGTTTCGCGGACCGGGACTCTGCTCTATTCGAATGTCTCGAGACGGGCCGGAGTTGCCCCGATGGCCTGGCTGGAAAGCACAGGAAAGTTACAGCGAATGGTAAACCCTCCCATCAGCGTTTCGCGACAAGCGGAGACTCCTCGCCTTTCGCCGGACGGCAACCGGCTGGCGGTGGAGGTTGCGGGAGATCTTTATGTTCAAGACCTCCAACGCGGCACTGTGACCAGGCTGACTTTCGATGCCGCTCTGAACCGACATCCGGTATGGACACCGGACGGACGGCACATCGTCTACGCTTCAGACTTTCCCAACAGCGACGGTGAGTTCGCCATTTGGTGGATCCGCGGCGATGCTTCCGGCCAGCCTGAGAAGTTGTTCGGCGAAAGAACTCCTCTGCAAGTGTTTTCGATGTCCCCGGATGGACGTGCGATCGCGCTGATTCGGAGCGGGCAGGACAGGCCGTTTGAGACCTGGACGCTCCCGCTGGATTTAACGGATCCGGACCATCCCAAGCCAGAGAAGCCCGAGCCCTTCGCACTCGAATCCCTCAGCCAGGTAGACCCGGTCTTTTCACCCGACGGGCGTTGGATCGCCTACGTATCCACCAACGGAGCGGGATTCGGGGGCCAGGTGACGGTGCGCCCGTTTCCGTCCGCGCCCTCGGCGGGCAAGTGGCAGGTGTCGGAATCAGAGAGCGGAGGAAAGTTCCCCGTATGGTCGCGCAATGGCAGAGAACTGTTCTACGTGAATTCCGCCAACCGCATCATGGTTGTCCGCTACACGGCCAATGAGCACACGTTTGTTCCGGAGAAGCCCCGACAGTGGTCGCCCGCTCCGCTCTTCCGGCCGGAGAACAACGGCCTCTGGAATCTGGACATCACACCGGACGGCCGGCGCTTTATCGTGCTCGTTCCGCCCGAACCCACGGGCGAGGAGCCGACTACCGTCCACGCAACCATCCTGCTGAATTTTTTCGACGAACTGCGGCGCCGCCTGCCTTTAAAATCGCCGTAAGGCCTCATCGAGGCTGCATGCAAGCACGGTCTGGCTACTGTCCCGGCACCGACCACTCCCCGAGTATCTGCGAGCGTCTGGCCTGGGCGGTCGACGTCTGCGCCGCCAGCCATACTCCCCTCGGAACCGGCGAAGGCGGTCTTGAACGTGATGGGGAGATTCAGGGTGAGGCTGTCGTCTGCCCGGACTGGCTGGGATTCGCTGGAATCGCGTCGTCACATGTCGTGAAGATCGCGCGCGAACAATAGTTCGCCGAGAAGATTCATGCCTACACACTCCCGCGGCAGTCGTCGAACAGCAGGTGAAAGACCTGGTGCACTTGGCTCTCATGATTGGAGCGGGTGGGCTGGATCGGCAACGGATTCTGGAGGCTTTGCGTCTGACGTTCAGGAGAAGAGGTACGCATCGATTTGCCCGCGAGCCTGGTCGATCCACGAAAGAATTGGCAGATTCCTTTTCGTCTCCTGGCGAAAGAATGCGGGCTCCCGGACGATGTCAAAGCGACCTTCGCGGGGGTGGAGTACTTCCAAGAAGTGCTGGAGGGGCGCACAAAGCGGTGAAAATGGGGTATGGCTGACAACGGTTCGGATTCTCTTCCATTCGAGCCTCCAGAGCAGGAAAATATTCGTCTGCGGGAGGAGAATGCACGCCTCCGACGCCTTCTGGCGGTTCACAGCATTCCGATTCCGCAACTGGCGCCAGAGAGTCCGCCTCCAACCAAAACCGAGGAACCTTCGCCACCGCTCGATAAGGAGGAGCGGGCCAGAAAGAGAATCGCGCTATTTCGAAGCCTGTTTCGCGGGAGGGAAGATGTCTACGCGCGCCGATGGGAGAACGCCGATGGCCGCCACGGATACATGCCGGCGGTGGTCAGGGACTGGAAGACCATCAACAAGAGCCGTCCTGAGGACCGGAAGAAAGTCGACCAGAAGACCCGGAAGTTCCTGCCACTAACCGATGCCGTCATAGAGAGCCACCTCTTGGGCAGTGAGACTGTCGGCGTCTACCCACTCCTGCCGGACGAAACGTGCTGGTTCCTCGCTGCCGACTTCGACAAGGCGACTTGGGAATACGATTCGCTGGCCTTCCTGGAAACCTGTCAAGAGTTGAAGGTGCCCGCTGCTTGGGAACGTTCCCGTTCAGGGAAGGGCGGTCACATTTGGATCTTCTTCGAGCATGCATTGCCGGCGATCACCGCCCGCAAACTCGGATGCGTGCTGCTCACGCGGACTATGGAGCGCAGGCATCAGGTCGGCCTGGATTCCTACGATCGCTTCTTCCCCAACCAGGACACGATGCCGAAAGGAGGCTTTGGGAACCTGATTGCACTCCCTCTGCAACGCACGCCTCGCAAGCAGGACAACAGCGTATTTATTGACTCCGATTTCCGACCTTATCCAGACCAGTGGCAGTTCCTTTCGAAGATCCATCGAATGCCGGTCGATGCCACTGAGGAGATCGTCGCCCAAGCTCAACGCAAAGGCGACCTGATCGGGGTCCGCATGAGCATCACCGATGATGAGGATGAATCGGACCCGTGGACTTTACCGCCCTCCCGAAAACGGAGGGAGCGGCCGATCGAAGGGCCGCTGCCTAAGACGGTTCAGATCGTTCGCGCAAATCTCATTTACGTGGAAAGCAAGGGTCTGCCACCAGCATTGCTCAATCGCCTACTGCGTCTGGCAGCCTTTCAGAACCCCGAGTTCTATAAGGCCCAGGCGATGCGGCTGTCGACATACGACAAACCGCGTGTGATCGCATGCGGCCAGGAATTTGTCCAGCATATCGCCGTGCCTCGTGGATGTCTGACCGAGACTCTGGCTCTTCTCGAAGCGCACAAGATCCGGCCCGAGATTCGGGACGAACGATGCGCGGGCACGGCGATTGAAGCGGAATTTCAGGGTCAGCTTCGGCCGTTGCAGGAGGAAGCTGTAGCCGGTATCATAGCCCACGACGAAGGCATGCTCTGCGCTCCCACGGCGTTCGGGAAAACCACCGTTGCCGCATGGCTAATCGCCAAACGGAAGGTCAACACTCTGGTTGTGGTTCACCGGCAGCAGTTGCTAGACCAGTGGCAGGAGCGCCTCGGGATGTTCTTGAATATGCCCGCAAAATCGATCGGACATATCGGCGGCGGCCAGATGGATCGGACAGGCCGCGTCGATGTTGCCCTAATCCAAAGCTTGTACCACAAGAACGAGGTGAAGGACTTCGTGGCCGAGTACGGCCAGGTGATCGTCGATGAATGCCACCATCTATCGGCCTTCACGTTCGAACAGGTGATGAGGCAGGTGAAGGCCAAATACGTGGTCGGCTTGACTGCCACGCCGACACGGAAAGACGGACACCATCCGATCATTTTCATGCAATGCGGCCCGGTGCGGTTTAGTATGAGCGCCAAGACGATGACTGAGACGACGCCATTTGAGCACAAGGTGACTCCCCGCCACACGGAGTTCCGAATGGCGCCCGACCTCACGGAGGTCACGATCCAAGACATTTACGCGGCGCTTGTGAATGATGTCGGGCGGAACAAAATGATCGCCGATGACATCGTACGCACTATAGAATCAGGGCGCTGCCCGATACTTCTGACCGGACGGACAGAGCATCTCCAGTACTTCGCAGCTAAGCTCGCAGGTGTGGCGAAGCACGTCTTCGTCTTGAAGGGAGGCATGGGAAAGAAGCAGCGCCGGGGAATAGCGGCGGCCCTGGCGGCGGTGCCAGAGAACGAATCGCGGGTCATTCTGGCGACGGGAAGCTACATTGGAGAGGGGTTTGACGACGCGCGACTGGACACGCTCTTCCTGGCGATGCCGATCTCGTGGAAGGGCACACTGCAACAGTACGTAGGTCGATTGCATCGTCTGCACGACAACAAGCGATTCGTCCAAGTCTACGATTATGTAGACAACTACGTTCCGATGCTGGCCAGGATGTACGAGCGCAGGCTGAAGGGCTACAGCACGATAGGATACGTCATCGAGCACGAGTCCTTTGCAGCCTCAACCTCTAACGACAGCTTAAGTCACCTTGCGTAGCTTGGCTGCGAATTTGTCGCGGAATTTGCGCACTTTGGGCGCCACCACGAAGGCGCAGTACGGCTGCATCGGGTTATTGCGGAAGTACTCCTGATGATAATCCTCCGCTACATAAAACACCGTGGCGGGCTGGACTTCCGTGACAATGGGTTGCGGCCAGATGTCCTCGGCGTCTAACTCGCGGATCGTTTCTTCCGCGATTCTTTTCTGGCCGTCGTCATGATAGAAGATCACGGATCGGTATTGGGGACCTGAATCGTTCCCCTGACGGTCACGCGTCGTCGGATCGTGTATGGCGAAAAACACCTCGAGGATCTCTTTGTAGGTGGTAACGTCCGGGTCGAAAGTCACCTGCACCACCTCTACATGTCCAGTCCTTCCGGTGCAGACGTCGCGGTAGCTGGGATTCTCCACGTGCCCGCCCATATACCCGGAGACGACGGATTCCACGCCTTCCATATCCTGGTAGACCGCTTCCAGACACCAGAAGCAGCCGCCGCCCAGAGTTGCCGTTTCGTTTTTCGCCATGAACCTTCCTCGTTATTTTGCCAGTTACTGGGAAATCGCCGCGCTCACCGTAACCGTTGCACTCACTCCGACGGTGCCCGAACTAATCGGGGTGGAACTGGCCGTGGGCGCCGAGCCAAGCACGGCCGGTGCATATGATGTGGATTCCGATGCGGAGATGATTGACCCCGTTTTCACCCCTAAGCCAGTAGCGATCGCAGCGATGTGGCCGAGCGCCTGTTTGGTAGCCGCCGTCAACGCCTGTTGTAAAACCGGGTCCGGATTCTGCAATCCGAAAGTAAGGCCGCTCACCGAACTGGCGCCAGCCTGATTCGCGGTATCGATCACGGAACCAATAATACCCAGGTTCGTGGTGGTCACCTGGATCGTGTTGCTCGCCGTATATCCAATGATCGTCGTCCCATTCGTGTTGTATCGAGGATACACGGAATAGCCAACAGTCTGAATGGTGCCGTTCGTACCGAGGATCGCCTTGAGCGCACTTTGCACGGTGTTGGCTTGCGCGGCATTCAATTGACCGGCCTCCTGGGCGTTGGCGCCCTGCGTGATTACACTGACGCTGAGCTGAACCTGGTCAGGTGTGACACTGATGGTTGAATTTCCCGTGGCCTGCACTGACGGGGGACTGGTCTGCGCGGGCAGCGCCGCACAAGCCAGGATTGAGCCCACAAATATTGCGAGAAGCCCTCGCATGGTTTCCTCCAGTTTCAAATATAGCTCCTTCGCGGCAGAAAGCCGCTGTTATCAAAGACCCCGCATCGACCGATTATTCGACGGCGGCTTTACGGACTTTTACGGAACGCGACCGAAACCTATTCAGAAATCTGGAGTTTAATAGGAACAGAGGGCAGCAGATGCGCAAACGAGCAGTTCTGGCGCTGGGTTGCGTGCTTGGCATAGCCGCGATTCCAGCCATATCGGCTTACGATACTCAAAAAAGCGCGGAGGAGGCCCGTTTATTTCTGCGGCAGATCCCCAACGCGCAGAGGATTACGCAGGCCTTGAACCGCCTCACGTACGGCGCCCGGCCCGGCGATGAGGCCGCGGTCCGAGCCATGGGCCTTCGCAAGTGGATCGACCTGCAATTGAATCCCGACCAGATCCCCGAAAATCCTGCTTTAGCGGAGAAACTGCGCATGCTGGACACTCTCGGGATGACGAGCGCGCAGATGGTTCGCGACTATCCCTCGCCGCAGATTGTAAAGCAGATGGTTGCGGGACAAGTGCCTTTTCCAACGGATCCGGAACGGCGGCGAATGATCGAGAAGCTGGTGGCCAAAGCAGAGCAGAAGCAAAAAGCGGGGCAGGCGCAGGACGAGAAGCAGCCGAATCCGAACGTGCCCGATCTGCAGCCGCTCAACGAGCTTTTGACTCGGGAACAGATCCGCTCGCTCCGACAGGGCACTCCCGCGGAACGGCTAGCGGCGTTTCGGGCGCTGCCGGAAGACAAACAGGACGAAGTGATCGCCGCGTTGCCGGGCGGCATGCGGCAGGGCTTCTTCCAGATTGCGCCGCCGGAACTGCGACGGAAGCTCGAGTTGGCCAACGGTCCCGCACAGGTCGTGGCGCGCGACCTCGTGGAAGGCAAGCTGCTTCGCGCTGTTTACAGTAATCGCCAGCTCGCCGAGGTGCTGGACGACTTCTGGTTCAATCACTTCAACATCTACCTCGAAAAGGGTGCCGATCGTTACCTGGTGACGGAATACGAGCGCGACGTGATCCGTCCGCGCGTGCTGGGGAAATTCCGCGATCTTCTGGAAGCTACCGCGAAGAGCCCCGCGATGTTGTTCTACCTGGACAATTGGCAGTCGGTGGGACCCGATGCGCCGCAACCGCGCGGGCCAACCGCCAAGAAGGGTCGCCGCGGACTGAATGAGAATTACGGGCGCGAGCTGTTGGAGCTTCACACGCTGGGCGTGGATGGCGGCTATACGCAGAAAGATGTCACCGAAGTAGCGCGCTGCTTCACCGGTTGGACGATCAATCAGCCGCAACGCGGCGGCGCCTTCACGTTCAATCCACGGCTCCATGACAACGGACAGAAAGTAGTGCTCGGTGTGACGATCCCGGCTGGCGGTGGTATGGAGGATGGAGAGAAAGTGCTCGATATCGTGGCGCATCATCCCTCCACCGCGCATTTCATCTCCACCAAGCTGGCGGAGCGTTTCGTCGCCGACAACCCGCCGCCCGCTCTGGTGGAACGCATGGCGCAGACATTTCTGAAGACCGGCGGCGATATCCGCTCAGTTCTGCGCACGATGCTCGACTCGAAAGAATTCTGGTCGGAAGGCGCCTACCGGACGAAGATCAAATCCCCGCTGGAGATGGTGGCAAGTGCGGTCCGTGCAGTCAATGGTGACGTGGATTTTGCGTTCCCCCTGGCCAACCAGGTGGCGCAGCTCGGCGAGCCGCTCTATCGGAAGCAAGAGCCCACAGGCTATTCCAATTCCAGTAAGGAGTGGATGAATTCGGCGGGCCTGCTGGCGCGCATGAATTTCGCGCTGCAATTGACCAACGATAAAGTCCCGGGGGTGAAGGTGGATAGCGCGAAAGCAGCCAAGCCGGACGATTCCAGCGCGGGCATAGCACTGGGTTCGCCCGATTTTCAAAAGAAGTAAAGCAAGCATAGGTTTGAAGGCAAGGGCAGGTATATGAGCACATCTCGTCGCGTTTTTCTTCGCAATTCGGCTTTGGCAATGGTGGGAGTAGGAACGGCGCCGCTGTGGTTGAAACGGGCCTTGTATGCGGCAGACGCGCCCACGCCGCGCAAGAAGATTCTGGTGGCGATCTTTCAGCGTGGCGCGGCTGACGGTTTGAACG
Source organism: Bryobacteraceae bacterium (assembly GCA_035295745.1). Classification (GTDB taxonomy): domain Bacteria; phylum Acidobacteriota; class Terriglobia; order Bryobacterales; family Bryobacteraceae; genus JAIQFL01. The sequence goes on along the minus strand of DATGIL010000034.1, from coordinate 14,499 downwards.
TCGTCGTGCCGCATGGCGAGAAGGCTTATTACAGCCTGCGCCCCACCATCGCAATTCCTCGCCCCACTCGCGGTGGCGAACGTGCCGATGCCGCAATCGATCTGGATGGGTTCTTCGGCCTACACCCTTCGCTCGCACCGCTGAAACCGCTGTTCGACCAGCACCACCTGGCGATCGTCGATGCAGTCGGATCGCCCGATCCCACCCGGTCGCACTTCGATGCCCAGGACTACATGGAGTCGGGAACGCCCGGATTGAAGGCGACACACGACGGCTGGATGAATCGCGCGCTGCCGAAAGCGGAGGGCAAAATCTCGCCGGTTCGCGCCGTCTCTCTGGGCGTGACGCTGTCGCGATCGATGGCAGGGCCGAATCCCGCCATCGCCTTACAAAGCATCGCGGGCTTTCAGGTCCACGACGCCCAGGCGGCCAAGCAGTTCCAGGACATGTATATGGAAAGCAAGGATCCCGCCATGCAGGCCGCCGGACGTGAGACCTTCGAAGCGGTGTCGATGCTGCAGACCATTCAGAAACAGCCCTACACTCCCGCGGGCGGCGCCGAATACCCACGCGGAAGATTCGGAGACAGCCTGCGCCAGATCGCGCAACTGATCAAGGCGGATGTCGGTATGGAAATGGCCTTCGCCGATATTGGCGGCTGGGACCATCACGTGAACGAAGTCGGACAGCGCGCCTCGGAAGGGCAGCTTGCGAATCTGCTCACCCAGTATGGCCAGGCGCTGAGCGCCTTCTGGCAGGACATGGGCGACCGGATGGCGGATGTGGCGGTGGTGACGATGTCGGAGTTCGGGCGCACCGCGCATGAAAACGGGAATCGCGGCACCGATCACGGTCATGCCAACAGCATGTTCGTGATGGGCGGAGGCATTCGCGGCGGCAAGGTGTACGGCAAGTGGCCGGGGTTGGAACGCGAGCAACTTTACGAAGGCCGCGATCTGGCGCTCACGACGGACTTCCGCGACGTGCTCGGCGAGATGGTGTCTCATCATCTCGGCAATCCCACGCTCAAGGGCGTTTTCCCCGGCTACGCTCCAAAATTTCTCGGGCTGACCGGCGAGCAACGGGGTTCCCGCACCTTGGTATAATCCGGGTACCGCTGCGGATCAGTGGAGTTTGCGAACGAGTGGCCCCGTGGCGGAATTGGCAGACGTGCGAGACTTAGGATCTCGTGCCCGCAAGGGCGTTCCGGTTCGACCCCGGACGGGGCCACCACAGACAAAAACCGGCAATTCTGAACGGTCATTCCACCTGCAGCCCAATTGCCGATTTCCTTCTGTCGTGTGGTGTCGAGAAGTGCCCGCCTGTAAGAGGAAATTCGAAGGTCGACACGCGACCCGAAACGGCTCCAAACCGGTACTGGTGTACCGGTTCCTCATCCTGGAATCAGTAACTTACAGGGGAACACGGGTACTTCGGCACCCGTTTGGGAGATGAGCGTGCCCCACTAACTGATTAAGGCCTGTTCAGCGATCGGGGAGCGGTGAATCAATGGGGAGGCATTCTGCAGCGTCGCGCGCAAGTAAAACCGCTCCGTTACCGTCGCGGCTCGTCAGGAATCAAATGCCCAGACGATTGTATCTCCGTCGCTCCTGAAGTATCCCTTGGTTATTAGGTGTCTACTAACTTGAGTGGTAACTCGCCGGTCTGATCGCTCAATGGCGGTTGGGCCATGATATTCTGGCCGAGATGAGTCCAACGGACGCGCGGCGAAACCTGAGAGTTCGCGCCTCGCGCAGGAACGCGAGGACTTCTTTAGGCGAATTTATCCATATAAAGAGCCTCCAAGCGAGTAGCTGAAAAATGCGATTGTCAGCCCGATTGTATATTGCGTTCGTGCTGGCGGTAGGTACAACCAGCATCGCTTTCGCAAACTGGCATTTTCTCAAACCTTGGGAGTTTGCGTGCCTCCTGAGTGTCGCCCTTCTTGCGTCAGGCATGAAGGTACGCCTTCCGGGAATCTTCGGCACGCTTTCCGTTAACTACTTCTTCATCCTTTTCGCAATCGTGGATATGACCACCGGCGAGGCAATCGCCATCGGTTGCGGCAGTGCCTTGATCCAGTGCCTTTGGCACGCCAGACAGCGCATCCGTCTGGTGCAGGCTGCTTTCAGCACGATGAACGTAGCCATTGCCATCACGATCGCCTACGGGTTCTATCAGTATCCCCTGATCCAGAGGCTGAATTATGGAACGCTGGTGGGGCTGATGGCGTGTTCTTTGGTGTACTTCGGCGTGAACACGGCGGGGGTCGCCACAGTCGTTTCGCTGACAGAGGGGAAGTCTCTCATTGCCACGTGGAAGCGATGCTACTTTTGGTCCTTCCCGTTTTATTTGCTGGCTGCTTCGTTGGTCTGGGTGGTTCGCAACGTGGACGTACGCGCGCAATGGCTGAATGTCCTGCTTCTGTTCCCGGTTATCTATGGGATCTACTATTCGTACAGGATCTACATGGAGAACCTGGAGGCGGGAAGGAAGGAGATTGAACTCGCGAACGCGTTGCAGAAGCGGACCATTGAAGCACTGGAAGCGGCGCGCGAGGCGAGTGCGCTGAAGACCCGGTTTCTGGCCAGCATCTCTCACGAACTCAGGACGCCTTTGAATGGGATTATCGGATTTGCGGAGTTGCTCCACGACGGAGTCCTCGGTCCTGTGAATGACATGCAACGGGAATGCCTGGGCGACGTGTTGAGTTGCTCCAACCACCTTCGGGTCTTGATTGGGCACGTACTGGACTTGGCGAAGGTGGAAGCTGGCAAGATGACCTTCACCTACGAGGCCGTATCGCTGAAAACCTTAGCCAAGGACGTCATCGACACCTTGCACGCGATCGCGAAATCCAAACAGATCGAGATCTCGCTCGAAGTGGATGATGGAATTGGCAGCGTATTCGCGGACTCGGGCAGGCTGAAGCAGATTCTGTACAACTACCTGTCGAATGCCTTGAAATTCACGGACAGCGGCAAGCCCGTGAGAGTCCGGGTAGGGGCGGAAGATAGCGAGACGTACCGGATTGATGTGGAGGACAGTGGTGTTGGAATCGATCCCCGGGACATATCGCGCCTTTTCTCCGAGTTCGAACAATTAGGGACTGCGGAGAAAACCAAGGCAGGATCGGGGCTCGGTCTCGCGATTTCGAAACAAATCGCGGAAGCGCAAGGCGGCCGTGTCGGCGTTACCAGCGAAGTTGGGCGCGGGAGCACGTTTTTTGTCGTCCTCCCCCGTCACCCCAAGATCGACGTCGCTGCGGAAGACGCACCACTTCCACAGCATCCGATCGACAGGGCCCTGACGAGTCAGGCGCCCCCGGCTCAGCATGTGGCTGGATAAGTTTGCCCTCCCAACCAGCGAGTACTAAAAAGGACAATTTGTCATGTGAGGTCTAGTACAAATTGACAAATTGTCACTCCAAACCCCCAAAATCCACTTTAAGTATCTTCCTTTCAGCAAGATAGAAACGGTCGAGAGTGTGCAGTAGCTCCTCCCGGAGTGTTCCTTGAAAAGTTCTAATCTCAGTACGTCAATTCCCAATGCAGTGCCAGCGGTCGTCGGCCTGGAAGCCACGCCGGACCGACTGGACGAATGCCTCGCCTGCCATCGGACCGGGAGCCTGAACAGCGCTGGTCCAACGATTTGGACCAGCGCCGATACGGCGGTTTGGGGTGCCAAGGCGGTTTGGGGCTCCACTCTGGCAGTCACCGCCATGAATCGGCGGCAAAACGAGCTGAATGTTTCCGAATGCTCATAAACGGATAAGGGGATACCAGATGCTCAGCAGACTTGGAGGCGGTTGTTTGAAAACCGCAATCATTGGCCTGATCGTCGCAGGAGTTTCTTTTGGACACCCGCGGATTTCGCCAGAACTCGAGAGAGTCAACCCGCTGGAGAGCGTGGATGTCATCATCGTCTACCGGCACACACCTGCTCTGAGCCAGCACGCTAAAGTCCTGCTTCGCGGCGGCTCTCTGCGCCGCTCTCTCGAAGTCGTACAGGCAGGCGCGTATCGTTTGCCTGCTGGAAAGCTGGCCGAGTTAGCCGACGATCCGGAAGTCGAGTACATCTCGCCAGATCACACCGTGCAAGGCACCTTGCAATTCGCCAACCCAGCGATCAACGCCAACATCGCATTTCAGCACTATATCGACGGCACGGGAGTCGGCGTCGCGATCATCGACAGCGGCATCATGACCCACCCGGACACGTCGAACCGGATCGTCTACAACGAAAGCTTCGTTCAGAATAACGGCAACGATTACTTCGATCGATACGGACACGGCACCCATGTGGCCGGGATCGTGGGAGGCGATGCCGCAGAATCTGCGGGTCCCATTTATACCCACACCTTCCGTGGGATTGCGCCGAATGTGGAGCTCATTAATCTGCGGGTGTTAGATGGCAACGGGAAGGGGCAGGACAGCAACGTCATTGCCGCGATACAGCGGGCAATTCAGCTGAAGTTTTCCTACAACATTCGTGTCATCAATCTTTCGCTGGGAAGGCCGGTTACCGGGTCGTACACCAAGGATCCGCTTTGCCAGGCAGTGGAGCAAGCCTGGAAAGCCGGAATCGTGGTGGTGGTGGCTGCCGGAAACGAAGGCCGCAACAACTCCGCAAATACCTTGGGATACGGGACCATCAGTGCTCCCGCCAACGATCCCTACGTCATCACAGTGGGCGCCATGAAGGATATGGGCACGGTGACCCGCGCTGACGACCTGATCGCGAGCTACAGTTCGAAAGGACCCACGCTGATCGATCACATCGCCAAGCCAGACATCGTCGCGCCGGGCAACATGATCATTTCCACAATCCCGGCCGGACTGCAATTGACGAATGCGTACCCGCAAAACAGGACCAACGATCAGTACTACATCCTGAACGGAAACAACCAGGCTTCCGATTACTACTACATGCTCAGCGGAACCAGCATGGCCGCGCCCATGGTCAGCGGCACAGCGGCTCTGATGATCCAGAAGGACCCTTCGTTGACTCCGGATCTCGTGAAAGCGCGGCTCATGAAAACGGCAACTAAGAACTTTCCGGTTTCGAGCATCGCCACCGATCCCCTTACCGGTCAAACCTACGTGAGCAACTACGACCTCTTTACGATCGGTGCGGGTTATGTGGACGCCTGGGCGGCTTTAAATAACACGGATACAACCTCGTCAACGGCGAGTGCCCAGTCGCCCACGGCACAGTACAACGCCTGGACGGGCCAGGTGACTCTGGTAAACGGAGCTAATGTCGTTTGGGGCAGCAACCTGGTATGGGGTTCCAACGTGGTTTGGGGTTCGACCGTGGTCAGTGGCTCGAATGTCGTCTGGGGCTCCAACGTCGTATGGGGCAGCAGCACCATGACAGGCTTCAACGTGGTCTGGGGCTCGAACGTCGTCTGGGGGAGCGGCACGCCGCAGGGCGAATTCTCCAAAATCGCGATCTACGGCGAGCAGTAGCCGAATCTGCCATTACAGCTTTTTCCCGTCATTCCGTGACGGTTGGAGCGGTCTCGTCATCCAATGCAAAGAAGCGTTTCCAACTGGCAACGCAACCGCGAAAAGGAGACGAGAAACATGCGCGAACTTTTCGAAAACAGGTCGAAGACGTACCTGATGGTGAGTGATTTCGATCAGACCCTCAGTTTCAACGATTCTGGGATCGTTCTAAGCGACCTTCTCGGCGTCTCAGGCTACGCCGAACGGATTAGCGGGCTCTCGAAAATCCACTTGGTGCAACAAGGAGCAGAACTGGCCTATCTGCTCCTGCACGACCCGGAGTATCGACGGGTACGCAGAGAACACCTGATCGAGGTTGGACGGCACATCCGCCTCAAGAACAACATTCAGGCCCTATGGAACCTGCTCACGAATATCGACGGCCACCAGTTTCTGTTCTATGTCGTTTCGGCAGCGCCCCAGGAAGTTGTGCAGTCGGCACTCGAAGGGATTGTGCCGGTAGAGCGCATCTTCGGTACGCAGTTCCGATACGACCCGGCCAATGGGGAGATTCAATCCATCATCCGCGTTCCGGCGGGTTACGGCAAAGTGGCGGTGCTGGATGAACTCCGGGAGCACTCCCAGGTCAGCCGTGACCGCGTCGTGTATATCGGCGATGGCAGTTCCGACATTCATGTAATGCTGCACGTCAACCGCCTCGACGGCCTCACCATCGCGGTCTCCGAAAATAAGTTCATCACGCAGATTGCGCGGCGTACCGTGCTCAGTGACGACGCGCTCAGCGTGATGGTGCCGATTCTGGAGCAAATCGCGGGTTGGGACTCGATGCGGATTCGCGCCTTCTTCGAGGCTCACGGATTTGCGCTCCGCGAGTGGGACAAGGTGCAAACCGACTCCATCACAATCAGCAGCCTGGCAACTTCCGATCCGAAGCTACACTCTGCTGCGGTCGCGTGACCGATCTCTCGGAGTTGCCCGGCCGGCTGAACTATCGGTAGTATCGACCTGTGGCCAAACGCCGGTTCAGCGCCGAGCCGCACGTTCCGAAGTATCAGCAGGTCTTCGAAAATCTGGCGGGGGAGATCCTCTCTGGAAAATACTCGCCGGGCCAAAAGCTGCCGAGCGAGGCCGTGCTGGTACGGCAATTCAAAACGTCGCGCATTACGATTGGGCGTGCCCTACACGATCTGGTGCAGCGTGGGCTTGTCGAGCGGGTGGCAGGCTCGGGCACCTATGTGCGTCCGCAGCCGGCCCTCCACGGCGGGCGATTGTTCGGTCTGCTGATTCCGGACCGCGGCACCACCGAGATCTTCGATCCAATCTGCCACGGTATCGCGTCCGCTCCTCAGGCGGCCGGACACGCTCTCTTGTGGGGAACCGCGCCGCTGGCTCCGCTCTCTATCGAGGCACAGGCCTTACGGCTCTGTCAGCAGTTTATCGACCGAGAAGTTTCCGGCGTATTCTTCGCGCCGATCGAGAGGGCGCCCGCGGCAAAGAGGGCGAATTTGGAAATCCTGTCGCGGCTGGAGAAGGCGCGCATTCCGACAGTACTGTTAGACCGCGGCGTGCTGCCCTATCCCCAGCGCGCCCGCTACGATCTGGTGGGTATTGACAATCGTCGAGCGGGATATCTGGCAGCCGAACACCTCATCCAACACGGCTCCCGGCATCTGCTTTTTCTCGCATACGCCGGAAGCGCCTCCACGGTTGACGATCGCCTGGCGGGGTTTCGGGAAGCGATCTTGGCCAACGGATTGACACTCGCCGCCGACGCAGTTCATCGCGTAGAGGTCATCAACCAGCACTCTATCCGGAGGCTGCTAGGAACGAGAAAGCGTGGCGGCCGGGCCGTGGTCTGCGCCAATGACCGGACTGCCGGTCAGCTGATGCATGTGCTGCTGAATCTCGGGTACGCAATTCCCGCCGACGTGCGAATCGTTGGAATTGACGACGTCGAATACGCCAGTCTCTTGCCCGTGCCATTGACGACGGTCCATCAACCCTGTCGCGCGATTGGCGAAGCTGCGATGGCGGCGATGCTCGACCGTGTGGCCCGTCCGGATTTGCCCGTGAGAGACATCCTGGTGGAGTGTCATTTGGTGATTCGGGAGTCTTGCGGCGGGGCTCTCGACCCTTCGCCCCAGTTCAGCGGATCGTGAGCAGCTCGTTCTCTTCCGGATCCGCTTCGATCGTGACGTCTTTGAACTCGTCGAACAGGCCTTTATTGTGCATCTGCCAGGCAATGGGACCCGGTTTGCCCGCGGCTGGATCATGGAAGGCGAGGACCTCGACGGCTTTGGTGGCGAGCGGCTGCGCGACGGCCATGCGGGCGACTCCTTTTGCGGCGTCGGCCAGGATTTCGACGCGACTCCACTCGTGCACGTCGAAGCGCATCTTGTTGACCGAGATGAATTCACTTCCGCCATTGTTGTTCATGCCGGGCCGGTAATCCCAATGGCCGCCGTTGGGCACCTGAAACTGGATTCCGGCGAGCGCGTCCAGTGGCTTTTCGCCGTCATGCGGGCGGGTGCAGAAGATCAGAACGCAGGCTTGGTGGTCGGGGTCGCCGGAGACATGCCTCATGCTGAACATCAGGCGGAAATGGCCATAGTCTTTCGCCGTGTAGATCACTCCGCGGCCCGCGCCAGTACTGGCCATCGCCCCGTCTTTGACGATCCATCCGGGGGAGGGGGCCGGCGTGTTTTCGACCTGGGTCCATCCATCGAGAGTTTTGCCGTCAAACAGAGAGACCGCGGTGGATGCACGGAGAGTGCGAGGGACACGGGCCAGGCCCGCGGCGGCTGCGAGTTGGATCCAGGTTCTTCGGTTCACGCTGACACCTCGTTCGCGATAGCTTGCATGTCGGCCTTCTTCGACCTTCGATTATATGCCCTTGGCGTGAGTACCTGAATGCTGCCGCTGCCCCCGGATTTCCTTTGGTCTTCTAATCCCAATTTCTTAAACGCCTACTAACGTTGGATAACAAACGTGGTCCTCCAAACCGTCATAGTGCAGACAGTACTTCAAACCTTGGGGACCGGCCTGCTATAAGAACTGTGGAATACAAACTCGCACCAAGGGGTAACAAATATGTTCGTGCTGTTCTACGCATCGGTTGGTTGCGTCATCGTCGTGTTGATCTGCTGGCTGGTCATCCTCAAGCGCCAGCATGCCCGCCGCTTGGAGCGCCAGGCCAAGATGCTCAGAACCCTGCGCACTTCGCAGGCCGTGGGGGAACATGACTGGTCGTCATCGACGCTCCCCGGCACCGGCCGAGTTTAATAGAGCACGAACGACCAGATGGCGTCGCCAGTAGCCGCGATGAGGTACTGGTGGCCGTCCAGCATATACGTCTGCGGGGCATTCGTAATGTTCCCGATCCGCGTATTCCACAACGGCTTCCCAGTTGCAGCATCATGCGCCACGAGGTTGCCCGCGCCGTCTCCGGCAAAAAGCAGCTTTCCGGCCGTCGTGAGTAGTCCTCCGCCACCGCCATTGCCGTAGTAAGGATGGCGCCACACGACCTTGCCCGTTTTATAGTCAATCGCCGAGAGGAAGGTGCCGCTCGATCCGACTCCCACCTCCTCCTTGCCGCCCAAGCCCATGGAGCCCCGAGGGTCCACGTCGGTCAGGTAGAAGATCGAGTGCGCGTTGCCTTCGGCGACGTAAAAGAGCCCCGTATCGGGAGAAAAAGCCGGCGGCTCCCAGTTGGTAGTGCCGTCGGAATTCGGCGAGACGATCGAACCTGCCACCGTGGCGTCCTTATTCGGGTCGTGTTCGGGGCCGCCGAATTTGTTCAGGCCCTTGGCCCAATTCGTGTACATGCCATACCTGCTGGTCACCAGGTGCTCACCGGTGACCCGGTCGAGCGTGAAGTAGTAGCCATTTCGCGCCGCCGTTAACACCAGCTTTCGGGCCTTGCCGTTGAACATTCCGTCCACCAGCACGGGGGTCTGCGCCGAATCGTAGTCGTGCATGTCGTGCGGGGAAGTCTGGAAATACCACGCCATCTTGCCCGTATCGACGTTGACGGCGACGAGAGCACATGTGAACAGATTGTCGCCTTCGCCGCGGCCTGTAGTGAACGCGGGAGTGGGATTGCCGGTTCCGAAAATGTAAAGCTTGGTTTCCGGATCGTAAGCTCCGGGCACCCAAGTCTGGCCGCCTCCATGGCGCGCGGCATCCAGACTGGCCCACGTGTCCAGGCCGGGATCGCCCTTCTTCATCGGAACGGTGTAGAACTTCCACTGCAGATCGCCGGTCTCGGGATCGAACGACTGGAGGAAGCCCGGAGCGTCGATATCGTTGCCGGTTCCCACCAGCACATGATTCCCCACCACGATGGGAGCGGGGGTCGAGAAGTAGCCTTGGGACAGATCGGCGATCGGCTTGTGCCAACGCTCCTTGCCGGTCTTGGCTTCCAGCGACACCAGGTAGTCGTCGGGCGTTTCCATGTAAAGGTAGTCGTTCCACATCGCCAGGCCGCGATTGCCGATGTGGGTTCCGCCCTTGGTCTTCCAGAAGTAATGCCAGAGCTCGCGGCCGTCGCGCGCATCCACGGCCCAGGCGTTATCAGGCATGGTGAAGTACAGAGTGCCATCCACCTCCAGCACAGATGCCTTGATCGATCCGCCTCCGGCCGGAATGTCGCCCGTACCTTCGCCGCCGACGATGATGTTTCCCCCGCGGCCTCCACCGAAGCCGAAGCCGCCCCGTCCGCCGCGAGCGCCTGCGGTGTTGCCGCCACCAGCAGTGACGCGGGTCATCCACGCAAGCGTCAGGTATTTGACGTTCGACTGATTCACCTGGCTCAGAGCGCTGTAACGCCGTCCGGAGTAGTCCCCGTTATAAGTGGGCCACGAGTCTTTCAGCGGCTTCAGAAGATCGGCGGGTGCGACCCCGTTGCCCTGCGCCATCAGGAGTGCCGGTGCGAGGCACAGCGGCGCGGCAATTAGCATGGTTCGCAGTGTCATTTCAAGGTCACCAGGTATGCCGTCACGTCGTGCATGTCTTTGTCGGTATAGGTCGACAGCAGATCGCGATGCGCCTTCATTGGGTCGTGCAGTTCAACTTTGGGTGTATTGCCGTCGCGCCGAATGGTGCGCTGGCTGCCATCGGCCAATTGCAGCGTGACCAGAAAGTCGTCGATGCGAACCACCTGGCCCTCCACCGGTCCGGAGGGCAAGGAAACGGTGGCCGTCACGGCACGAGGATTGGGCACTCCTGGCGCCCCTCCGCCTCCACCGCCTCGCCCCCCGCGGCCGCGCCCGCCGCCCCCCGATACCCAGGCATTCTGCAACGCCTTGGCGTCGGGATATCGCGATGCCACGCCTTGCAGGTCTCCTGTCGCGGAGTGGCAGCTGCCGCATTTGGAAGCGAAATACGCCTGTCCTTCTGCGGCGTTGCCCACGAGAATGGTGGCTGGCGCCTGGCCAACCGAGGGAGGCGTGCCCTGCTGCCCGATGGTCTCCAGAACGCTCCGTACATAAGCCGCCACAGCCCCTGCATCAGCGGCGCTCATGTCGATCGCCGGCATTCCGGAACTCTGGCGGCTGCCTTGAATGATCGGTACGATCATCTCGCCGTTCTGATCGCTCAAAGCGACCTGTGAGCGGAGCAGATTGGGCCCTCCCATGTCGCCGCCACGAAGATCCGCGCCATGGCATCCGGTGCAACTGATCCCGTAGAGCGTTTTTCCGCGATCCACCTGCGCCTGGTCGAAGGGCGGCCTGGTTTGGCCGGGCACGAATCCACCAGCTCCCCGGCGCCCGCCTCCGCGCTGGGGTTGCTGGGCACCTCCTGGCGGCGGTGTTTGCGGCTGCTGCGCCCCCAACGGAAACCTTAGAACGGCTATTGATAGGAATAGAGCGGCGGCTCCGAAAGCCCTGTTACCCCCCATTAGTCACCTCATCCCTAAGTAGTAATGAATGCCTGCAATCGCATTGTACGTCATTCATTGTCTGGCAAACATTTCTACGCTACGCGGCGCCGTCGCATAGAATAAAGCGAAAGATGCGATCCCCATACAGGCTGCTCATGGTCTTCCTGGCAGCTCTTATCCTGCCGCCGTTGGGCTTGATTCTGCTCTGGATGACGCGGGGCGTGTCGTTCCTGGTAAAGGCCGCCGGCTCGGTCGCCATCCTGATGCTCGCAGTGGCACATCTTTTCCTCTTCTACGGTCTGCACGTGGGATTGACGGGCGGCTTTCGCCCGATCTTCTCGTTCCCGAATACGGAACGCCACGATCGCGAACTGGAGGCGAATCGCGCCGCGCAACGGGCTGCCGTTACCTCACCAGCCCCAGTCGCCGCCCCCGTGGCCACCGAGCCGCGTCCTTCTACTGCTCCGGAATCGCCCACCGAGCCTGCTCCCAAAGCGCCCACGGGATCGACCTACTGGGCTGATTTCCTGGGGCCCGGACGCCAGGGGCACTACGACCAGCAGCCCATCCTCACCTCGTGGCCGGCTGGCGGACTGCCCAGGATATGGAAGCAACCCGTGGGTGGAGGATACGCCTCTTTCACCGTCGCCAACGGACTCGCCTTCACGATCGAGCAACGGCGCCGAAAGGAAGTAGTCGCGGCCTATGATGTTCACACCGGGCATGAGCGCTGGACGGATTCATGGGACGCACTGTTTGAAGAGGTCCTGGGCGGAAACGGGCCCCGCGCCACGCCTGTATGGGACGAAGGGCGCGTCTACGCATTGGGCGCGAAAGGCGAACTGCGCTGCCTCGACGCGGCCACAGGAAAGCTGATCTGGAACAAAAACATCCTCACCGACAACGGCGCAGCGAATGTGCATTGGGGAATGTCGGCCTCTCCGCTGATTGTGGACGATAAGGTCATCGTGACGCCGGGCGGCTCTCATGGCAATTCGATCGTGGCGTACGACAAGTTGACGGGGAAACGCATCTGGGGCACGTTGGACGATCCGTCCGCCTACGACTCACCGGAGATCGCGACCCTCGGCGGCCGCCGCCAGATTATCGTCATCACGGGCCGGCGAGCTGTGGGGGTTGCCCTGGAAGATGGCAAACTGCTCTGGGAGTTTCCCTGGGCGACCCAACAGGACATCAACGTGGCGCAGCCGATCGCCGTCTCCGCCAACCGGGTATACCTCTCCTCGGGCTACGGCCATGGTGCCGCAGTTGTCGAACTCACGCCTGACGGCGACGGCTTCGATACTCGGGCAGTATGGTCAAACAATCGCATGAAGAACAAGTTCAACAGCGCCGTGCTGCACAACGGATTCATCTACGGCCTGGATGAAGGCATCCTCGCCTGCGTGGACGTGGAATCGGGCGAGTTGAAGTGGAAGGGAGGGCGATACGGTTACGGGCAGTTGCTGCTGGCGTCAGACCATCTGGTCGTGCTCACGGAAGAGGGCGATGTCGTGCTGGTACGGGCCACACCGGAGTCGCACCAGGAGGTGGCACGCTTCACAGCCCTGAGCGGGAAGACGTGGAACATTCCGGCGATCTCGGACGGCGTGCTGCTGGTGCGGAATGAAGTGGAGATGGCTGCATTTCGAATCGCCGTGGATTGAGGAGAGACGCATGAGGAGGCATTGGCGCTTCGCAGGTCTGGTGGCCGCCGCGGTCGCCGTCGCGGCATGGGCTGCGACTCGTCCGGAAGAAATTCCTTTTGAGCGGCAGATTATCGATCCCGGTGCGAGCGAGACAGCGGCCGTCGCCGACATCAATGGCGATGGCAGGCTCGACATCGTCTCGGGAGAATATTGGTACGAAGGGCCGGGATGGACCCGCCATCGCTTCCGGGAGATCGATTACACCAACAACTACATCGACGATTTCAGCGATTTGCCGCTCGATGTCAATGGCGACGGCCGGCCCGACATCGTGAGTTGCTCCTGGTTCAGCAAACGCCTCTGGTGGAGTGAGAATCCGGGCAAAAACGGCGCCTTGTGGAAGGATCATCCCATCGAGACCCGCTTCAATGTGGAGTTCGCCTTCCTGGTCGACTTGAACAACGACGGTAAGGCGCAAGAGATTCTGCCTGAATTCGGCAACAAAGAGGCTCCGCTGACTTGGTATGAGCTGCGAAACGGCCAGTTCGTTCCGCACATAGTGGCGGACCACTCGTTCGGCCACGGTATCGGGGCGGGCGATCTGAACAAGGATGGGCGTACCGATATCATTACGCCTTCCGGGTGGTTCGAAGCGCCGGCCGATCCGCAGACGGGCGCTTGGACATTTCACGGCGATTTCCAGTTGGGAGAGACCGGGTTCATTTACGTACTGGATGTGAATGGAGATGGGCGTCCAGACCTGGTGACCTCCATGGCGCACAACTACGGCATCTTCTGGATGGAGCAGACGCCGCAGGGCACCTGGACGAAGCATGTGATCGACGACAGTTGGTCCCAGGCTCACGCTATGACGATCGCCGACCTGAACGGCGATGGCAGGCCCGATCTGGTCACAGGGAAGCGCTTCATGGCGCACAACGGGCGCGATCCGGGAGAGCGCGAACCACTTGGCATCTATTGGTACGAATCGATGAAGACGGCGGCGGGCGGAATCGAGTGGGTCAAGCACGTGATCGACTACAGTTCGCGCGCGGGAGGCGGAATGCAGCTGGTTGTTGCGCGCTTCGATGGGCGTCCCTATACGGACATCGTGGTGGGCGGCAAGTCGGGTTTGTTTCTGTTCCGCAGGGTGGGCAAATGAGGCGGGGAGCTTAAGCAGATTCGGAGGTTCAGCGGCAGCGTCCAAAACGCCTTGCAGTCAGGCTTGGCAGAAGCGCGAAAGCGGCGACAAAAGTGTCGGCGCGGCAAAAACGAGTGGTCTTGGGCTGCTTCGCTGCCATGGATTCCGATGAAAGCGGCGGGTTCCCCGGACATATAACACCGTTTCGGAAATACCGTCTCGTATTCTTGGCAAGAACACTCCCTCACGGGGCGTGGCTCGTAACTTACCCCAATACGTTCGGGGAATGCGCGTGCTTACGAGCCGCGCGCGTTAGCAAGCGATCTTGCTTGCGAGCCGCGCGCGTCAGCAAGCGAT
>DATGIL010000033.1:0-142743 GCA_035295745.1 Bryobacteraceae bacterium | reverse complement strand
GAATCCCGGTTGAACGCTGCTCGCGTATTGAAAGCTGCGGAAGAACAGCCCCGCCCCGATGAGCGCTACCATCGCCATCGCCACCTCCCCCGTCACAAGCAGGCCACGCAGGCGGTGCGATTTCGTCCCGGCGCCACCAGCCCGGCCGCCTTCATTGAGCGTCTCACTCAGTTCCGCCCGCGCCGACAATAGCGCCGGCGCCGTGCCCGAGGCCAGCGTAGCGATCACAACGATCGCCACGGTAAATCCCAGTGTCGGCAGGTTTAACCCGCCGCCCAAGTCCAACGGAATATCCATCGCCGGCATCAGTTTCGAGAGCGACTGGCCCATCCACAGCACCAGCAGCACTCCAATCGAAGCTCCGCACCCGGCCAACAGAAGCGTCTCCGTGAGCAACTGCCGCGCGAGCCTGCTACGCCGTGCTCCGAGCGCCAGCCGCACTCCGAATTCTCTCTGCCGCGACACCGCGCGGGCCAGCAGCAGGTTGGCCACGTTCGCGCACACAACCAGCAGGAGCAGCACGCACACCGCCATGAGGATTCGCAATGGCTCCATGAGCAGGCCCTGCGCTCCCTTACGGCTTTTCCAGATTGGCGTGACGCGCGCCTCCACACCGCGGTTCGTCGCGGGATACGCCGCTTCGAGTTGCCGCGAAAACGCCTCCACTTCCGCGCCCGCCTGTTCGACCGTGACACCCGGCTTCAGCCGCACAATCGTCAAAGCGATGTCCCGGGTAGCGCGATAATGGAGCGTGCCTGCGCCCGTCCCCATTGCGGTGGCCATGGTCACCGGCATCCAGAGATCGAGCACCACGCCTCCAAGCGACCCGTGGAATTCCGGCGGCGCCACGCCGATGATCGTCAGCTCGTGCCGGTTCAGCCGAATCGCACTGCCTAGCACTTTCGGGTCGGCGTGGAACCGGTTCTGCCACATCCGGTAGCTGATCACAGCGACCGGGTAAGCACCTTCGCGTTCGCCCCCTTCCTCGGGCAGAAACGTCCGTCCGAGCACCGGTTTCACCTCCAGCACATCGAAGTAGTTGGCGGAGACCAGCTCGGCCCACGCACGCTCCGTGCGGACCACGTCGCCCACGTTGAGCGGCGTGAAGCGCGCGATCGCCACAGCGGCCACCTGCTTCAGATTGTCACGGTAATCGCGGTAGTCGAGGTACGAGTTAGCGGTATCCGGCGTTGTAGCTTCGATCAGCGCCAGATTCTGCACATCGTGCGCGCCCGGGAGCGGGTGCAAGAGCACCGCGTAGATCCAGGAAAACACGGTGGTGTTCACAGCAATACCTAGTGCCAGGGTAAGTACCGCGAGGACCGTGAAACCCGGGTTGCTCTTTAACATTCTCAAGCCGAATCGGACGTCCCGCATCCTGGCACCTTATGCAATTCCCGGTCCGGCCATAACGTGTTGGAATTGCAGTTCGCAAGGCTTGGTCTTTGCGTGGATCGCCCAAACGAATGTCCGAAATCGCGGAGGTAATGTCCGAAATCGCGCAGGTTCCGTGATTGACCTACGCCCTTTGGGCGAGGTGCCGGCACCCCGGAAACGATCCACATCAACGTGTAGTCGTCTACTGTGAGAAGTGCCACTCCCGGATTAGGAACGATGAGTCCCAGGCTTGGCGTCCGGAACGGCTGCAGGGGAGGATCGGCTGTGGCATGCCCGTTACGGGGGAGTAATCCATTAGGGGGGCCTTAGGAGACGTTCCGTGCGAGCGTCACACGGGAGGAGATGGCCAGATTTGCTCTATTGGCTCAATGCTGCAACGCATGCCTCTCGAATCGCCCAAACCTGCTCGCTTGACAGCCCGCGCAGACCGCCGTTGTCAGCCATCCATTGCGTAAGGAATTTCCGGTGCACGGCGGTCTTGTAGTGCGTAATCTGCTTTGGATCAATCTCCTCTTCATGCAGAAAACGCTCGATTGGCTCACTGCGACGCTCCGAGGGCGCCCTTGTTACATCGATACGCTTATCTCCGGCTCGAAGATAGCAGTGCGCCTCGAGGATACTACTAAGGCCGTGCCGCCGCAAAACTGACCCGACTCCCGGCGTGTTGCGCTCCGTCATTTCATAAATTCCGAGAACCAGCGCAATGTCGAGTTCTTGCTCGATGGCCAAGCGCCGTAGAAGTGCGTGTTTCGTGCTACACGTTCCTCGCTGTTCCGCCAGCACGATCATGGGATCAGTGGGATCGGAATTGCGGCCATATGGCAATCCACAAACGTGTTGCGCCGCCCCGCGGAGATCGGTCTTTGCGATGCCGAGGAAGGCAGTCGTGATCCCGCCAGCAGGCTTGAAGGGAAAGGGATGAAGAGCTTCCCACGAAAGCATGGGATCGATTATGACTCAATTGAGGGTGGATGGGATTTAGGACGGAGGTCGGGTGCCGGAGACTCGACCTTTGTAGGCGTCGCGCGTTAACGAGGAGGAGACAGACAGGCGAGCAGCAACATTGGGATCGTCGGTGTTTCAAGTGCTTGGTTTCAGAAGTCCGCCGGCGTATCGAAGGATCGCTTGCTGACGCGCGCGGCTCGCAAGCGCACGTATTGACCGTTTCTGAAACCGTGTACTAAGCTGTGATCTTTTGTGATGCCGGGTCATTATAATGTTTGGGTGTTCAATCGACGTGTTTCGCCGGCGGCGCTGGTGTTTGCCGCGGCTTTACTGCCCGCAGTTTCGGCCGCCACTTTCGATGAAGCGGCCCCTCCCGGAAAGAATTATGACAAGGCCGAATTCCGCCTATGGTACCCGGATGGCGCGGCCTCGCTTGCCGCTGCGGTGATCCTGGTGCCTGGTTCGAATGGGGATGGACGGAGCAGTGTGGACGACCCGGTGTGGCAGGCCTTCGCCATAAGGCACAGCCTGGCGTTGGTGGGTTGCCGTTTCACCGACAAGCCGCACGAACAGAATTTCATCGAAGAGTACGCCAATGTGTCGCAAGGAAGCGGGCAGGCGCTGCTCGACGCCGTGGCGGCGTTCGCAACGCGTTCAAAGCATGCGGAACTCGCGAGCGCTCCGTTTTTGTTATGGGGAATGTCGGCCGGCGGCCAGTTCAATTACGAATTCGTGGCATGGAAGGCGGAGAGGGTGATTGCGTTCGTCGTGAATAAGGGCGGGATTTATTACACTGCGCTCACACCCCGCGCCGCACGAGCGGTACCGGGTATGCTTTTCATCGGCGGCAAAGACCTGGATTCGCGCGTCGACATCATCCGTGGGCTGTTCGCGCTCAACCGGCGCGGGGGCGCGCTCTGGGCCATCGCCGAAGAACCGGGCGCGGCCCACATTGTTGGCCGGTCGCGTGATGTGTGTATCATTTTCTTCGAGGATGTGATGTCGTTGAGGCTCGGCAAAAACGGGTTAAAGGCATTGGATGAGGCGTCGGGATTGCTGGCCGACCCGAAGCTGAAGAGCTTTCGTGCGGTGACGGAAGGAAAAGCTCCGCCCTACCCGGTGGGTTGGCTTCCGACCGAGCGGGTAGCGCGAGCGTGGCTGGCAATTGAGACGGAGAAGCCCTTCGAGCAGTAGGACTATTGCCGGCCTTCCGCCGTAACAACCACTATGGGTGTTTGTTGGCCGCTTTCCGCTAGCGACCCCAACAGCCGCCGCTGGCGCGCCGGGTGGCGCACACGCAAATGCTCCGACCGCCGGTCGAGCTGATGAAACTCCAGTTGCATCGACAGCCTGAATGTACGGGAAGTTCTGCCGGCCGATCAATATGTCCAGATTAAATGCGCGCCTGTCGCCAGCGCTGCTCCGCTCTTGAACGCGCTCTAGCGCTCGCCGGCATGCTGCACAACAGAAGCGCCGCAAGGGACTTCGCCTCTAGTGCGGGAAGCGCTCGTAGCACCCCGGCCGGTCGCACGTGTGCTCGAAAAAATTGTTCCTGAGTGATTACCCTCGCACACTCGACAACTGCCTCCGGCTCTGCTGGTTTCCGGCTTTTGACGCGCTCCCGGTAGCGGCGGCTCTGGCCATTGCGCTTTGCTTTACCGGCTGTCGTCTGGCGGTAGGTTTGCTGAGCCTTCCATCGTGCCCATTTTCGTGCCTCCTTCCGGCACAACTCACTGCAATACCGCTGCCGAGCCTGCCGGGGATGAAAGCGCTGCTCGCAGCCTTTGAGCAGACACCGGCGTGTCCGTAGCCGACGCGCCAAACTCCTCTGCTCACGAGACGTTTGATTTCGGGGTGGCTGGTGGATTTTCGGGCTGGCTGGCTCTTGCCTTCTCTACTGCGCCCCGCGGACCTCAGTGATCACGCTGCGAATGGCCCCGGTAATAGCTTGTGGCCGTTCAGCGTTCTCTTCAATCACGAGATGGCCACGCGTCGAAAGTGCAGCCAGCCGCGGCTGCAGTTCGTGGAACCAGTAATCATTCAGCGATTCTGTGGCTTTGGCGTACTGTGGACCCGGTGCTCGAAACGGTGTCGATCCGGTAAGCACATACAGAGGACGGTCCCCAAAATTGCCGGCCCCGCGCACTTCCGCCATGCTCTCGTCCAGGACACAGCCCTCGCCCTCGGTCTGAGCCGTAGCGGGATTGTTCGATAAGAAGAGCAGCTCTTGCCGTTGTGCCGGCTTAAAATCGAAATTCGCGAGCCCGAAAGGCCGTCCCCCACCGGGATTTCCCATCAGCCGAAGCAAGCCGAACCGAAGCATGGTCGGGCGTAGAACAGCGCAACCGACGCGCTGGATGAACGGGGGCAGTTTGGCCAAGCCCCCGTTCATGAATTCCGGCTCGTGCGCAAAGACGTCAGGATCGTCTGCATGGATGAGTACGGCTCCCGCTACCTCGCCGGGGTAAAGTCCGGTGTATACCCGCACATGGAATGCGCCGGCGGTGGCGCCCACGAGCACGTATGGGGGAGAAATTCCGGCGGCGCTCAGCAGCGAATGGAGATCATTCGCGATCGCCTTGAACGTGCGCGGCGAAGGGCCCGGATCGCTCCAGCCATAGCCAGCGCGGTCGTACCAGCAAGCGCGAGTAAATCTCGCGACCTCGACTTGCATCCCCATCCAAGCATACCCGGCGGTGTGGCCTGCGCCTTCAAAAATCACCGTCGGGATACCCTCCCCAGAGCAGTAGATATTGAGCGTGCGGCCCCCGATGTCCACCGATCGGCCGATCTGCGGATAGCGCTTCCGGTCACTACGTTCGCGTATCTGCTCGTATACGATCCCTAGCAGGGCCAGCGCAACCAACACCAGAGCCGCTCGCTTCATCTTCCCAATCTCAGATCCCGGGACCGTGTTCGAACAAGGCTCTTCATCCAGAGCGAGGCTGCGGCAACCATCAGCACAATCCCACTAATCGCAGCTACGATGAATCGCATTAGCTGGACCAGTGCAGCGGCATCGGGAACGGATAATGTGCTTCCATGTAACGGGCTCGGGCGTCCGAGTGCAACCCAGATCAAACCTCCGGCGGTAACCTGTAGGCAAGCGCCAATGATGGCCAGGGCCAACTTCCAGGATTCCGAACGCAAAATCCATTGGCGGCCCAGCGACGCGACCGCATCGACGATCAGGGTAAAGGCACCCGTGGATAGCGCTGCCTCGTCGAAGATGCACAGCATCTCTGCCGCGAATCGCCTCCGGAATACCGGCGGGTGCATTTGGAGTAAACATGTATACAGCTTGCGCACCATCATGTCCTCCTCGGATGTGGCTCTCGCAGAGCGAAACTTGCCTCCCGCACAACTTGTTTGAGGCGCGATACGTCTGCCTACAGAACTCGACGCCCGAATTTGGTTAGACGGTAGTATCGCCGTCTGGGGTCATCGTCCCCCCGATGGAAGCGGAGCCTCCTCCACCAACCCCTGAAACATGAGTTTCTGGAGATTGTCGTAGAGAGTACCGGGCCCCAATTGGTACTGCTCATCCGACTGACGGGCCACCTCCCGCATGATCCCGTACCCATGACGGGCTTCCGCAGAAACACAAAGCAAAATGTGAAGGGCCGCAGGAGCGAGAGGCAGGAACGGCCTTAAGTCGTCGTCCATGGTCGGATATTGTTATATCGGATTCCGACTGATTGTGTCAAGAGAAAAGGCAAGAGTTTCCGCAGCGTGAGCAGACCTCTTCCAGAATTTCGGTGCCTCACCACACGAATGCGGCGTCGCCGACAGGGGGCCTGGGTCATTCTTGCAGAGCAGAGGTGGGCCACTCCCGGGAAGCGCCGAAGTTTTCGTTTTACGATGGTTGGCGACTTGTGAAATTTCCGGGGTTCGGGGTTACAACCCCTTCCTGAATAGCCGCTTCCGAAAAACTCCGCCGGGTTGTTCTTCTCAGACGCTCAGTTCTCGGTCGGCCGATTGATCCGCTCCACAACCAGGACATCCACCGGAGCCTTTCCCGCCGCGAGCTTCAGGCCGAGTTCTCGCATGGCGCTGAAGATCGAGCCAGGGGAATCCTGCGGTTCGCTGCCATCGAGCGGAACCCCCAGATCCGAGCGAAACTCGAAGTGGATGTCGAACTGTCCGGCGAGCCCGGTGCGGTCGATTACAGGCCGTCCAAGCTCTGCGCGCCCGAGAGTAAGGCCCGCAAACTGCGCCATGCTCACTCCGTAGGCCTCAACCGACATCCGCACGCCATTCAGCTGGTAGGATCCGCGACCGCACAGTGCCGGCGGCGGCTGGCCTTGGCGCGGCTGTTCCGGGGGATGCGTGGGATCGAACAAGACGCAGGATCCGGGCGCCGTAGGCTTGAGCCTGGCGCCGCCGGGAGCCACGCTGAGCAGGTACACGGAACGTTCGCGCGCCTCGCGCCGAATTCGCAGGCCAAAGCGCTCCTCGAGCAGCGTTTGCATCATCGGGCCATACATCCGATCGATGGTGGCAGGGCCGGATGGCACCGCGTCGACATCGTAGAGGTCCGTATCGACCCAATCCGGCGCGCCGGCGACGTCGGGCACGAACGGCGCCGGGGTAGGGCCGTTGGCGAAGGTGCCGTACGCCGCCTGGATCAGGTCCTTCACTGCAATACATGAGACGCGCAGCCGTCCTGGAGGCGGCGCGGCGTTTCCACCACGGCCATTGGCGCAGCCGCTGAGGTTGCGCTTCACGGAGGCCACTTCGAAATGCGGACGCGCGTCGGGCGATTGGGCCGCGCAAATCGAAGTCAGACAGAAGATCAGACAGACGGCAGCGTAGATCCGGCAGTTCATCTCTCCCCCACTATTTGCGGCGCGGGGCGCGGACGACGAGCGATGACAATGCGGTTATCAATAACAGCACTGCGCATACCAGGCCAGCGCCAAGTAGCAAGACTCCGCTCTGGGCCGATGAGTCCTTGCTGAGCGCCGGGTCTGGCAGCCAGCGGGTCAGCGCGCGTCGCGCTGCACCAAGCCACACAGTCCCCGTCACTGTAATTTGCAGTAACGCGGCGAGGACCGCCCCGCCGACGATCCAGTAGCGAGAGCGCACCAGCCATTGCCGCGCCAACGAGAGGGCGGCGTCCGCTAACAGACGCGGGCGCTCGCCGCAGTCCGCTTCTGTGTATACGCAAAGCATCTCCGCCCCGAACCGGTCCCGGAACGCGGGCGGGTGCAGCCGAACCAGCCATCGATAGAAACGCGCTGCCATCACGCTCTGCCTGTCGCCGGTGCCAGATGCGTCCGCACTTCCTTGACCACCTGCGCGAGCCGGTCGGCCTCGGCGTTCAGGACGCGTTTGCCAAATTTCGTCAAGCGGTAATAGCGCCGCCGAGGATCGTCATCGGCGGGCCTCCGGTCGTGCTCCTCCACCAGGCCGTGCTCAAGCAGACGGTCGAGGTTGCCGTACAGCGTGCCCGGTCCAACCTTATAGCGTCCGCCGGATTGGCGGGCGATCTCGGTCATGATGGCGTAGCCGTGGCGCTCCTGCCCGGCCAGCGCCAGAAGGATATGAAGCACCGCCGTCGAGAGCGGCAGCCAGGATTCGATATCATCCATATCGCTCAGATTTAGATATATCAGAATCCGATCTATGTTTCAACCGTAAACGCCGCATGTCCCCAGGGCAAGGTGGCGGGGCTGTTCCGCACATGAAGGAAATGCACGAAACCGTCCACCACTTCCACCAGCCGGCTACCGAAGAGGAAGCCAACGCCTGGCTGCTGAACTTCCTGGTCCGCTACAACGAAAGCACCACCGTTCCGAATCGCGCTCGCGCGTGGAGGACTGGTTGTAAAACCAGCATCCGGCCCGCGTTCGCGCGCTGTGTAGCCGGGAGGAGGTTCTGTACCTTCACCCGTGAGCGGGAGCGGCGTAGGGTCGACAGCGCGGGATACTTCGAGACCAACCATCGGAACAAAATGTGCCGCTGGAACAGCTCGCATATGGGCCGAGTTGCTCTCCCCACGCGAAACTGTTGCTGAGGATCTTGAGACCGGATTCGCTCCATCAGCAATTTCCTGGGCGGACAGAACCAAATCAGATGACTCTGGCAGATCTGGGCGCTACCAGATTGTTGCCTAAGAGCTCATCCGTCTTCTGTCGCGTCAGAGGGGGTTGCGGCAGGACTCCCGGTGTGGCGCATGGTCACGCAGCCATCGGTGAATCTGGTCAATTGCCACTTCAAGTTTAGGCATACCCGGCAACCGCATTTTCTCGCAGGCACAGGCAAATGTCCCAATCCTACGATGGACACTATCGACGGCACGTCATTGAGCGGCGTGACGATCTTGTTTCGAAGTGCTCCCGCCAAGGTCTGGACGGATCGCCGGCGATCCGTTAAGGTCTGGCGAATCTGCTGGGTGAATACCATTCCCCGGGTAGCGCGTCGATCCGCTCGAAACAGCCGACGACTGCTCTCGATCGTTTGATTGCGCCGCGTCATTAAATGGGCCTGACACGCACATCCACCGGTTTGGTTCCATACGGCACCTTAGTCGTGGCTCCAGAAGTCCGCTGGCGTATCGCAGATCGCTTGCTAATGCGCGCGGCTCGTAGCGAGCCACGGCCGTGAAACTGAGGGAGCGTCGCCGCCTTCTGATTAGTGGTCGCTTGCTTACGCGCGCGGCTCGGAAGCGCACTTATCGCGCGAACGGATTTGGGTAGCTTAAGAGCCGCGGCCGTGAGCCTGAGGGCTAGATGGCGCCCGCTGGACAGCCATGCCACAGCGGGCGCTTCAGTATCGTCAGGCCGCACTCAGCCTGCTGCGCGACAGGTCGACAACCTTGGTTCGCAGCAGGATTCGAAACGCCAGGCCGTGAGTTATGAAAAGAAGAGGCACGAAGGCCGTCAGGATGAAATAACCGGCCCCTAACAGGCCCTGGGTACTTGGAATCGAGATGCGGGCTCCCAGGTAAAAAGCCAAGACCAGGTCCGCCGTTCCAAAGGTATTGAAAACCCAGGCTGCCACTATTCCCGTACGGGTTCCGAGGGTGGCTAGAGCGAGCATCGCCAAAATCGCGGTTATGAGATCGCCGTAAGCTACGGGTTGCGCAAATGTGGCCGGTAACTCTGGAGATACCACACCAGGCACCGCAAAGGCCAATCCGAGGAACCTGAAGCCATGCAGCAGTAAGATGGGCTTCAGATTATCGGGGCTGGGACGTTCTTGTAGCAAGGGCCAAATATACTGCCAAGCCACCGCTCCCCAAACCGCCAGGCCGAACGCTACACTGATTCCGAACAAAGCTGGAAATGGCATAATCGATCCTTTCCGGCGGCGCCCTTCTTTGGAGATGGCCGCCGCCAATTCGTTACTGCCGGGCTGGTTCATTACCAATCAAAGCCAGGGCCATCAAAGGACCTACCGGAATGTACTCGTGGTCCACCAAAGCCAGCTTCGATATCGGCATGGGGTCGATGATGGCGCGGGCTTCTTCAAGTGTCTTCGCGTCGAGGAGAACAATCACGCCTTTGCCGTCGCCCCTGGAGTACCACTGGCGAATCTTGCCTTCGAGATAGAG
Source organism: Bryobacteraceae bacterium (assembly GCA_035295745.1). Taxonomy (GTDB): domain Bacteria; phylum Acidobacteriota; class Terriglobia; order Bryobacterales; family Bryobacteraceae; genus JAIQFL01. Next base: position 132,842 of record DATGIL010000033.1, on the reverse strand, counting down.
CTTCACGGTTGCCCGGATCTCGTCAGGCATCACGGCCATGATTTCCTGGCGGGTGACGCCTTGCTTAGCTGTCATGATGACCATCACCTCGGTCGTCTTGGGTGTTAGCGCACCGGCAGGCGGCTGCGATTGCGCCACGGATGCCAGTGGAAGCGCGGACAAAAGGAAAGGCAGTAAAAGTTTCATGGATTCACCTCGATTCAGTTTGCGAAGCGCCAGGAATTCTCTCGTGACGTTCGTCTGTCTTGATATTTGCCCGCAGCGCTCCGCCTGTGACACGATTACGAATGATCGATTCTGGCTGAAAACCGGTCACAAACGCGCCTCATGCGGCAAAGAGCTTAATAGTGAGCGAAGGAGACCAGGAACTTCGCGCCCTGATGGTCCGCTACCAGGGCGGATCAGTGGAAGCATTTCAGGAGATCTACTTGCAGCTCGCACCGGGGGTACGCCGGTATCTGTCTCATTTGGCAGGGCGCTCCGAAATCGCCGATGATCTGCTGCAGGAAACCTTTCTTCAAATGCACCGGTCGCGAGCCGCATACAACCCGGCGTATGCGGTTAGACCTTGGCTCTTCGGTTTGGCGCGAAATGTTTTCCTGATGAATCGGCGTGCGGCCCGGCGTTTCGCAATCGTTCATGAATCGCGCCAGGATTTGCCTGAATTCCCGGTGCTTCCGGAAGCTGACAGGCTCGGCTCCCAGGACGAGATCCGCAAATGTCTTGCGAATTTAGCTCCGGATCAAGCCGAAGCGCTGCTGCTGCACCATGAGTGGGGGTTCAGTTTCGAGGAGATTGCCGGAATGCTGGGCATTAGCGCCGCGGCGGCTCGCGCGCGCGCCAGTCGGGCAATGGCAGACTTGCGCATGGCGCTGAACACTCTTCAAAGGGCTCGTGTATGAGGGATCAGCCACAGAAACCACCCGAATCGCTGATGCGGGCGATCGCCAGGGATCTCAGGCCCGTCAGACCATCGCCGCAACCGTTCCACCTGGCGTTGCGAATGGTCCCTCTCGCTCTCCTGGTTTCTTCGCTGATTCTGCTGGCTATCGGATCCCGCGCCGACTCAGGGAAACTGGGACCGCTTTTGACGTGGGGCGCCTCCTCCGCGCAGTTTGCATTGGCGATTGCCCTTGTCTGGATCGCGGCGCACGAAAGCACGCCGGCTGGCCGGCTGCCGAGGCAGATCGTTTATTCCGTTGCGGCCGCTGCCTCTCTGGTTGTAGTCTTGGTCACCCTCATCACCTTCTCGACAAGTTCCGGGAACCCAATCCTGCCCGTCCCGCCGCGAATCAACGAAATCCTGCGCGTCTCGCCATGGATCATGGGCCTCGCCTGCGGGATCGGGAGCACGGTAGCCGGGGGCATCCTGGTCCTGTTTTTCAGTTGCGTCTTTCGAAACGCGATCGCGACCCGGCCAAGTGTGGCGGGCGCCCTGTATGGCGCAGGGGCGGGTCTCGCGATCAATGCGGGATGGCGCATTGCATGCCCGTTCTCGACCCCGTGGCATGCGTTGGGGGCGCACGGAGCGGCGATTGTCGCGACAGTGATCTTGGGAGCACGCATCGGGCGCGCCTTAGGAAATCGCAGATTGCAAATCGGCGGCACACATTCCTGAGCCCGCGGGGCGCGCCTTCTGTGCAGTTGCGCGACGTACACTCGCGCCTGGTAGCACGGGCTCGAGTGGTTCCTCTTGGCATTTTCAGGGGCCGACGACCCGTTTCCGTCGCTGCTCACTTGCCTTGATGATATCGTTCATGTCCCCGGCTGGCCGAATCTCGAAAATGTTGCCATACGTCATCGCCGGATGCTGGCTGATGAGCTGTACGGCCTGATTCATGTCCCGCGCCTCAAGGACGAGAATGCCGCCGAGTTGTTCTTTGGTTTCGGCATACGGGCCGTCGGTGGCTGCCACCTTGCCGTTCTTCCAATGCAGGGTCAGGGCGGTCTCCGGCCCCTGAAGCGCTTCCCCACCGGCCCAGTGCCCGCTGGCGCGAAGATGGTCGTCATATTCAAAGCATGCATCGAACATGGCGTTTCGCTCGGTGTCAGTCATGCTATCGAATTTGTGTTTGTCGTAGTAGCCAAAACAGAGGTATTTCACTGTTCTTCTCCTTTCCTTCGGGGTGGGAGCCAGCGGCGTAGCTTCGCGCTGGCTCGTTCATCCCATGTTCAAGGCGGTGCATATTCCGAAGTCCCGTCGGTCAGACTATTGCGCTGCCCGGTTCGGGTCCGGGAAGAAAAGAAGCTCGCGCACCTCGCCCACCGCATCGCAGAAGATGACACCCTTTCGCGCCCACGCGAGTGCCTCGTCCAGATCGGCGCATTCCAGTATCCAAAATCCGCCCATGTGTTCCTTGGTCTCGGTGTACGGTCCGTCGGTGACGGCTACGGTACCGTCGGGCTGTCCCCGCAACGTTTTCGCGCTGGCGGCCGGGGAAATGCCGCAGGCGAACTTCCTCACGCCGGCAGCAATCAGTTCGCGGTTGAGGGCGTGGATCTCTTCGATCATCGCTGCGGTTACGGTGGACGGGTCGAAGTCGTCGGGGAGGTAATTAGCAACCAGATATTGTGGCAATGACTTTTTCTCCTTGGTTTCTGTGATTTGTTCCCGATGACTCGTTTCCTGTTCACTCAGGAAACGTAGCGCATCGTTCTGCTGCCCTATAGTCGTTCGGAAGGCCGAAAATCGACAGCCACTCCAATTTTTATTTCAGCTGCCGAATCCGCTCCTGCAGGAATTGCCGCTCGGGTTCCTGTTGGGTCAGCGCCAGAGCTTTCTCATAAGAGGATCGAGCCTCAGCGGTTCTGCCGAGCCTGCGGCACAGATCGGCACGAGCTGAATGCGCCAGGTAATAATTGGCCAATTCGCCACGTGCCAACACCGCGTCGACATGCGCCAGACCGGCCTCTGGACCATCGCGCATGGCAATTGCCACGGCACGATTTAGATATGCGACTGGCGAAGGGTGAATTCGTATCAATTGGTTATAAAGCGCAACAATCTGCCGCCAGTCGGTCGCAGCGGCTGATTCCGCCTTCGCATGAACGGCCGCAATCCCTGCCTGCAGTGTGTAAGCGCCGAAGCGGCGGGAGTTCAGGGCTATTTCCACCAAAGCCACTCCCTCCGCGATCTGCTCCCGGTTCCAGAGCGAGCGGTCTTGATTTTCCAGCAGAATCAGCTCGCCGGCCGGCGACGTTCTCGCGGCGCGCCGGGATTCCTGGAGCAACATCAGGGCAAGCAGCCCCAGGATCTCCGACTTTGGGACCTCCGGCTCCGGCTGTAGCTCGGTCAGTAGTCGTCCCAATCGAATCGCCTCGCCGGTTAGCTCGGCGCGCGTTACCTCCGCTCCCGCCGCGGCCGAGTAACCCTCGTTGAAGACGAGATAGATGACTTGAAGCACCGCGTCCAGCCGCTCCGGCAACTCCTGCGGCGTCGGCACCTCGTAGGGAATTGGTGTCTCTCGAATCTTCGCTTTGGCGCGCACGATGCGTTGGGCGAGCGTTGCGGGCGTAACCAGAAATGCCCGGGCAATCTCTTCCGTTGTCAGGCCGCAGACCTCGCGAAGAGTGAGCGCAACCTGCCCTTCGGGAGGCAGAGCGGGATGGCAGCAGGTGAAAACCAGGCGGAGGCGATCGTCCTCGATCTCTTCATCTCCACTCCCTCCGTTCCCGCTGGAAGCGTCGTTGACGCGCGATTCCAAATGAGCAACCAGATCTTTCTGTGCTCCGTTGAAGCGCGCGCGGCGGCGGATAGCGTCTATAGCCTTGAAGCGGGCCGTCGAAATAAGCCAGGGGCGTGGCTGGTCCGGAATGCCTGCCAGCGTCCAGGACTCCAGAGCGGCAGCGAACGCCTCGTGCATCGATTCTTCGGCCAGGTCCAGGTCTCCGAGGAGGCGCACGAGCGTCGCGAGAACCCGGCCCGATTCCGACCTGTAGAGCGCCTCGATGGTCCTGCGGAGTTGTTCGGGCACAGGCGGCATCTAGGCCAAGCTAGCAAACGGAGTGGCTCGGTACAACTTCGCTCAGGCTCCCTACATCCCCGATTCATTGGATTTGATCGATCTTGGCCGATGCTCATCAGAATCCAGAGAGTCGCGAAGGTTCCTTGACATAGTCTGCCTATGGTAGTAAGATTCTTGGCATAGCCTATCTATGCCAGAAAGCTTGGCTGGCTGAGGTGTTGCTTGCAACGTGATGAGATTCCTCCGGGGACGCTTTATTTGCTGATCCTGAAGACGCTGGCGCTACATGGCGAGCTGCACGGGTACGAGATTGCCGATTCGATCCAGCGCACATCGGACGATGTGTTGCAGGTGGAAGAGGGGTCGCTGTATCCGGCGCTGCAGCGGATGCTCATCAAGGGCTGGGTGACGGCGGAGTGGGGCGTGACAGCGGGCAACCGGCGGGCGCGGTACTACAAGCTGACGCCTGCGGGGCGGAAACAACTGGCGCTGGAGCTCTCACAGTTTAAACGCGTGATCGGTGCGATTACGCGGGTGATTCAGACGGCGTGAGGAGATGAGTCATGAGTGAGGCACGCGAGCTTTGGCGCCGCCTGCGCATGCTGTTTCATCGGCGGCAGTTTCAGGAGGAGCTGGAAGAGGAGATGCGCCTGCACCTGGAGTTGAGAGCGCAGGAGCATGTGGAGAATGGGTTGAGCGCAGAGGCGGCGCGGCGCACGGCTTATCGGCGATTTGGCAATCCAACTGTAATCCGGGAGACGAGCTATATGACGTGGGGATGGGGATGGCTGGAGAGCCTGGTGCAGGATGTCCGATTCGCGCTGCGGCAACTGTGGAAGACTCCGGGGTTTACGATCACGGCGGTCCTGACCCTGGCGCTGGGGATCGGGGCCAATGCGGCGATCTTCACCCTGGTAAATGCCGTGCTGCTCAAGGACCTGCCGGTGGTCGATCCGCAGTCTCTGGTGCGTTTGGGCGACTCCGACCAGTGCTGCGTGAATCGCGGCCCGGAGGATAACGTAAATTATTCGATCCACTCCACCGACACGTGGCAGCGGTTTAAGCAGAACAACCCTGAGTTTGAAGAGTTGGCCGCGATGCAGGCGGGGCTCAATCCGCTGGTGGTGCGTCGCGACCACTCGCACGAGCCCGCGCACTCGGTCAATGCGGAGTTCGTCTCCGGCAACTACTTCCGCACATTCGGGCTGCGGGCGGCGGCTGGACGGCTGCTGCAGGACAGCGACGATGTGCAGGGCGCGCCGATTACTGCCGTCATGAGCTATGGCCTGTGGGAGCGCGACTATGCGCGCGACTCCTCGGTGGTAGGTTCAACCTTCTGGATCAATACCAAGCCAGTGACCATCGTGGGCATCGCCCCGGAGCAGTTCTACGGAGACCGCATGCAGAGCACGCCGCCGGATATTTATCTACCCATCGAGTCGATGCCGGGGGTGCGGGACAAGGATTACGTTCATGAGCCGGAGGCGAGGTGGCTCTACCTCATTGGCCGGGTGAAGCCGGGTACGGTGCTCGCTCCGCTGCGGCAGAAGCTCTCCGCGCAGTTGCGGCAGATCTTCGCCACGAACAAGTATTTCTCGAACGCCCACGACCGCACTTTGCTCGATCGCGTGCAGGTTCCTCTTACTCCAGGCGGTGCGGGCATCCAGAACATGCGGGCCGCTTACGGCTCGAACCTGCGCCTGTTGCAATGGATCGCCGGGCTGGTGCTGCTGATCGCCTGCGCCAACGTTGCGAATCTGCTGCTGGTGCGCGGCATGGGACGCAAGGCGGAGATGAGCCTGCGTACGGCGTTGGGTGCGGCTCGGGCCCGCATTGTTCGCCAACTGTTGACCGAAAGCCTGGTGCTGGCGGTGCTTGGCGGCATTGCGGCGCTGGCGGTTTCGTATGGTGGAGCAGAGCTGCTGCTGAAGCTGGCCTTTCCGGCTTCCAGCGATGTGCCCATCCATGCCACCCCCTCGCTGCTCGTGCAAGGATTTGCGCTGGCGCTCTCGCTCGGGACCGGAGTGCTCTTCGGCGTGGCGCCGGCGTGGCTCTCGGTAAGCGCGCAGACTGCGGATGCGCTGCGCAGCGGCTCGCGCACGACTGGAAGAGCTTCGGTGCTGCAGCGCGGGCTTGTGGTGATACAGGCGGCGCTTTCGCTGGTGCTGCTGGTGGGCGCGGGACTATTCGCACAGAGCCTCAGCAAGCTGGAGCACTTTGACATGAAGCTCGACGCTACCAACCGCTACATCATCCATTTCGATCCGCAGTCGGCGGGCTACTCTCCGGCGCAATTGGCGGCTCTCTACCAGGCGATTGAGGACCGCTTCCACCAGATCCCCGGCATGGTCAAAGTCGGTCTCAGCAGTTACACGCCGATGGAGCCCTATGGCGACAATGAGTCGTTCCGGATCCAGGGGCAGCCGGATCTGCATAAGACCTCGTCGTACATCTGGGCGAACTCGGAGTATTTCGACTCCGTGGGTACGCGCGTGGTGATGGGACGCGGCTTCGGGCCACAGGACATCGCAAGCGCGCCCGCGGTGGCGGTGGTCAACCAGGCTTTCGTGAAGAACTACTTCAAGCCAGCGGAGAACCCGATAGGCGCGCACCTGGGAGGTACGGACTCGCCGGGCGACTTCGAGATTATCGGCGTGGTCGAGGACACCACCTACGGCAGCGTGCGGTGGAAGGACCACTCGATGCTTTTCCTGCGTCTGCTGCAGCAGACGGCGTCGGCAGGGAAGCCGGCCGACAAGGCCACTCTGCACTACGTGAGGGCGATCGTGCTGGAGACGGCGAGGCCCATGAATACCATGGAGGCCCTGTCGCGGCAGACCCTCTCCGGCATTAATCCGGACCTGTCGGTGGTAAAGTTTCAGACTTTCCGCTCGCAGATTGGCGAGCAGTTCACGGATGCGCGGATGCTCTCACGGCTGATGACGCTTTTCGGCGGGTTGGCCCTGCTGCTGGCGGCGGTGGGACTCTACGGCGTGACGTCGTATGGAGTGGCACGGCGCACCAGCGAGATCGGCATCCGCATGGCTCTGGGCGCGGAGCGGAGCGGCGTGGTGGCGATGATCCTGCGAAGCGCGCTGTTGCAGACGATGTTTGGACTGGCGATTGGAGTCCCGGTGGCGTTCTACGGGGTGACGCTGGTGAAGTCGCAGTTGTATGAGATGACGACGGTGAGCGGCGGAGCTCTGGCGGTGGCGCTGGGAATTTTGCTGGCGGCGGCGTGCGTTGCCGGGTTGATTCCGGCGCGGCGTGCGGCCTCTGTGGATCCGGCACGGGCGCTGCGAGCGGAGTAGGTGACGTGTTCGAGACATGTCACCGAGCGACGCAATGGATCTTCGCCCGCTCCTCCCGAAATAGGAATAATGAAGGGCTTGTGCCAGCTGCGTCCATCCGCGTTCTGCCGAGCCTTTGCCGTTTCGAATCGGCAGTCGCCGGACGGGAATCCCTGTCCTCGACGACGATCGCACGCCTTGCCAATTCGCTCTCGCGATCGCTGATGAGCGAGATGCTCACAGCTACGGCGGCGGGCGTCTGATTTCGCAGACGGAATCTGACGACGCTGGGCGCTTCCAGTGCGCGCCACAGCGAGAATGCCTCCGAAATGCAGATCGAATGTGAGCACTATCCTTTGCTCTCGGGTGGCTTTGGCGGCGATCTGGGGATCGGGAAGCCGAATTAGATCTTCTTCGCGGAGATGCACAGTGTCGTGGCCGGACGAACGCTAGGGCTTGCACGGTCGTGATGGACACGCCCATGCCGGCCAGAAAACTCACGCTTCCGGCAAATTTCGTACATCTTCCGATGGCGGGCAAATGGGGGTATTCGCTGCCAAATCTCGTTAGAGGGTGGACGTCGAGCTTACGACTGCAGTACAGTCGGCCAAACGAATTTCAAGGTTTGGAGCGCGGCGAGGTAAGCACGTCGTTTCGTTGATTGTTGATAGCGCCATGTATTCAGGCAAGAACACTCCCTTACGGTCGTGGCTCGTAAGCTACCCAAATACGTTCGCGCGATAAGTGCGCTTGCGAGCTGCGCGCGTAACTTGGAGGCCCGCGGTCATTCGGCAAGTGTTACAAAGGAAGGAACGATGAACGACTGGTACAGGCTTACTTTTAGCGCGGACGATATCGCAGCGGCAAAGCATCTGGAGATGAAAGGGCATTTTGAGAGGTTCTTCCTGGCTGCCGGTTCGCCGGAAGACGCAACACTTTTTAGAGGCATTGGGCCCGGCGAGACGAATTATTATTTCTCGCCGGGAGCGGCCAGGATCTCTGCGAAGCTGATTACTCACCTTTCGGCTGTGCAATGTCCGGCTCCGCCAATGTCGGCGGTGGCGTTCGTAGCCGGTCATCAGGCAGGCCTGTAGATTCCGGAGCCGCACCAGTTCTGTGCAGCGGTATGCCCGCGCACAGCGCTGGCGATCCCAGCTTTTGGAAATCGTCTTCGCCCTAATTTTCAGACGACCGTTTTCTATTTGCCCGCTTTCGGTACGAGTTTGAGCGTGCCGGCAGTTTCTCGCGCATGCAGGACCGCCATCAAATCGGCCAGCGGCAGTGGCGTGAACTCGCCGGATAGGAAGTCGCGAATCTCCAGAGCGGTTTTATGTTGGTTGGCCAGGATCGTGAATTCGGCATTCATCTCCTGCGGAACCGCGGGACCTGCATTCGCACCGCGCCCGCCGCCACCGCCGCGTCCGCCACCGCCCTGACCTCCACCACCGCCCTGACCGCCGCCACCACCCTGACCTCCTCCGCCGCGCTGACCGCCGCCGACGGCTTCGACTACGAGATTGGCGGCTTCGCGTTCCTGCGCGGTCATGACGGGTTCCGCAGACGGCACGCCGCGCTGCATGGCCTGGAGTTGGTAAGCTGCCTTCACTTCGTTCAACAGCGCGGAGGCTCGCTGGTCAATCATCGGCGCAAACGCGGCCGTTTTCTGCTTGCCGTTGTCGGCGTTTGTCCACAAAATGCTTGCCGAGTTCACGACGCCCTTCTCCACTTCTGCTTGATGGAGGATCGCGACTCTCGCTTCTTTGTAGGCATCCATCAGCGTCGTCTCGTTCGTCGCATCGGCCATATAAGCCAGACCCTTGGTGTGCGACTCGCCCATGCGCGCCAAGCCGCGGCCGATGTTTTCGCTGAGAATCCGGGCGGCCATCTCGTCCGTGCCCGAGGCAAGAGCGGCCAAGGCTCCCGTCCCGACAGCCGCCGCACGTTTGTACTGGGTCGGATCCTGCTTGTCCGGCGTGTCTCGCGAGGAGTGGTACCACATGTCGGGCCAGGTAATGAACATCACGGCAGGAATGCCGTGCTGCATGTAAGTCACATGGTCGCTCGCGCCGTAGTGTTTGTCGATTTTGATGTAAAAAGCATCGGTGCTGCCATTGGGCGATTCGACGGGCTGGGACGCGCCATAACCATCTCTGCGGTAACGAACGCGCTCGCGTGAAATGTCGGCGATGTACTCCATCATGCTCTGGGCAATGTCGTTGATATAGGATGGGAAGGTATCCGGAGTGCGCTGGAGAATCCAATAGCTGCGGCTCTGCGTCAGGCGAAGTCCTTCCATATCGAAATTCAAGTCGCCGATGATGACCTTCTGCTTGTCCGGGTGCGCCTTGAACCAGGCGTTGGTGCCGCTGATTTCCTGGACCCATTGGAAGTTGATTGTCCGCTTGGGACGCGGCAACTTTCCCTCAGCGATGAGCTTGAGATAAGCGCGGCCGATCTCCAGGGTCAGAGCGCAACCCGAATTATCGTCGTTGGCCCCCTGCTTTATGTATGACTCGAAGAGGTGGCCGCCGATGGCTACTTCCTGCGTGGTGCTGCCATCGCCCGGAATTTCGGCATGAACGATTTCCTGTTTGTTGGGTACCTGTTCGCTCTTCGTGAGGGATCGAATGGTGACCTTCTGTCCGCGATTGAGCAGCGTCTCGAGCTCGCGCGCGGCTTTCGGGGATACGGCCCACGCAGCGGTATTCGGCTGGGCGTTCACGGTTGTCCAGACGATTTCGTCAGGATAGTCCGTGGAACGGTCACCGGCGCCGATCGCGCTGATGCCCACGATACCGATTGCACCGGCTGCTACCGCCCGGTTATAGATGGCGGCCAGACCATTGGGCGCGAGCGACAGCACGAATTTAGCCTTGACGTCTTTGCCTTCGAAATCCTGAGCGGTACCTTGTCCCACGTTGACGAGTTCGCCGCTGATATCTCCGTTTGCATTCGTCGAGGCAAGCGATTCCGGTATGTCGTGAATGTCGTAAATCTTCACGCTCTTGGGTGTGGTTGTCCACAATTCGCCTACAACGGGCTGATATGTCTGGCCGGTGGGATAGTCTTCGATCGCAACGTTGCTGAAGCCGTATTCCTTGGCAAACTTCGCCATTACCTCCGCCTCGCGGAAATGGCTTTGATACTCGGATGGCGGGCGGACAAATTGATACGGCACCAGTTCGAGCACATGATGCATGGCGCGCTCGCCTGAAACTTCATTAATGATGGCTGTCATCTGTTGGTGCGATAACAGCGTTCGGTCTTCCTTCTCTTGTCCAACCAGGAATCCGGCAGCGCCTGCCAGACAGAGTATACCGGTCAGAACCATCCCTTTCGCCTTCATGCTCTCCCCTCTCACGCTTCCTGCGGTGCGTCGCTGCACGGTCAATCCTAACGCATTTTGTGGTCCCAACGACGTCGTCTCCTGCGATGTCAACGCCAGAATCCAATAGGCTGTCAGAAACCAAGCCGCGCGCGGCGAACGTTGCAGACTTTGGGTAGGTTGGAAGGGGGCGTGTGCCAGGTCTTGCCCGGAGCCTCCGCCGTCCGGCGGACCAACCAGACCAAGATCACGCCCCAATTGCCGGGTGCGGTGCCGAAACAGGGTGACTCCATGCGTGCCTCGTATTACCGCTCGCTCCTCGCGGGCCGCATTGTTAGCTGCTGATTCCACAAGTGTAATGTCAGTTGTGCTGGGAGCGATTTTACAGACGTCAGTGTTGTCGGCCCGCATTGTAGCTTGTTATAGTGCTAGTAACATGTCTGGTGACATTGCACGCTCTGCGGCCCGTCTCCACTGCCAATAGAGCAAGCCCGCGGACAATGCCCGCCGGCACGGGATTTCAAATCAGCGCCAGCACTAATTGTCAACTACTTCACCGAGGTGTGTGAGGGCGCTGTTTGTCGGCAGGCATTGCCGTTCCATCGGAGCACAGGGCAGCGTCGCTCCCGTGTCACCCTAACTGATTCGGCCATTCCCGCCGCTGACATGGTTAGGCGCTTCCGGCATGTAAGTTAGTCTGTCCAGTCATCACTGTAAGAGTCGCTCTCAAGAGGAAGGCAAGGAAAAGGTTCAACTATCGTGTCGACGACTTCAACGCAGTCAGGTGGGATCCGGGAAAGCAGTGGCGATTTCAGCTATGGGCGCCCATCCGGAGGGCGGGAAGTTCAGGAGGTCGGCCAAGGTACCGAACGAACGCCACTCGTTTTCCACGGCCGGCAACGGGCGCGACGTGGAGCTCGTCCACGCGCTTACTCGAAGCGGGGCATCAGGAGGTTGAACAAGTTCCGCCCTGGGATTGCGATCACGTTTGTTGCCTTGTTCCTGCTCTTCGCCATCGTGTCCCTGGCCTGGCTGCGGTTGAACAAAGCGCCGCCTAACTGGGATGACGCCTGGTACCTCGCCAATAGCCTGCGCCTTTACGATGCCTGGACCGATGGCGGGATCATCGGAGCTGCGGGGCAGTTTCTTGCCTCGCTGAGCTTCAAGGCGCCTCTGATCACCGCTCTCCCATTACCGTTTTATTGGCTGGCGGGTCGCCACTGGCAGGCTGCCTTCCTGGTGAATATCGGCGCCATGCTTGTGCTTTTCGCAGCGGTATGGGCCATCGGGAGCCGCTTGCGTGGACCGCGTACCGGCCTGATGGCGGTCTACATTTGCGGCACTCTGCCGCTGCTTTATGGGCTTTCTCGCTGGTATTTGGTGGAGTATCCGCTCGCCGCGGCAGTCGCGGTGGCATTCTGGTTGGTGCTGGTTGCGGCCGCCGATGAGAGAACCGTCGCCACATTTGCTTTTGGAATGGTGTGCGGGCTGGGACTGCTTTTGAAGGCCGATTTCCCGCTGTTTGTGGGGCCCATGGCGGTGCTGCTTCTCCTTCGCCGGCGCGACCGCGGGAGAACGCTGTTGGCCATCCTCGCACCCGCGTTCCTGCTGGCGGCGCCGTGGTACGTCCTGCATTGGCGAGCCACCTTGGAGAACGCCATTTCGGCCGGCTTCGGCGCGTCGGCGGTCATTCAGGGCACCGGAGAAATCTTTTCTCTGTCGGCACTTTCCAAATATCTCGGAATTGTTGTGGATCGGGGCATATCGGAGTATTACCTCGCAGTGGTTGTGCTGGCCGCAGCTATCGCCTTGCAGCGTCGCAGCAAGGTATTTCGAGAGTCCGCGTGTCTCCTGCTTTGGCTGACCCCATTCCTGGTGTTCGCATTTGGTGGGAATAAGGACGTACGCTACATTGCACCGATACTTCCGGGGTTCGCGTTGGGCGCAGCCTGCCTGCTTGATTGCGCGACCGAGAACCGCCGGTGGATTGGAGTCGTGGTACTCGCATTTCCACTGATTAGCCTTTTGGCCGTCTCCTTCGGCTGGCCGTACGCGGCAAGCGATGCCGGCTACGCGATTCACTTCTCTCCGAATCCATGGCGGCAGGACGAGATCCTTACGGTGATCGCCGAAAATGCACGCTTCCCCCATGCCGGACAAAAGATGCTTCTCCTGGGGACTGACCGCGGCTTCTTCAACGCTGACAATTTCCAACTGTGCGCGCTGCAGGAACGCCTTCCCTTGCGCGTGGAAACCACCGCTTACGGCCGAAGCCTCAAGGATCTGCTGGGCCAGACGAACGGGGCGGACTATTCTGTGTACAAAGAGGGGGGCGAGGCGGAGAGCCGGTTTTTCAATACCGAAGCGGCCGACCTTCCACGGCTGTTGCGCGAATCCACGGAGTGGGTTGAGACGCCGTTCGGGCGTGCGCTGCCCGACGGCGGAACCGCACACATTCTGCAGCGGCGGTTGGAGGGCCGGACGGTTCTCCTTCCTTGATGTAGGGGCATGAGGGAACGCCTGTGCCGCTTTCCCCCGATTGGAGCTGCGCTATCGCCAATTTTTCTTAGGGCAATCGCAACCGGCGGAGCATCTCGTTAGCGCCAGCGCTGATGTTCGGATCGGCGTCGCGAGCGGCCAACTTGAAGTGCTCTATGGCGCCGGCGGAATCGCCGGACTGGCTTAATACGACGCCCAGTTCGTAGTGCGCACGGCCGGAATTGGGATTGAGGCTCAACGCGATATTGAGTTCCCGTTTGGCGCCGGCGGCATCGCCTTTGGCGGAAAGCACCGATCCCCATAATTCGTGTGCTGGAACCAGTTTCGGATCCACCGCCAATGCCGCCTTAACATGCAGTTCCGCGCCGTCGAAATCATTTAGATTGGCTAGCACCCGGGCGAAGTTCAGGCGCGCGGGAAGGTATGCCGGGTCAAGGCGAATGCTCCTCTCGAAATGTTCGCGGCCTTCGGCCAACTCGCCGCGGGACGCCAGTAAAAGGGCGAGATTGGTCTGCCACTCGGCGACTCCGGGGTCAATCGCGAGGGCAGCGCGGAACTGCCTTTCCGCGCCCGGCACATCCCCCGATCCGATCAGGAGCGAAGCGAGGTAGTTGTGCATCTCGGCGGCATCCGGATTGAGCTCGATGGCTTTCTCCAGGTCGGTCTTCGCTTCCGCTGTCTTGTCCTGTTGCCAGAGCACCCAACCGAGCAGCCCCCAGGCGGCAGCATCGTCGGGCCGGAGTTTCGTGGCCGTGCGAAAGGAGGCTTCAGCCCGGGCCCACTGTTTCGACTCCATGAGCGCATTGCCCAGTTCGAGCCGTACAATCTCCGAATTCGGAGCGCGCCTCACGGCTTCTTCAAACCAGGGGATCGCTTTCGCGAGATCGCCGGCGGACCGGTACCCTTCTCCGAGGCCGGCATAAAAACCGGCCTGACCGGGGTGGAGACGGCTGATCAAAGAGGCCAATCGGTTCAGGCCGGCGGTCAGATTGCTCCCATCGGTGATCTGGGCCAAAGCGCCGTACAGCGGATCATCGGAGTTCGACGCCAGCGTTGGCGGCAAGTAGGGCACAACTTCGCCGCGATATCCGGTCGCCGGGGATTCACTAATCTCCGCCTTCTCCGCGAGCAGGTCTCCGGCCGGTTTCACGCGAACGATTTTGTGGTCCGTCATGACGATGTGAACGGCGTCGTCGGTCCGGCGCTTCGGCATGTGGCACGCGACGCAGTTCGCGCCATCGGCATGCTCGACCCGGGTCTGTGCAGAAACCTTGTGGCAGCTTTGGCAGGCAGTGTTGTAATGTGCCTTAGCGCTCTCGCCACGCGGAATGTCGTGAGGATTGTGGCAGGTGGTGCAGCGAAGCTTTCCGGCGCTCTTCAAAAAACATGCCGACTCGCGCAAACGATAGCCGGCGTGGTCGACTTGGAATTCCGCGTTCTTGCCGGGAGGCATGTTGAACGCGAGGCGGAAATCCGCCAGAGGCTGTCCTGGTATGTAGGAGAAAGGTCCGCGGTTGAAGCGCTGCAGTGAATGCGGCAGCAGCCGGCTTGTCGTTTCCAGATGGCACTGAAGGCAGACCTCCATCTCGCGTTCCGGGCTCAGGCGCGCGGGATTTACGATCGCGGCGCGGATCTGCTCGGGAGTGGCGCCTTTTCTTCCGGCGGCTTCCACATGATTTTGTCCGGGGCCGTGGCATCTCTGGCAATCGATTGCCTGTGGGAGAGGCTCGACATACCGGGCCTCCGCTGCCGGCTCCTCACTCCCCTCCGGGATGCGTGGATAGGCGTTATGGCAGAACATGCACTCGTAATGAATCACGCGTGTGGAGCCCTGGTAGTCGGCTCTGTCGTAACCCGGATTCATCCCCCAATAGCCGCCTTTTTCCGAGTACCAGCCAAGAGGCAACTGCTGCAACGTGCCCCGGCTGGTGAGGTGCAGGTAGGTGCGGGCATGATTGCCGGAACCGATAACGAAATCGATCTGTTTCTCTTCGACGTTGGTTTCCCGTCCATCGAAGCCGATTTGCCAGCGACGCTGGAAGTATTTCCCTCCGCGGACCAGGACGTTGAAATAGGTGTCCGATACCGGGTGATAGAACGGCAAGCCGGACTTGAAGTCTTCGACCGCTGTCTCCGCGGTAAGCCGGTAGAAGGACCGCCCCATGCCAGTCTGGCTGTAGGTCCGGGCCTTGTCGGCGTGGCACTGGGCACAGACGGCCGAGTCCACGTAAGTGCTGCCCGTCGCGGCCAGAGCCGCCGGTGCGACGACGCTAATGCCAATTGAAAAGATCGCAACGGTGAGTCGCATTAGCCGGACCCCACGCGCGATGCCGCACTGAAACTTTCGCGCCGCACAATCTCCGAATCTTCGCGAATCACGATTAATTTGTTCTCGGCTACGTGCGCAGTCTGGTCCGGTTTTGCACTCGGCCACCGGATTTCGAGGTATGTGGACAGTTCCGCACTGAGTCCAAAGTGCATCCACCGATGATCGGAACGGACGAACCCTGGAGCCTCAGCGGAGAGAACTTGCCTGCGTATCATTGTGCTTCAGTTGAGAATATCAAACTCGAAATCGGGTAGAATCCCGCAGAATCGCGCCGAGATGAAGGTGAGCGAAACGCGGCGCGTTGGCAGTCTGCGGCGATTCCGCGGCAATTAGCCTTGCCGGATGGCGTCCGACGGCACGCCGCTGATCAATCCACCAGGGCGATGAGCGATATAACATAACAGCATGGTTTCGGCCAGAGTGGAGATGAAATAATCCATGCAGATTTCGCGGCGAAGATTCGCGCTGATGACCGGTAGTGCCGGGGTAGCGCCATTTGCTGCTGGCGCAGAGCCCCTGACGGCCGAAGCCGTAATCCGCCGCATTCAGGCCGAACTGGGTGGTGACTGGCCGTCAACCGGTCCGGACGGCTTCAAGGCGGGCGCCCCGTCCACAGTGGTGAACGGAATCGCCACTACCGCCATAGCGACGCTCGACGTTCTGAAGCAAGCGGCGAAGGCAAACGCAAATCTGGTTCTTACTTATGAGCCGACATACTACGGACGGGCGGACGGTCAAGGGCAGGCCGCGTCTGCAGCCGGGCGGGGACCGGCCGGGCCTGGCGCCGACGATGTCGTCATCAGCGGAAAACGCGAATTTATCGAGAACCACGGCCTCGTCGTCTTCCGGCTGCGCGACCACTGGCAGGCCCGCAAAGAGAGCGATATGGTCACCGGCCTCGCTGGCGCTCTCGGCTGGTCCAAGCACCGGGTGAAGAGCGATAACGGCCTCTACGAAATCCCGCCGGCGACGGCGGAAGCGACCGTTGCGCTGATCCGCGGCAAGCTGAAACTGCGAGGAGGCCTTCGGGCTGTGGGGGATCGCAAAGCGATGGTACGCCGGATCCTGCTGCACCCCGGTGTCATGACTCCGGCAACGATGTGGCAGCGCTACTCCACGGTGGATTTGATCGTCGCCGGTGAAGTTCGGGAATGGGAGAACACGCACTACGCGGCAGACATCTTCGTTGCCGGCGAGAAGCGCACACTGGTGACGGTCGGCCGGGTGGTGTCCGAAGAGCCTGGAATGCGGGTTTGCGCGGAATGGCTGAAGACTTTGGTAAAGGAAGTCCCGGCAATGTGGATCGGCGCGGGCGATCCATACTGGAGGCCCAGTTCATGACCGCGCGCGAAGTCGTCGAACTGATCAAGAAGAACGGCGGAGTGCCATTTAACGAACGTTCCTACCGTGACACCTTTAAGGTTGGGAATCCGGACTCCACCGTCAAGGGCATCGCGACCACTGTCATGGCGACCTTCGGCATGCTCAAGCGCGCCCATGCAGCCGGCCTGAACATGGTGATCTCGCACGAGGACACCTTTTGGAACGATCGCGACGATGTCCGGGACCTGATTGAAAACCCGCTCTACAAGCTCAAGACCGAATACATCCGGAAGAATGACATGATCGTCTGGCGCGATCACGACCACATGCACGCAATGAAGCCTGATTTCACGGTTGTGGGATCGCTTCGTTCGGTGGGAGTCCAGGGCGGCGAGAATGCGACGATGGGTCCGCACGTTTATACGATTCCGGAGACGAGCCTGGGAGAGTTTGCGGCCCAGGTGAAGCGCCTGACCGGGTCCCGCGCATTTCGCTGCGTGGGCGATCCGAAGGCACGGGTCAGCAGGATCCTTCTGGGTCCCGGATACGCCACGCCGCGCATAACGGCTGAAATCGACGTCGTGATCGGCGGCGAGCAGCAGGAAGCTGACGGTGGTTTCGACAATATCGAATACGTGATGGACGCGACTTCGCTGGGCATGGCGAAGGGCGTCATCATGCTCGGCCACGTTATTTCGGAACAGCCCGGTATGGAGGATTATGCCAACTGGATGCGGACCTTCCTCCACGACATTCCGATCCAATTCGTGCCTGCGGAAGAACCGTACTGGTGATTCGGCTTGTATTTGCCTCGCGGGACTGTGGTCAGCAGGCCGGCTGATTCCAGTACTTCCAGATGCTGCACGATCTGCGGAATTGGCTCGGGCTCGAAAAGTCTCGACGTGAGTGTCGAGACGGCAGAGAAGAGTCTCTGCGCCACGGTCGCGCGCTCTATTCTCCGAGAATCTCGAGGTAACGGGCTACGGCCTCCATGCCACGATAGAAATTCGGCAAATGGAACTTCTCATTGGGTGCGTGCAGATTGTCGTCCGGCAGACCGAATCCCATCATCACGCTGGGGATCCCAAGGTAGCGATCGAAGACCCCGACGATCGGGATCGAGCCGCCTGAGCGGATGTACACCGTGTCGCGGCCAAACACTTCCTTCATCGCCGCGGCGGAGGCGTGGATGTACGGATTGTCCGGATTGGTGAGCGAGGGAGCACCGGAATGCAACACCTTCAACTCGGCAGTCACGCCCCTGGGACAGGCGGCTTTCACTGCCGCCCTGAGCTGCTCGGCAGCTTCGTCGGGGCGCTGGTCGGCAACCAGGCGCGTGCTGATTTTGGCAGTGGCGCGAGCAGGGATCACCGTCTTGGCTCCCTCTCCCGTGAACCCGCCGCGAATGCCGTGTACTTCTAATGTGGGCCGCGCCCAGATGCGCTCGAATAGGGGTACGCCGGGCTCGCCTACCAGCTCGCGGGCGCCCATCTCCTTCTCGGTGTACTCCTTCTCGTTGAAAGGCAACTTTGCCCACGCCTCTCGCTCCTTTGCGTCAGGCGGAACCACCCGGTCGTAAAAACCGGGAATCTTGAGATGTCCGTCGCGATCCTTCAGCGCGCACAAGATCTCCGCGATGGCTTGAATCGGATTGGGAGCCGCTCCGCCATAGACGCCCGAATGCAGATCGTGGTTGGCCCCCTCCACGAAGAGCTCGTAGTACACCATGCCACGCAGGCCGAGGCAGATGGTGGGCATCTCGGGCGCGAACATTTCCGTATCGCATACCACCGCCGCATCTGCCTTCAGACGAGGAGGCTTGCTCTGCACGTATGCCTCGATGTGCGCACCGCCGGTTTCTTCCTCGCCCTCGAGCAGGAACTTCACATTGACAGGCAGCTTGCCTTTGGTCTTCAGCAGACCTTCTACTGCTTTGATCTGGAGGTACACCTGGCCCTTGTCGTCGACGGCTCCGCGCGCAAAGATGTCGTTGCCACGCACCTCAGGCTCAAAAGGGGGAGACTTCCACTCGTCGAGCGGATCGGCCGGCTGCACGTCGTAGTGCCCGTAGAAGAGGATGGTGGGTTTGCCGGGAGCTCCCAGCCATTCGGCATACACCAGGGGATTGCCATCCCCCTCGATCAGTTCGCAGTTATTCATGCCCGCGGCCTGCAACTCGCTTCTGGCGAACTCGGCGGCGCGCCGGATGTCGGGCTTGTGCTCCGACAGAGTGCTGATGCTCGGGATGCGAAGAAAGGTCTTGAGGCCTTCCAGAAACTCGGCTTGGTGCTGCTGGTAGTAGGACATGTGGCTCCCCTCAATGTAGCGCGGCGCGTGCGGGGTGTCACGCTGGGCGGGACACGCTACGGAGAGAAGCGATAGCCGCGTCCCCGGATGGTGTGAATGTGTCTGGGACACTGCGGGCAATCTTCCAGCTTCTGACGCAGCCACGAGACGTGTACGTCGACTGTACGGGAGGAGACGCCCCGGCTGTATTCCCAAACTTCGTGCATGATTTCGGCCCGCGAGACGACCCGTTCGCGATGATCTACCAGGTAGCGCAATAGCTGCAGTTCCTTCGCGGCCATCGCAATCGATCGTCCATGTTTGCGTACCTCGGCGCGTTCGAAATCGGCTTCCACGTCGCCAAAGTGAAAGGTGCGGACGGGAATCGGCGCTGCCTTGCGGAGGCGGCGCAACAGGGCCTCCACTCGTGCCAGCAGTTCGGCAGGCGCAAAGGGCTTGGTCAGGTAATCGTCCGCGCCCAATTTCAGCCCAATCACGCGGTCCATCACCTGGCTCCTCGCAGTCAACATCAGGATTGCGGTATTGACGCCCTGCTGACGGAGTTCGCGGCATACATCGATACCCATCTTCCGCGGGAGGGTGACGTCGAGAATGATGAGATCGAAGTCGCCTGTCAGCGCCTCGGCATAGCCAGACTCCCCGTCAGTAGCGGATTCGACTATGTACTCTTCCGCTGACAGCAGGTCGGTAACGGTCACCACCAAACCGGGCTCGTCTTCAACCAGTAGAATGCGTGTATTCATGGAAGGAGGCCTGGGGCAGACCCTTGCCCGCCCCTGCTAGATTTGAGGACGTGCCTCTGTTCTGGGTACATCATTGCGTTGATACGGACTTCGTATTTAGCGAGAACACTCCCTCACGGTCGTGGCTCGTTGCGAGCCGCGCGCGTAAGCAAGCGATGCCCGATCGCCCGAAAAATCACTCCCTTACGGTCGTGGCTCGTTGTGAGCCGCGCGCGTAAGCAAGCGATGTGGGGCAAGCGGTCCAGCAATACGTCGGCAGACTTCTAAAAGCGGGTCTACTACTTTAGTTACGTCCCCCGAAACCAGGGCCCTCAATTCCGCCGCTCTGCTCCAGGTGAAGGTGCGTGGCGCCAGAGGCGGTGTCGAAAGTCTCGAAGGAAGTGACCAGGTCGCAAGGCACATTCGATCCGCTGGTGAAAGTGAGGGACACCACCGCGCGAACCTCCGTGCGGACTCCAGTTGCTCCCACGCGGGAGAAAGGCAGGGTTGCGGCGGAAATCTGTCCGGTGGTCACAGTGAACGTACTGGCTGTTCCAATAGTCGTTCCACTGGCATTCACAAAGGAAATGCTGCCAGTGCAGGAGGCTGCCGTGCCACTGGAGGAATTCGACGCGGTGTTCACGACGTTCACCTGCGCCGTCTCCGAACTTCCCAGCCCGATCGGCGGAGAGGTCAGGGACCGTGTGACTGTATTGGAGGAGGAAGTTTGGGCGAAAGCGCCGGCGGCACTCAGAGCTACCAGCGCGATGGGGGCGAATCGGAATCGTCTCAAAATCATGTTTAGTCTTTCCTGGTTTTGACGTTGGTGAGGCGCCGCTCCCAATCCCGGAGCCGCTTCCTCATGGTATCGGGACGGGCAGCTACCTCGGGCAGTTGCACAGGTGGCGTTTCTCTTTACGTTCTTAATCAAGAGTTATCGGTCTCTTAACAGTGGGCATGTAACGCCCGTCGATCCCCTGTTACTGGTCGGCCCGATACTGTAAAGCTAGACGGGCAGCCGGCTTACCTGTACTTCGTGAGTCCTACACAAATCAACTTGCAGGCTCCGGCAGATACAAACACCGGCACCGTGTCAGTGACTGCCTCGAATTCCGCTGGCACGTCGAGCATTGCGGCGGCCATGTTGGACAGTATGTCGCCGGCGCTGTTTGCCTCGGCGAATTACGTTGCGGCCGTCCGAACAGATGGAACAGTGATCAATGCAAGTAGTGCGGCGAAGCCTGGCGACGTTCTGGAACTCTACGGAACCGGTTTCGGGCCGACTTCCCCGGCAGTGGCGGCGGGGGTGGTTTACCAAGGCGCCGCGCCCACCGCTACCGCAGTCACCGTCACCATGGGCGGCGTTACGGCTCCGGTTTCGTTCGCCGGGTTGGTGGGTGCGGGCCTGTACCAGTTGAACGTGACCGTGCCCTCGCTGCCGAATGGCGACTATCCGGTGGTGGCGCAAGCCGGCAGTCTCAGCACTCAACCGGGGGTGTTGATCAAGGTTCAGACTTAGCGTGCAGTGAATTTAGATTTGACAATACTTAACACACGGAAAAGCGACACAACAGATGCAGCCTGATAACTTCAATGAAGGAGCCTCCTCCAGAGGACTAACAAGAATGCTACAGAAACTACCAGTACTCTCCATCGCGATCGCCCTGTCAGCGGCGCTCGTCTCCGCTCAAGGGCCCGGTACACCGCCAGACCCCGCCACTATGGCCCAAATCCGCGTGAACTTCCTGACGGCGCAATTGAGCTTGACCGACGCGCAAAAGGCAACCGTCCTGACCATCTACACCAATGCGTACACGTCCAGCGAGACGACCCAGACGAGTCTGCAAACCAACCGGCAGTCGATCTCCGCTGCGATTATCGCCAACAACAGCGCGTTGATTGACCAGCTTTCTCTCACCGCCGGGACATTGAACGGCCAACTGACTGCAATTAATGCCAAGGCGGAGGCGGCGGTTTACGCCATTCTGACCACCGATCAACAGAAAATCTATGCGACGCTTCCTCCAGGCGGCGGACGCGGACCCGGTGGTCCGGGCGCACCACCTCCGGGCGCGAACGCACGCTTCGGCCGCGGCGGGGAATAGGATTGGCAAGTACCTGGTTTCAGAAGTCCGCCGGCGTATTGCCAGAGCGCTTGCTGACGTGCGCGGCTCGCAAGCGCACGATTGCGCGAACGTATTTGGGTGGGTTACGAGCTACGACCGTGGAGTGTTCTTGCCAAAATACGAGACCGTATTTCTGAAACGGTGTACTAAAGCAGGATACCGAGAAACCTACGGGCCGGGGTCGCTTCTTCACGATCGCGGCTCGTAACTTCCTTCAACCACCGCCGCTTGATTGCGCCACCGCGCAGGTCAGAGCGGTCTGTTGACCGTAGCCAGTAGTTTAGCGGGGGAGTCTTGCGATCACCTGCGACACTCAGTTATGGCAGTAACTCGAAGCGGCCGTCGGGAAGCAGATAGTACTTGCGGCCGCGCCACAGAATGGTGTTCCCGAAAAAACCGCCCACCCAGACCAGAAAGCTCAACACATCCTGCAGCGGAACCAGCCACCAGAGCCGGCGAACCAACGGATCGTCGAGGGCGTGTTCCGCGGTCGCCCATCCAGCCGCGGCGCGGAAGACGAGCGTGGTGGCGAGTACCGGCCACCATGCGGGCCGGACCGCCGACACCAGTAACGCCAGGGGCACAGGATTAGTAAAGACCTGCCCGACATATCCCCAGGGGCGCGACCGGCGGGTGCTGCGATTCCAGCGCAATCGATGCCTCAGATTCGCCATCAGGGCTTGCGACCCGATTCGGTGCTCGATCACATAAGACGATAGAATTACCCCGAAGCCGTGCTCTGCGGCCAGTTTTCCCATCACGAAGTCCTCTGCCAGGTAATCCTTTACGGCATTGAAGCCGCCGATCTTCAACAGCGTTTCGCGCCGTGCGGCAATGGTCGGGCCGAGAGCGAATTTCATGCCGTCGAGCATGCGGGCGACCAGCACCCCGCCGATGAATTCGGTGTTCAATCCGATCGCCTCAAGTGTCGACCAGAAGCTGCGGCCTGGCACCGCGCGATAGGGGCAGGTCGCCAGTCCCAGTCGGGAGTCCGCGAACTCCGCGGCGATGATGGACAACATCGAAGAGGAGACCCGAATATCGCTATCCGCCATCACGATGAGGTCATGCTGCGCGGCGGCGAGCATGCGATCCAGGCTGAAGACTTTGGCATTTGGATAGGGCGGCTCACCGGTGACGATCAGGCTCGAGGGGATCGCCGGATATCGCGATTGCAGGCGTTGGACCACAGCGATGGCGGGGTCCTCTGGACTGCGGACGGCAAAGAGGAGCTCAAACGCGGCGTAGTGCTGTTCGAAGAACGTGCGAAGATTCTCTTCGAGGCCCTCGTCCACTCCGGCAAGTGGTTTGCATACGCTGATCGGCGGTGTCGCGAGCTGATTGGGCCTCACCGCACGATAGCGAACTGCCGCGATGACCGTGAGGACGCAATAAACCAGCGATCCTGCAACAATAGTGGCAAGCGTGGCCAGCACGGACAGGACGAGCACTTTTACACTGTAACAAGCAGCATGAAAAACATCATTGTGGGCACGGCGGGCCACATCGATCACGGCAAGACTGCCTTGGTGAAGGCGCTGACCGGAATCGATGCCGATCGCCTGGAAGAGGAAAAGCGGCGTGGCATCACGATCGATCTCGGGTTCGCGCACCTGCAACTGACGGCAGCGGTGCGCCTGGGGTTCGTGGATGTGCCGGGGCACGAGCGTTTCGTCAAGAACATGCTGGCGGGCGTGGGCGGCATTGACCTGGTGCTCTTCGTGATCGCGGCCGATGAATCCATCAAGCCGCAGACGCGGGAGCACTTCGACATTTGCCGGTTGCTGGAGATACCGCGGGGTGTGATCGCGTTGACGAAGGCCGACCTGGTGGACGCGGACATTCTCGACCTGGTGCGGCTGGAAGTGGACGAACTGGTCGCGGGGTCGTTCCTGGAGAAGGCGCCGGTTGTGCCAGTGAGTTCGGTGACGGGAGCGGGACTGGCGGATCTGCGTAAGGCGATCGAGCGAATTTCCTCTGAAGTGCCGGAGAAGAATGCTTCGGGCCACTTTCGTCTGCCAATCGACCGTGTGTTCTCGATCAAGGGGTTTGGCACGGTTGCGACGGGCACGCTGATTTCCGGTTCAATCGAGAAGGAAAGGGAGGTGGAAGTCTACCCGGCTGGGCGCCGATTGCGGGTTCGCGGGATTCAGGTACATGGATCGAAATCGGAACGCGCGGTGGCCGGACAGAGGACCGCTGTCAATCTGGCGGACATCGAACCTTCGGAATTGACACGCGGTGATGTGCTCTCCGAGCCGAAGCGGTTTCGAGCGGTGAAGGCGTTCGACTGCCGGCTGGACCTTTTGGCCTCGGCGAAGCCTCTGAAACATCGCGCACCGGTGCATTTTCATTCGGGCACGGCGGAGATTGAGGCGGAGGTACGGCTGTTGGGGGGAGGGATAACACTCGATCCGGGCAATCGCGCGTACGTGCGGATCGTGCTGGAGGAGCCGGCTCTGCTTCTGCCGGGAGATCGTTTCATCATTCGCAAATTTTCTCCTGTCGTCACGATCGGCGGCGGCGTGGTGGTGGACCTCGGAGAGCGGCGCTATCGGAAAGGAACGGCCGTGGCGGCGCGCCTGGACGTAATGGCCTCGCGGGATACTGCGGCGCGGATTGAGTTGCTGGTGCGCGAGTCGGAATTCGGGCTCGGAATGGCGGAGTTGGTGGCGCGCACGGGTCTACTCGAAAAAGAGATCTCCACGAATGCCTCGGGGCTGGTAGCGATCGCGCAAGCACAGACCTGGTATGTGGATCGCGCCTGGTTCCAGTCGACACGGGACCGGCTGGTGAAGGCGGTGCGGGCGTTTCATAGCGAGCAGCCGCTGCTGCCGGGAATCGCTAAGCAGGATTTACGAAGCAGGGAACTCACGGCTGCGCCTCCTTCTGTGTTGGACGCACTATTGGCAAGCGCAAAGGAACTGGTCGTCGAAGGTGAGACCGTTCGGTCGCGAGGACATCAAGTGGTGTTGAAGGAAGAGGAGGAGCAGGCGCGGACGGCGATCGAGCGGGCATTCGAAGAAGCGGGCCTCGCGGTTCCGACGTTGCCGGAAGTATTGGCGAAGTCGACGGTAGAGGCGAAGCGAGCGCGGCGGCTACTCGAGATTCTTCTTCGTGAGAAGCGGCTGGTGCGGATTAATGACGAGCTGGTCTTTCACCACGCCGCGATTGCGCGGTTGCGCCAGATGCTGGCTGCACGCAAGTCGGAACGCTTCGGCGTAGGCGCGTTCAAAGAATGGACAGGAATCTCGCGCAAGTATGCCATTCCTCTGCTGGAATTTCTGGACCGGGAACGGGTGACGCGCCGCGATGGCGACGAGCGCATCGTGCTTTGAGCGTGAGCGGGCTTTCGAGTTCGTGGGCATTGCCGGGCCAGCGGATCCGCGGCCGGTACCTACATGTATCGGATGGCCCGAATAAAATCTCTTCGATCCGGCTGGAATTTGGGTTAATCTGCACCTGTCTGCTTGCCCGCTTTCCGGCAGTAACAGGCGCATTTGACCGCCGGCCGTCATCTGGGAACCGGTTCGGTCAAGCCGAGGTCCAAGGCGACACGTGGCGCGAAAGGCCTTCCAGACGCGAAGTTGACTGACTTGTAAGAGTTTGGTCCGCCTCGTGCACAGGAAAACAAGGGTTTACCCGCACCTGAAGGAGTGGAAAGCATGCCCCAGACAGATCGGAGGGCTGACGAGCAGCATGAACTCGCGACGCGGTCCCACCGGACTGCCGCGGAACATAATGAAAAAGGGGACTCGACAGCGGCACTTCTGGCATTCGCAGCGGGCGTTGGAGTCCTCGAATCGCGCTTACACCCTGGCGCGGGAAACTCGCAATCAATCGGGGGAGATGGAGGGCCTTTAAATGTCCAGACGTTACAACAGCGGATCCCATTACGAGAACCATCAACGGGCCGCCGAATTGCACGATACCGCCGCACACGCTCATAGCAGCGCCGCGGAAGCACATGAGAAGCAGGACCATCAAACGGGGCAGGAGCTGTCGAGACGGGCTCTTGAGCATTCCGAGCAGGCGCACGAGCATACTGGGCAGACGCATGCTGTGAATGAACACGGCATCGCACTCTTTGGGCACGAGGAGATCGCAGTCTTGGCTCACGCACTGTGGGAAGCCCGAGGCTGCCCAGAGGGATCCCCAGACGAAGACTGGTTCCAGGCCGCGAAAGAGCTGCGAGCCCGTGCGGAGAATCACGAAAAGTAAGCGCTGCGGGACGATCATGCGTCCCTGAGGAAAGCGCTTCAGCAAGCAATCATCGGACGGTCGGCGAAAATCGATGTCGCTAGAAATCATTCCTCGAGACGTGGAAGGTATCGCCATCCTAGACCTGCAGGGACAGCTCACGTTCGGACAGGAAGACCTCGATTTTCGAGCGGAACTAGACCACCTGGTAAAGGCAGGAAGGCTGCGTGTGGCATTGAATTTCAGCCACCTGCGCAAGCTCGATACCACCGGTCTCGGCACGCTGCTCTTTGCTTTGGCGAAGCTGCAAAAAGCGGGTGGGAAGCTGGCGATCTTTGAGATGAACCCGACTCATCTCAGCTTGCTCGCAGAGGCGCGGCTAGAAACTGTGTTCGAGGTATTCCACGACGAACCTGATGCCATCGACAGCTTCTTTCCGGATCGGGATAATCGTCACTTTGACATCCTGGAATTCGTCGAATCCGAGAAGCACAAAGGCGTGAGAATGCCCGACGTCAGTAATTAATCAGGCGGTCGACGTTCGCAGAGCGATCGGCTATGTGCCGCAGGGAGTTGGACGGCTCGTTGGCAGCGGCTCTCATCTGACGGCGTTCCTTTCCACCTCGCGACTCGGCGTCAATTGGCATTTGGAGGCCTCCCGACAACCTCGTGTCAAGTCTTAGCGCCCCGACGCATCGCGATTCTTTGGATACGGGACTCTGGAGGTGGCGTGAGGACCACGCTCCTTCGCATCGTCCGCAGATGAGTTCGGGCCGGCTATTCCTTGATCGGGTTGCTCGCCGGCATTGCCCGTCTCCGCTTCACAGGCACACGCAGAATAACACGCACTCCGCAGAGAGCCTCGAAAGGCGACATTTCTACTTTGCCAGGAGCACTACATTTCTACTTTGCCTTGACAGCGCGAGGTTTTTGCTTGCCCGCCGCCGGATTTGCGTGATAGAATCCGTTCCGCATCGATCTCATGTCATTGCACCATGTGCAATACGCATTGACAAACAAATGAGGTCGACTGGCGTGGCCTGTCGCAGGGAATTGCGAGTGCCACCTTGGGGAGGTCTAAGGATGCTTACACGAAAGAGCAGTATCGTCGGCCCCGTTTGCCTGGTATTGTGCTCTCAGGTCGCGATGGCTCAACAGAGGCCGGTCGCGTTGAGTATCGCGATTGTACAAGGCGACGGAGCGGTCAACTTTGTCAACCAGAAGCCCATGCAGGTTCCGGTGGTCCGCGTCGAGGATTCCTCTGGTCGCGCAGTGGCCGGCGCCAAGGTAAGTTTCGAAGCCCCTGCGTCCGGACCGGGCGCTACCTTCAAGGGAGCGCGAACCTATGCCGCTGTTACCGGACGCGACGGCACTGTTAAGGCCGCAGGTTTCGTTCCGAATATGGAAGCCGGGCCCTTCATGGTCCACGTAGTTGCCGAATACGACGGTCAGACCTCAGACAAACAGATCACCCAAAATAATGTGACACCTCCTCCGGCAGCCAAGTCCGGGCATCGCCGGACGGCTCTCAAAGTAGCTATCGGTGTGGCGGCGGCGGCCGGATTCGGTGTCATCCTGTACGAAGAATTCATCGCCAAGAACAAGCCGTACGGGCAGCGATAACCATGCGGTGGGCTCAGCCGCGCAGCTTGGTGTGGGCTCTCGCGGTGGCCGGAACTCTGTCAGCCGCAGACACCGGCCCTGTGGACAAGAGGTGTCTCTCCTGTCATGACTCGGCTAAGCTCGCGTCGTTGAAGAAAGATGGCATTCGCGGCCCGGAGATCATTCCCGAGGACCCGAAGGAGCGCGAGGACTTCGCTGCTTTAATGGCGGCGAACGACGCGCACCAGCGGAAGGCGTTGGCCGAGTCGTTCGTCCAAGCCTATCCAGCGTCGTGGATGTTGGAGCCGGCGTATGAAATCGCGTCGAAGGCGAGCATTGCCGTGGGAGATTTTCCGGCCGCGCTCGACTATGGTGCGCGCTCTCTTCGCTTTTTGCCGGAGAATCCTTTCCTGCTGGTCGCCCTGGCCGGCGCGCGAGTCAGGATGGGGCAACTCGACGGCGCAACTCTACAAGCTCAGGATGCTTTGTGGTTCCTCAGCCGGTTCGATCGCCCCTCCAGCATCGAAGATCGCAACTGGCCTGGCGTCCAAGCTCGAATCCGATCGCAGGCATATTATTTGATCGGCCAGGTTGCGGCGATCCGGGCGCAGGAGGCTCGCGACGATACGCGGGCGAAGCAATTTGGCGAGGCTGAAGCGGCACTACGGGAAGCCTTACGGCTCGATAACGGGACACCGGCGACGGCATATCTGCTGGGCATGGTGATTTTGAATCAAGGCCGATTGGCGGACGGCGCGAGATTCCTGGCAATCGCTGCCAAACCGGAGGGCCCGGTTCACCAGCAGGCATTGGATCGTTTGCGCACCGTCTACGCCGATATTGGCGCTCCCGGCGGGCGATCGTTTGAGGCCTGGTCCGAGTCTCTCGATACCTCGCTGCCTCCATCCGCCTCCCCGGCACAGCGCGCATCGCAAGCGCGAACCTATGCCGGCTCCGCGGCCTGCAAGGATTGCCACGCGCAGCAACACTCCAACTGGCAGGCCACCGGTATGAGCCGGATGTTTCGGGCCTATCGTCCGAAAGACGTCATCGGCGATTTCACGTCAGGACAGCCGGTCCTCGACGATGCCGGCAAACCGGTCGCGCGAGCAGTGCTCCGCAACGAGCGCCATTACATGGAGATCCGCGCCGGAAACGTCTGGAAATCTTACCCGGTCGACTACCTGATCGGTTCGAAATGGCAGCAGGGATATGCCACCAAGTTGCCGGGTGGCGAGATGCAGGTGTTTCCACTCCAATACAACGTGGCGCACAAGAGCTGGGTGAACTATTGGGAGATCAAGGACCCGGCAAATTCGGCGCGTACCGACGTGTCTCGCTTTCACGAGATCGTCCCGGGCGCCACCTACCAGTTGGAGTGCGCCGTCTGTCACACCAGCCAGCAACGATTTGAGAACGGCGAGATGGAGGCCAAGGCGTCCTCATTCCGCGAAGGTGGTGTCAATTGTGAGATGTGCCATGGCCCCTCCGCGGCGCATGTGGCCGCAATGCGCGCAGGCCGGCCGTACCCCAAAGGCGCCGCCGACCCTCCCATCGATTTCTCCCACGTCGGCGCATCCGAATATGTCGCCATCTGCGCCCAATGCCACATGCAGACCGGCCTCCGCGACCCGGAGCCGGCTGGAGCCTTGAACTACTCGGAAAGCGGCGCGAAATTTTACCGGGAACTCTTGAGCCGCCCGTATGTCGACTACTCCCGCAGGGGATTCTACAAGGACGGCCGCTTTCGTGAGACGGTCTTTATCGTAGAGTCCTTCGTGCGGTCGGCATGCTTCCGTAAGGGTGGTGCGACGTGCGGCAACTGTCACGACCCACATCCTGCAGACGCGGCCTCGAATCCCAGGTCGCTCAAATTCGGCGCCGACTCCGATCGCATGTGCCTCGGTTGTCACAAGCAATTTGCTGCGAAGCCGGAAGGCCACACTCATCATGCGGCAGCCAGCGAGGCTGGCCGCTGTGTGAGTTGCCACATGCCACGCATCATGAATGCCCTCATGTTCCAGGCCCGTTATCACCAGATCGACGATATTCCCGATGCGGAAATGACGGCTCGCTTTGGCCCCCAGGACAGTCCTAACGCATGCCTGATCTGCCACAAAGATCGTGACGCGGCCTGGCTTCAGAAGTCCATGCAGTCCTGGAAACCAAACCTGGCCTTCGCCGGCAGAAAAGGACGATAGAAAACCTATGGCTGGAGTATCACCCTATTTCACAAAGCCTCGCCCCAGGAGGCCGAGCGCGCAGACGCCGTCGATTCAAAGTCTCGATCGCGGCTTATTCATACTGGAGGCGGTGGCGAAGTCGTCCGATCCAGTGACGCTCGGGCACCTCACAGAGCTCCTTGGCATCGATCGCAGCAGTGTGTTTCGTCTGGCAAACACGCTGCGGCGGCGCGGCTTTCTCGCCAACCCGAATGGCCGCAAGGATTATGTACTCGGGCCTTCCATCTGGCGCCTCTCTCGGAAGCACGATTGGAGCAATGTACTGATCGCATTCAGTCACGAACCTTTGAAGAGGCTGGCCGTCAGGATCGGCGAGACCACGCATCTCGCCTTGCGTGAGGGCCGGCAGGCATTCTTCATCGATCACTACCACTCCAGCAGCCAGATCCTGGTGATCTCCGGACAGACCGGTGAGTTCGTTCCGTTATACTGCACCGCTCACGGCAAGGCCCTTCTCGTAGATTGCGGAATGTCCGAGTTGAAGACCATTTTCGGTGCGGGTACGCTGCAGGGCCACACACCTCGCACCATCGTCTCCCTCAAGCAACTGACGAAGGAACTCGCCCGCAGCAAGGATCAGGGATTCGTGATCGACGAAGAAGAGTACGTGGAGGGCGTTCGCTGCCTCGCCGCCCCGGTGCGCGACAAAGATGGCATGATTATTGCGTCGATCGGAATCTCCGCACCCCTGAGCCGATTTCCGCCGGAACGCGACGCGGTTACCGCGCGGCTGGTCTGCGAGACCGCGAGGGATCTCAGTGCCATCTTCAGTGCCGATGCCAGTGAGTAGCCCAACACGGTTGCGTATTATGCAATAAAGCCGCTTTTCAGGATTTCTCTTGTTTTAGCGTTAAATCTGTTGACTCGGTACCGGTCCGGATATATACTCGCTTGCAAATTGGCTGCTTCACCGCAGCCCCAGAAGGGGAAGAAACTCTCGTGCCCAGACTCAATATCCGCCAGGTCGCGGTTGCTGCGTGCCTGATTTTGCTCCTGCTCTACGGCGCCGCAGCATGTCTGCGAGCCCAAGCCCTATATGGTTCGATTGTTGGTATCGTCACAGACTCGAGCGGCGCGATCGTTCCGGGCGCCACCGTCAAAGCTGCCGAAACGGGCAGCGGTCAGGTTCGCGAGACCGTGACGAACGACTCGGGATCGTTCGCATTTCCCACATTGCCGCCGGGCGCCTATAGCATCACGGTAAATCATTCCGGTTTCGAGAATTTCGTCCGACGTGGTGTCTCGGTGAACATCGACGCCGTCGTACGGGTTGACGTTCCTCTGAAGGTGGGCATGAGCACCGAAACTGTGCAGGTGGAAGCGCAGACCGCCGTACTCCAGACGGACACGGCGGATGTTCGCAGCGAGATCTCCAAGAAGGAAGTCGAAGAGATTCCCATCCCGGTAAATCGGAACTATCAGAACCTGCTGGTCATGGTCCCGGGGATGTCGCCTCCCAACACGTCGAGCTCACCGGCGGCAAATCCGGCTCGCGGGGAAGTCTTCAGCGTCAATGGAACCACGCAGGGCGCGTCTAATACGCGGATCGAAGGCGCCAACGCGATCAATTCCTGGATGTCGCACGAAACCGGATACGTACCCGGGTTAGAGGCTATCGAGACCGTCAGTGTGTCCACTGCCAGTTTCGACGCCGACCACGGACTGGCCGGGAGCGCATCCATCAACGTCGTCTTGAAGAGCGGCACTAACCAGATTCACGGGTCGGCGTTTGAGTACAACCAGAATAACGATCTGAAGGCTGATCCGTGGATTCTGCCGCCGGGACAACGAAAACCGAAATTCATCGACAACCAGACCGGTGGCACAATCGGAGGTCCGATCCTCAAGAACAGGCTGTTCTACTTTGCCAGCTATGACGGCCAGTTCGATCGCCAGTTCGCTTCGCAGATTGTGACGGTTCCTACGGCCGCTATCCGGTCTGGCGACATGACGGGTTCCTCGACTCCGATCTACGATCCCCTCACGGGTACGGCCACCGGGACGGGTAGAACGCAGTTCCCCGGAAATCTCATTCCGCAGTCGCGTCTCGACCCCACCGCGCTGCTCATTCAGCAACTCTATCCGCTGCCCAACCTCTCCGGAATCGCCAACAACTATTACGCCACGGGGGACTACCTCGTCAACCGGCATAAGTTCGACGGCAAGATCAACTGGAACCTTTCGCGCAAGTTCACGGTGACTGCCCGCCTCGGAGCGCTGGACTACCACGTTTTCAATCCCGATCTCTTCGGCGACAACGGCGCCGGTGTCAACAGCTCGGCGACGCGCGACGGGAACATGAACGGCACGGTGTTCAACGGCACGGTAGCGGGCACCTACGTCGTCAGCCCGCACGTCATCGTAGACAGCTATTTCGGCTATACGCGGCTCGATACTTCCCAAGAGCCCGTGAGCTTCAGCAAAGGGAACCTGGGACTGACGAAGTTCAATCTGCCCGGAACCAACGGCCCCGATCCGGGCGACGCCGGCTACCCGTCTTTCAGCATCAGCAACTACACCGCTTTCGGAAAATACCCCGACTCCCCGGTCTACTATCTGGATCCGGCCTACGACTACGTCGCCAATGGAAGCTGGGTTCACGGGAACCATACCATTCGCTTCGGGCTCGATATCATGAAGATCGACAACAACAACTGGGAGCTCTCCACCAACGGTGGATCGTTCTCGTTTGGCGGCGGCCCCACGACTCTCAACGGCGGCCCTTCGGCGAATCAGTACAACACGTATTCCACTTTCCTGCTGGGCCTGACTACCGGCGCTACCAACAATTTCCTCGGAGGAGGCACCCGGCAGACCAGCCGCATGTGGGCGGACAGCTTATACGTTCGCGATCAATGGCAGGTGAGCCGGGTTTTGACCTTGTCGCTAGGCGTCGGGTGGGAGTATCTGCCATTCGGCACGGGCGAACACCGCGGATTCGAGACCTACAATTTCCAGACGAACACCATGTATCTCTGCGGGCTGGGCCAGACCCCCAGGGACTGCGGCGTGCAGGTCCCGAAGAAGGATTTCAGTCCGCGGATTGGCCTTGCGTGGCGGGCCACTCCGACCTTCGTGGTGCGCGCCGGCTTCGGAATCAACTTCGATCCGAACCCGTTGGCCTGGGTGCGGGATTTCGTGGGCGAAGCCGAAATCACGCAATCGGCGAGCTGGCCGGCGCCGGCCAGTTCATTCCAGTACACGAGTCGCCTGAGCGATGGGATTCCGGCTGTGGTGTTCCCGGACGTCGGCACGGGTGTGATTTCGAATTATCCACTCACGCAGGGCTTCACGGTGCCGCCACCGGTCTATCACATGCCGTATATCGAGTCGTGGAACCTCACCGTCGAGAAGCAACTGCCAAAAGGATTCCTGGCACAAGCCGGATACGTGGGCGACCGCCAGATTAAGCAGCTCCAGGTCATGAACGTGAACGTCGGAACGCCCGGCGGCGGCACTCCGAGCGAGCCGCTCTATCAAGCTTTCGGCAGAACCGGAAGCTCAGGCCTGATCGAAAATTATGGGCGCAACTCGTACGATTCCCTGCAGACCAAGTTAACCAAAAGCTACTCCAACGGTCTCACGCTCAACGTGGTCTACACCTTCTCCAAGGCCCTGGCGCTGTGCTGCGACGCTCTCAGCGACAAGAATCCGGCGATCGAGGCTCCGGCGTTTCGCAATTTGAACAAGGCGTTATGGGGATCGAACCGCACCCACTCATTTGCCGCGAATTCGGTTTACCAGCTCCCGTTGGGGCCGGGCCGGGCACTTTGGAACCACGGCGTGGCCGGCAGGATCGCCGGCGGATGGCAACTGCAGGGACTCCTGACGATGTACAGTGGCCAGCCGTTCTCCGTCGGTTCGGACGCCACTTCTCTGAATGCGCCGGGCAATACGCAGCGGGCCAATCAGGTGAAACCGAACGTCGAGATTCTCGGTGGCACTGGCCCGAACCAGTCGTGGTTCGATCCGCTGGCCTTCGCTGCGGTCACCACCCCTACCTTCGGCACCGCGGGCTTCAACTCCATCTTCGGGCCCGGCGCGATCAATCTGGATCTCGGCGTCGTGCGGGAATTCAGCATTCGCGAAAGTGTGCGTTTGCAATTCCGTGCCGACGCCTTCAACGCCACCAACACACCGCACTTCTCGAATCCGAGTGCCACCGTCTCGAGCATGGTCCTGAATGCCAACGGCACCATCAAGAGCCTGGGTGGTTATACGACGATCACGTCCACCAACGGCGGCTTCGGGAGAGAGGGAATCGATGAACGCATGCTGCGGCTGGGAGTGCGCATCCGATTCTAGAGTGCCCCGGGTATAGCCATGAGATATTTCTGCTTTTCTTCGGTGGGTCGTGCTGTGATCCTGGCGTGCGCCGCCGCCTCAATCTACGCCCAAGGCATACTTTCCGTCGACTACGGCAAGCTCGCGGCGCGCGCCGATCTGCAGTACGAGCAGCCCGCATCGCGCAGTGAGGAAGGCATGCCTGTCGGCAACGGCCGCATGGGCAGTCTCGTCTGGTCTTCTCCTTCGGCCCTCCATTTCCAGATCAACCGTGCCGATGTCTTCGCCGAGAACAGCTCCACCGTCAGCTTTCCGCGAGCCGATACCGATTATGCGGGCGGTTGCGGATACGTCGACATCAATCTGGTCCAGTCGGGCGATGACATCTTTGCAGGCGCCGCCTTCCATCAGACCCTCTCCGTTGACAAAGGTCTGATGACCGTCCAGGGCAGCGGCATCACCGCCCGCGTTCTCGCGTGGCCGGAGCGCGACGTGATGGCCGTCGAAATCAATGACCAGCGGCCGCAACCCGAGGCCGTCAATATCGATCTCCGCATGCTCCGTTACCTCGTATCGGTGATTAACGGCAAGAATTGGGACCTCACCAAATCGCATGCCGTCGACGTTAAGACCGCGGAGCATTCGGCCCTCTCGCGCCTCGAAATACGAAGCGGGCGTATCCTCCTGACACAGGAGTTTCGCGAGGGCGAGTTTTACGATTCGTCGGCGGTCGCGATTGGAGTTCTCGGCCGGCCATCCAAGGCTCGCTATCTCAACGAGTCCACGGTGCAACTCTCCGCTGCGCCGTCCCGGGGCGCATTCACTATTCTGATCTCGAGCGCGGCGACCTTCAACTCTGCCGATGACGCCGCGGGGCGGGCCCTCGCGGAACTGGATGCCGCGGCGCCGCTCGGCTTTTCCGGGCTACTCAGCGCTACGCAATCGTGGTGGCGTGATTTTTGGGCCAAAGGCTTCGTTCACATGCACAGCGAAGACGGGCAGGCCGATTTCGTCGAGCAGAACTATACCTACTTCCTCTACCTTGTGGCGTCCTCTTCGCGCGGTGCGTATCCGCCACGCTTCGGAGGCATGCTCTGGTATACCAACGGCGACATGCGGCGCTGGGGGTCGCAGTATTGGTGGGCGAACACCGCCGCGTACTACCGAAACCTCATGCCGGCGGGGCGAATGGAACTGATGGAGCCCCTATTCTCGCTCTACAGCGGGATGTACGACGCCTGCGCGCTGGCCGCCCGTCAGCAGTGGGGTTCCGAAGGCATCTGGATCCCGGAGACCACATTCTTCAACGGCCCCGAGAAACTGCCGGACGATATCGCCGCCGAGATGCGCGACTTGTACCTGGCGCGCAAACCCGCCAGCCAAATGTCGGAACGCTTCCGCTGGTGGTCGGAAACCGAGAATCGGCACAATAGCCGCTGGAATTTTCACGGGGACGGCAAATGGGATCATGGCCATTACATCGTGGCGGACAAGGGCCATGGCGTTTTCGGGCATACCAGCCACATCCTGGGAGGCGCGACGCGCATAGCGTCCGTCTACTGGGACCGCTACCTGGATACACAGGACGCCGGGTGGCTGCGCGATCGCGCATACCCCATGATCAAAGGTGCAGCCGAGTTCTACCGCAATTTTCCGAACCTCCGCAAAGGAGCCGACGGCAAATATCACCTCGAGCACGTCAACAACAACGAATCCAACTGGGACACGCCAGACACGCGAACCGAAGTCTCCTACATGCAGATGATCTTTCCGCTCGCGGCGCACGCCTCGGAGATTCTGGGCGTTGACGCAAATCTTCGCCCGCTGTGGCGCGACATCGCAGCCAACCTGCCTACGCTCCCCCCGGCGCGCGGCGGCAACAACAGCGGTGGCTTCGGCGGCTTCATCTTTGGAAACGACACCACTGGCGCGATTGCGCCGCTGGGAGCCGACCGCGAATTGAAGGCCCGTTTCCTGAACTTCAACCGCACCTCCGGGTTCATCGATGTGAAAGGGATCGGCGGCGCGCAGATTTTTCGCAATCGTCTGCGTCTGCGCGAGGGCCCCGGCGCCATTGACGCCGAACATATTGGCGGGCTGGCGTCCGGCATTCACTCTTCGTTGCTAGCCAACGTCGCGGGCGTTACAGAGGATCCGGTGTTAGAGGTTTTCTCCGCGTGGCCAAGCGATTGGGATGCCGAATTTCAACTGCTCGCCGCGGGAGCGTTCACGGTGACCTCGTCGCGGCGCCACGGAAAGGTAGAGTTTGTGGAATTGTCGTCGCGTGCGGGAGCGCCCTGCAGGATTCGCAATCCGTGGGGCGAAGGGGGCGCGACCCTCTACCGAAACGGCAAAAAATCGCAGGAACTCGAAGGATCGCTTCTCACCTTCTCCACGGCCAGGAACGAGAACATTGTGCTGGTGCCGCGTGGCGTCACGCCGGAATCACTGCGCCGGGCAATATTCCCTTGACATCCCTCCGAGGGCTTGATAGCATGCGTCCGCGATGAAGAGATATTCATTGCACAATACGCAATATGAGCGGGAGGATGTGTGAGAGCTGTAATCGGCCGGCGCGGGTTCGCTACGACGGTATGCGCCGTTCTGGGAGGCGCTGGTATTCCCGCTCGCGCGGCCATTCCGCGCAATCTGAAGATCGGGCACACTTGCATCACCTGGGGCACATTCCCCCGCGGTCCGGAGGCCGACGCGACACTTGAGCCCGCGGTTCGCGACATATCCGCGCTTGGCTTCAACGGCTTTGAGACCTTCCCGGAAGTCCTGGAGGATTGGGACGCGAAAG
This sequence comes from Bryobacteraceae bacterium, assembly GCA_035295745.1. Lineage (GTDB taxonomy): Bacteria > Acidobacteriota > Terriglobia > Bryobacterales > Bryobacteraceae > JAIQFL01. Next base: position 95,824 of record DATGIL010000033.1, on the reverse strand, counting down.
ATACACTGCGTCCGCTGATGGACCGCTATAAGCTGCCGCTGACCTCCGGGTACATTCGCATCAATGTGACGGACCCCAGCAAGGCGAAGGAAAGCCTCGAGGGGGTCATCCGCCTCGGCAAGATCATCAAGAAATATGGCGGCGTGTTCGGTGTCCTGCAAGTGAACGGCGTCAAGCGCGACAGCTACGACTTCAAACAATATCGAGCGGCAGTCATCTCCGGCTTGAACGATTCCGCGATGGCACTGAACGACATCGGCTTGGGCGCGGGTCTGCACCAGCACACCGGTACTGCCGTCGAGACCCACGACGAAGTCTATACAGTGATGGAAGGGGTGAAGACGGAGCACCTGAAGTTCGCCCCTGACGTAGGACAACTGCAGAAGGGCGGCTCCAATGCGGCCCAGGTGATTAAGGACTTTCTGCCGCTCGTCAAGCACATGCATTTGAAGGACTACAAGGGCTGGCAGAATTACGCCGGCTACTGCCCCTTGGGCATGGGCGAGGTAGATATTTCGGGCGTTCTCGACACCTTGGAAGAAGGCCATCAACAGGCCAACATCATGGTGGAACTGGACCCCTCGGCCAACGCTCCCATGACGCCTCTCGAAACAGCTCAGACGAGCAAGGCATATCTGCAGAAATTGGGCTACAGGTTCCGGACGTGATTGCAGCAACGCGCCCGGCGCAACCAAATCGGGTACACAGACATGAAAAAAGCTACGTACGCTTTAATCCTCGCAGGTGCAATCGGGCTGGTGCTTCTCGCGCAACAGGCCCCACCGACTAAGGGAGCGAACGGAACCAAGGGCGGCCAGAACGCTCCTGCCATTCCCAACCTGTCGCAGCGCCCGACCGGCGCGAGCCTCGGCACGATCCGTGTCGGTGCCGCCGATAATAATATCTGGTTCGGATGGCACGTCGGCATCGCCACCGCCGACTTCAAACAGTTGACCTTGGCGGAGGCCATCGTCAAGTCAGACCTCCTTGGCGTGACCGGTGTGGAAGCCTCCAGCTCGCAGCGCATCGCTCCCGAAATTCCCAAAAATCTGGACTACCATCTGCAAGCAGGCGAACGAGCCGCTGTAGTTCGCAAACTGCGCGAGTATAACCAGGCGATCCTTGCGTATCGCGTTGACAACATCGGCTCCGATGAGAATTCGGCGCGGCAGGTCTTCGAATTTGCCAAGTCTATCAACGCTCCCCTGATTGTCACCAGCGCGCCAGCCGGCGCTCTCGCTGGATTGGACCGTCTCGCCTCCGAATACTCGATCGCGGTCGCCCTCGACGCCAGCAAAGATCCGAAAACCGTGATGAGCTCCTTGCAGGGCCATGGCAAGAACATCGGAATTGCGGCCGACCTCGGCGGCTGGATGCAGGAAGGGATCAAGCCTGTAGACGGCCTCGCGATGGTCAAGGATAGGTTGATGGCGATCGACATTCACGACCGTAGCGCCCTGGGCGCGAAAGGGAAGGATGTAACCTTGGGAAGCGGTGCCGCGGGGCTTTCGGACTTCTTCGTCGCCGCCTATCACGCCGAGCTCAAGCCTCTCTTCATCTCCATCGATTCCACCGGCGCCTCCGATGTCTATGCCGACCTCCAGAAATCCATGACCGGCTTCGAGCGCGCCATGTGGCCTGCCATGGCGGCACGTGTGCGGCGGATGGTGGATTCTCCCCCAGGCAAGATCCGTGGTCCCGAGCTGCTCAGCGCCGACATGAAGAAGCAGATCGACGATGGAGCGCCGCGTAAGGCGATCGTGCAGCCCAAGAAGCCCCGCAAGCTGCTGGTCACCGATCTTCAGATGTATTCTGGACACGCCACCATTCCGCATGGAACGCTGATGCTCGAGCTGATGGCCAAGTACACCGGCGCCTTCACCGTAACGTTCAGCAACGACCTGGAGCTTCTGAAATATCCCAAGATCAAGGAGTACGATGCCGTGTGGTTCAACAATGTGTGCGGCATGGTGCACAACGATCCGGAGGTGCGCGAGGGAATTCTGCGCTTCATCCGCGAGGGCGGGGGACTGGGCGGACACCACGCCGTCACGTTTGCCGACAACAACTGGCCCGAATTCGCCGAGATGATGGGAGGATGGGCCGGCGCGCATCACACCGAAAAGCAGGTGGTCAAGATCGATGATCCCAACAGCCCGCTCACCAAGAGCTTCGGCTCCGCCAGCTTCGATCACACCGACGAGTTCTATCATTTTCCGGTCTACTCGCCGTACAGCCGCGAGAAGCAGCACGTGCTGCTCAGCCTCGACGTAGAGAAGTCGGACATGGCGACCGCAGGCAGGTTCTGCCCCGAATGCACCCGTCCCGATCAGGACTACGGCTTGGCCTGGATCAAAACTTACGGCAAGGGCCGTACCTATTTCACACCGCTCGGGCATACCACCGACTTCTACACCAATCCCATGTGGACGCAGCACGTGTTGGCTGCGGTCCAGTATGTCCTCGGCGACCTGGACGCGGACGCCACGCCCAGCGCAAAACTGGCGAAACGATAATGACTTGCGCGAACCATCGACGAATGTACGCCGCCGGGGTCGGCGTCTGTCTGCTCGGCGGGATCGTGCTCTTGCGCGGACAGTCGGGCGCCCGCCCGCAGCCCTACTCCACGTGGAGCGACTACGGCGGGTCGGCCGATACGATGCAGTACTCGTCGCTGAAGCTGATCGATAAGAAGAATGTCGCCAAACTCGAACCCGCCTGGTTCTATCCCGCTCCCGGTCCTGGCGGGCGTTTCGCCTTCAGCCCTTTGGTGGTGGATGACGCGATGTACGTGGTGGGTAAGGACAGTGCCGTCGTCGCCATCGACGCGGCCACCGGCAAGCCGCTCTGGAATCACCCGGTGGAGGGCCGTCCCACCGATCGCGGCTTTAATTACTGGCAGAGCAAAGACGGCTCCGACCGCCGCCTGATCTTCGCCGCCGAGAGTTATCTGCAGGAGATCAATCTGCGCACCGGCGTGACCATTCCGTCGTTCGGAAAAGATGGGCGCGTCGACTTGCGCGAGGGATTGGGCCGCGATCCCAAAACCATCCGCAACATTCAAAGCGGCACGCCCGGGCGGGTCTTCGAGAACCTGATCATTCTCGGCTCCGCGACTGGCGAGGGATACGGCGATCCCCCCGGAGACTTGCGCGCATACGACGTGCTCACCGGCAAGCTGGTATGGACCTTCCACACCGTGCCGCATCCTGGCGAGTTCGGCTACGAAACCTGGCCCAAGGACGCCTGGAAATATATCGGAGGCGTCAATGCCTGGGGCGAAATCTCGATCGACGAGAAGCGCGGCATCGCGTACTTCCCGCTGGGATCGCCCACCTACGATCTTTACGGCGCCGATCGCAAGGGGATGGGTCTTTTCGGCGATTGCATCCTGGCGCTCGATGCGCGCACCGGCAAACGCCTGTGGCATTACCAACTGGTTCACCACGATCTTTGGGACTACGACCCCACTACCGCCCCCAAACTGTTGACCGTGCGCCACAACGGCAAGCCCCTCGACATCGTAGCCCAGGCGACCAAGTTCGGATTCCTGTACGTATTCAATCGCGTGACTGGTGAGCCGGTGTGGCCCATCGAGGAGCGCCCCGTGCCGAAGAGCGAAGTGCCTGGCGAGGAGTCATGGCCTACGCAGCCCTTCCCCACCAAGCCGCCGCCCTACTCTCGCCAGAAATTGACTCCCGACGACGTCAATCCTTACGTGGATGATGCCGAACGCGAGCGCCTGCGCGCGTTGATCGCTAAGGCGCACAACGACGGCCTCTTCACGCCGCAAAGCCTGGAGCGCGAGACCATCGAGACGCCCGGCCAGTTGGGCGGCACCAACTGGGGCGGAACAGCCGCGGACCCGGAGACTGGGAGATTGTACGTACGGGCCGTCGATGCGCCGTCGAGCGCCACACTGTCCGAGCGGACTGCGGCGCGCATTCCAGCCAACGCTACGCCTGAGCAGCGCGGATTCGCGATATTCAACCAACAGTGCGCCACCTGTCACGGTGCGGACCCGCCCAAAAACGTCGATCCTCCGCACGTCCGAACCGTCGTCCGCAAAGGGCAGGCGGAGATGCCGGCGTTTTCGACCGACAGCGTGTCCGATCAGAATCTCGATGCGATCGTCGCCTATTTCGGGAATCCGAAAGCTGGCGTGCCTGCACGCGGTAATGCCAACCCCGCGCCGCCTCCCGGCCGCCAGCCTACCTATTTCGGACAGTTCGGGAATCTGATGCATGCCAATAACGGACTGCCCATCATCAGTCCGCCGTGGGCAGAGTTGGTGGCATACGACCTCAATGAGGGCACCATCCAGTGGCGCGTTCCTTTGGGCACAGTGTCTTCGCTGGCGGCGAAAGGGATCAAGGATACGGGAAGCTATCGTCCCACGCGCAACGGGCCCGTGGTTACGGCGGGCGGCTTGATTTTTATGGCGACGGCGTCGGACCGTATGGTCCGGGCGTATGACAAAGATACGGGCAAGGTGCTTTGGGAGCGCGAAGTAGACGCCAATCCCGACGGCATCCCCGCGGTCTACGAAACAGGGGGGCGCCAATATGTCGCCTTCTTCGCCGGGGTCGGCCGCTCCTACAACGGAATCGCATGGAAGCCGGGGAAGCCCGAAGGGCAAGGCTACTACGTCTTCGCCCTCCCGAAATAGTGATGCCCATGATCAAGGATGTGCAAACACTCCGGTTTGCCGCATCGAAACTCATCTCGACGCTTTTCGGATCGTCCGCGAATTCCGATGCACGCGCACGCTGCCGAAGGTCAGAATCCCAGCGCAGCCGAAAAGTCTGGATAAGAGTGTCGAGACGGCGCCGAAAATCCTTCGTGCGGCAGGCACGGTGCACACCCGATAAGTCCCGACAAGAGTGTCGAGACGGTAAACAGGAAAGTTTGCGCCACAGCCTCGCCCGAAGATTCTCATACAGATTGGTGGGCCGCCCAGGCCGATCGCGACAGACAGGCTCGACCGCAGCGACGGGCCGCGAGACCCAACCCCCAAAACCTAAGCCCCGATCCCTGCTTTCGGTGTTTGCTGCAGTTGTGCTCGTGGCGACTTTTCTCCTTGCCGCCGCTCCCCCGCATTACACCACCTGGAGCGATTACGGCGGATCCGCCGACTCTCTCCAATACTCCGCCCTCAAGCAAGTCAACAAATCCAACGTAAACCGTCTCGAACTCGCATGGACGTACCTCGTCCCCGGCTCCAGCGGACGATTCGGCTTCAATCCCCTCATCGCCGATGGCGTCATGTATGTTCTCGGTAAAGAGAACGCGATCGTCGCGCTCGACGCCGCTACCGGTAAGCAGATCTGGACGCATCCAGTAGAGGGCCGTCCTACCGATCGTGGTATCAACTATTGGGAAAGCAAGGACCGCTCCGATCGCCGCCTCATCTTCGCCGCCAACAGCAGTCTGCAGGAGATCAACGCGCGCACCGGCGTCACCATCAACACGTTCGGCAACGACGGACGCGTCAATCTGCGCGACGGGTCTCCAAGGCGCCAGGGCGGACCCACCGGCACCCCTGGCCGCGTCTTCGAAAACCTGATCCTGATCGGCTCCGCGCCAGGCGAATCCTACGGCTCGGCTCTCGGCGACATTCGCGCCTACGACATCCTGACCGGCAAGATGGCCTGGATCTTCCACACCATCCCGCACCCCGGAGAATTCGGCTACGACACGTGGCCCAAAGACGCGTGGACCTATGTGGGCGGCAACAACACCTGGGGTGAAATCTCGGTCGACGAGAAGCGCGGCATCGCCTACTTTCCCACCGGCTCGCCCACCTACGATTTCTATGGCGCCGATCGCATTGGGGCGAATCTGTTCGGCGATTGCCTCATCGCGCTCGACGCGCGCACCGGTAAGCGTCTTTGGCATTTCCAGGCCGTCCACCACGACCTCTGGGATTACGATCTGACCACCGGCCCGAAGCTTCTCACCGTCCGCCATGAGGGCAAAATGGTCGACGTGGTCGCGCAAGCCACGAAGTTCGGATTCGTCTACGTCTTCGATCGCGTGACTGGCGAGCCCCTCTGGCCCATCGAAGAGCGGCGTGTTCCGCAAAGCGATGTTCCCGGTGAACAGGCTTCCCCCACGCAGCCGTTTCCCACTAAGCCGCCGCCCTTCACACGGCAGAGATTCACCCTCACTGATATCAACCCTTACGTCGACGATGCGGAAAAAGCGCGCCTCCGGGAGTTGCTGATGCAGGCGCGCAATGAAGGCCTATTCACACCACCGAGTACTCGCAACACGATTGACATGCCAGGCGAACTGGGAGGATCCAACTGGGGCGGCGCGGCGGCCGATCCGGCCACTGGCATGTTCTATGTCCGCTCCAACGATGCACCCACCATGCACGTGCTCTCTGCGCGGCAACGGGTGCGCGTGCCGGAAGGGGCGACTCCCGAGCAGCGGGGCTTCGCCCTCTTCGCCCAGCACTGCGAGCAGTGTCACGGCGCCGATCGCAAGGGCGTGACCTCACCGAAGGAACTGGGGACTGAAGGATTCCGCGCGATGATTCGTTCCGGGCGCGGACAGATGCCCCCGTTTACGGAGTCGACGCTCAATTCGGAGGACATCGATGCCCTGGCTGCCTACGTGGCGAATCCGACGGCGGGCGCATTGACAATGCCGGCCTCCGGCCGCGGGCGCAGCGGCGATCCGGTCCAGCCTCCACCAGAAGGGCAGACGCGCTACTACACGCCTTATGGAACCCTCAACGCCAGCAACGGGTTGCCCGCTATCGGCCCGCCATGGTCGGAACTGACCGCCTACGATCTCAACGAGGGAACCATCAAGTGGCAAGTTCCTCTCGGCGTGGTGCCCGCGCTAGCCGCCAAGGGCATTAAGGATACCGGCAGCTACCATCCGACGCGCAACGGCCTGGTGGTCACGGCTGGAGGTCTCATCTTGATTGGCACGTGGTCCGATCGCACGCTTCGAGCCTACGATAAGGACACGGGCAAGGTTCTCTGGGAGAAGGAACTCGAATCCAATCCCGAAGGAATTCCCGCCGTCTATGAAGTCGCAGGACGTCAGTACATCGCATTCTGCACAAGAACCGGCCGGGTATTCGATAACATCGGTTCCGAATCGATCGCATGGGCGCCGGGAAAGCCGGAAGCCCAAGGCTACTACGTCTTCGCCCTGCCCAAAGCCAAATGACTCGACGGGACCTCTTCAGGAACGCTACCGCGACCGCCGCCTTGGGGCTCGGGCCGATCCCTCTCGTTCGCGCCGCAACCGAGCCCGCCGCTCCGTGGCTCGGTGAAGTCTACCGCGAGCTCCACATCGACGCGCATTTTGGACAATTGCCCGCCCCCTACGAAGGCTTCGATGCCGAGCGCGCCGCGGCTCTGCTCAAGGACGCAGCTTTCCAGATGGTCAGTTGTTTCGCCATCTGCAATGCCGGCTACAGCTACTTTCCGACCAAACTCGGCGTGACTCACCCTGGCCTGAAGCGCGACTTCACCGGAGAATTCTGCGCGGCGCTCAAGAAGCGCGGGATTCGAGTGCTGGCGTATGTCTCGGTCGGCCCGGACCGCCGTGCTTACCAGGAGCACCCCGAGTGGGCGATGGTGCGCGACCTGTCCCAGCCGGCACGGCCGCGTGGAGACGTCGCACAAATGTGCGTCAACTCGCCCTGGCTCGAGAAGGTGCACATTCCGCAGCTCGAGGAAATCGTCTCGCTCTACGATGTGGATGGCTTCTTCCTCGATAACCTCGTATCGAAATTCGTGAGCGGCGCATGCTACTGCGCATCCTGCCGTCAGGCCTTTCGTGTGGATACCGGGCGCGAAATCCCAACGGATAGCAACGATCCGAACGTCTTCGCACATCATCAATGGTTAAGCCGTAGCGGTGCGCGCTACGCGGGTAAGGTAGTTGGGCGTCTCACTGCCGCGAAGGCCGGTCTGACCTTCGCACTCAATCACGTCTGGGTAACTCGGAATCCTGTAAAGCCGCCGCCCGAAGTCACACAGCTCGTGTGGGAACCGGTGCCGCCTTATTCCGGCACGCTCAGTTTCGATCTCTCGCTCGAAGCGCGCTACCTCTCCTCTCAGCCCGGCATCGTCAACTGGAGTTGTATGACAACACGCGGAAATGGCTGGGGTGACTACTCGCTGCGCGACCCGGCAGCGTTTCGTCACGAAGCAGCGATCCTGCTGGCGAATGGAGGCCGTCCGTATTTCGGTGACGACAGCTATCCTTCCGGCAATCCCGATCCCGCAGTGTATCAGGCCTTCGGAGGCGTCAATCGCAGAACCGCGGACCTGGAGCCCTGCATCCGCGGCTCCGTACCGCACAAAGAGACCGCCGTTCTGCTCTCGGCCGATTCCATCTGGGCGACGCTGCCGTTGAATCCGGCCCGAGAGTGGATGGCTAGTCCTTCGTCGCCGGGCGTGGCCGGCGCGCACAAGGTGCTGGTGGAGGAGCATCTGCAGTTCGGCATCCTGAATAGCGACACACTTGCGGATTCTCTCCAGGAGTACCGGCTTCTCGTTCTGCCGGAGCAGTGCATTCTGAATGTTCGCGAGTGCGACGCCATCCGCCGCTTTGTGCACGGGGGCGGTTCCTTGCTCGTCACTGGCGAGACCGGAATTCGCACACCCGACAATCAGCCTTCACCCGACTTTTCCTTGGCCGATGTCCTGGGCGTCCGCTATCTTGCGTACGCGGACGTTCGCCGCGCCTACCTTCGCGTGCGCGACGTCCCGGGAGTTCCTGCAATGGATGTTCAGATCAGCGGCGGTTATACTCGCGTCCAATGCTCCACTGCGAACACTTTGCTGGAAGTGGTACCGCCGGCCGGTCCGAAGCAAGCGCCTGCCGCCGCCGCTGACGGCCCTGGCCTAACGCTCAATCAATTCGGCGACGGAAAGGCGATCTATTGCGCAGCCCGTCTCTTTAGCACATACCATCAGGACGGGACCCCGGTGCTTCGCAAACTCGCCGCCTGGATGTTGGACGGGGTACATCCACCGTCGCAACGCGCGATGGTGCTGGAAAAGGCTCCGCTCAATCTGGAAGCAACGCTGACCTCGCGCGGCACGGAGCGGTTCTTGCATCTGCTCAATTTCACCGGCGATAAGCGACTGTCGGGAGGCCAGCGCCTACAAGATTTCTCCGCGGTGCAGGGGATTCGCGCCGGCATTCACTGCCGTTCGAAGCCCAAACGAGTCCTGCTCGTTCCGGAGAAGAGACCGATCGCATTTGAGTGGACCGGTGAGCGAGCGTGGTTTCACCCGCAACCGCTCGTTCTGCACGATGTTTATCTGATCGAAGGGTGAGGAGGGATCGTGAGGCTCAAGGGAAAAGTGGCTCTCATCACAGGCGCCAGCCGAGGAATAGGAAAGGGAATTGCCGAGGTATTTGCGGAGGAAGGCGCAGACGTCGCCGTGAACTACATTTCCTGCGGTCAGGCCGCGGAGGACGTCGCCGCGTGGGTTCGCTGCAAAGGACGCCGTGCCATGACAGTCAAAGCCGACGTCGCACGCCGCGACGAAGTCGAGGCCATGGTAGATCAGGTGTGGGAGGAACTCGGACCCATCGATGTGCTGGTGAACAACGCCGGCATCGAGACTATCGTCCCGTTTCTCGACCTAACCGACGATCAATGGACGCGGCTCACCGATGTCAATCTGCGCGGCGAGTGGCTCTGCTCGCAGGTCTATTGCCGCCGCGCCCTGGCGGAAGGCCGCAAGGGCAACATCGTGATGATCGGCTCCATCCAGGCAGGCAAGGTGCTACCCGGCCGCACTCACTACGCTCCCACCAAACTTGGGCTCGAGGCCCTCACCCGCAACATGTCCGCCGAGATGACGCCGCTGGGCATTCGGGTAAATTGCGTTCACCCCGGTCTGATCGACACCGACATGACCGCCTGGGTGATGAAGCGGCCCGACCTGCTGCCGGGGATTCTCTCTCAGATCTCGTTGGGGCGCGCCGGCGAGCCGCGAGAAATCGGGACCGTGGTCGCTTTTTTCGCCTCGGATGATTCCAGTTATCTCACGGGCCAATCCATCCACGTGGATGGTGGTTGGGTCGGCAAGTGAATTCACTCGCGCAGTTGTTCCGGCTGGATGGCAAAGTCGCTCTGGTAACCGGGGGGTATGGCGGAATCGGCGAGTCAGTCAGCCGGGGATTGGCTGCGTTGGGCGCGGAGGTCGGGGTCGCCGGGCACGACGCCGCAAAAGCCGCTGCCTGCGCTGCGTCCCTCGGCGAATTGGGAGCACCAGCGTTTGCTTCCGCCTTCGATGTCCGTTCCGTCCCTGAGACCGAGCGGATGGTCGACGAGGTAGCCCAGCGCTTCGGGAGATTGGATATCCTCGTGAACTGCGTGGGCCTCAATCGCGAGGAGAAAGCCGGCGACGTCACCGAAGCGGCGTTCGATTACGTGCTGGACGTCAACCTCAGAGGCGCCATGTTCCAAGCTCAGGCGGCCGCCCGCTACATGATGCGCCAGGGAACGGGTGGCAAGCAGGTGCACATCGGGTCAGTGCGAACGCTGCTGGGACTACGCGGGCGGGGGTACTCCGCCTACTGCGCAGCAAAAGGCGGGTTGGCGATTCTCTGCAAGCAATTGGCTGCGGAATGGGCGCCACATCAGATCAATGTGAATGTGGTGGCGCCCACCTTCGTGCGCACACAGCAAGTCGCCCACATGCTCGCAGACCCGGGATTCTACAACGCGCTGGTGACGCGGATTCCCCTCGGCAGAATTGCCGCGCCGGAAGATGTCAGGAACGCGGTCCTATTTCTCGTCTCCTCCGCATCCGACTTCATCACGGGTCAAACTCTATATCTCGACGGTGGAATCACCGCAACTCAATAGACACTCGTATGCCCCAAAAACTGATCGATTTGAGCATGCCCGTCCATAACGACATGGTGAGTTTTCCGCGTGTCGTCCGCCCGGCGCTGGTGATGTACGAAACCTGGCAGCAGTTTGCCGAACGTGTGGGCGCCGCCAGGTTCGGCGTCGACTGGCTCACCGCGCACTGCCTCATCGTGCTGGGAGATCACATCGGCACCCACATGGATTCCCTCCGCCACTTGCGCGACAACGCTCCCGGTCCCGAAGGAATCCCACTCGAATACTGTTACGGCGACGGCGTCTGCCTCGACTTTCGCCACCTGCCCAAAGGCGCAGGCATCACGGTCGAAGAGGTTAAGCAGGCGCTCTCGAAGATTCACTACACACTCAAGCCGCTCGACATCGTCTTAATCCACACAGGGGCAGGGAAGATCCAGCACACCGAGGCCTATCTCACCGATCACGTGGGAATGACGGGGGAAGCCACGCATTGGCTGCTCGATCAGGGCATCAAATTGATGGGCATCGATGCCGTGACCTTCGACCCGCCCGTCTGGGCCATGTTCGAGCGCAAGCAGTTTTGGGAAGCGCATCGCGTCATGCTTACGCGTGAATACTATCATCTCGAAAACATGTCGAATTTCGAGCGGCTTCCGCCCACTGGTTTCAAGCTCAGTCTATTTCCCATCAAGTGGGTCAATACGACGGCAGCGCCGGTGCGAGCCGTGGCGATTCTCGAGGAGTAAGAACTTCCCGGATTCCATGCAGACCGCACGAACGTAGTCAGAGAGCTTCCCATGCCCCTGCGCCCCTAGCTAGCTCTACGGTGCGTCCAAAACTGCTGCCGGCGTGCCGTTCACCGCAGGAAGGAGGTACGGACCCGAGTTGAGATCCGCCCATTCGGCTCGAGAAAAGCATGTCTCCCGTGAACTCTTTCAAGGTCGCAAAACCCATCCCAGATGGAGGAATGATGGCGGAACGATGGCGCTGATCCCATGGGCGACATCAAGTCCAGGACGTCGCTTCCCGATGCGCCGTTAAAACGGCGACGTCGGTACTTCGCGACCAGTAGGGAGCAATCTCTGCAACGCCGCTCTCGCCAGTCTCGGCATAGGGAACTACACGGCCCGAGTGCATGCGTAGATGCTGTGGCGTATTTCAGGAGTTCTGCTACCGGCACATCGACGAGACGGACTGCCTGCGTCAGTTTTCGGAAGGCCGTTCGACATGATCGATCACAAGAATCCGAAGGGGGGCCTTTGTCGATAGCAGTTTCAGGCCCAGTTGGTCGCGCACCGCATCCATGAACGTTACGGGATTCGGATCGGGCTCAACGTCCGCGCCGGGAACCCCAGGACAAGGGCCGGGCAGGCATCCCGGCTTCGACTCGAGTGTCCATTCCAACCGATAATCGATCCTGTCGGCAATCCCGGTTCGATCGACCACCGGCCGTCCACCCCCACCCATCCGACCCAGAGACTCAGCGAGGAGAGCCATGGTCGTGTTTCGAGATCCCTGCACAATGCGTCCATTCTTGCCTGGCACCGATGTCGCCGATTCGCAATCAGTGGGAAACACGGCGGCGCCGGGATCGGACATGCCCGTCGCGAGGTTCTGCGTTCCGGGCGCATCGCAGGGAGGTCCGTCGGCGTGCCGAATGAGCTTTGGCCCCCACGTACCCGCCTTGATCAGAGTCAAAGCATATATTGGCACGTCCTGCGTTTCGTAATGCACCGCAAGATGGAGCCGTTCCGTCAACAGAGACTGCATCATCAGCCGCATCTGGTCCTTGGTGGGGTTGCCCGCGGCTCTGGCCTCGATGTCGATCACGTCCGTATCGACCCATTTAGGCAGACGGGCTACCATCGCCTGCCTCAGTTCCGGCTGCAGCGTGAGCTTGTACGCGAACTCAATGTACCTCGGCAGGGGAAAGGCGACCGACAACCGGCCGTGCGGGTTCTCGCCGCTGTCCGTCCTAAACCCGTCTCCAGCGAGAGGAAAGTTCGGCGCCCGAAAGCGTGAACCGGGTTTCAGCAGCTTGACCGAGGCGACCTCGAAAGCCATGTGGCCTCCCGCGGCGGCCTCCCACTGAGTGTCTCCGGAGGCGATTTGTGCAGGCATTGCCGGCGTGTTGGCAATGGCAACCAGGACAGGCGCCATCAGGACCGCCACTCCCGCAATCAGTGGGGGCTTCATTTAGACTTCTCCCTTTCCCCTGGGTCTTGAGCTTTCGGATCGTCCGTTCAAGTTCCTGAACGTCGTCCGGGGTCAGTTTTCCGAAGGCCGTTGAATATGATCGATCACAAGACTCTGCACAGGGGCCTTCGTCGATTGCAGTTTCAGGCCCAGTTGGTCGCGCACCGCATCCACGAGCGCCCCGGGATTCGGGTCGGGTTCAACTTCCACGTCGGGAACCCTGGGACCATTCGGCGGAATGTTCGACTGAGGTGTCCATTCTAGCCGATAATCGATCCTGTCCCTAATCCCGGTTCGATCGACCACAGGCCGTCCAGTCGTCCGAGCCAGAAACCCAGCGAGGATCGCCATGGTCGTGTTTCGAGTTCCCTGCACGATGCGTCCGTTCTTGCCTGGCACCGACATCTGCGATTCGCACCGAGGGGGAAATATGCCGGCTTCGGGATCGGGTGGGCCCGTCGCGAGGGGCGTGGGTGTAGGCGCATCGCAGAGCGGTCCGTCGGCGTGCCGAATGAGCTTTGGCCCCCACGTGCCCGGCTTGACCAGAGTCAAAGCAAATACGGGCATCTCCTGCGTTTCATAATGCACCGCAAGCTGGAACCGTTCGGCCAACAGAGATTGCATCATCAGGCGCATTTGGTCCTTGGTGGGGTTGCCCGCAGCTTTGGCCTCGATGTCGATCACGTCCGTATCGACCCATTTAGGCAGACGGGCGAACAGGGCCTGCCGCTGGTCCGGCGTCAGCGAAAGCTTGTACGCGAACGAAATGTAAAACGACACGGGAAAGGCAACTGACAAGTGGCCGTGCGGACTTTCTCCGCTGAGCGGATTCGTAAACCCGTCTCCGTTGTCGAGAGCAAAGTTCGGCGCCCGCCCGTGTGAGCCGGGTTTCAGCAGCTTGACCGAGGCGACCTCGAAAGCCATGTGGCCTCCCGCGGCGGCTTGCCACTCAGGTACTCCGGAGGGCGATTGAGCCAGAATTGCCGGCGCGTCTGCAATACCAATCAGGACAGGCGCCACAAGGACCGCCGCTCCAGCGATCGTCAGAGCAGCCTTCTTTCGGAAGCTTAGCGCGGCCGTTCCCACAAACAACTTGGACTGCACGAGGTGGGAGGAAGTGCTGTTGATAAGGGTGTCGATCATTTAGACTTCCTCCCTTTCGCCTGGGTCCTTAGCTTTCGGATCGTCCGTTCCAATCCTGAACGGCATCCGGGGTCAGTTTTCCTGCGTCGGCAAGCTGCGCCATCAGACACAAAGAAGAACCGTAGCCGAAGCCCTCACCGCAACAAGATCGCAGCTACTCCGTCATACTGCGACATATCGCTGAGGATCACTTTGTCCCCCGGCTGCAGACCGCTCTTGATCTCGATCCGGTTGACCGAAGCCGCGCCGAACTGCACCGGGACCTTCTTCGCCGAATGGCCGTCGGGTTCGATCTTGAAGAGCATAACCCGACTGTTGGATTGGCCGAACACCGGCCTGCCCACGTACACCACGTTCGTCAGCCCCCCTATCGCAATAATCCCGTCCACCTTTTCCGGATTGATACCGGGCGGCACTGCGTCATCCAGCACTATGTCCACAGTCACTGTGCCGTTCGCCACTTCGGGATGCACCACCGCAACCTTGCCGGGAACGGGCGGCTTGCGATTCCGGAGATCAACCAACGCCGGCTGGCCTTGCCGCACGTCCTGTATCAGGGTCTCCGCCACTTTGATCGACACCGTATGGTCGGACGTCAATCGACCCAACCCGCGCACCTCCAGCTTCATATCGCCTTGCTTCACCGTGTCCGGCCACAAGGTGTCGAGGTTCACTACCGGCTGGCTTTGCTCTTGCGCGCCGGTCACCGCAACTCCTGCGATCCCCAAAAGCAGCAGGGCGCCCAAAGACCAGGCCGTTCCCCATCCGGCGGGCCTGTGCACCGTCACCGGGTCGGTCAGCCGGCGGATCCGCCGCAGGAGCGAACCGTCGTTCGCAGATAGCGCAGCCTTGAAATGTGCCGGCCGCATGGATTCCAATTCCGCCAGAGCGCGCGTGTACACCAGCACATCGCCGGTCGCCGCAACGGCAATGTCGTCGCAGCAGTGCTCGCGCTCGGCCCGGATCTGGCTTGAGATCCACCATACCGCAGGATGGTAGAAGAGCAGGCTCTCCGCAATCCCCTGCAGGACGTTCACCAGGTAGTCGTGCCGCCGGACATGCGCCAGTTCGTGCGCCAACAACGCCTCTACCTGCTCGGGTGCGAGTCCACAGAGCACGCCCACCGGCGCGAGAATTACTGGGCGAAGCCAACCGACGACCGAAGGCGAGTCCACTCGATCCGTGGCTAGCAGCCGCACGCTTCGCGACACGTGCATACGTTCGATCAGCCGGTCGAGGGTTTGCTGCCATTCGGTGAGCACCGGTGCATGATGCGAACGCCGCAGAGACGCCGCGGAGATGAATCCCATGAACAGCCGGAGGGAACACGCGGCAGCGCCAGCGAACCACGCCAAGACAATCCCCGGCATCACTGGTTGCCAGGGATCGTTGACCGGCGAGTACGCAACCCCAGAGGCAAGTTGCGGAACGCCCCAAGTGGTAAGGTCCCCGATCCCCGCCGCATGCCCGGAATTTCCAAGCCACCAGTAAGTGAGAGCAGGCGCCACGGTCATTGTCAACAGCGAAGCGCAGGCAATTGTGTAGCGGCCGTGCGCGGAAATGCGGCCACCGGCCAAAGCCCGGGCGAGCGCATAGAGGGCTGCCGCCAGAATTCCCTGCCACAGAAAATGCAGGAGCGTCCAGCCCAGACGCTCGGTCCACGGCTGGTTTAGAAGCGTGATCATTTTTTTCCCTTCCTCTTTTCAAGTTCGTCCAACAGACTCCGTATCTCGGCCAGATCCTTTCCTGAAGCGGGCTGCGCGGAGAGCGCTCCCAGCACCAGGCTCTTCGCCGATCCTTCGAATGCGCGCTTTAGCAGGTCGCCTGCGATCTGCCGCTGCGTCTGCTCCTTGGGTGCGCGCGCTTCGTAAAGATGCGAGCGGTAGCGCTCGTTGCGCACCACCAGTCCCTTTTCGAACATGAGCTGCATCAGCTTCAGCGTGGTGGTATATCCACTGTCCTTACCCAGCGCTTCATGCACCTCGCGCACGGTGCTGGCGCCTTGACGCCATAGCACTGCCAGAATGGCTATCTCGGCGGCGGTTGGAAGCGGCGGGGGATCGGTTTCTTTGGAATCGGATCGGGAGGCCACGCTTCGAGTATCATACGAATCAATTCGTCTGTCAACGAAATAATTCGTATAATGGGTGACAGCTGGCGAGCGGACGCGGCTGGCCACTTGATGAAGCGCACCATCAGTCTCGCGGAACGCAAGGCTTTGTGGGCGGACGTCCATGGGCTCTTGGTATGAAGAAAAGCGACCAGCAGCGCAAACCCGAACGGCAGCCGGCTGTCACGTCCACTGGCCTGCGGTATTAAGGTTGAAGAGACGCCCCTGCCATGGCTATTGGGGCAACTCCAATCGCGTCCGTTATTACGCCCCGAGCTCTCAAGGAACTCGCTCGCATCCTGCGCGAACGTCAGCGGCAGGACTTGGCCGATATCGTCTCGGATCTGGTACCGGTGGTCGAGACGGTCGTCGACGAGTTGTTCCGACCGATCGGGGAGTTAAGAGCGGAGCACGAGTTCCAAACTGCGTTCGAGACCAAATCTCGTGAATTCGAGCCTTACCGCCTGTACATCAACCTGATGTTGCTTCGGACGATCGATCCGTCGAACTTCTTGGGGGTGTACAGCGACGCGATTCTCTGCCTGACGATGAACCTTTCTCGGTCCGCGGACGAGAAAGATCTCCCTGCAAAGAGGATTCAGTCTTCTATTGGAGCGGCACCACTGTTCCCGCGCGTGCGCTTTGCCTTCGGCGAGGGAATTTCCTCTGGCTACTTCCATCCGGAGCCTTGGGTGGTCGTGCGGTATGGACTGCACCAGTCTCGGCATTGGCGACTACACGGCCCGAGTGCAGCTTAGCGTTTGCAGCCTGTCTCAGGAGTTCTGCTCCCGGCACCTCGACGAGACGGATGGCCGACGTCAGTTTTCCGAAGGCCGTTCGATATGATCGATCACAAGACTCTGAACAGGAGCCTTCGTCGGTTCCAGTTTCAGGCCCAGTTGCTCGCGCACCGCATCCAGGAACGTCAAGGGATGCGGGTCGGGCTGAACTTCCTCACCGTTGGGCCCGGGACCATTCGACTCAGGTGTCCACTCCAACCGATAATCGATCCTGTCGGTAATCCCGGTTCGATCGACCACGGGCCGTCCAGCCTTCCCAGCAATAGATCCGGCGAGGAGAGCCATAGTCGTGTCTCGCGAACCCACCACGATGCGTCCCTTCCTGTTTTTCCACCCCTCCTGCACATAGCAGATAGGCGGAAATACTGCCCCGTCGGGATCGGGATCGACGCCCGGGGGCTCGCTTCTTGCGGACGAATCGCAAGGAGGACCGTCGGCGTGCCGAATGAGCTTCGGCCCCAACCTGCCCGGCTTGATCAGAGTCAAAGCATATACCGCCATCTCCTGCGTTTCATAATGAACTGCGAGGTGGAACCGTTCCACCAGCAGAGACTGCATCATTAGCCGCATTTGGTCCTTGGTGGGGTTGCCCGCGGCTCTGGCACTGATCTCGATCTTGTCCGTTTCGACCCATTTCGGCAGATGACCCCATAGAGCCCGTGCCTGATCCGGCGTCAGCACGAGCTTGTACGCGAACTCGATGAGATCCGGCAGGGGAAAGGCTCCGGCGAAGCGCCCGTGCGGACTTTCCCCGGTGTTCGGATTCATAAACGAATCTCCGTTATCGAGGGGAAAGCCCGGCGCAAACCACACGCGTGAACCGGGTTTCATCAGCTTGACCGAGGCTACCTCGAAAGCCATGTGGCCTCCCGCGGCGGCTTGCCACTGAGCCACTTCGGAGGGCGGTTGAGCCAGAATTGCCGGCGCGTTGGCGATACCCACCAGGACCGGCGCCGTTAGAACCGCTGCTCCCGCAATCGCCAGAGCAGCCTTCTTGGCGAAGCTCAGTCCGGGGATGTCCCGGGCATCCATGATCTGCTCGATTCTTCGCTTGAGGTTCCCGCCCGTTACTCCGGCCACGCAGGCCGGCGGCGATTCCGTAGACCACTTGCAAACTTTAAGGAGGGCTTCGGCATAAAGATCGGGCGCGTTCCCCCGGCTGACCACGTCTTCGTCGCATGCGCATTCCCGCTCCTCAATCAACCGGGCGCCGATCCACCACACCAGAGGATGGAACCAGAAAATCGCTTCGACGATCATGTGGATCGACACCAGAAGATTGTCGTGGCGCTGCACATGGCACAGTTCGTGCGCGAGAATTGCCTTCATCTCGCAAGGCGATAGGCGTTCGGCGAATCCTTGCGGGAGAAGAAGCAACGGACGTATCCATCCGACAACTCCCGGCTCCGTGAGCGCCGGCGAAGCGCGAACGGCAATCGGCGCGGCGATATCTGTGGAAACGCTGGCGCGGATCAGGAGGCGGATGCGCCGCCATCCGCGGAGTCGAATCAGCGCCACACATAGCACGCCCGACAGCCAGACGCCCACGATCACCTGATCAAGCGTGGGTCGATCGATCGAGCGCGCGCCCGCGGAGGAAGCGCCCCACGCCGTGTCTTGCGAAGAGTGACGGAAGCTTTCCGGGGCGAATGAGAAGGTAGGAACCGTGGCGCCGATTCCCTCGAGAGAGGATGCCGGCGTCCATGCACGGAGATGAGTCCCGGCCATCGATAGGAACGCCAAAGGGACCAGGAATTTGAGCGAGGCGCTCAGCCACAGCCAAAAGCGAACCTCGGCCCGGTTCGCGCGGAATGCCAGGGTCAGCAGTGCCGCCGCTCCCCCAAACACCGTGGACTGCACGAAATGGGAAGTAGCGCTGTAGATAAGGGCGTCGATCATTTTGACTCCTCCCTTCGCCGGGCCTTCAGCTTTCGGAGCGTCCTTTCCAGCTCCTGAACGTCATCCGGGGTCAGTTTTCCGGCGTCGGCAAGCTGCGCCATCAGAGGCGCGGCCTTCCCGCCGAAGAAGCTCAATATCTCGTCGAGCAGCCGATTTCGGGTAACGTCCCGGGCGACGAGCGGTTCGAATATATCGGCGTTGCCTTGCCTCTCGACCCGGCGCACTGTGTGCTTCGCTTCCATCCGATAAACAATCGTCTGGACAGTGGTGTACGCGGGGCGCGGTTCGGGGAAGAGTCCGTGAATGTCGCGAATCGAAGCCTTTCCTCGTGTCCAGAGGGCTTCTAGAATTCGGAGCTCGAGCTTACTGAGTTTTGGCCGGGGCACGCCGTTCTCCTACTTCGTAGTTGCATGCTACTACTTTGTAGGGGACGATGCAAGAGATATTTCGAGGCTGAACAAGGAGGCGTAAGCGCCACGGGTACAGAATGATTCGTCCTGAAGTTCGTAGTTTGCCGAACGTGGCGTTCGGAGAGACCACTCCCGCCTCGTCGCGTAGCCGTTGCGAGACGAGTTTCGCCGGGTGGCTTGCGCGCAAAACACCCAAACCGCTCATTGGGCGGCCGCGTCCAGTCGGGGAACTCCGGGATCGAACGCTTGAATACCAGCGCCATCGCGCAAGCGGGCTGAACCTCGTGGTCGCCGCCATCGTTCTGTGGAACACTCGCCGCCTCAGCGCATCCAGCCAACCCGAAGCCCGGCGCCACGACTGATTTTCACAGGTCCGGCTGATTCAAGGCATGCAACGATAACGATATGCGAAAAGGGTTCACGAGAAAACCGCAAGCAGACGAGCCCGCAACACGAGTCAAGAACTACATCACGCCAGGCGGCCTCGAGCGCCTCAAAGAGGAGCATCACTTTCTGCTCACCAGGGAACGCCCGGCCGTGACGAAGGTGGTGGCGTGGGCTGCGAGCAACGGCGATCGCAGTGAAAACGCCGACTATCAGTACGGGAAGCGGCGGTTGCGCCAGATCGATGGGCGGATTCGCTTTCTCACGAAGCGAATCGATGCCGCGGAAGTGGTGGATCCGGGACGCCCGAGAGCGGGTCAGGCGGCGACGCGGGCATTCTTCGGAGCGACGGTGCGCTATACCAATGCCGCGGGAACGGAGCGAGTGGTGAGCATCGTGGGCACCGACGAGGTCGATCTCAACCGCAACCACGTCAGTTGGATGTCGCCTCTGGGCCGCGCCTTGATGAAGTCAACGGCGGGTGACCGCGTGGCTCTCCAAGCGCCGGGCGGTACAGAACATCTGATCGTCCTGGAAGTGTCTTACGTGCCCATTTCTGTGGAACCGTTCCGTGAACCACCTGGAGCCGAGGCATCCGCAAAGGAACCGCCCAAATCGACATGACCAAGGTTTGCGAACCAGCACATAAAATTCCAGGCCCGAGCAAGGACGATTGTGGGCCGGCTGTAGGGCTATCTCGTTCCGCTGTTGTTCGGCCCAGTCAGGATTGCTCGCGTCTAACGCGCAGTGTCGAGTCTCCGGGCCGATCGCGATGGTGAAACTCGCGTTCTACAGCAACAGCCTGCCTCGGGGTGAACAAGTGTATCCTATGAAGCGATGAAAGCCCCTTCCCGCCTCGCCGCGCTTGTTCTTCTCAGTTCAGCTCTGGCAATCGCGCAGTCCCCGTTGGCCTTCACTGTCTCCATGGACCGTCCAGGGGCGCACATTTTCCACGTCGTGTTGCGCTGCGACGGGCTTGCGGGCGAGTTGCAGGACTTCAAATTGCCGGCTTGGGCGCCCGGTTACTACCGGGTTCTCGATTACGCGAAGTACGTCTCCAATTTTCAGGCGCAGGATGGCGCGGGCCACGGGCTGGCGTGGGAGAAGGTCACTAAGAACACGTGGCGGGTGGTGGCCGCCAACTCTCCCGTCATCACCCTGACCTACGACGTTTACGGCGCGGTCTCGTTCGCCGTTCAGAACTACCTGGGCGAGAATCGCGCCCTGCTTTCCCCGCCTGGAACATTCGTCCATCTCGCCGGCCATACCGATCGGCCTGCAATCATCACCCTCGTGCCGCCGCAGAACTGGACCACCTTCGCTACCGGACTCGAACCAGTCGCCGGACGCGCTCACACCTTCACCGCTCCCGACTTCGACGTGCTTTACGATAGCCCGATCCTGATGGGCACGCAGGAGTTGCTGCGCTTCGAAGTGCAGGGGGTGCCCCACGACGTCGCCATGGAAAACATTCCCGCCGCCGTAGACCGCCAGAAAATGCAGGCTGACCTGAAGAAGATGGTTGAAACGGCAACGCGCCTCATCGGAGACATTCCCTACAAGCGCTACGCGTTTTTGCTGGTCGGCACCGGCAACGGCGGAGTCGAACATCTGAATTCGGCATCCATCGCGTTCAACGGCAACAGCCTCCTGAGCGAGCCTGGCTATCGCGGCTGGTTGAGCTACGTGGCGCACGAGTACTTTCACAATTTCAACGTGAAGCGCATCCGGCCCCTGGCGCTCGGTCCCTTCGACTACGACACCGAGAACCTCACCAACATGCTGTGGGTCTCCGAAGGGCTCTCGGTCTACTACGAGGACGTAGTGGCCGAGCGCGCCGGTCTGTTGACGCGCGCTCAGTTTCTGGAGCGCCTGCAAAACGCCATGGGCAAGTTCGAAAACGCGCCCGGTCACCACTACCAATCGGCCACCGATTCGAGTTGGCACACCTGGGGCACTTCCGGCGTGGGCAACGATCGCAACACCACCATCTCCTACTACGACAACGGCAGCATGCTCGGAACTATGCTCGATCTGAAGATTCGCCACGAGAGCCAGAACCGAAGATCGCTGGACGACGTGATGCGCGCCTTGTACCGCAAATATTACCTGCAGAAGAAGCGCGGCTTCACTGACTCCGAATTTCGCGAAGAATGCGAGGGCGCCGCCGGGACATCTCTCACGGAGGTTCTGGAATACGCGTCCACCACCAAAGACGTGGACTACGCGAAGTATCTGGCCTACGCGGGCCTCGCGGTTGAAATCACAGCGCAGGACGCCCCTGGTGCGTTTCTTCAGCTGAACACGCAAACCCTGGCGAACGGCAATCTCGCCGTGGTGAGCGGGCCGCCCGGCCTGCGAGTGAACGATGAGATCGTAAGCACGCCGAAGGCTTTGAACGACGCGATGTCCAGCAAACAGCCCGGCGACAAGTTGCCCCTCCGCATCCGCCGTGACGGCGTCGAACAGGCTGTGGAACTCACCCTCGAAAAGAACCAGAAGCGTGCTTTCGCGATCAAGCCCGTGGCCAGCCCCGACGCGCTGCAGGCTGCGATCTTAAAGGACTGGCTCCCGTAGACGAGTGCGGCTTGATCTACGCCGCATGCGCACTCAATACTTCTGATCCATGTCTGCACCAGAATGGAATGAACAAGCGGCCCTGGCTCGAACAGGCCCAACGGCTGGAAGCCATCGCGCAAAAGGCCTCACGTAAGCGGAAGGGCGAAGTTAGTTGCCCTCAGTATCCACACTTCGCCGTCTTCTGTCATTCATCCAATGCGCTCCGCGCGGGGCGCTACAATTTCTGTCGAACGGGTTCGAACTCTATGCTGCATGGAACGCGGTTGGGTCACGTCATCGTAGGATTAGGCATTGGCGGCTGCGCGCTCGCGGCCTTCGCCGATGGCGGCGCGTCCCTCGTCCGCACGTACAAAGACGCTGCTCTCGTCGAGATCTCAGCCGACGGCCGGCTGATGCTGGCGCGGCGCAACCAGCGGAAGGCATCTGATTGTCCGGAGTCGCCGCCCTATTGCACCGCGGATGTACTGGAGGTGTACGAGACGGCAACCGGAAAGTCCTTGGGCCAACTGGTCTCCGGGGGCGGCTTCAATTTCGTTCTGGCTCGATTTTTGGACGACCATCTGGTTGTCGCCGTGGAACAAGACTGGAAATCGAATCCCGTGCGGATGGAATGGGACCTGGCCTCGGGGCGCCATTCGCAAGCGTCATCCGCTGTTCCGAAGGACGGGCAATTGGTGTGCGCTTTGAATGACATGAGCTTTCTGTTCAGCAGCGTCGACCAGACCGTAAGGCCGTCGTTTGATGGGTTCGCGGTCGCGAATGCTGGAGGCGTCGAGCGTTTACAGC
Organism: Bryobacteraceae bacterium; assembly: GCA_035295745.1. Taxonomy (GTDB): domain Bacteria; phylum Acidobacteriota; class Terriglobia; order Bryobacterales; family Bryobacteraceae; genus JAIQFL01. The sequence continues at coordinate 72,676 of DATGIL010000033.1, read as the reverse complement.
GGCCGGGCTTGCCGTTCGTACAGAAACGCATTCCGACACCGTCAGGATCAGCTCTGGACTGCAGGACACGGCTATTGAAGGATTCATACTTAGCCGAGTACGACGATCTAGCCGCTTCCGTCGCCTCCCTTTATTGGGTTTCCCTTCACCCCGAGGCCAAACCGCGCCTATGCCACGCTTTCCCGTCGGAGAGGATTCGAAACTTTACCCTATCCCCGGACGATTCGGTAGTCGCGGTCGTGGCAGACGCGGTGGAGAGTGCTTCGGAGGCTGGGAAGTTCCACCCTGAACACCCTCTCTGGCTAACCATTCTGGACTCGAACGGATGCTCCGTTCTTAGAAGATTCGAACTGGAGTTTCCAGAAAAACCGAGGCTACGCTCGAATCTCTTTGGCTACAAGTATTACGACCACTTTCACTTCGATTCAGAATTTCCCGAGACGATGGCGATATCGCCAGACAAGACGGTGCTGGCCGTAGGCTATGGTGTTTATCAAGATCCAAGCGGATATGCGTACTTTGGATTGTACTCGTTGGCCGACGGCCACCGTCTCGCCACCCTGAATGGCGACGTGCTGCGCAAGTGGCCATGGAGCGGTATTCTCAACGACGAAATCTTCGCTCCGTCTGCCCCCATTCAGGGTGCACTCCTGTTCAGTGCCGATTCGCGGACGCTGTTCGGGAGCTCTCAGCACTTGCGTCAATGGGATCTATCTCGGCTGAAGTAGACAATTTGCCCCTCCGCCCGCAAGCATGCTACTTTCAGCTTTCAGGAGTTTCGGGTTCTAATTAGAATCTTTCAAAGGAGAGTCAGCAATGCCACTAGTTTCGATGCGCCAGCTCCTCGACGAGGCGGCCAAAGGCGGATACGGTGTTGGCGCGTTTAACGTCAACAATATGGAACAGATCCAGGCCATTATGGAGGCCGCTCGGGAAACCCGCTCGCCGGTGATCATTCAGGCCAGTCGCGGCGCCCGCGCTTATTCGCAGGATCGCTTCCTGTATCACCTCATGCTGGCCGCAACGGAACTCTATCCGGAGATTCCCACGGTGCTGCACCTCGATCATGGCAACAGCGTCGAGACTTGCAAGACCGCCATTGAAATGGGCTTTACCAGCGTCATGATGGATGGCTCCTTGATGCCCGATGGCAAGACTCCGTCGAGCTTCGAATACAATGTGGATGCCACGCGGCAGGTGGTCGAGATGGCACATGCCAAGGGCATCACGGTCGAAGGCGAAATCGGATGCCTGGGCGGCATTGAAGACGGGTATGGCACCGGGCTTGATGGTCTGAGCCATCTGACGGATCCAGCCCAGGCGGAAGAGTTCGTAAAGCTAACCGGCCTTGACGCTCTGGCGATCGCGATTGGTACGAGTCACGGCGCTTACAAGTTCTCCAAAAAACCCACTGGCGAAACGCTCAAGATGGGGCGTCTCATCGAAATCCACAAGCGCCTGCCCAACGTACACCTGGTGATGCACGGTTCCTCCAGCGTTCCCAAGGAGTTGCAGGACATCATCAATCAATTCGGCGGCAAGCTGAAACCGACGTGGGGCGTGCCCGTCGAGGAGATCCAGATCGGAATCAAGAACGGCGTTCGCAAGATCAACGTGGACACGGACAATCGGCTCGCGATCACGGGTGCGATCCGCAAAGTCTTCATGGAGAAGCCTGAAGAGTTCGATCCGCGCAGCTATATGAAACCAGCCCGCGAGGCGATGAAGAAGGTCGTAGCGCAGCGCATGACGCAATTCGGGCAGGCCGGTCACGCGGGCGACTACGCGCCGGTCCCGCTTTCAGAAATGGCCGCCAGGTACGCGAGCGAAGTTCTGGTCGGAGCGTAAGGACGTCGTTTCACCGATTCCGCCAGGTCGCTTGCTGACGCGCGGGGCTCGCAACGCGAGGCGTTCCAGCTCCGCGACGTTAGCCAGCGTTCTTCCGATTGACCTACTGCGCGGTCTCGGCCCAGTAGCCTGACTTGGCACGCACGTGCAGCTTCTTGTCTGCGACTTCCACCGTAATGCGGCGGAATTTGCCGTCCTGCACCTGATTGCGGGCAGCATATGCGAGCAGGTAATACTCACGCCCGTCTGCCAGCGCTGAACGGAACTGCTTGAGCAGGTCATTGCTGTCGTGGAAGAATACGCCGCCCGTGGCCTGCGCCAGGGCACTCATTCCACTCCCGCTCTGTATGGCCATCGAACTCGCCTGCCGGTCCATCTCGGTGAGCAGCGTTCCGCCGCGGTTGGAACTGGGGACGCGCCGGCTCACGGTCGGCGCCGATCGATCGGATGGCGCGCTGGCATCCATCGATCCACTGCCGGAAAGGGCAGGTTGGCTGAGTCCTCCCGAATCCACTGAATCGATCCGGATGTTGTGTTCCACGGCGACTTTGATGACGGCTTCGAGCCGCGGCGCCAAGTCGATTGGACCGGGCATTTTGAATCGCTGATCCTTATTGAGAAAGGGTGCAATCACCGAATAAAAATCGCGCGCGGGCTGGAGCGTAAATCCGTCGGAAACCAGAATGAGCGTGTGTCCGCCGGGCAGTTTCGCGAGTTCCTCGACGACACTCTTCAATTGCGCAAAAAACATCTCACGCACGCTACCCCAGTGTTCCGCCTGCCCGTCCACGCTCGACTTCAAATCCTGCGCCTGGGTGCTGCAGCTTTGGGAGGAGTTGCAGTCGCACGCCCGGCAGAAGTCAAACATGCGAATCTTGAGAGCGTCGAGTTCGGAGCGTAGAGCCGCGGCATCCGCCCCACCCATGGCACTCTGCACTGCGGGATTGCGAAGCCTCGCGAATAGCGCCGCGGGATCACTGGTGGAGGTTTGGAGGACTTGCAGTTGGCGGCCAATGCTCAGGAGTACGTAATGCGTCTCGCCGGCTTTCTCCTTTTCGAAGAGGCGCGCCAAGGCATCGCGAGTCCGCGTCGAGCTGGCGAATGCAGAATTCAGCGCGTCGATGCAGATGACGAAAGTGCGTCCCGGCGGGGCAGGGGACGATCCAGCGGCCGGTGCGGACTTCGCGGCTTCCGTGGGTGGAGTACCGGCGGCGGCCACGAGCGCGCTGGCCGCGGGCGACGTGTCGGTGGAGAACGCCGCGATCTCTTGTGCCACGCCGTCTTCGTAGATATGAAAATCCGAGGATTTCAGGCCAGTGACGTGATGGCCCTTGCTATCGGTAACGATTACGGGTACCAGCACCTGGCGGACGTCCACCTTGATCACCGGCGAGTCCTGCTGCTGGGCAAACAGAGTGTTCGCAATCAGGATGAAGAACAGAGCCCTGAGGAGCATTGGTAGGTGGGTACGGCGAGCTTCCGCTTCCCCGGGGGGTACGCGGAAGCTCGCCGCACGAAGGCTACGAGGCGCCTACGCCCGCGAGAGCAGAAGCCTTGCCGGTCGCGTGCAGCAGCGCGTCGAAGGCGGTCTGGAACTGCTGCAGGCCTTCTTCGAGAAGCTTGTCAGTGACTGCCTTCATCGAGATACCCGCCTTGGCGAGCGATTCCATTACGGCGTGCGCCGCCGGCACGTCTTCCGTCAGACTGTGGCGCAGTTTTCCGTGTTCCCGAAATGCATTGAACGTGACCGGGGGAATGGTGTTGACGGTATCCGCGCCAATCAACTCTTCCACATAGATCACATCGCGATAACTCGGATTCTTGGTGCTGGTGCTGGCCCACAAAAGCCGCTGCTTCTGCGCTCCCTTCGCGGCGAGCGCAGCCCATCGCGGACCGGCGATGATTTCGCCATTTCGTTCGTAAGTAACCTTGGCATTGGCGATTGCGACCTTTCCTGCAATCCCAGCGGACTTGGCCGCAGGCATGGCGTCGATCGCGGTATCGATGCGGCTGACGAAGAAGCTGGCGACGCTGGCTACGTGGCTGAGGTCCTCGCCCTTGGCTGCGCGTGCTTCCAAGCCAGCGATGTAGGCTTCTAATACCTCTTCATACACCGCTTGCGAAAACAACAACGTTACATTGATGTTGATGCCTTCGGTGATGAGCTGTTGGAACGCTGGAATTCCTTCCTTGGTGCCCGGTACCTTTACCATCAGGTTCTTGCGGTCCACCGCCTTCCACAGACGGCGGGCTTCTTCCAATGTTCCCGCGGTGTCGCGCGCCAGGGCGGGGGAGACCTCCAGGCTGACGTAGCCATCCTTTTTGTTGGAAGATTGGTACACGGGCGCCAGTGCATCGGCCGCATCGCGGATATCGCGAATCGCAATCTGCTCGTAGAGCGCCTTGGCGTCGAGCTGGCGCGAGGCTGGGTCTTCCAGCACATCTTTGTAATCGGAGCTGCCGGCGATGGCCTTTTCAAATATCGCAGGATTCGAGGTCATACCGCGCAGTCCGTCTTCCTGGATCAGGCGCTGCAATTCACCGCTGGTGATTAGACTGCGGCGAATGTAATCCAGCCACACGGATTGTCCGTAGTCCCCCAGTGCGCGTAGCGGATTGGTGTTCGTTTCGGTCGACATAAGGTTCCCTCTCGTGAACAGGCGTGTGCCCGGAATGATTTACCTTAATCCCATTTTAACGCGGCGGTGCGCAACGAATATGGTATTCAGAACGTAAATCCGTATAATTGAACTCTATGAGAATCACCCTCGGAATCCCCACAATGATCGCGCTGGCGACGGTGCTGACAGCTCCGCCGGCGACGCTTGCCCAGTACCGGCATCCACACTACCTCTCCGCCCGCAGCGATCTGCGGCGCGCGATTATTCTCATGCGTCTCCCGGATGAACCCAATGTCATGCGCGACATGGGGGCGGCTTCGGGATTCTTGGAACGTGCCATCCGCGAACTCGACGTGGCTGCGGCTTTTGACCGCCGCGACATCATCGACAGTCCCCCAGTCGATACGCGAATCGGTCGTGGCAGCCGTTTCCGCGAGATTCTGCGATTGATCGATTCTGCGAAGCGCGACATCGCCGCGGAAGAAGACAATCCGCGGGCGCGCGAGTGGCGTGCACGTGCATTTGAGAATCTCGATAACGCCACCGCACTGGTGCGCAAAGGCGGCTATGACCGGTTCCGCGATGAGACAGCGCTTCCTCCACCTCCGCCGCCACCCCCGCCGGTGGCCGTGCATCCGCGGTACTCGCATGCGATTTCAGACTTGCGTTTGGCGCGCGCTTACCTGTTTCGCCCGGACTGGCGTGACGTGATGCGGAATCAGCGCGCCGCCGTGGAGGAGATTGATCGGGCCATCGGTGCTGCACGCGCGGCAGCCATCGATGACGGGCGCAATCCCAACGAAGCACCGCCGATTGACACGCGGCTGGGCTGGCGCGACCGCTTCACCAAAGCCATGGAACTGTTGAATTCCGCCGAGCGCGACCTTTCCTTCGCAGAAGATAATCGCGCCGCTGCGGGCTGGAGGGCTGAGGCGTTGACCGGCGTCGCCAATGCCAAGCGGTTTGTCATCCGAGCGCAATCGGAAGCGTTCTGGCGTTGACCGTCAGCGGACTTTGAATTTCGACGACAAAGAAGCCAATTGATCCTGCAATGAGGGTTGCGGCTTCTTCTCCGGGGGCTTTTGGAAGTTTTTGCGCTTGGGCTCGGGCGGAGCGGGCTCAAGCGCTTTCATGGAAAGTGCAATTCTCTTGGCCTTGGAATCAGCATTCATTACCTGCACTTTAACGATCTGTCCGACCTTCACTACCTCGCTCGCGTCCTTTACGAACCGATTCGCCAGTTCACTGACGTGCACGAGGCCATCTTGATGCACCCCGATGTCAACGAATGCGCCAAAGCGGGTCACGTTCGTAACCACGCCTTCCAAGGTCATTCCGGGTTTCAAATCGGCGATTTCTTTTACGTCGTCGCGCCACTTGGGAGCTACGAATTTGTCGCGAGGATCCCGCCCCGGCTTGCGCAATTCTTCCCGAATATCCCCAAGAGTGTACATTCCCACCGATTCGGTAGCGAATCCTTCGAGTTTGACGCTCTCAATCAGTTGCGGACGGGCAATTAATTCCGGTACCGCCACCCCGAGGGACGACGCTATTTTCTCAACCACTGGATACGATTCCGGGTGTACCGCTGTCATATCCAAGGGGTTCTCGCCGCCACGGATTCTCAAAAAACCGGCCGCTTGCTCGAAAGTCTTGGGCCCGAATCCAGGCACCGCGGTCAATTGAACCCGCGACCGGAACTTCCCGTGCGTGTTCCGATATTCCACAATTTTCAGAGCGGTTCGTTCGTTAATCCCTGCCACATAACGAAGCAGCGCCCATGAGGCAGTATTTAAATCCACGCCGACACGATTTACACACGATTCCACACTGGACTCGAGACTTTGTTTCAGTCTTCGCTGATCGACGTCGTGCTGATATTGGCCGACACCAATAGATTTTGGATCCACCTTGACCAGTTCGGATAACGGATCCTGGAGGCGCCGCGCGATGGAAATGGCGCCACGAATCGTCAGATCAAGGTCGGGAAACTCCTGACGCGCGATTTCTGAAGCCGAATAAACGGAAGCACCGGATTCGCTAACCGTCACGCTGAATATCTTGGTCAGGTTCGCCTGGCGCAGAAAATCCTGAACAAATGCGGCGGATTCCCGTGATGCCGTACCGTTGCCGATCGCAATTGCCTGTACATTATGGCGCGCGATGAGAGAAGCCAAGGTTTTTACCGAGCCGGCGAGATCATTTTTAGGTTCGAACGGGTAAATGACGGAATTCTCGAGGAATTTCCCAGTGTCGTCGACGACTGCAAGCTTGCAGCCGGTGCGGATACCGGGGTCGATCGCCAGCACGGTCAACATGCCAGCCGGCGGAGAGAGCAAAAGATTCTCCAGATTTTCACGGAATACTTTAATCGCCTCTTCGTCTGAGCGGTCTTTTAACTCCAGGCGCACCTCAGTTTGAATGGAGGGATTGAGCAGACGGTCGTAGGAATCGTCTACAGCTTGTTCGAGGTGTGGCGTCCAATCTCCGGGCGAGTGGATAACATTCGATTTCAGCCAGGCGAGCGGCTTCTGTGGATCCAGCTCGATTTCAAAGGAAAGGATGCCTTCCTTTGCACCGCGCCGGATTGCCAGCATACGATGCGAGGGGATTTTGCTCGCTGGCTCGCTGTACTGGGCGTACATCAGGAACTTACCCTCGGGATCTTCTGCTCCCTCGATCGCACGGCTCACCACCATTCCTTCCGACATCATCATGCCGCGAACCGATTTGCGGAATTCGGCATTCTCGCTGACCCATTCGGCAATGATGTGGCGAGCGCCTTCCAGCGCCTCGCTGGCGGATGGTACCCCTTTTTCGTCGCTGATAAAGGTGGCGGACAGATCGTCAAGCGAGGATGCGCCAGGTTTTTGGTCCCAAAGGTACTGGGCTAGGGGCTCCAGGCCGCGCTCGCGGGCGATCGAGGCCTTGGTGCGGCGCTTGGGTTTGTAGGGTAGATAGAGATCTTCGAGTTCGGTCTTCTCGAGGGCGGCTTCGATTTTGGATTTCAATTCATCGGTAAGCTTGCCCTGTTCCTGAATGGATTGCAGGACGGTTTCGCGCCGCTCTTCCAACTCACGGAAATACTCCAGCTTCTCTTGAATGGCCAGGATCTGCACTTCGTCCAAGTTGCCGGTGGCTTCTTTGCGGTAGCGGGCAATGAAGGGGACGGTTCCTCCTTCGTCAAGGAGTCCGATCACCGCGACCAGTCCTTTTAGGGGGACATTGATTAGCTTGGAGATATGAACGAGGACTGCGGTAGGAAGTTGCTTCAGTTGTGTCATGGGCCGAGGAAACTACTATCATCCCACGACAGCGCAATGCGGGGCATACCGGTGCTCCAGTATGCCCCGCGAAAAACTAGTAACGCGACGCGACAGGGCGCAGAGGAGTTGGGAATCGGGCGGGAGCTTCGGCGCGAGGCTCGGAAGGCCGTTCGAGGACGAGCGAACGGAGGCCGGGCATGGTGCTGGCGCCGACCCGTTGGCCCTTGTCGTTGACCGGAAGTTGTCCGGTGGTGAGGTTCTTCAAGCCGAACAGCGCGAGCTCGAAGCGGTCCTTGACACCGACTTTCTGGAATAAACGGGAAAGGTAAACCTTAACCGTGCCTTCGGAGATCATCAGGGTGGTGGCGATCTCCTTGTTCTTCAAGCCTTGCGAGAGCAGGCTGACGAGTTGGCCTTCGCGCTGGGTGAGCGCGATGCGCCGGGCGCACAGGAAGCTGTCGGTCAATGCCTTCTCGAACCAGAGTTCGCCGGCCTGGACCTTCTGCAGGCATTTCACCTGCAGGTCGGTGGGAAGGGTTTTGCGCAAGATCCCGCGGACTCCCAGGCCCATCGCCTGGAATGCCAACTCTGTGGAGATGGAATTCACCCACAGCACGATCTTGCAGCTCATCATCGTGTGCTTCATGTCGCTGAGCACGGCGAAAGTGACCTCATGGGTGAGGTCCATCAATACCAGGTCGGGGGCACCGTGTGCTACTTGCTCCATCATTCCAGTCACCGTGGAGCAAATGGGGAGGAGTTCGAAGCCCTCAACTTGACGGAGCACCGATTCGAGCCCTTTCGCCAGAATTGGCTCGTCGCTATAAAGAAGAATTCGCGTCATAATCCTCTTTTTGTCCTTTTCACCAAATGGCAGCGACCCCGCGCCGCGTTTCATTCTCCCGGTTTACATGCCGGATATTTGCTCGCGTCTCGCTTGGTGCTTCTTAGGGATTCTCCGATACTTGCCCCCCATTGTCAACAGATAATTAACGAACAATATGCTGATTTTCGACCTACAAGGGCCAAAAATAGTAAATTATTTCTAACTTTGAAACGTCAGATTTTGTTATTTAAGTGTAGCTTCTCCAGTGTTTTGCGGAATCCTCCGGAGCCACTTTCGATAGCTGCCAAAAAATATCTAAAAAAGATGGCGACAATTTCCTTCTAATAACCGGTATCAGGGAAAACCGGATCGATCCTACTCCCTTCCGGTACTGGTACTTTCCCTGATAACGGTGGTAAGGTCAGTGCTGTAAAACCCTTTCGAATCAATGACCTGCTTTCATATCGATGGAACAGGACCCGATAGTGCGAATATGAGTTTGCGGGCCTGGCATCTCACGAAACATTTTTAATAGATAACGTTTCGATTTGGGGATAATGCGAACCCCGGCGAGACAACTCGGCCGGCAGCGTCTGATAGGCGTAACCCACCTGATAACCTTGGATTACACGCCCGTATAACCCATTTACGGCATTGATACGCCCGATCCGTGGGCGGTAAAGTCGCCAGTGTTGAACCCACGGAAATGAGAAATATTAATCGGCGAGAGAGCCCGCGGATCGAAATCAAGCTCCGGTGTCATGTAACTTCTCCGGCGCTTTGGTTGCGCAGCGCGATGCAAACCGAAAATATCAGCCGAAGCGGGTTGCTCGTCTCGTGGCGTTCCGACGGAGCTGCACTTCCGCTTCCGGCAATCGGACAAATTGTGACGGTGGAAGTGGAACTTCCCGCCAATCACGGTTTCGGCCAGAAATGTATTCATTGTCAGGGGTCTGTCACCCGAATATCGTTATCGGACCCGGAGAATCCGCGAGTTGCCCTGCAGGTGAACTATATGGATTTCCGTTCCTTTCACGATCGGATTCGCGCCATTGAGGCCATGCAGCCCGTAGCGAATTCCTGGATGGCATAAGATATGAACGACCGCCGTCCACCAGCTCTGCTCCGAATCCTGCCGTCCTTCACGGACTTCGCCTTTTTAATGCCGATCGTATTCTTATTCGGCCGCATGGGCGGATTGCGGGATTTGTTGAGCGATTGCGATACGGGCTGGCACATCCGCACCGGCGAGTGGATTATTGCCAATCGCCACGTCCCGGCGGGAGATATCTTTTCTTTTTCGAAGACCGGCCAGCCTTGGTTTGCATGGGAATGGCTGACCGATGTGGTGTTTGCGTGGCTTAATTCCCGCGGCGGCCTGCAGGCGGTGGTGTTGTTTTCCATCCTGATACTGGCGCTCACGTTCACGGCGCTGTTCCGGTTGTTGCGGACGAAATCAAATCCCTTCGTGGCGATTGCGATCACCATGCTGGCGGCGGCCGGATCCTCGATCCACTGGCTGGCCAGGCCGCATTTGTTTACGCTGCTGTTCCTGGTGCTTTTCTATACCGCGCTCGAGCGCGTTCGCGCCGGACAGACACATTGGGGACGCGTACCGTACCTGGCCATTCTGCCGGTGGTCACGATCCTCTGGACCAATTTGCATGGAGGATTCTTTGTCGGCGCCATCCTGATCGGAAGTTACGGCGCCGGCGAAGTGCTGACTCTGTTGTTCAGCGGATCAGTGAACGCGGCGGAAACGCGCCAGCAGGTAATCCGTCGTGCGACGCGGTATTTTCTGAGCGCGTCTGCCTGCATGGCGGCCAGCCTGATCAATCCTTACACGTGGCACCTGCACCAGCACATGCTGATGTACCTGCGGGACCCATTTAATTCGCAGCATATTCACGAATTTCTCTCGCCGAGTTTTCACCATCCGTCGGCGATCTTCTTCGAAGCCATGATGCTGCTGGCGGGCGCGGCGGGTGTGAGCAGCCTGGCAAAGGGCCGTTTTACCGAAGCTCTGTACATGGTGGCCTGGGCGCATGGTGCGCTGCTCGCGGCACGAAACATCCCGATCTTTCTGATCGTGGCATCGCTTCCCGCCGCCGCGGTACTCGAGGAAGGGCTGGAGCGGCTGCCTGAGTGGAACGTGGCAGGATGGCTGCGGCGGACGGTGTCGAAGTTCCTGCAGGTGGCATCGGAGACGGCGAGCACCGATTCGGTGGGCCGTTGGCACCTGATCAGCGGGCTGGCCATGGTGCTGGTGGCAGCGGTGATGTACGCACCGCATCCGCCGCACAAGTTCCGTGCCGAGTTTGATCCGAAGGTCTATCCGGCGGCCGCGCTGGCGAAATTGCACGGCGACGCCAATACACGAATTTTTACCCACGACGAATGGGGCGACTACCTGATCTGGACGTCGCATAAGGTTTTCGTGGATGGCCGTAGCGATTTCTACGGCGACGATTTCGAACAGAAGTACATCGACATTCTGAATGTGAGCGACGGCTGGGAAACCACCCTCGCTAAATTCGGAGTCGACACGATTTTGATGCCCCCGAACACGCCACTGGCTGGCGCGTTGAAGGTATCGAGCCGCTGGCGGATGGTCTATGAGGACACCGTATCGGTGGTGTATTCGCAGACGGCGAAGAGCGGGGCTACCACATCTTCTCTCGCGGCGACCAACCGCGGGGAAGTCGGCCGTGATCGCGAGGTCACGAAAACTCAGGCAAGTGATCGAGCGATCACAGATAGCAAGTCTAAAACTTAGGAGCGAACACAATGACGTTTTTGCGCAATCTCTGGAATGAAGATCAAGGGCAGGACCTTATCGAATACACCCTGCTCATGGCGTTTGTAGCGTTGGCCTCCGCGGCTCTGTTCATCGGAGCGGGTGGCAGCATCAAGGGCATTTGGGGCGCCACGAACTCTCAGCTCGCCGCCGCCAACAGCGCTGCAAGCTAGGAAACCAAAAGCCGCTACCTGGTAGCAAAGAGGGGGCGGCGTGGGAGGCGGCGGTGATTGAGCCGCCGCAACTCACAGGGGCGCGGTGCCGGGCGAAAGTCGTCACGCCGCAAGGCAATAAACGGATCAGACAAACCGAGTCCACTAACTTTAGGAGCGAACACAATGACGTTTTTGCGCAATCTTTGGAACGAAGATCAGGGGCAGGATCTCATCGAATACACGCTGTTGATGGCATTTGTGGCGCTGGCCTCCGCAGCTCTGTTCATCGGAGCGGGCGGCAGCATCAAGGGCATTTGGGGAGCCACGAACTCGCAGCTCGCCGCGGCCAACTCGGCAGCGAGCTAACAGTTTCCGAAGGGCGTGCCGGGAGTTCGCCAACCAGCGTCCGGCTCGTCCGCCCGGAGCGGAGCAGTTCCGGGAAGTGGACATACGTTTACGATCTACCGAAGCTCGCAACGCAGCCTATTCGAGTAATCGCGAAGGCGGTGTTGCGAGCCCGGGTTTTCACAATTTTTCCCGACACGAGCGCCAGGGGTCAGGTTTGGATGGCGCACAGGATGGAATGAGGGTCAGTTATGAATAAGAGATTTGTTGGGGTTTTGCTTTTCGCGACAGTTGTCGCAACAGTCGCCAGTCTTCTGCTGTACCGGCTGTTGATTAATAGGCCCCAGCCGGCCAAGGCGGCCATGGCAACCACTCAGATCGTGCTGGCAGCGCGAGACATCGACATCGGTTCGGTATTGAAAGAAGAGGATGTCAAGCTTGCCGACTGGCCCGGGGCTGTTCCGGTAGGGGCATCGTCGAAGACTCAGGATGTAGTGGGACGCGGAATCACCACGGCGATCTACGCCAAAGAGCCGGTGATTGAATCGCGCCTGGCTCCGAAAGGCGCTGGCGGCGGCTTGGCGGCCATGATTCCGCCGGGCATGCGTGCGTTCGCTATCCGCGTGAATGAAGTTGTAGGAGTGGCAGGTTTCGTCGTCGCCGGCATGCGTGTGGACGTACTGATATCAGGGAATAAACCGGGGGGCGATCAATCGCTCGGTACTCTGTCGAAGACCCTGCTGCAGAACATCGAAGTGTTGTCCGCCGGCCAGGACTACAAGAAGGACGCCGAGGGCAAGCCGATCGCGGTGCAGGTCGTGAACCTGCTGGTAACCCCGGAACAGGCGGAGAAGCTGAGTCTGGCCGCGGCCCAGACCAACATCCAGTTGGTCCTGCGCAATCCGCTCGACCGCGACGTAGCGGTGACGCCCGGTGCCGCGATGGCTTATCTGTTCACCGGGGCCAAGCCGCCGAAGCCCGAGGTGGCGCCCGTGCCGCAAGCTCCGCGCCAGCCGCGCGCTGCCGCACCGCCTCCGGTTCAGCCGCCGCTTCCAGTGCGGCCGCCGCGGCGTGAAGAATACACCATGGAAATTATTTCGGGCACTCACAAGACCGATATGAAATTCGCCGGGGAGGGTAAATAACGTGTCCAGACTTCGGGAAGTGGCAGTAGTTCTGACGATGGTGGCATGCGGCTCCGTGCTCAGCCATCGGCCGATGAGGGCGGCGTATCCCTCCCAGGAGAATCCGGCTTCACAACAGACCCAATCCCAGGTGACTCAGGCACAGCCATCTGACCCGATCCCGCACGTCTCCGCACCGGCTGCGGATCCAGCGCCAAATCAGGCGCAGGCGGACGCACCCAGCACGCCAGGCAAACTCCTGGTGACTGTGGGCAAGAGTCTGATCATTGACAGCCCCGTCAACATCCGGCGCGTGCATGTCGCCAATGGCGGACTCGCCGAAGCGGTTGCCGTGAATCCAAAAGAAGTGCTGATCAACGGAACCGCTCCCGGCGAAACCTCGCTGATCGTTTGGCAAGCCAACGACACGCGTCTCGTCTACGACCTGACCATCCGGCAGAGCGCAAGCAAGCTCGAAGCCACCCGCCAGCAGATTGCCCGCGATTTTCCCGACGACGACATCAGCCTGACCTTTGAAAATGACACTGCCTTTTTGCGGGGCAAGGTAAAGGATGTAGCTTCGGCGGACCGCGCGGTGGCGATCGCTACCACCTTGGGTAAAACCGTCAACCTGCTGAAGGTCGAAGTTCCGGCCGTGCAGCCGCAGATCCTGTTGAAGGTCCGGTTTGCCAACGTGGACCGCAGCAAATCGATGCAGCTCGGCTTGAACATCTTCAACTCGTCGTTCAACCAGCAGACCTCGCTCGGCACCGCACCGGCCCTGTTCCCCGATACGACAGGCCACGTTCCCGTGCCCAGTTCGGTCAACCTGCTCTTCCTCCGGCCCGACATCAACCTGGTGGCCGAAATCCAGGCCCTGCAGACCCAGAATCTTCTCGAAATGCTCGCGGAGCCGAACCTGTTGACCCTCAGCGGCGAGCAGGCGAGCTTCCTGGCGGGCGGCGAGTTTCCGTTTCCGGTGGTGCAGCCTTCGGCTACCGGCGCCAGCGCCATCACGATCCAGTGGCGGGAGTATGGCGTGCGCCTGACGTTCCTGCCGACGGTGACACCGAACGGCACCATCCGCATGAAAGTGCAGCCGGAAGTGAGCGCTCTCGATTACACCAACGCGGTCACGATTCAGGGCTTCACGATTCCCGGACTCTCCGAGCGCCGCGTCACCACCGATGTCGAATTAGATTCCGGCCAGAGCTTTGTGATCGCCGGCCTGCTCGACAACACCACCACCGAGAATTTTTCCAAGGTCCCCGGCATTGGCTCCATTCCGGTACTTGGCAAGCTTTTCCAAAGCAAAACCTACACCAAGAGCAACAGCGAGTTGCTGGTGATTTGCACGCCCGAAGTAGTGCGGCCGATCCCGGCGGGACAGCCGCTGCCCGAGATCAATCGTCCGTCCCCCTTCCTGCCGTCGAATACGCCTAACGTTCCGATGCGCAACCCGCCGATCAGCCAGACCGGCCCCGTTCCGGTGAAGGCGCCGGTGGACAGCCTGCCATACGAGATGGTCGCCGCGCCGCTGAAGATGGGGCAGACTGCCGGACCTGCAACGACACCTGGCCCGGCCATGACGCCGGCTCCCCCGATTCCGACTCCTGCACCGCCAACTTCGGGCGGCAAGTAATCAACGTTCCGGGAGACCCTTTATGTACCCGCTGACAATCGGGCTGGCGATCGAAAACCGCGAGATGTGGGAGCAGGCCCAGAGCTGCCTCTCCGATCTGCCATTCCGAATTATCGTCGAACATCAGGATATCGGCGACATCAGCAACTTCCTCGATCGTCTGGAGCGGATGCGCCCGGACGTAGTGCTGGTGGATATCAGCAAGTGGGGAGGTTCGCTGGAAGGATTGGTCGCCTCGATCCGCAATGCGATCGGCGACCCCATGATCATTGCCTTGAATACCACCGCGGACCCTGAGGCGATCCTCTCGTCGTTGCGCGCGGGTATCAATGAGTACCTGTTTCCTCCTCTTAAAGAAACGCTGCGGAAAGCGCTCGAAAAGCGTTCCGCCGAACGAAGCCGGCGCCGGGAAAGCGGCTCCAAAGGGGCAGGGAAGAGCTTTGCGTTCGTTTCGGCCAAAGGCGGCTGTGGCGCGACCACGATCATCTGTCACGTGGCCGCGGAACTTGGCCGTCTGAATCAGAAGGTGCTGCTGATGGACTTGGACCTGGATGCCGGCATGATCGGCTTCATCACCAAGACCAAGGCAGTCTATTCCATTTTGGACGCAGTGAATAACTTGCACCGGCTGGACATCTCCTATTGGAAAGCGCTGGTCTCGAACGGTATACCAGGCGTGGAGATTGTGGCTTCGCCGCTCTCGCTGGCCTCCAAGCAGCAGCCCAAAGACGAGCAGGTACGGCACGTGCTGGCGTTCGCCCGCCCGCACTATGACTGGACGCTGGCGGACTTGGGGCGCAGCTTGAGCCGGATGTCGATGGCGGCGTTGGAAGAGATCGACGAGGTCTGCCTGGTGACTACGCTGGATGTCCCAGCCTTGCACCAGTCCAAGCAGATCGTACAGACGCTGTTGGACAGTGGCTACGGAAAAGGCCGCATTCGGCTCATCCTGAACCGCTCGCCCAAGCGGCTGGACATCACGCCCGCGGAACTCGAGAAGATGCTCGGACTGCCGATCTTCTGCATGGTTCCGAACGATTATCCGGAGTTGTACGAGACTTACGCGGAAGGGCGCATGCTCAACCGCAACTCGGATCTCGGGAAACAGATTGCCCGGCTGGCCAGCAAGCTGTCGGGCCTGGAAGAAGAGAAGGGTAATAACAAGAAGCGCTTCGGACTTTTCTGATCGAAGGATAAATAACAACTATGCCGGCTGTGATGGATCGACTTCCGAAAGGCGGAGAAAACAACCGAGAAACCGGTTGGGTGAATCGCCTTTTTAACCGCGAGGGCTACACTCCCGAATACCAGGAGCTGAAGTTCACCCTCCACCGCAAACTGCTGGACCGGATCAACCTTGAGGCGCTCTCGTCGATGGCGGGAGAGCGGGTACGGGCTGAGATCCGCTCGGCGGTCGCCAAACTGGTGGAAGAGGAGAAGACCCCTCTCAGCCTGGTGGAAAAAGACCGGGTCATCGAAGAGATTCTGGACGAGGTATTCGGCCTCGGCCCATTGGAACCTCTGCTGCAAGATCCCACCGTATCGGATATTCTGGTGACCACTCCCAAGCTGGTCTACGTAGAGCGTGGCGGTAAACTTTACCGCACGCCGGTGGAATTCAAAGACGATCAGCACCTGTTGCGAATCATCGAAAAAGTAGTATCGCGCGTTGGACGGCGCGTGGACGAATCGTCTCCGCTGGTAGATGCACGTCTGCCCGACGGCTCGCGCGTCAACGCCGCGATTCCCCCGGTGGCTGTCGATGGCCCGCTCCTGTCCATCCGCCGTTTCGGACGCCATGGACTGAAGGGCGAGGACCTGGTGGCGAAGTTGGCCATGACCGAAGGCATGCTCGAGCTCCTGAAGGCCTGCGTCAAGGCGCGCCTCAACATCCTGATCTGCGGCGGTACCGGTTCCGGTAAGACGACGCTGTTGAACGCGCTCTCCTCCTACATTCCGGAAGACGAGCGCATTGTGACCATCGAAGACGCGGCGGAATTGAAGCTGCAGCAGACTCACGTGGCGCGTATGGAGACCCGGCCGGCCAACGTGGAAGGCCACGGCGCAATTCACATCCGCCAATTGGTAATTAACGCCCTCCGTATGCGTCCCGACCGCATCATCGTCGGTGAGGTTCGTTCGGATGAGGCGCTCGACATGTTGCAGGCCATGAACACGGGCCACGATGGATCGCTCACCACGATTCACGCGAATACCCCTCGCGACGGTCTGGGCCGCCTTGAGGTCATGGTCGGTATGGCGAATGCAAATATGGGCATCCGATCCATCCGTCAACAGATTGCTTCGGCCGTCAACCTCTTCGTGCAGGTAGCGCGTTTCAGCGACGGCAGCCGCCGCATCACGCATATCACCGAAGTGGTGGGCATGGAGCAGGACATCATCACCCTGCAGGATGTCTTCCTCTTCGAAAAGACCGGCATTACTGAGAATGGCAAAGTTCTGGGCCGATTCCGGGCGACCGGCATCCGTCCTAAGTTCTACGAACGGCTGAAATCATGCGGCATCACGCTGCCACCTCAGCTCTTCCAAACGGTCGTGGAGATTAACTGATGTCGATTGTCATCGTCTCCTTCATTGTTGTTTTCGTGCTGATCCTCTTCGCGGTGACCGTGGGATTGAAGTTTCTCGACGCTCGCCGCAAGACTCAGATGGTGGGTATGCTGCAAACGGCTGCGGGCGAGTCGGTGGTTACAGTTACCAACCTCCTGAAGGAGATCGAGCCGGACAAACCAACCGGTTTTAAGCAGATAGTCGCTTCCCTGCACTTCTCGAAACATGCGCAGGAGCAGATCACCCAGGCCGGCCTCACGTGGTCGGCCAACCGGTTGATTTCCATGATGGCAATTTTGGGTGCAGCCGGCTTTTTTCTGGGGCTGATCATCCCAGGCGCGGCGAGCGGTCCGTTGACTGCCCTGGGCCTGGCGGCCTCGCTCGGTTCGCTGCCCTACGTGTTCGTCCGGCGCAAGCGCAAAAAACGTCTCGATACGCTCGAGGAGCAACTTCCCGAGGCGCTCGACTTCCTGGCCCGTTCCATGCGGGCGGGCCACGCTTTCACCATCAGTCTGGAAATGATTGGAGAAGAGGTTCGCGATCCGCTGGGACAGGAATTCCGTGCCCTCTTCAATGAGCAGAATCTGGGTGCTGCACTGGAAACAGCTATGGCGAATTTCGCCATGCGCGTGCCTCTGCTCGACGTCCGGTTCTTCACCTCATCGGTGATGTTGCAGAAGCAGACTGGCGGCAATTTGGCCGAGATCCTGCAACGCCTGGCATACGTCATCCGCGAACGATTCAAACTCAAGGGGCAGGTGAAAGCGGCCAGCGCACACGGCAAGCTCACAGCCGGAATTCTGACGGTTCTGCCGGTAGTCACCATGCTCGGGTTGTTGATCGTAGCTCCTGGCTACTTGCAGGGCATGGCGGAAGATCCCGACGGTAAGAAGATGATCGGTGGCGCCATTGTGGCGCAGATTATCGGCAATATCTGCATCAAGAAAATCATCAACATCAAGGTGTGACCATGGACCATCCACTGATACTTACGGTTTGCGCGTTCCTGATGATGATGATCGGGCTGACGTGGTGCGGCTACCGGCTGTACTACCGTCCCGGTCGTTTTCTCAAGCAATTGGGAACTCCCGTCATCACCGACGAGCGTGGGCGCTTTGGCGCAGGTGAAGAGGGCGAGGGGGCACCCAGCGGTCTGGTCACGTTTCTCCAGAATCTGGGCGGCAAACTGCCAACCTCGGAACAGGATTCCACCACGTTCAAGAACCTGCTGATCCAGGCGGGTTTTCGTTCGGAGCATTCGCTCTCGGTGTTTTACGGCATTCGGTGCATCGGCGCGTTGGTGATGTTTGCGTTGTGCCTGATGATGTCCAGCAGCATGCCCTCAGCCAATCCAATGATGAACGTTGTGGTCATCCTGTTCGGATGCGCGGTTGGTTGGGTTCTACCCAAGATGCTGCTGGAGAAGAGGGCCAAGAAACGCCAGGAAACCCTCCGCCTTTCGCTGCCCGATGCGCTTGACCTGCTGGTAGTCTCAGTCGAGGCCGGTCTTGGTCTCGATATGGCTATGCAGCACGTTGCCCGGGAGTTGCAGGTGACACACCCACAACTCAGTGAGGAACTGCTGCTGGTCACTCTGGAAATGCGCGCCGGCAAACGTCGCGCTGACGCATTGCGGAATCTGGCGGAACGAACTGGTGAGGCGGAACTGCGGAAACTGGTCGCGATCCTGGTGCAGAGCGATCGTTTCGGTACCAGCATGGGTGAATCGCTGCGTACCCACTCCGACTTTATGCGTAACCGCCGGCGGCAGGAAGCTGAAGAGCGCGCCGCTAAAGTCGGTGTCAAGCTGGTATTTCCGATCTTCTTTTTCATTCTGCCGTCGATGTTGATTGTGGCGGCGGGACCTGGTCTGCTTCAGATCTTCAAGGACCTGTTCCCGATGATGCGGCAAATTCACTAGCGCGCCGACCGTCAGCCCAGCGTTCTTTTGCTGGGTGCGGCCCGACGGACATCATTCCGGCAGCGAATTATTCAGGATACGTGTGAGCCCCGATGAAGTAAAGATGGGCAAAAAGTAAAGCATAAGGAGAAAAGACGATGACTAGCACACCGGTTCAAGCAATTATCTGGCTCTTGGCAGGCGGAGCACTGTTCGTGTTTCTGCGCCGGCGCAAAACCAGAAAGCAAAACTAACGTAACTGTGACGTAGCTACGTTCCTCGCCCGTACCGCCACGATTGCGCACGGGCCAGGCCGGCTTCGATCGCAAAACCGCAACCACCAAGGGAGAAAGAGATGGACATCGCGCTTCAAGGATCGATCTGGCTGGGGGCCGGCGTAACGTTGGTAATGCTGCTCTCCCGCCGGCGTAAGCGGCGGATTATCCGCTAATGCTCCGGGTATTGAGGCTGGCGTGACAGGAATCGGAAATACCGAATTCACCCGCCAGCCTGGAAATCTCTATGTCGATCGAGTCCCTCGTCAGTAAGCAAAATCGGGATGGCGGCTGGCCTTACGTCAAAGGACGTTCCTGGACGGAGCCCACGGCTTATGCTGTCCTCGCACTGCTCGCCGAGGGCGAAATGGAATCGGCAAAGAGAGGGCTCGACTGGATCCGTTCCATCCAAAGGCCCGACGGTGGATGGCCGCCGCAGACGGGCGTCGACGAAAGCACCTGGGTCACCTCGGTAGTTCTGCTGTTGCCTCGACAGTTCCTGGGACCGTCTATTCACGCTCGCGCCATCGATTGGGTTTTGGGAACCACCGGAAAGGAATCCACGATTCTGTATCGGATTCGAGAGCGGCTCCTCGGAAATCCGCGTGGACCCGAAGTAGAATTTCCCGGTTGGCCCTGGGTCCCGGGAGCCGCCGCTTGGGTCGGACCCACGGCTCTTTCGATCCTGGCGTTGGAGAAAGAGAGACTGCGCAAGGATACGCCTTCCATTCGCAAGCGGATCGAGCAGGGGCAGCACTTTCTGTTGAGCCGAATGTGCGTCGGTGGAGGATGGAACCACGGGTCGGTCCGCGCACTCGGATACGAATCGCGACCATATCCCGAAACTACTGGAATGGGACTGGCTGCTTTGCGTGGAGTGAGTTCTCCGAAAGTGGAGAGTGCCGTAGCGGTGGCGCGAGAATTTCTCAGCGAGTGCCGTTCCGCAGACGCGCTCAACTGGCTGCGCCTCGGACTGATGGCTCATGGGCAAATGCCCGCGGGATACTGCCCTCCCCCCGAAGTTGCGTACCGCACCGTGCCCGAGACTTCTCTTGGCATGTTAGTGGCTGCCATCGAGATACAGCACAACCTGATCTGGGGATGAGATGAGCACCGAATTCACAAGGCGGGAATGGCTTGCCGCAACGGCCGCTGCGGCCGGCGCTGCAGTCCTGACGGGATGCACCAGGCAAGTGCCGCTCCAGTCGTCCAAAGTTTCGATTGTTCGCACCGCTGCCTATGACCAGGGCATCTACGACACGATGCGCCGGGTCTTAGAAGAACATCAGGTGGACATCCGGGGGCGAAGCGTTCTCCTAAAACCCAACCTGGTAGAGTTCGAGCCGGAGAGCAGCATCAACACCAACCCGCTGCTGGTGCATGCCACCTTTGAAGCGTTTCGCGCCATGGGAGCATCCCAAGTGCGGATTGCCGAAGGTCCGGGCCATCGGCGAAATACCCTCGACCTCGCGGATGCCGCGGGCTATTTCAAAATCGTCCCGCATTTCGAGGACCTCTTTGTAGACCTCAACCTGGATGACGTGAGCCGAATCCATCCGACCCGCCAGTTTTCTCGGCTCGAAAAGCTGTACCTGCCGCACAGTGCGTTGAATGCCGATCTTCTGGTGTCGATTGCCAAGATGAAGACGCATCACTGGACGGGCGCCACCCTTACGATGAAGAATCTCTTCGGCACGGTGCCCAGCGGGATTTATGGGTGGCCGAAGAATGTGCTCCATTGGGCCGGTATTGAGGAGTGCATCGCCGATCTGCATGCAGCCTTTCCCCGCCAGTTTGGGATTGTCGACGGCATAGTCGGGATGGAAGGTAACGGACCGATCCAGGGAGTGGCAAAGCATGTGGGAGTTCTGGTGGCCGGGAGCGACCCGGTAGCGGTGGATGCTACCTGCTGCCGCATCATGCGAATTGATCCCTACAAAATCGGCTACCTGCGCCTGGCCTCGGGTGAGATGCCCACACGTCTGAGCGAAGCCAACATTCACCAGATCGGGGAAGGCATCGCGACAGTCGCCAGCCCCTTTGATCTGCCGCCTGATCTTCCCGGAATTCGATTAGAGGAGTCCTGATGGGGCTGAAGAACCGGTATGCCGATCTTCGGAGCAGGCTGGCGAGCCACCGCTCGCAAGCCGAGGCATCCAAACAGGATCACGGTTTCCTGACTTATTTCCTGGTCTCGCTGCTGATGCTCGCGCCTTGCTTTTGGCAGCCTCGCCTGGAGGGTGGAGACCTGTCCGGACATATCTATAACTCGTGGTTGTCGAATCTGATCGAGGATGGCGGAACGCTTGGACTGGCGGTCGTGTACCGCTGGACCAACGTGCTTTTCGACGCCATGCTGTCAGGACTATTCCAGATCGTCGGCGCGGAAGCCGCACAGCGCATTGGTATCTCCGTTGTAGTCCTGACGTTTGTGTGGGGCGCTTTCGCATTTGTCTCGGAGGTATCCGGCCGTCGGCCATGGTACCTGATGCCGTGCATTGCCATGCTGGCGTACGGCTGGGTGTTTCACATGGGTTTCTTCAATTTCTACTTCAGCATGGGCCTGTGCTTCTGGGCGATGGCGCTGGCGTGGAAATGGGAGCGCCGCCGGGTGATCGGAGCCACCGTGATTTTTCTGCTGGCGTTCCTCGCGCACGGGCTGCCGGTAGTATGGACGCTTGGTCTGCTCTTGTACGCCTGGCTGGCAAAAGGGCGGCGGCCGTCCATTCGCGCCCGACTGACGATCGGTTTTGTGCTGGTGCTGCTGATCCTGCACGCCGTCATCGGACACATGATGACCGCGCATTGGTCTCCGGCACAGTTCACCCGAGCTACCGGGCTGGACCAGGTGTGGGTCTTCGACAGCAAATACTACGTGGTGCTGATGGGCCTGCTAATCGTCTGGGGGTTGCTGTTCCTGACCCTGGTGCGGGTTTCAGGAGCACGGGAAGTGGTCGCGGGTGTTCCGTTCCAGCTCTGTGTCCTGAGCGCGGCGGCGGTTTCGATTCTCCCCGGCACGGTGCTGATCCCGGGCTTCTATCAAGCCCTGGGCTACATCGCCGAACGCATGTCATTGGGCGTGGCAGTCTGTGTTTGCGCTCTGCTCGGCGCCGTGAAGCCACGGGTCACGGTCCGTTGGGCGATGGTGGCGATTGCGGTCGTGTTCTTCGGCTTCCTGTATAGCGACGAGCGAAGCGTGAACGGCTTCGAGGACCGGATGCAAAATCTGGTGGCCCACAGTGCACCCGCCGTTCCGCCTCAACTGAGGATCAGGTAAAGCCGCGCCGCTATGACGCGAGCATGATCATCAAATTCCACACCACAAGGGCGGCATACCAATAGGAAACCCAACGGATCAGGCTCGTCTTCTTGATGTAGACGCAGAATCCGCCAAGCGCCAGTGCCACCAGCTTGGATACCAGAACACCTGTAACTGGCCCGGCGTGCATCAACATCCGTATGAAGGGGCTGGCTTCGCCGGCACCCAGCTTGAAGCCGACGAGCGTCGTCAGCAGGTCCAGCAACTGCAAGTAAATGAAGATCTGTGTAATCGCCATTCCGATTTTTACCTGGTAATCTATCGGCGGTTGCTGCACACAATTGTAGCCTTGTCCGCGTCGGAAAAAAGCACAGCTTAGTACGTTTTAGGCCGAAAGGGTCCGCGCTCTAGTACAAAAGCAATAGAAATTCTGCCCCTTTTGGAGGGTTTCGAGGCGGTGCGGAATTGCACGGTCCATCTGGTAAATTGGTGTATCAGTGTTCCCATCAACATCCCAAGCATACTTGGCGTTGCAGGCCGGGGGACGCCGTTTCCCGTTGGCGAACGGGCAGTCCTGGGCGATCGGAAGGGGTGACGGGTGTGCCATCATGCTCGACAGCCGATCGGTTTCCCGGCTGCATGCGTTGATTCAGAAGCGCGACACGGGTGATTTCTCGCTGGTGGATCTGGGCAGCCGGAATGGATCGTTCGTGAACAGTCATCGCGTCACCATTCCAGTGGTGCTGAAAGATCGCGACCGGCTGGTGTTCGGCGATCAGGAATTGTTTTTCCACAACCCGGCACGGTCCGCTACTGCCCAGGCGCCCGCCGCTCTCGATGACCGGAATGCCCCCACCACCCAGATGCACACCAATAACCTGGCGACGATCGTGGTGGTGGACATTCGCGACTTCACCCCGCTCGCACAGAGCATTCCCGAAGCATTGCTCTCGCAGACGATCGGCACCTGGTTCTTGAAGGTCGGGCAGGTCGTGCAAAGGCAGGGAAGCTGGGCCCAGAGATATATCGGCGACGCCGTTATGGCGGTGTGGGTGCACGATGATCGCGGCCAGCTACAGTCGGATTTGATGCGGGTTTTGCGCTCGGTACACGAGATCAATCTGGCGACCGCTGAGGTCAGCAACACCTTGCCGTTACCCACCGCCTTGCGGATAGGCGCCGGGATTAATACCGGTTCGGCGATCCTCGGAGGGACCGAATTCACCGCGCTGGGCGACGCTGTCAACGCGGCATTCCGCCTGGAAGCGGCCACCAAAGTAATCGGATTGAGTGTGGCGCTCGGCGAACGGACTTTTACGGAACTAGCCCTGTCACCCCGCAATCCGTTTACACGCCGCGAAGTGGCCCTGAAGGGCTACGAAGCACTGAAGACCGCGTGGGGTATCTCGTTTGAGGACCTCCAAAGCTTTCTCTCCAGCCGCCCCTAAACTGACTCCATCTGACTCTTTCGAGTAAGTTCTCTCGAATCAGTGACTCAGGCAAATTTACAGCATTCTTCACGGAAATACCCAGTAGTGTAACTGTTGGCGCTTGGCTTCTCGTGCTACAGTGACGGGAAAGAATGAGACCTTCCAGTCTGTTTTCGATGCTGCTGACGAAGGTTATCCTTTTGCTCCTGCCGATTGGCTTGGCAGCCCAGAGTGGACCGACTGTCCCGTCGGCGAGTCTTTCCATCCAGCCGAACCACAGAGGCGATGCCGCCGTCTTCCTCGTTACCAGAAACCTGCCGGGGGGCATCGATGAAGCTCGGATCGAATCGTCGCTGTGTAATTGGGAGGAGACAAACGGCGGCGACACTTACGTTGCTGGTCTATGCCGGGGTATGTTGCATGCTAAGGGACGCCAATTCGACCAATGGTTGAACCTCGCGCCCGTGGTGGTCACGTTGCATCAGGCCGGTATCCAAGACGTGGTTTTGAAAATCGACCTTTACTTCTGGTCCGATCAGCGCTTGGAGACGCCGCAGGGGTGGACGGAAGAAGAATCCACCGGAATACATAGATACAGATTCCATTCCGCATCCGTGGCAGATCTTCCGATGCCCATCCGCATCTTGCTCACAAATCCCAGGAGGGCTCCGCGGCCGCTGCTCGCCTTGAGTATTGTCTTCGCCTTACCTGGACTTCTGGCCTTGGTGCTTCGCCTCTATCTCAAAAAGGCATCCGCGGCGGGTGCCACGCCCCAGATCAAGGGCTGGTTGACTTGGATTCCCGCGCTGACATGGGTTTGCTGGCTGACGGCCATACCGCCCGGGAGTATTTCGGATCTCTTCTCCGACCTGATCTCCCGGCACTTATACCTCGGGTTGACCGCTGCAGCCGCGGTCTTTTGCCTGCCGCCTTTATTTGCGTCAGCTCTCGCGGCTTCCATCGCGAGACCACGAAAGAAAGAGGATTCGGAGGGGTCCAGCCGCTTTGGGATGCAGATTCTCCAACTCGCCTTGGAACTCCCGCTGATGATTCTGGCGGCGTTCGTAGTACAAGGCCTGTCGATGCTCGAAGATCATTCCGCGGATGCTACCATCGCCGGCTGCGTCTTGGGAATCGGCATCGCCCTGACGGCTTCGTGGTTTGTGAAACAGAGTGGCGTGCGTGGCTGGACGCTCCTGGATACCGAGGAGTTTCGCGCGCGTGCGTTGGAAATCGCCCGCCGGACTGGTGTCCGGCTGAACGGTGTGATGGTATTCCGGCACAAGCACTTCCGGCAGGCAAACGCGTTTGCGTACCGGCAAGGGCGGCACATCGTCTTTTCGGACCGGCTGCTGGAAAGTCTCTCCAAACGAGAAGTCGATACCGTGGTTGCGCACGAACTGTCCCACCTCAACGACGGCCCCCTGCAGTTTCCTCCCAAGGTTTACTGGGCGTATCTTCCGGTGTACGTCGCATCCTCCACCGTGCTGGTATCGCAAGGGGTTATGCATGCAGGAGAGCCGTTTCTGGCGTTGGTGGCCCTGGCCGCCACGCTCTTTGCGGCAGCAGTCAGCCGCAAACGCGAATACCGTGCAGACGCCTGGTCTGCCCGGGTGATGGGCGATCCACACGGCTTGATCGCGGCTTTGTCCCATCTCCACAAACTGGCGGAAGAACCGGTTTCCGGGGGGCGGATTGACGGCGCAATCCTCACTCACCCTTCCCTGACGCAGCGGGCGCTGGCATTGGCGGCACGCTTCCGATTTCCATCCGAGCGCGCCATGGCTTTGGTCAACGATCCCGGCTTGCTGGAGCGCGGTTCGCCTGCGGCGGAGACTCGTTATTCCATAGGGAGCAAACAGCCCTTCGGCGAACCGCTCTTCTCACAAACCGCCAAAGCCGCGCATCTGATCCGGAGCAGTTGGCTGTTCCCCGCATTGCTGGTCGCCCAGGTGGTCGCGCTCTTTTGCATCGCGACGGTGTGGGACGCCGGATGGCTGGCAAAGTCGGTATTCCTCTTGTGCGGCGCGCCTTGCTCCTTGTGGTGCGCGTTCCACGTGGCCTCGTGGTGGCACACCCGATTCCTCAACCAAATGGCGGAGCGGATCTCCGCGAATCTACCCACGGGCAGCCAGGGAGACTTCGCGGGACTGTGGCCCGGATCTGCAATTACGCCGGTCCAAGGCTTCTTTGCGTGGGATCTCGGCCGGGTAGCGCTGAGTGGCGACCGCCTCATCTTCACTGGCGAGCGCGCGCGCTTTTCGCTCTTGCGAACCGCCATAGTCTCCATCGAAGCCGTGGCCGGACCTCCCAGCTGGATTCGGAAACACGGCATTCTGGTGCGCTGGCCAGGCGGCAGTTTCGCACTCCAGATGGTCAACGGGGCATCGCGCCGCGACGCGGCCAAACTGCTTCAGGAGTGGAACACGTGGTGGATGGCAGGGTGGGATACGCCGCCCGGCGCCGAATCGCTCTCCGGCGATAACCTGCTCAGACTTCCCGCTCTGCCGCCTCGCCCCCCAACAGGGACACCCGCAATCGCAGCGATTCTGCCATATCTCATCCTGATCTTCGGGGCCACCTTCGGATTTTGCTCTCTCTCTGGAACTGGGGCGCCCGCAGTTCTTGCCGGCGCCACCGCCGTCGTCCTCTACCTCATCGTCCTCTGGCCGGCCTTGATCGTAGCCAGGAACAGGAAGCCGCCCGATCCTCTTAGCTATGCTCTACGCGCGCCGAACTTTCCGGATACCGACTCGCTACCCGAGCCGGATTCGCTTTCCCTGTCCGACCGGCTGCAATATGAGGAGCAGATGGTCCGCGCCGCTTCGCTTCTGTTGGGACAGGCGTCGCAGGCGCCCACTCCGCAGGAAGCCGATCGACTGCTGGTCCAGGTCTGCGAGAAGTGTCAGAAGGTATTGAAAGTGAGTCCCCGGCACTTCCTGGCGCTGCGGATCTGGGGGAATGCCATCTTTGGCAACGCGCCACGACATTCACTGGAGGAAGCTCAGCGTCTGTTCACGGAGGCCGGCGAAAAGTTCTCCCAGTCGCTGGCAGTCGCGCCCCAGGACCCGGATGTCATGGCCGACCTCGCGTTCTCGATGTTGCGGCGAGCGGAACTGGATCGCGGGGAGTCGGCCGCGGGCCTCTTGTCGGGCGCCCGCGAGTTGTGCGAGCGGTCTTTTCAAACCCGCCCCGATTCTGAATTCGCAAGAATCCTTTGGGCACGTGCGCTCGCACGTCAGGCGGAGCCGGCTCGCAAGGGGGACATGGATGGCGTCCTTATTGAAGCCAGCGCGTACTTCAGAGAAAGGGCGGCCACGGTTGGGGTCACGTCTTCAAACCTGAGAGGGCTCGGACTAATTCTGTTGGCGCAAGGGATGCGGGCCACTGGTGAGACATCGTTGCGGTACCTTCGCGAGGCCAAACAGAAGTTCATCGAGTCCGAAGGGCGCGACCCGGGAACCGGGGCATACCGGGCGGCATGCGTTTGTGCGCGGCTGGGACAACCGGAGGAGTGCAAACAGTGGCTGGAGCAGAGCCGCGAGCCGGGAGTCTTCATCGCACGCGAGGAGATGGCGGCTGAGCCCCACTTCGCGAGTGTGCGGGAGTGCGAGTGGTTCCAAAGCCTAGTGGCAGTCCGCGAAGAAGATCGCTCCCTCACGGTCGCGGCTCGTTAACTCATTGAAAGCACGAATGCGAGCCGCGCGCGTGAGCAAGCGTTGATGAATGCGCTTCGCGGTGCGAGCCGCGAGCGTGAGCAAGCGTGACTGAATGCGTTTTCGCGTTACGAGCCGCGCGCGTCAGCAAGCGTTGATGAATGACGTTTCGCGTTGCCACTCCCTGACGTGACCAACCGCCCCCGCTTCCACCTTCTCACAAGCTTCTGAGCAAGCGTCTTCGACCCTTACCGCAGTCTCACAGCAAGGCGGCGAACTCCCGCAATTCCTCTTCGGCCAAATCCGAAATCGCCCACCACGTCATCCCGTGTTTCGTCCAGTGAATCACGTGAAACCCCTGGAGCGATTCGGAGGAAGAAGACCGCTCGCCATTATCGGGCCAGATGAATAGATTGATGGTGTGCTGGCGGCGCTTATACACGAGAGCCGCCACCGTCTGACCATTGACATAGTCGAGGCGGCCTCCTGCCAACGGGAAACCCTGCGCGGCCAAATCCTGCACGTCAGGCGCGAAATCGAGCTTACCTGTGAACCAAGGCTTGACAGTATGGCGGTCGGTGGAGGCGACGTCCATCAAATGTTCGGCCAACAGCGATCGGACGTGAGCCGCTACCACTTCCTTATCGATCGGCGGGCCTGAGCGGATCGGGGCGACTCTCCAGATGACCAAGGCGACAACCAGGCAGGCCGCCGCCAGAGCCCACCACTGCCGGTAGGTGACTCCCATTTGGGAACCAAAGGTTCCGGACCGAGGTTCGAGGTGCGCTGCGAGCTTACGCCGCAATTCCGGAGGAGCCGCGTAGTAGGGTGCCTGAGACAAAACGGTGCTGTGTAGCGCTTCGAGACGGCGGAGCGCCGTGGAACATGCGGCGCAATCGCGCACATGGGCCTCCGTGTCGAGACTGCGCACCAGGTCCAATTCGCCATCGGCGTAAGCCCCCAGCAGCCCTTCCACTTCGTGGCAGTTCACTCTATCGCTCCTTCCCCACCGCGCCAGTCAGTTCCGCTTCCAGCCTCTTCCTGCCCCGCGCCAAGCGCGACATCACCGTGCCGATGGGGACCTCTGTCACCTGCGCGATCTGCTTATACGACATCCCTTCCAACTCCCGCAGCACCAGAACCTCGCGATACTCTGCCGGCAGCGCCTCCAGACCGCGCCTCACCATGTCGCGATCGGCGGTTCGCAGTTGGATCGCCTCCGGATCGGGTCCGGGATCGGCAGTTGTGTCCAACTCCGCCGGCTCACCTTGCATCTGGAAATAGCGGCGGTTTTTGCGTAGCCAGTCGTAGCAAGTGTTACGAACGATGGCAAGCAGCCAGGGCCGTCCGTCCTCTCCGCGGAATCCATCGAAGAAGGTGAGTGCCCGGACACACGCCTCCTGGGCCACATCCTCCGCGTCCGGAGCGTTGCCGATTAACCACCGAGCCAGGTTGTACGCCGCGTCCAGGTGCGGAAGCATGGCGCGTTCGAAGCGCGCACGCCGGTCTGAGGTTCCCAACTATCAAAGAGTACCGCGAAGATCGTTGTTTTATTCCACGCGTTACCAATAACGCTAACCGGCTGTGGACGTTTTTACAACCGCCCCGTTGCGCTTCGTGTTTTGATTGATTTAGAATCACCAGACTAAGGGTGGACGTGATACAGTGATTCACCAGTAGCGGAGACCGTCCATGAAGGCCATTCCCGTTCTCATTACTTTCGCCATAACTTCTGTCTGTGTACCGGTTTGGGGGCAGCAGGGTGCCGATGCGATTCGCAAGATGGAATTGTCCGGCGACACGATGGGTGCGCGGACCGCACTTGCCCGGGCAGTTGCCAACTCGCCCAACAGTATCCCGGCCCTAACTGCGTATGCCGAATTTCTCGAGCGGTACGGAGATTCGTCGTGCCGCGACGTCTACAACAAGCTCCTGACTGCGCTTCGCAACTCTGGAAACAATGCCAGGGCCGGCGTCATCGCCGAGCGGTTGGCGTCTTTAGATCTGCTTGCCGGCGATCGTGAGGCTGCGACACGCGATCTGGAGATTTACCGCTCTGCCTCTGGAAAGACTCCGAGTTTAGGAAATGCGGCGGAAGCTTCTGCAACTAAGGATTCGAAATCCACCGCCACCATCCCAGGACCGCTGCGCTCCTTCGCTCGCATGGCGGCGATCTCGCCGGATGCTTCTCCGGACGACGTCTTACCCGCACTGGCTCGCAATGTGGTGACCAATGGCTATCAGGCATCGCACAGCAATGATGCTCTGGAACAGACCGAGTACCTGAAGTTGGTACACCGTTATCTGTCCCAGGCCCACGAACTTTCCAAACTGGCAGGCGAGCAGCAGGTGATCAAGATCGAAAACTGCGAGTCGACTACAGTTGCGGAGTTGATCCGAATCCTGGGCTTCCGGATGCGAGGAGGATGCGGATCGGAAGTAGTGCTGGAGACCGTAAACGCGGCGCGCGCGTTTCTCACAACCGATTCGGGATTCCCGGTCAATGACCTGGAACAGGCCCTCCGCACCAATCGGCCGTTTACCTACGATTACCACCCGTCGCAAGTCACGGTAATCTTCGGCACGGACTATTGGATTGGAAACGCCAAGGAGCCAGTCGATTTTCTCGAGACATTCCTGTCCGACCCGGCGGTCTGCCGGCTGTACTTAGGTCTTTCAAAGCTCGACCGGGAAACCGCCGACGCGCTCCGCAAGAATGACTCGTACACCCGCCTGAAGGCGTTCGCGCACGTGCTCGATTTCTTCGGCGGCATGTTCGAAATCCGCGACGGCAAGGCTGTGATTCCCGGCGGACCGCGCGCGACGGCTGCCTGGACTGACCTTGCCGGCGTCTCTCCTGAGAAAGGCGCGGAGTTTTTCGACAAGCTGATGGCCAAAGATGACGGGTGGCTCGCGAGTTTGTATGACGCCCTTGCCCGGATCCACGGCCCTGTGCAGGAGTATCTGACGGATCCTTCGCGGATGAAGCGCTTTTACACCGCGGTTCGCGGGCGGATCACCAGCCCCGGCCCGGCCCGTCCCGTATTTCGCTCGAATACGGACATGATGCTGCTTACTACGCGCCTGCGCCTGAATCCCGATGGCAAGCCGCATATTCCGGGCAGCCTGGAAGTTTGGAAGAACCTGTTCGTCAATCATCCCCAGGGCAAGTACGATGGTAAGCTCACGCGCCTGGCGAATACCTGGAAAGAGCCCGACGATGTTCTTGAGGCTCTGTTCGCCCTCTGCCGCAAGGCGGTGGAAAATGAGCCGCTGAAGATTTTTATGGCGGTCAGCGATCTGGACCGCAATCGAACTACTCCCCTGGAAGCAGCGACGGTCGACCGGCTGGCGCGCGACTACCGCAATTACGGGAGCCAATACTCGATCTTCGCCGAATCGCGCAGTCTCAGCGATAAGTCCATCAACCAGTTCCTCGATACCGCCGAATCGATGAACAAGATCAGCAATCCGCTGTTCCGTTCCGATATGGCTGGCTCGTTCCAGGCGCTGATCGGACTCTGGCAGATCTTCGTGCGCCAGCAAACGATTCCGGAGTCGCAGGCGGATGCTGTTTTCTCCGGGATCATGAGCTCGTTCGCTGGGGTACGCAGCGAGCGCGAGTTGTTCGATTCCAGCCGCAATAGTGTCAAGCTGCTGCTGGCTGCAGCTCCCAAAACGGGGGGCGCCGAAGGCGCGACGCAGGAGCGCATGCTCGACTTGTTGGCTGGCGCCGCGGAGTCGGACAATGCCGAAGTGCGGGATTCGATCGAGCAGGAGTTTGGGCGGATTCTAGAGGCCCAGCGAATCATCTCGCTGGATGTGCTGTTCCAGCTCGCCGATCACCTCGACGCGATTGGCAAGGGCGAGAAACTGAACACTGCGCTGGTGGCCAAATTGGCCTCCCGGATCAGCGAGATTCAGCCTCCCCGCGCCACTCTCTCGGCCAACGAAAAGAATGCCATGGGCTTCGGCTACTGGACGGACCGCCACATCGATGCGGAACGCAAGCTCAACCTACGGTCGAGCATCGAAAAGGCCGCCGGCGATGCCGAGAAGCTGAAGGAGATTCGCGGTCTCCTGGCGCCGCTGCTGCGAGACACCTTGTTGGCGTTTAACTACGCGCATTACGCGCCGCCGGGTGCACAGATCCTGTATACCAATCCTGTGTTTGTGCGCAGTCATGATTTCCTGGGGATGCAGGGGAGTTCTCATACCTGGCGGCCCACCGAGACGTTTGGAACCGGCTGGCCGTCGAACGCCGGAGGCAGGTTGGTGGGCTCGCTCTCGGCGCTTCCCTACGCGCTCGCCGAAGCTGAACAGAATTTCCTGATTCCGGCGCAGACGCAGGCGCTGATCTGGGGCGATCTGGTCCCACAAATGATCCTGAGCGCGAAGATTCCGCGATGGTGGAACATCACACCGGCGCAGATTCATTGGGTCGGTCTCCATCTGCGCTACGGGCGCGAATTGATGGCCGAAGCGGCTTTTGATTCCGATTTGCGCAATCAACTACTGGTGGCGTTGGGAATGTTCGCAGCGCCGGCTCGTACCGCCAGTGTCGGGCACTTGCTGGAAGAAGGAAACGTCAAGGAAGCGCTGGATCGGGTCACGCCATCCGAGATGTTCTCGGTGGCCCGTGAACTGGCGCCCAAGCGAGCCAGCGATTCCTCTTGTCTGCTTGCGGAGATGAAGCAGCTAGGTGAGTCGTCGGTAGGCGTGAACTACCCGGCCATATCGCGCGCTTTTGGGACTCCCAAGCCGACCTTGGCGAACTCCTGGGAGCCCGATCTCGAAAATCTGCGTACCTTCCCGGCACTGATGGGCTACTCCAGCCGGATCATGGCGGAGAGCTGGGAGTCGAACACGCTTTACTGGGTGGCGCTGGCGGACGAACTCAGCATGTCGCCGGCCGAGCTGAATGTGCGCATTCCCGAATGGACGCAGAAACTGGTGGAACAGATTTTCGCATCGCACCTGGAGGATTGGCCGGCGTTGTTGAAGTCGCTGCGATCTGTTGGTGATGATGTGCGCGCCCGATCGAGGGCCGCTCTCGCGGGTGAAACGAAAGCTTCCTTGCAGGATCCTCGGTAAAAACTACGATGAAAATTTCGAGACGAGAACTCATCGGAATGGCCGCCAGCGCCACCTTATTGCGGGGGCAAGACAACCAGCGGCCCGGCTTCCGAGTCAAAGTCGACGTCAACATGGTGGTGTTGAGCTTCCAGGTGACCGACAACAAGAACAAGTACGTCAATAGCCTGAAGCCTTCCGACTTCCGGATCTATGAGGACGGCATCTTGCAGAAGATCTCGACCTTCGCCTCGGGCACGGACGCCCCGGTGTCGGTGGCGGAGGACGGCTCGACGCATCCGCTACTGGACGCCAAAAAGGATGCTCTTCCGGGCATGGACCGCCCCGACGCCTTCGTGGGAACCAACGTCTTCGTCCTCTTCGACACCAGCAATTTCATGTATCGCGGTTTCGTGTATGCCGAAGACGCCATCGCCGACTTCGTGCGCGGTCTGGATCGCGCCGATTCGGTGGCGGTCTACACGTTCAGCCGCAATCTGTCGCGCGGGGCTACTCTCACCAGGGAGCACGGCGAGGCCATCGCCGGACTCCGCAAGTCGGTGGCGGGCGACGATACCGCGTTGTACAACGCCCTCTTGCTGACGCTGCGCGACGCTGCCAAGGTCCCGGGCCGCAAGGTGGTGATTGTCTTTTCGAATGGTCCCGACAATGCCAGCATGGTTGCTCCCGACGACGTTCGCGCAGTGGCGGAGGATGAGGGCATCCCGATCTACGTGATCTCTACCAACGAGGTAAACAAGGATCCCATTTCGAGTGGGGTTTTCAAACGCCTCACGTCGCGCACCGGGGGCAAAGCGTATTGGGCGAAGACCTGGCAGCGCCAGGTGGAAGCCTTCGAGAGCATCCGTGAAGATTTGGGGAATTCCTATACGGTCACGTATTATCCCGCGGCCAATCCGAACGAGGGTTTCCGAAAGATTCTGATCGAGATCACCAGCGATCCCGGAAAGAAATTGCGGATCAACTCGAGACCGGGATATCGTCCGAGTCGCGTCACCGGCTAGGTAGCGCCCGCAAGCGTCTGGCAGGCGAAAGCGCCTGCCCCACCGCTGGAGGTGCAGGATTTTGCCGAGGGTGCAGCGCTCCGCCTGCGCGCGCAAGCCGCGTGAGCGGATCCACAAGAGAAGTCGGGTGCTGAAGTACCCGTTTTAGTCTCGGAAACTACTGATTCCAAGTGAAAAGACCGGTACCCTTAGTGCCGATTTGAGAAGGAACGGCGCGTTTCCTGCCCAAAGAATCTGCTACATTTCTGCGATCTAAGCGCCGGTCAGACGACTGAGCAGATCTTGAATCTTCTGCCGCTCGTCCTTGCTCGGGCTATTCTTCAGCGCTTCCTGGCACTGCTTGATCGCTTGCGGTTTGTCTCCCTTCTGATTCAGGGCCATCGCGAGATGATATCGGTACGTGGATTCGTTCGGGTGTTTGCTCACCAGATCTCCAAAGATCCGAACCGCATCATCGCTCAGGGACTTCTTCAGATAGATCCAACCTAACGTATCCGAGACTTCCGCCAGATTCGGCAGGAGTTGCTTCGCACGCGTACCCTTAGTTAGAGCGTCGTCCAGGTCGCCGCTGTGCTCGGCAAGCAGGAATGCAAGGTTGTTGAGCGCGACTCCGTTGGACGGATCCAACTTAATCGCGGCCTCGTAAACTTGCCTGGCCTCCGGAACTTTACCGGCGTGGTCTAGAGTCAGCGCCAGCGTCGTCAATACCAAGCTATTCTCAGGCAATGCTTCGCGCGCCTTTTCAAGAGCAGCGATCGCGCTGACATCATCGCCCTTGCGCCGGTAGGTCTCGCCAAGCTGCAAATAGAGACCACCCCGGTCTCGCGAGTTCTTATCCAGGGCCGCCAGCACTTTTTGGTATTCCTGAATCGCCAGATCGAACTTGCCCACGCGGACCGCCGTCTTGGCGAGCGCGACGCGGAATTCCAGGCGGTTCGGGGCCTTTTCCGCCTCGGTCTGCAACAGCGTTAACGCATCTTCGGACTTGCTCTGCGCCATGTCCGTTTCGACGATTCCCATCAATCCGCGCGGGTTGGCTGGATTAAGATCATAGGATTTCTGGAAACTCGCCACCGCATCCTTGTATTTATTCTCTCCGAGATCGACGAGCCCTAACTCGAAATACACGTCCGGCGAAGTGGGGTAAGTCTTCGCCATCATGTCCAACAGGTTGCGCGCTTCCTGAAACTTTTTCTGCCCAAACAATGCGGCAGACTCGACCAACATCGCGTTGACGTTGCCGCGATCAAAGGCCAGAACCTCCTGCGCTGTCTTAATCGCAGGCTCGTATTCCCCGTGCGTGACCTGTAAATAAGCCAGGGACAGCCGCACCTGCGTGTTGCCGGGTTGCAGTTCGATGGCCTTTTGGAACATCTGGCGCGCCTCTTCAATTTTGCCCTGAGCCGCGTATGCCCGGCCGAGGTTGAACCTGGCAGAAGCATTGTCCGGTGCTCTGGTCACCACCGATTGCAGTTCAATAATCGCCTTATTGATATCGCCCTTGTCGATGAGGAAGGAAGCAGCCAGGCCCTTCGCGAACGTATCGTTCGGATCCACCTTGAGAATCGCCGAATTCCGGTCAGCGGCCTCGCTTCTCTTCCCTTGCCGCATCAGTACCTCTATGATGGCCTTCTCATAGATGAGCTTTCTTTTGGAATCCTTCGCCTCCCCCTCTTTAAGCTCCTTGATGGCACTGTCACCTTCCCCCAGCCGGAGATAGAATTCCCCTACCACGAGGTATGCATCCGGAAATTCGCTGGCATGGGATCGGATTTGATCCAGCACGGCCAACATCTCAGTGTTGCGTTTTTGCGCGGCATACTGCCTGGCGAGCATGATCAGGTAATCGTACTGCTTGGGGTTATTTTGAATAGCCGTTTTCAGGATCGCTTCCGCTTCTGGAATCTTTCTCTCCGTGAGGTAGAGCGTGTACATATCGACATAAGCGGCCCGGAGCGTTTTGTCCTTCTCCAGCACCTTACGGTAGATCTCTTCGGCGCCAGCGAGATCATTTTTCATTCGCAACGCTGCCGCCAACTGCAATTCCAGACCGATCTGTCCGGGTTTGATCTCCTCGGCCTTCCGATATTCCACGACGGCTGCGTCCATGAAACTGTTAAAGCTCGGCAGGTCCTTGATTTTTTGAGCTGCGATGGCTTCGTCGAAGTTCCAGATTCCGAGCAGACGGTGGACTTCGTAGGAATTCGGATCGTGTTTGAGGAGTTTATCGCAATTCTCTTTCGCCTCTTTCAGAAACTCCTCTTTGTCTTTTCCGGCAACCAGCAGGATTTCGGCTACCTTCGCTCTGGCGTCCCAATGGTGCGGCTGATCCTCGGGCAGGAGTTCGACGGCTCGCCGGAACGAGAACACGGCCGGTACCAGCGAACCCAGCTTGTACTCTGCCATACCGCGGCCATAGTACGCCGGGCCGAACCGCATGTCTTTCTGGAGGGCGTTGATGTATTTAATGCGGGCTTCTTTATAGCGCCCTTTTTCAAAGAACTTGTCCCCACTTTCCAGATAGCGTTGCTTGGCGACATTGGGGTCCCGATTGCACGAAACCAGGGACAGCAACGCTATGGAAATAAATGCGGCTACTCTGATAAAACGCATGGCTCCTCACACTTCCGATCACTTAACACTTTAAGCCAAATCACCTTCCGACCGCTATAGTTCCTGACGCTAGTACGCGAGTTTCACCAAGGTACTCATACTGATGCTAACGGAGGGGTGCAATTTTTCACCAAGACCAGGGCTCAATTCACGTACACCACGGCTGCTGTCGGGCCTGTGGTTGGATTGCTGATGCCGCCAATGCGGATGGTTACCGGCAGCGCGTTGCCCTTCAAGTGCGTGCCAGGGATACGGCAACTGATCTGGTAGACCCCGATCAATCCCGGTGCGAGCCCGCTCCAGTCCACAATCACTCCGGCATCGCTGATCGTCGGATTGCCGAAAAAGAGCTGGATGGGAGCCGTGACGGCGAGCGGATTGGAAGGTGACGGATTACCGGTCGCCACCTTCCCACCGGTGGTTACGCCGAGACCCGTGGCATAAATCGTCAGCGGCTCATCCCGTGACGCCGGATGGTCCTTGTTAACGCGAGTCCCGTCCTGGTGAAGAATGGCGGGCCCATCCGTGTCGAAGAAAATCGCCGGTGCGTACCGGGCCACCGTCACATTGGCGGTCGCGGATGCCACCTGATTGGCGATCGAGCGGACCACCAGCGGATAGCGTCCTGCCGCCAGGGTAAATGGAACCTGCGCATTGGCCTGTGTGGGAGAAGTCGCCAGCAGCGGAATCGGCACGTTGTTTAGGGTGATGCAGGTGCCCCCCAAAATGGAAGGCAGGGGCGTCCCGGACGATGTCCCGGTGGCCGCCAGATTCTTTCCTACGATCGAAATCAGCCCGCCCGGTGCGATTGACGCCGTGAGATTGGCCGTATTCACCACCGCTGTGCCCGCTAACTGCGGCGTGTTTTGCGCGGAAGTTGTGCCGCTGATCGGGATGACGCTCAGGCCGGAGGTCGTCAGAACATACGCCGTGCTTGCGGTCGAATCCAGCGTCATCGTCCGTCCGCTCACGTTGGCCCTCACCGTCCCGGTCACGACGCTCAAAGGCCCTTCGAGCGCGTTGGCCGTAGCTGTGGTCCGTTGCGTGGTGGCGTCCACTAGTTCCACGAACCCAGCGTCTGTGGGCGCCACCGAAGCGCTGGCGCGAATCGGCATCGAGAATCGCGCGAAACTGCTCGCACTCACGGCTGTGACGGCCGAAATCGGACGGCCCGACGTAGAAGAACCAACCGCCGTCAGCGCCTGATTCAGAATCTGATCGTCCACCAGGAAATATTGGCCGCCCGGTCCTGCGGAAATCGGCCCATAGTAGCCCGCGATCGGCGTCGCAATCACTTGTCGCGACGTCACGAAGTCGTCCACGCTTCCATCGTACAGATAGCCCACGCCTGTCCCCGAGAGCAGCAGCACATACGCACCGTCCGGTGTCGGCGCCATGGTCTGCACCGGGCCGGGGATGGTGCGCACCGTGCCGAAGACATCCGCATTCAGTGTCCGTGGCACCAAACTCCCGGCCACGATCTTCCAAAGCGTGCCATCCGACATGAGCACTTGCGGTCCGCGCTCGCTGGATGCCATCAAGGTCGGCGTGATGATCGCGAAGGATGCGTTGAACGGAATCGGCGGATAGTTGACCTTCCCGGTGACCGCGTCCTGATTCAGATCCACAATGCTGATGCTCTCTCCCCCGCTGTTGGCGACGTAGAGTGTATTGCCGTCGCTGCCGAACGCCATCGAGACGGGCAACTGGCCCACACCGATCGGCGCCAGTAACTGTTGCTGCTGCATGTCGAAGACTTCGATGCGATTCAGTCCCGGATTCGCGATGTAGAGTTTCTGTCGCACGGCGTCGGCGAGCATGTCGGAGAGCCCCAGGGCGCCCGCGCCGGTGTCGATCGGGATAATCGTGCCGCGTGCCTCGGAGTTGCGGTTGTTTTGGAAGACTCGCACAGTCGGGATGATGTTGACGGCCTCCGCGGATTGGATCAGCAATTGGTCCGGTGTAACGGTTCCGAGGCTGCGTGCGGCCGCGGAGTTAAACTGCGCCGTGACATCGCCGCCATACGACCGGCCAGTCACCCTTACGGTGGCCGACGTCGCAGTAGAACTGAGCACCTGCGCGGTCGCGGTCAGTGTTCTGCCTCCCATGTTGCGCACCGGGATCACGGCGGAGTTTTGGGACGCCGTGACGCCGCACTGATCGAACGCCAGCAGGGCGACATTGGAATCGGGAATTGCCAGAGGCGACTGCTGCAACGCGCCGATGGGCAGCACCATGAAGCCGGATTGCGAAATGGCGTAGATGGTCGCGCTGTCCGAGGTGATCGCCATCTTCCCACCGAGATTTTCCGGGAGTTGCAAGCCGAGCTGGATCAGCAGATTGTCAGGCGAGTTGAACAGCAATTCGGCGGTATTCGATTTCGCTGCGGGAGACGCGACCGGGACAATGTTGTAGGCCGTAATCAGGGCCGGGCCGGTCGGGGTCTGCGCAAAGACCGCTCCCCCCTGCACCGTCTGCGTATTGAAGGTGCTGCCAGAGGGAAAGACGAACGGCGAGTTGGACGTATTCTGTTGCGCCAATACCAGCATCGAGGCGGTCTCGAACAGGAGCGGACCCGTGAGGAACCGCGACCCATCCGGCGATACGGCCACTACCGGCGAGATCGCCGGCACAATCCGGCTGGACAGCACGGTCGACGAAGGCACATCGAAAACAAAGGCGGTGCGCGTAGTGGTGCCTTCGTGTACTCCGACGATGGTCCGCCCATCCTGGGAAGCTTGCAGGCGAGCGTGACTGGCCAACGCCATGACGCCGCCCGGAGGAGGCAGGGAAGGCGCGGAGGGTGCTCCCGGTGCGATGGCGATGGCCTGTAGGGCGTGCGCGGCGTCCGCCGTGGGATCGTAGGTGACCAGCACGTCCTGTCCGTTACCCGTGCCGATGGTGCTGACAAGGACTTTCTCATTGAAACCGACCGCCACGCCCTCCGGACTGGCCGCCAAAGTGATGCGCCGTGTCGTGAAGTTGGCTGAGGTCAGATCGACGACGTCTAGCGCGGAGGCTCCGTAACACGCCACGTAGAGCGCCTTGCCCGAGGGCGAGATGGCGATGGCGAGCGGGGTGGAATCGGTCGCGATAGTTGTGGAAAGCTTAGGCGGGTTGGTGCCGGTGGTGAAGACTTCGACCTGGTTAGAGGCGGTGTTGACCAGGTAAAGGCGTTTGCGGGCCTCATCGATAGCCAGATCGGCGAGTGGCTGGGCGTGCGCTACGACGGTTCCAAAAGTGGCGCCGAAACAGGGAGTCACCAAGAGGAAACCGAGGACAAGGGGCCGGAGTAACGACATCGGTAGAACCAACTATAACCCAGATATGTGGGGAAGTTCACCGATCCATCAGGAACTTTGCCCCGCCCGTGGCACTCTAAGGAAAATATGCTCTGGAACGACGTGCGGTACGCATTGCGCCTGATGCGGCGAAGTCCCGGCTTTACGGCTACGGCGGTGCTTTCCCTGGCGTTAGGCATCGGCGCCAATACCGCCATTTTCAGCCTGCTCTACACCATCATGCTGCGGCCTTTGCCCGTCGCACATCCGGAGCAGCTCGTGCAGTTTCTGTGGTCTTATCCTGATGATCCGCGAGACGACGGCTATTGGTCGTGGGACGAATTTGAGCACTTCCGCAACGCCAATCACGTCTTCTCAGCCATGACCGGCATGTCGTTCAACAACGTTGCCGCCATCCGGACGGAGGGCTCTGAAATGGAGCCGCTGATCCTCGAGAATATTCCGGGGAATTATTTCCAGGTCCTCGAACTCAAGCCTGCGATCGGCCGCCTTACCGATCCCGATGACGTACCGGCAAGCGGTGATGGAGATGTCGTGGTGGTGAGCTGGTTTTTCTGGGACACCCGATTGCACCGCGACCCCAATGCCATCGGCAAACGCATCTGGTATGAGGACGTCCCCAAGACCATCGTGGGGGTCGCGCCCAAAGCGTACACGGGAACCCGAGTGGGAAATCGGACGGATGTCTGGATGCCGTGCGCGAAACCTGGACTCGTGATTCTAGGCCGGTTGAAGCCGGAGGCGCCTCTGGCGCAGGCGCAGGCTGAGGTCAACGTCCTCTACCATCCCTTGGCCGAGCAGAGCTTCGCGCGAAATCGAAACCCGAGGATCCTGCAAAAAAGAGTGGAGCTGGAACCGGCGGCCGCCGGTCTCACACGGATCCGCGACATCTATGGCAAATCGCTGATTCTGCTTATGGCAGCCGCGGGACTGCTCTTGCTCCTCGCCTGCATCAACATGGCGAGCCTGCTGCTGGCCAAGTCAGCCGGACGGCAACGGGAACTGGCAGTGCGGGTGGGTCTGGGCGCCAGCCGAGGCCGGCTGGTGAGGCAGATGCTGACCGAATCGGTGCTGCTTTCGAGTGCTGGAACCCTGGTGGGTGTAGTGCTCGCGTACACCCTAACGGGCGTGCTGGTACGCATCATGGCCAGCGGGTTGGTGTGGCAGCACGTCGATGTTGAGGTCACGCCCGATCTCCACCTGGTGTTATTCACCGCCGGGATCGCCCTGTTCACGGGGCTCCTCTTCGGTCTCGCGCCCGCCTGGTATGCCTTCCGGTCGGGCCCGGCCTCCGCGTTACGGCAGACCGGACACGGTGGCGAGACCTGGTTCTGGCGGCTGTTCGGAAGGGGTCTGGTCACAGCCCAGGTGGCGCTCTCGATTTTGTTGGTGACCGCGGCGTCGGTGTTTCTAGGCCACCTTTCGCACCTCCGGACCTTCAACCTGGGCTTTCGCAGCGCTCACGTGCTCGTGGTGCAGCTCGATCCATGGCGCAGCGGGTACAAGCGCGAGCAATTGGCGGCGCCATATCAGGACTTGCTGGCACGTTTCGAGGCGATCCCCGGAGTTCGCTCCGCATCCATCAGCGGCTGCGTCCCACTCGAAGGCTGCGGGTCGGGTGCACGCTTCATGGCCACTGACGAGCACGTGGAACGCTATGAAGATCGCCGCTGGACGGCGGTAGTTTGGGTGGCGCCGCGATATTTCGAGACGATGGGCATCCCGCTGATCGCCGGCCGCGACTTTGACTTCCGCGATGTTGGGCGGCCGCGCGTGGCGATCATCAATCAGGCGATGGCGAAGCTTTATTTTCCGAGTGGCAATGCTATCGGCAAGCTGGTGAGAATCGATCGGGACCCGCGCTCCGGCGGCTGGTTCGGGGATGACCAGCCCTACGAGGTCGTCGGTGTGGTCGGCGACGTGAAGCTGGACCATATCCAGGACGGCCCCAATCGCGCCATGTACTTCAACATGTTCCAGGAGAGCCGTCTGAGCGACCGCTTCGAGCTGCGCACCAGCGTGGATCCCGGGTCCGTGGCCCCGGCCGCGCGGCAGGCTGTACGGGAAGCTTTGAAGTCCGTGCCGGTAAGAAAAGTCATGACAATGGGCGCGCACGTGGACGCCACGATCGTCCCGGAACGCCTGATCGCGACCCTCTCGGAGTTCTTTGGCGGATTAGGCGCCGTTCTCGCCGGGGTCGGGCTCTACGGACTGCTGGCGTACACGGTGGTGCGGCGGACCAACGAGATCGGCGTTCGGATGGCGCTCGGCGCGAAGGCCAGCGACGTGGTCCGGCTAGTGATGCGTGACGCTCTGGGAATGGTGTGTGCGGGCCTGTTGGGTGGGGCGGCGATGGTCCTATGGAGCAGACCGCTCGCCGCAAATCTGGTGAAAGGCTTGCAGTTTGGGAGCATCTGGCCGCTGGCTCTGGGAGGTGCCTCGATGGCGTTGGTCGCGATGCTGGCCTCGTACGTGCCGGTAGTGCGTGCCGCCAGGGTGGACCCGATGGAAGCGCTACGTCACGAATAACGAGCGGCGGCCCGGAGTTCTTGGAGGGCCGAAAGCGTCGACCGGATTGTTGGCGCGGTAAAGAAGAGTCTTTCCGTCACGGACGCTCAGACTACAGCCTTCGGGCCTTCGGCGATGCCTGCAGTTTCTTCCACTGCTCTTGCGTGAGGACCCGCCGTACCGACCAAAGCATCCGCGAATTGGCCTTCTCCAGGTCGGCGCGCGACTGCGCCACGCGATCGATCTGCGCCAGCACCTTGGCGTCGTCTGGCTGATCGGCTTGCACCAGAGGATCCAGAATCGCCTCCTCCTTTTCGACCGTAGCGTTGAGATCGATGAGCTGAATGCGATGCTGTTGGAAGATGTCGTCCATCTTCTTCACCTGATCGGCGGTCAATCCCAGATACTCCACCGTCTGCGGATTGCTCCACCATCGGCCTTGCCCGCCGCCGTTCAGTCTCATCGAGGAGCTGAACTGATTCAGAAACTGACGGAGCTGTACCTGCCCGCGTCCTGCCGGTTGCCCCGGTCCGGTCGGCTGTTGAAAGTACAACTGAGCCTGTTGGGCAACGGCCGCCCCGCCCGCCAGAATCGTCAGCAACCCCATCCGGTAAATTCGTTGTCTCATGGTCTCTTATCGCTTCCTTCTGTCAGGCTCGATGGCCCGGATACCAGCTCAATCAATGGCTCCATCGGACGCGGAACGGTACGCGATACCGCGCTTTCCACGCGTTCCATAAGGATCGCATCCGCAGCCGCCTGCTCCGCGGCACGCTTCTTTTCGCGAACGTTCTGGTACGCCGGAACCATCACCAGAACCAGGACTGCGGCTGCCGCCAAGACCCATCGCCGCGCTCCATGGGTGCGCACGGGCTCGTGACGGACTCGCACGCCAGCCGCGTACCGGTCACTCCAGTGCCGCACGGAACTTTGGAAGTTTGCCAGCACGTTCTCGAACCGCTCCAACTCCTCACGGCATTTCGAGCATCGCACCAGGTGCTCGTTCTCCGCCGCGCCCTGCTCTCCCATGACCCACCTGCAGATCTGTTCCGAAGACAGATGCCGGTTCATTTCGTCTCCCCCATCCGCTCGCGCACCGATTGCAGGGCACGGAACAGATGTACTTTTACGGTCCCGATCTGCATGCCGGTAGCCGCGGCGATTTCGGTCAGGGCCATCTCTTCGACAAAGCGCAACAGAAATACGGTTCGCTGCCTTTCCGACAGCTTGGTGGAGGCGCGCCATACTGCCGTGACCTGTTCGCGCATCACGGCCTTGGCTTCCGGCGAGAGGCCGCTATCCGGAATCCAGTCGCTGGCCGATTCCAGATCCAATGCCGAGAACTGCGCCCGTTTCCAGAACTGCAGCCGGCGGCTCCGGGTAAAGTCGCGAACCAGATTGATGGCGATTTGCATCAGCCACGACTGCAGGCTCGACTCGCCGCGGAAGCTGTCGCGCCC
This sequence comes from Bryobacteraceae bacterium, assembly GCA_035295745.1. Classification (GTDB taxonomy): domain Bacteria; phylum Acidobacteriota; class Terriglobia; order Bryobacterales; family Bryobacteraceae; genus JAIQFL01. The sequence goes on along the minus strand of DATGIL010000033.1, from coordinate 28,980 downwards.
CCGATAGGCTCGCAGGAAACACTCCTGCGTCACCGTTTCGGCCACGTCGCGATCACGGGACGTGGCCAGGGTGAATCGAAATACCCTCGGCCAGTAGACTCGCACGACCTCGTCGAAATCCTGCAGCTCGGGGACAGGCTTATCCATGGCGGCCGCGGCTGGGATCGGCGGGCAGGTCGCGCTCGGCTCCATTTCATCGGTGTAGACGAGATGTACCGGGCGGAGGTTTACCTGCGCCTGATCACTTTTTTCGCGCGTCCGCAAAGGGTCTACCGCCGTATTTACTGGTAAGCTGGTGCCAATCAGCCAAATTCCTTTAGCGAGTTTTATATCATGCTCCGAACTGGCCGAACCCTCCTGTTCCTCTTCTCTGCGATTTCCGGCTTCGCGCAAAGCGGGTCTACACTGCCTTCGTTCGATGTGGCGGAGGTCAAGATTAACAAATCCGGCGCACAGGAAATGTACGTCGACTTTCGATCGGGCCAAGTCACCGTTCGCAACGTTCCGCTGAGGCTGCTGATCACGGCGGCATATCACATTCCCGATAGTTCGCTCGAGGGCGCCCCCGGCTGGCTCGCCGTCGACCGCTACGATGTGATCGCCAAGGCGGCTCCGACCACGCCCGAGGATCAGCTCCGCCTCATGGTACGGACGCTGCTGGCGGATCGGCTCAAGCTGGCGACGCATGAGGAGCAGAAGCCTACGGCCGTCTACGCCATGGTTGTCTCCAAGCGTGGTCTCAAAATGCAGCCTTCCGAGACGGCCAAGATCGCGGAAGACCGGTGCCGTCCGGGGCAGGGAACCCCTGGGGATCAGCATGTGGTTTGCCAGCACATGACCATGCGCGATCTCGCCGATGCCATTCCGAATATGGCGCCTGGCTACATTCACGGCGTTCCGGTGGTCGATCAGACCGACATGAAGGGCTCTTTCGAATTCAAGCTGGATTGGACCCCCGCGGGCCGGCTGAATGCCTCCATTGCAGGCGCAGATGGTTCTACAGGCACGTCATTTTTTGACGCGGTGGAAGCTCAGTTAGGCCTGAGACTGGAAAACCGCAAGGTCCCGATGCCAGTGATTGTCATCGATCATGTGGAGCGCGTGCCGGTGGAGAATTAGTTCGCGTGGGTCTCCGTTGGCGAAGGGGTTCCGCATGATCCGCCACGAAGCGCGGACTTGGCCTCAACGCTGGGAGCAACGGCTCCAGGAGAAGTCACTAAAGGGGATCCGAATCAAAGCCCGGAACCATCGACTCGGCACCCAAAGTCAGGTTGAAATCCGGGCCGAACGTCAGCTCCGGGCCGCAGATCGGGCAGGCACCTTGACAATCCCCAAAGAAGCTCGCTCGGGAATCTTGACTTCGATATAGGCGCGGGGTGTCTCTTCATTCACTGCCGCGACCAGTACGGGGCGGGTCCGGTCTGCCCTCGCCGCCTCAGTTCTCGGTGGCGATTTTCTCCGCGCGATCCACTACGATGGTATCCAGCGCAGACTTCCGTGCTTCCAGCTTCAGCCCGATTCGCTGAATCGAATTGAAGATCGAGGAGCCGAATTCGGAAGCCGCCGGAACGTCGCCTCCAGCCGATTGGGGCATGACCATTCCGCGTGCGTCTTCCGGCGAAAATTCCAAATCGAAATCGTACCTGCCATTCAACCCCGTGAGATTCACCACCGGACGTCCTACCAGGCGGGGCAGCGAGTTGGCCAGTGCCGTCATATCGCCGTGCCTCACCTCCATGCGCCCCACGCCCGAGGGGGACATGCTGATGCCGAAGCGTGCGCCCTCTACTTGGGGCTCCTCAGGCGACTCCTTGAGTTTCGGTCCACTGGCGCCGACCAGCAACGCGAAGACGCTGAAATCCCTCTTCTCCCGGTGCAACTCGACTCGGAAACGCTCGGCCAGCAGCGCCTGCATCATCGCCGGGAGTTGTTCGTGGCGCGTTCCCTCCGGTCCTTTGGCAACGAGATCGTACCGCAGCTCGTTGAGCCAGGCGGGTCCGGAGACCTGGTATTCCTTCACTTGATAGGCAAAAGCGATGCAGTATCGCAAGGTAACGTATCGGAAATCGATGCGATCGTCGCCGGCCTTGCTTTCCCGCCATTGGCCGGCAGCGCAGCACGGTGCCGCGGGTTTCACCGAGGCAACTTCGAACACGCGTGGGGCCGCGGTCTGACCCGGAGCGGTGCCCGCGATCAGCGCCGCCGCGAGTAACATGCCGAGTTTACGCATTTCAGATCTGAAATAATTTTATAACAGGATCCGAAGGACGAAGTGGGGTCTTGTCGTAAACGCCGACGAGTTCCTCATGTTATATTGTTGCCATGCCGAGCGGCTATGTTCCGATTCTCATTTTTCTGGTAATCGCGATCCTCTTCCCCATAGTCACGATCATAGTCGCCAAGCTGATACGGCCCTCGGCCCCGTTCCTAGCCAAGCTCGAAGCCTACGAATGCGGCATCAAGGCCGCATCCGATTCGCGCGGCCGCTACACGGTTCGTTTCTACATCATCGCCATCCTGTTCGTGATCTTCGATGTGGAAACTATATTCCTATTTCCCTGGGCGGTGAGGTACCGCGAACTCGGTTGGTTCGGCGTAGCTGAAGTGGCAGTCTTCCTCGCGATCCTGGTGGTCGGTTACATATGGGCTTACAAAAAGGGTGCTTTGGAGTGGGTCTGAAAACTCGAATCTTATCTGCCTTCGTCTTTTTTACATTTCTACCGTTGCTGGGCGCCGCGCCCATGTTGCGCCTTGTCTCCAGCACGGTCGGTCCCATTGCGGTAGCCACTGGCGGATCTGCTCCGCCACAGACGGTGGAGGCCTACAATAACGGAAACGGATCGCTAAGTTTGACAGCCAGCGTTCCTGCGTCCGTTACGTGGTTGACGGCTTCGGTGGGCACCTCGCGCACGTGCCAGAGCACTACCAACGCAGGCACCTGCATTCCGCTGAATTTCGCGCTGAACACCAGCAGTTTGGCAGCGGGAACCTACACCGGGATCGTTACCGTAACTGCGGACAGCACCACCATCGATGCGCCGCAGACGATCACCGTTACGGTGCGCGTGGGAAATGAGGACGTGTATGTTGCCCCAGGGTCCGCGGCCGATCTCCACATCACCACCAATCATGCGGTGACTACCAGCACCACCACGCAGGATGGCAATCGCTGGTTGAGCCTTTCGCTCGAAGGGACCGGCAGCTTCCGTTTTGTCTATCCTTACCGCATTCACGTGCAGCCGACGGCCGATATGGCGGAGGGCACCTACACCGGATCGGTGACTACCAGTGGGTCGCCGACTTCGACGGAGAACGTCACCATTCCGGTCACGATGCATCTCACCACTCAGCCGATCGCTCAGGCAGTACCCAGTTCGATCAACCTGCGGCTGGCTGTGGGTGCGCCGCCGCTCGTCTATCCTTTCGACCCGATTGTTTCGCTCGTGAACGCCGGGCAGGGCACCCTGACGCCGGGAACTGTCACGCTCGCCGGCGGGTCGTGGATCAAGCCCGATACTCTTGTACCAGCGTTTACTTCCATCGATCCCACAGGGCTGGCAGTTGGCGACAATCAGGGCTCCATCACGATCGCTTCGAACGCGATCAACTCGCCGACCAAAGTGCCTGTGGATCTCCAGATAGTCGATAAGGGCGCGCCGTTGATCTATTTCCAGGGCGTGCTCGACAACGGCACATTTGTTCCCGGCGACACCGTCTCTCCCGGCGACATCATGATTGTGAAGGGAGAGCAGCTTTCCTTCAACGCATTCACCTCGGGTCAAGCGCCCCCATTGGCCAACTCCGTCGGCGGCGCCACGATCACCGTGAACGGCAACCCCGCTCCCCTCTTCTACTCTTCGTACGGCCAGTTGGCGTTTCAGATGCCTGTGGACACTGCCCTTGGAACCGCTTCGGTGCAGGTGCAACGCGACAACCTGAGCAGCAACATCGTCTCGGTCAACGTGGGCAACGTGGCGCCCCGGATCATCGCGGTTGTCAACCAGGATGGCAGTGTGAACCTGCCGGATGGCAGCCACCCCGCCCATGCCGGCGACTTCCTGACCATCTATTGTATCGGCCTCGGGGCGACTAGTCCGGCAGTGGCGACCGGCGCGCCGGCGCCCTCCGCGGAGCCACTGGCGCGCGTCACTGACACTGCAACCGTAAGCTTCGGCACGGGTATCGCGGGGATTCAGGTCACACCCATTTTTGCAGGCCTGACGCCCACTGCCGCCGGCCTTTACCAGGTGAATGCGCAGGTACCGGACGGCTACACCGGGACGGTGTACATGAGCCTGACTTTCCCGGACGCCGTGAGCAATCCGGTGCCGATCGTGATTCAGTAGTCCGTTCGCCTCGCCCTTTCCGGCAACGTCGTGCATGATACCGAAGGATAGGCCTGTCGCGCCGCGCCGGGCCACGGTAACATAGGAGGTTGATCTCAGTGAAACCATCCCCTCATCATTGGCGCGAGATCTATCTCTGCGTCTTTCTGACTACGCTCGCGACTCTGCTGCTCGAACTATCGCTCACGCGTATCTTCTCGGTGGTCTTTTACTATCACTTCGCGTTCCTGGCGATCTCGATCGCACTGTTCGGACTGGGGATCGGCGGTGTCTTCTCGTATGTGGTGGCTGGCTGGAAGGGGTCGCTCTTCTCACGCCTGGGCCGTCTTAGCGCAATCAACACCTTCTGTGTGGTGTTGGCATTGGTCGTGATTTTGGCGCAGCCCGATAACCTTTCGGGCTGGAACTACCTGCTGGTCTATTTCACCACCGCGCTGCCCTTTTTTATTTCCGGCACGATCGTTTCGCTGGCGATCTCGGAGACTATCGAGCGAATCGACCGCGTGTACTTCTTCGACCTGGCGGGTGCCGCCGCCGGATGCCTGATTCTGATTCCACTGCTCGACTGGTTTGGCGGCCCGAGCACGGTAGTGGCATCGGCCGTCTTTTTCGCCGTCGCGGCTGCCGTCTGGCACAGTATGGCGGGCTCCGTCATGGGTCGGGCGGGTAGCGTAGCCCTCGCGCTCGTGCTGGTCGCACTTCTGATCTACAACTACCGGCAGCCTGTGCTGGAGCCGCGGCACGCGAAAGGGCAGACGCTCGCCAATGAAATCTGGGTGAAGTGGAACAGCTTCTCGCGCATCGCCGTGGTGAACCTCCCCGAGGAACATCGCTACACCATCAAGATCGACGCCGACGCCGCCACCGCCATCTTCAACCGCAACTTAGACGATCTCAAGGGCAGCGATCGCCACGACCTCACGGAAGACGGCTTCTACCTGGCGTATGCGGTCCGGCCTGGGGCCAAGGCGCTGATCATCGGTCCCGGCGGCGGATGGGATGTCGCGCGCGCACTAGCTTCGGGAAGTAAGGACATCACCGCTGTCGAGATCAATCCGATCATCGCCGAGACGGTGATGCAGAACAAGTTTCCAGGACTGAGCCAGCATCTCTACGCACGGCCCGAAGTGAAAGTCCATGTCGAGGACGGGCGCAGCTTCGTTCGCCGCAGCACGGACAAGTATCAGGTAGTGGAAGCAACGCTGGTGGACACGTGGGCGTCCACAGCAGCCGGAGCCTTCGCGTTGTCGGAGAACAACCTTTACACCACCGACGCCTTCCACGACTACTTTACGCATCTCACTGACGATGGCGTGCTATCGATTACGCGCTGGGGCTTCGAGCCGCCGCGCGAATCGCTGCGCCTGGTCTCGCTCGCAATCGAGGCCTTGACCCAGTTGGGTGAGAGCGAACCGTGGCGGCACGTGATGGTGGGGCGCACCGGAACCGTCCAGGGATGGGGCGCCACCGATTACGTTCTGTTCTCTCGTAAACCGTTCAACCAGACCGATATCGACCGGGCTAAGGGGCTCTTCGCCGCAGCCAAAGCCGAGACTATGTACCTGCCCGGCGTCGAGACCCACAACCAGTTCTACGAGTTGCTCCACAGTGCCAATCCCGAAGAGTACGAGCGGAAGTACACGTTCGACATCAGCCCGGTCAGCGACAATCGCCCATTCTTCTTCTACACGGTCCAGCCGCGAGACCTCATTACGTTCCTGACGACGGCGCAACAGGACAACGCCGACTTCAAGATCAACAAGGCCGTACCGCTGCTGTTCCGGTTGATGGGTATTAGCATGCTCGCCACCGCGTTGATCCTGGTAGCACCTCCGCTGGTGCTGGGTACGCGCCTCCCGAAGGACCCGAAGGCTCGCAACTTTCTGCCGTTTTTCCTGTTCATCGGCGCAGGCTACATTCTGATCGAGGTCGGACTGATTCAGAAATTCGTGCTGTTCCTGGGCTCGCCAACACGCGCCTTGGTGGGGGTGATCTTCTCCATGCTGATTGCGAGCGGTCTGGGCAGCGCTGCCAGCCGGCGCATGTTGGGGAAAGATGAGGGCCGGCTGATCAAAGTGTTGGGCTGTGTGGCGATCCTGGCGGCCATTCTGGCGCTGTTGGTGTCCTCTCTGCTCTCGGCTCTGGTGTGGCTGCCCTGGCAAGTGAAGATGCTGATCACCGTCCTGCTGATTGCGCCCCTGGCATTTGTCATGGGGATGCCGTTTCCGACGGCGTTGCAGCGATTGGAAGAGATGCATGCGCCATCCGTTCGGTGGGCGTGGTCGTTGAATGCGGCTTCGAGCGTGCTGGGCTCCGTGGGCGCGCTGGTCTTCGCCATCTATCTGGGGCTGATGCAGACGCTGATCCTGGGTGGCGTGCTCTATCTGGCCGCTCTTGTGGTGATCGTGCGCGTGCGCACCAACGGCGTTGCTTCGGTGGAGCCCGGAGCGGGCCGGGTGGTCCTGGCGAAGTAACGCCAAGTCGCTTGCCGTGAAAGCACCCCCGCGCCGTTTTCCCTGCGGGCTTGACAGACTTCGACCGGTCATCGCAGCGCTCCCAAATCGTGGGCATGGCGATACTCTGCCGGCAAAAGTGGAACAATCCCGAGCCTATCGGCGTTACTCCCCTCATAGGAGTGCCTGATGCGGATCTTTTGGCGAGATCTACGCCACGGCTTTCGCGCCCTGATGCGAAACCCGGGCTATTGCGCGGTTGCCGTCCTGGCGCTCGCTCTGGGTATCGGCCCCAACACCGCCATCTTTACGATGGTGAACGCGGTGCTGCTCAAACCCCTGCCGGTTCCAGAGCCTCACCGTGTAGTGATGATTTGGGGGACGATACTCAAATCGGGGTTCGATCAACTCCCCGTCAGCGCCGCCGACTACCTGGATTGGAAAAAGCAAGCTACCTCATTCGAGCACATGGCAGCCGCCTTCACGATTCCCGAATACGGACTCAACGTGAGTGGTGCGGGCGAGCCAGAGCGCGTTTCTGCCGCCACGGCCTCCCAGGAATTTCTTCCCGCGCTCGGCATCAAACCGATAGCCGGCCGAAATTTCATGCCCGATGAGGATCGCCCCGGCGGCACTCCCGTGGTCCTGATCAGCAACGCATTCTGGCAGCGACGTTTTCATTCCGACCCCTCGGCCGTCGGGCGCTCACTAACAGTGGACGGCGTCCCACGCACCATCGTCGGCGTGGTCCCGCACAAACTCGGTGAAATGATAGCGGCGGATCTTTGGCTTCCCACCGCCATCGATACCAACAATCCGGAGCGCCGGAATCACAACTACGGCATCGTGGCGCTGCTGAAGCCGGGAGTGACGGCCGCCCAGGCGCGAGCCGAGATGTCCGTGATCGCGCAGCGCCTGGAGAAGGCGTATCCGGCCACCAACACCGGTTGGGGCATTACTCTCTTTCCAATGGCGGAGATGTTTACCGGACGCATTCGCCCGGTCTTGATGATCCTCCTCGGCGGTGTTGGTCTGCTCCTGTTGATTGCCTGCGCCAATCTTGCAAACCTGTTGCTGGCGCGCGCCGCTACTCGCGAGAAAGAGATCGCCGTTCGCGCCGCTCTGGGCGCCGGGCGTAGCCGGATCGTCCGCCAACTGCTGACCGAAAGCCTTGTGCTGTCCCTGGCCGGGGGCTTGCTGGGCCTCGTGCTGGCGGTCTGGAGTGTACATGCATTGCGCAGCGTGGTGCCCGACATGTTTCCCATGCTGCAGCACATGAGCGTCGATTTGCCAGTCCTGGCGTTTACCCTGGGGCTGTCGATCGTAACCGGTCTCCTCTTTGGGCTGATTCCCGCCTTACGGTCTTCGCGCACGGATCTCAACACTACCCTCAAGGAGTCGGGGGGCCGCTCGGAGAGCGCTGGTGGGTCGCAACACATCCGCAGCGTTCTGTTGGCATCGGAGGTAGCGCTGGCGGTGCTTCTGTCAGTGAGCGCAGGACTGCTGCTGCGCAGTTTCGTTCGGGTGACCTCGGTCAATCCCGGTGTCTCCGTCACAAACATACTCACCATGACGCTGAGTCTGCCCGACGTGAAGTACAACACACCCGTGAAACGCGCCAATTTTTACAGGGACCTCACCGAAAGGCTGCAGACGCTGCCCGGTGTCCGTTCCGCGGGCGCCGTGATGTTTTTGCCCCTGCGTGTCTCGATGCTCTCGTTTCGCGTTGGCGTAAACGGTTTCCAAATCGAAGGCCGCCCACCGGTGGCAAGCGGCCAGGAACCGATGGCGGATTGCCGCACCGCCACGCCCGGCTACTTCGGCACTATGGGGATAGGCCTACGGCAAGGCCGTCTCTTCGATCAGCATGACGATCTGAACGCGAATCGTGTCGCGGTCGTCAACGAGGCTCTGGTCCGCAAGCATTTCCCTCATGAGAATCCGCTCGGACGGCACATCATCACTGGGGGCGCACCCGTTGAGATCGTGGGAGTAGTGGCCGACGCCAAGTTGTACGGGCTCGACGCGACGATTGAGCCCGCGATCTACGTACCCCACATGCAACACCCCGGAGAGTCCATGGGACTGGCCGTGCGAACGGAACGCGATCCTGCCGCCATCTCCACTGCTGTGCGCGCAGAAATCCTCAAACTGGATCCTGAGCAGCCCATCTCCAACGTGCGCACCATGGAACAGGTCCTCGCCGATTCCCTGATGTTGCGCCGGGTATCCATGCTCATGTTGACCGTATTCGCCTGCCTTGCGCTGACCCTGGCCACGGTCGGCATCTATGGCCTGACGGCCTATTCGGTGGGCCGCCGCACCCACGAAATCGGCCTGCGCGTGGCGCTGGGCGCAAACCCATCGGAGATTTTGCAGTTGGTAGTCGGGCGCGGATTGGTCACTTCCCTGATCGGCGCCGCCATCGGTTTGGCCGCCGCCTGGCAATTGACGCGCCTGCTCTCGGGGATGTTGTTTGGCGTCACGCCGACCGATCCTCTGGTGTTTGCGGGCGTGCCCCTGCTGCTGGTGGCTGTCTCGGCCCTGGCTAGCTATATTCCCGCGCGGAAGGCCACGCGAATCGATCCGCTGGTGGCCTTGCGGTACGAGTAGCTGATTTGCATTCACCCTAAATGCCTGGGGAGGGCCGCAAGCGTATGACGGTTCACGTTTGAGTTTCGCGAATTTTCGCACGCCTCGCGAAATTATCGCGAATTCGCGAACTTCGCGAGCCCTATTTCGTGACCGTAGCCATCTCTTCAGCTACTTACAAACGGCCTTCGCATTGCCTCTTGATAGACCGTCCAAGGAGTTTATGCTTAGGATTCAGCGGTCGTCAAATGACGGTGTAGTGCTTTCGCTGAGTGGCCGAATCGAAGGTGAGGATGTTGCGGAACTGCAACGACTCCTTCAATTGGAGGCCCCCGGCCAAACTAGAGCCCTCAATCTGCGAGACGTAACACTCATCAACCGTGATGCAGTGAGTTTTCTGGCATGCTGCGAGATCGAGGGCATCAAACTGGACGCTTGTCCAGGCTATATCCGCGAGTGGATTGGATCCCAGAGAGGCCGGTAGATCTGGGCGGCAAGTGACAGGCTCAAGCCGGTCCAGGCAGCAGTTGAGGAAGGAGAAGGTTGTTGCAAATGAGTTTCAATCGTTTTCTATCTTCGCCGTCGCAGGACTTTCGCTTGCCGCAAGGGCACAATACGTCTTTGGGCGAAGCCCTCGCTGCTGTTCCCGACGAGTTGGGCTATGCGGCCGGGGACGGGTTTCGCGTGGTTGTCCACGGCACGGAGCGCGAGTTGAGGCCGGATCTCCGCGATGAAGTGTGTCGAATCGGGCGCGAGGCGATTGCGAATGCCTGCAGGCATTCCGGAGCCAATAGCATCGAGGTGGAGGTTCAGTACCGGCCCAGCGAGCTGCGGATCGCGGTCCGCGATAACGGGCGCGGAATCGACGCCAAGCAACTCAAGTGGGGCCATCCTGGACACCGCGGGCTCCAGGATATGCGCGAGAGCGCCGACCGGATCGGCGCGAAGCTTCGCCTCCGAAGCAGTTTCGCCATGGGGACTGAGATCGAGCTATCGGTGCCGGGTAAGATTGCATTCGAGCTGAATGAAGGCCTTGGCGGCCGCGTAAACACGAAGGTCGTGGCCAGTGCAGGTCGCTAGCCGGCTTCTCCAACTATCACACTAAGTCCGTCCCGCTACGATTTCCGCGGCATCCACGCGACTCCGTCTGTGTGCCCAACGCCGTGATGGCGGTGATAAAATCGAGAGCACTGGAGGGCACACATGTTTCGTCTGGACGCGGACCGGCCGGTAGAATTCTGTGACGGTCTGAGGAGACGCGACTTCCTCCATGCCGGCTCGCTCGCCGCGCTCGGATTGAGCCTCACCCACTGGTTCACACTCCGCGCACGCGGCGCCACCGAAAACAGCTCCGATGTGAATTGCATTTTGCTGATGCTCATCGGTGGGCCCTCACAACTCGACACCTTCGACATGAAGCCCAACGCGCCGGTCGAGATCCGCGGGCCCTACAAGCCGATTAAAACCAACGTCCCGGGCATCGAGATCTCCGAGAATTTCCCGCGCACCGCCAGACAAGCCGACAAATTCTCGCTGATTCGCAGCGTTTACCACACCGCCGCCGCCGTTCACGACACCGGCCACCAGATGATGCAGACCGGCCGCCTGTTTCAGGGTGGAATCGAGCATCCCCACATGGGCTGTGTGCTGAACAAGCTCAAGGGCCCCAAGGGCGACGTGCCCGCGCACGTGCTGCTGCCACGCCCGATCGGCAATACCGGCGGCAACATGCCTCACGGACAGACGGCCGGCTTTCTCGGCAAGGGCTTCGATCCCTTCGTGTTGAATGCCGATCCTTCGGACCCGAACTTCAAGGTCCCCGATATGCTGCCGCCGGAGTATCTCTCCGCCCTGCGTGTCGACCGGAGGCGCAACTGGCGGGAACTGGTGGACAAATCGGTGAGCGCGTTCGAAACTTCGCAGGATGCGCGACTGCTCGACTCCACGTTCCATCAGGCATACACGCTCATGTCGTCGCAGAAAGCGCGCGAGGCTTTCGAACTGCATCGCGAGCCCGAGGCCGTCCGCGAGAAGTACGGAATGAATCGCTTCGGCCAGAGTTGCCTCTTGTCGCGGCGTCTGATCGAGGCCGGAGTTCGTTTCGTCACGGTCAATATGTTCGAGACCGTGTTCGACGAAATCACCTGGGATATCCACGGGTCGAAGCCATTCAGCCCGATCAGTTGCTACCGCGACCTGGTCGGCCCGATGTTCGACATGGCGTACTCCTCGCTCCTGGAGGACTTGGGACAGCGCGGCCTACTGAGCAACACGATGGTGGTGGCCACCGGCGAGTTCGGACGCACGCCGAAGATCAACCCTGCCGGCGGGCGCGATCACTGGCCGCAATGCTGGACCATGCTGATGGGTGGCGGTCCGCTCAAAGGCGGCACCGTGGTGGGAGCATCGGACGAAATTGCGGCGTCTCCGAAGGACCGGCCGGTATCACCCGCGCAAATCGCAGCCACCGTCTATCGCGGTCTTGGGATCGATCTCGGAGTCGAGCTTCCGGGCGCTCAGGGGCGTCCGATCCCGCTTGTGGATCGCGGCACGGAACCGATCCGGGAGCTGTTCGCATGAGGAGACTCAAATCTCTCCTGCTTTTCCTCGCCGCCCCGCTTCTTGCTCAAAAGCTCGCCGTACTCCCACCTACGGTCGACCTCACCGGTCCCGAAGCGCGCCAGCAGTTGATTGCCGAAGCGACCGCTTCCGGCCATCAGGAAGACTGGACGCGTACGACCGAGTGGACGTCATCCGACCCGAAGATCGCGACCGTGGACGAGCACGGTCTCGTCCGCCCCGTGGGAGATGGTGAGGCACGCATCACCGCTAAATCGCACGGGGTCTCATCTAACGCCACGGTGCGCGTCAAAGATGCACATGCCGCCTTCCAGTGGAGTTTCCGCAATCACGTCATCCCCGTGCTGACGAAGATGGGATGCAACTCCGGCGCTTGCCACGGTGCTCTCGCCGGTAAGAACGGATTCAAGCTCACGCTGCGCGGGTACGATCCCGATGCTGACTACGCGACTCTGACGCGAGTTTCCGTCGGCCGCCGGGTGTCGTTGGCCGACCCGCCGGCGAGTCTGATGCTGGCGAAGCCTTCGTTCGCCATCCCTCACGGAGGGGGAAAGCGATTCGAACCGGCTTCTCTCGAGTACCGTGTGATTCGCGAGTGGATTGCGGCCGGAGCTCCGGCACCCGCGGCGTCCGATGCGGAAGTCCGTTCGCTCGAAGTCTTTCCTGCCGCTGCCGTGCTCGCACCCGAGGCCGAGCAGCAACTGGTAGTGCGAGCGCAGTATTCGGACGGGCATTCGGAAGACGTGACCCGATGGGTGAAATTCAGTTCCAGCAATGAAGGCGTCGCCACGGTCGACGACTGGGGCCACGTGAAGATGAACGGCGCCGGCGAGGCTGCCATCACGCTGTTCTATTCGAGCAAGGTGCTCTATGCCCGACTCACGGTGCCCTTTCCCAATCAGATCACGGCCGATGTCTACGATAGGTTTCCGCGAAGCAACTTCATAGACGATCTGGTAGTTGAGAAGCTGAAGAATCTGCGCATTGCGCCGTCGAAGGTGGCGGACGATGCCACCTTCCTGCGGCGGGCATACCTGGACACCGCCGGAATTCTGCCCACTTCCGAAGAAGTGGAGAACTTCCTCGCCGACACCTCGCCCCACAAGCGCTCGCACGTGGTAGACCGGTTGCTGGAGCGCGATGAGTTCGTCGACTACTGGGCATACAAATGGTCCGACCTGTTACTGGTCTCCACCCGCCGCCTCAATTCCACGGCGATGTGGGCCTTCTACGATTGGATCCGCGATTCCGTCCGCAAGAACAAACCGTGGAACCAGTTTGCTCGCGAGATCTTCCTGAGTTCCGGGAGCACGCGGCAGAACGGCGCGCTCAACTACTTTGTCCTCCACAAGGACCCCATTGATGTGTCCGAGAATGCTACCCAGGCGTTCCTCGGGCAGCGCATCACCTGCGCGCGATGCCACAATCACCCGCTCGAAAAGTGGACGCAGACGCAGTATTACCAGATGGCGAATCTCTTCGCGCGTGTCGGCGTGAAGAACGGGAACGTGGCCGGTGAGAACATTGTATTCGCCAAGACCTCGGGTGACGTATTGCATCCCCGCCTCGCGCGAGCGCTGCCGCCAACGCCGCTCGACGGTCAGAGCGTCGCGATCGATGCCCCGGGCGACCGGCGCGCAGTTTTCGCGGAGTGGCTCACCAGTCCGAAGAACAGCATGTTCGCGCGCACCATCGTGAACCGGGTATGGGCAAACTTCATGGGCCGCGGCCTGGTGGATCCGGTAGACGACGTGCGCGCCACCAATCCCGCCTCGAACGAAGAGCTCTTCGCGGCGTTGTCGAAGGACTTCGTCGATCACGGATACGACGTGCAACGGCTGATGAAGCTGATTTTGAATTCGAGCACTTATCAGCTTTCCAGCGAGGCGAACGCGACCAACCAAGCGGACAACATCTACTATTCGAAGCACATCGTGCGCCGCCTGTCGGCAGAAGTGATTCTGGACGCGATGTCGCAGGTGACGGGGACGCCCACCGCGTTCAACGGCTATCCCGCGGGGACGCGCGCGCTCCAATTGCCGGACACGCAGGTAAAGTCCGACTTTCTCACGTCGTTCGGCCGCCCCGCGCGCAATATCTGCGATGCTGCGGAGAGGTCGAGCGACCCGACGATCGCGCAAGCGCTCGCCGTGATTAACGGCGACACCTTGAATAAGAAGCTGAGTGCGCCCGAAGGCACGATCGCGCTCTTCTTGAAGCTGGGGCTGTCGGATCGCCGGATTCTGGAGTACATGTTCCTGTCGGCATACAGCCGGTATCCGAGCGATGCCGAGAGGCAGTCGCTGTCCGAAGCGTTGGCCGCGGCGAAGGCGTCCAAGGGCACCGAAGAGGCGCGCCGCGACGCCCATAAGCAGGCTCTCGAAGACATGGTGTGGGCAATGCTGACCAGCAAAGAATTCCTATTCGACCACTAAAAGGGGTCCCAGCTCCTAGGACACCTGACTAAGGGCCTTTAAACCTCGACAGGCAGAGGTATGGCAACGATTCGCCGGAAATGGGTCCGTTGTCCGCCAGTGCGTCCGACGAGCGGCGGATGCACTACCGCGGTGACTTATTTGGCCGAGAACCAGCGCACTCGGGAATGTTGCTGATCGTGGTCTTCTCGGTCTTTCGCACGCACCCGGCGGATACCGAAATGCCGATGCCTGTGGCGAGGGTGAGCCAGACAGCGAGGCATAGTGGACACTTCGGCCGGAACAGCAGCGCAGTTCCTGGGAGGAATGGCGAATTCCCGTTTGGCATAAACACGGACCCCGCAGCCAGAAGGGAGGCAGCCTCTGCGTGACAAATGGCATGCAGTTATGTCGGTGGCGGCTGCTCGCCGGTTTGACCTGGCAAATCCGTCGGCCAGTGATTTCGGACGGTGCCCGCGTTCACGGTCGCTCTCCAGCGCGCATCAAACCGCTGCGAAATATCGGGCCGGTCTCGCAGTGTCATTTCGAGTCCAAGCCGTACGTGGGGACTGTCGAACTCGTCGTGAAGGCCAAGCCGTTCTTCTATCTCCTGCCAGTCGTTCGTCAAGCCCCCCGCATCGAGGAGCACCACGCGGTCTCCAACGACCCCGTAGTTTTTCAGATGTGGGTCCAGAGATAAAACGCCGTGCCTCCAGCCGGATTTCCGCAGGTCCAGAAACCGCTCCAGCCAGACTTCGATATCGTCGAAGCGCCGGGCGCGTGCAAGATCATTGATCCGATCTTGAAGGGTCGTCTCCACTCGCTCCGTCGCCTCCGAGACCACCAGCCAACCGGGCCAGCCGCCAATCTTCACTCGTGATGGGGGGAAAGCCACGCGTCCCGGCATTAGTGTGGTTCCAGACAGGTAGGAATCGGCGAGAATCTGGCCCTGGACCTCCCGAGAGGAGTGCCACTTCCAGAGCGATCCGATGTGCGTAGCCAGCCAAAAGCCTCTGGGGATGGGCAGTACGATAGCCTGGAATATCAGACGGAGAAACCGGATCTGCCTTCCAGGTCTTTCCAGGAGTCGCCGTCCGAGCCCTCCGGGCAGGAAGTGGTCAAGCCTTTTCAGAACCTTCCAGACGCAGATCAAGGCAATGATCTCGGAAGGACGACGCTGGCGTTTGATCACCCAATGTTCGGAAGCGTAGACGACTTTGTTGATCCCCTCCCCCAAGCGGACCAAGCGGTCGCAGGTAAGATCCTCCGGAGCGCGAGTAAGCACTCGCTGTTTTGCAGGACTCGCGAGATTGTCCGAATGGCTGGTCATCGCACTGCAGATGCCCCATTCCGATTTATAGGTCCGATTCCGCCGGGAATCAAGGGTATGTTCCGCGTCGATCCGTCAGGCGAAGAGTGAACGGGCCGGCATGAACTGCCGACTTGGAGTGCAACGCCGCCGCAAAACACCGAGTCCGTCGGCGCTTTTCGTGCGGTCGCCAGATGAGCTTACGGCGTGAAGCTGGCACCAGGGACATCAAAAATACGACGGAACGCTTTTTTAGCTGGTCGCTTCTAACCAGGCGTGAACTCCGATATCCCGAACCTGTGGCACCCCATCGCCAATCCAGATCCTCGCAATCACCGATCGAGGACTTAACCTATACCTATGGAATTGCGCATCGAGGGCCTCTCGAAGACTTACTCCGGCGGTGTGCGTGCGCTCCGCGGAGTTTCGCTGACCATCGGTGCGGGAATTTTCGGCCTGCTCGGCCCCAACGGCGCTGGAAAATCCACGCTGATGCGCATTCTGGCCACTTTGCAGGATGCCGACGCGGGCTCAGCCTGGCTCGATGACCTTGACGTGCTCCGGGATAAAGACGGCGTCCGCCGCGTGCTTGGCTATCTGCCGCAGGAGTTCGGGCTGTACCCGAAGGTCACAGCGGCAGCGCTGCTCGACCACCTCGCGCGCCTCAAGGGAATTTCGGCTGGAGCCGAGCGGCGCGCTCTCGTTGAGGCGTTACTCCGGCAGACCAACCTCTGGGACGCGCGCAACCAGCGCCTGGGAGCGTTTTCCGGCGGCATGAAACAACGCTTCGGCATCGCGCAGGCGCTGATCGGCGGTCCCAAGCTGATCATCGTCGACGAACCTACCGCGGGCCTCGACCCCGAGGAGCGCGTCCGCTTCCACAACCTGCTGGGGGAGATCGGCGAGCACGTGATCGTGATCCTCTCTACGCACATTGTGGGCGACGTGAGCGACCTGTGCCGCCAGATGGCCGTGATTCATCTCGGCCAGGTACTGACGGCCGGCGATCCGCTGCAACTCGCCGCCGAGCTGCGCGGCCGCATCTGGCAGACCTCCGCGGAGCGCGCGAAGGCGGATGAATATCGCGAGCGCTTGCCGGTGATTTCCGCCCGTATGAATGCCGGCCGCCGACTGGTCCGCGTCTATGCGGAGGAATCGCCCGGGCCGGAATTCCAAATCATCGAACCCGAAGTGGAAGATGTCTACTTCTCGGCGGTGCGGAGGCGATCGTGATTCGCGCGGTCGCCATATTCGAGATTGACCGGCGAGTGCGCGCCATCTCGACCTACGTCTACTTCCTCCTCTTTGCCCCGCTGGCCTGCCTGATCATGGCCGCCACAGCCGGCGGAATCGAAGGCGCCAGTGTCAGTTTCGGCGGGGGCGGCAAAGTACTGGCAAACTCGCCTTTCACCCTCGCCAATCTTACGATCGGGCTCAGCCTGTTCGGGCTCCTGGTGACAGCCGCCGTCATGGGAAGTGCGGTGTACGGCGATTTCGAGTGCCGTATCGATCCGCTGATTTTCACTTCGCGCGCCGGTAAGACCGCCTACCTCGCCGGCCGGTTTCTGGCCGCATCGGCGGTGCTGATCTTGGTCTTCTCCGGCATCGGCACCGGTCTGTGGCTGGGCACGCTGATGCCCGGCCTTGACCACGTGCGCCTCGGCGCCAACCACTGGACTGCCTATGTGGCGCCCTATCTCAGCGTGGTGATTCCCAACGTGGTGATTCTGGGCGCGCTGTTTTTCTCCGTGGCTGTCCTCTCGCGCCGCATTCTTCCGGTGTACATGATCAGCGTGCTGCTGCTGGCGGCCTACCTCATCGCCGGCACCATCACACATAAGATCGAGCACAAGTTTCTCGCCGCCCTGGTGGACCCGTTTGGCATGACTGCCTTCGGCTACCTGACCGAGTATTGGACCATCGTTGAGAAAAACACTCGTGTTCCGGGGCTGGAGGGTTTTCTCTTGTGGAACCGTCTGCTCTGGTTGGCGTTAGCGGGACTGCTGATGGGTTTCACCTGGTGGAAATTCCGCATGGAGCACCGCGCTCCCGCGCAGCAGGCAGCGCGCGTGGACCGTTCCCTGCTGCCGCGAGCCGCCACGTACCCCACGTGGCTTCACCTCACCTGGATGCAGTTCGTTGAGACCGTCAAGAATATTTATTTCGCCGTGATCGTGCTGGCCGGAGCCGGCTTCATGGTGGTCAGCGCGCGCACTCTGGGCAGCATCTATGGCACACCCACCTACCCCGTCACGTACCAGGTGCTGGAACTGGTGGGAGGGACCTTCGCTCTCTTCATACTCATCACCATTACTTTCTACTCGGGCGAGTTGGTGTGGCGCGAGCGCGACGCGGGCGTGAACGAGATCGTGGACAGCATGCCCTTGCCCGGATGGTCGCTCTGGCTCTCGAAGCTGTTCGCGTTGATGCTGGTGCAAGTGCTGCTGGAATGCGTGTTGATGGTTACGGGAATGGCGATTCAGCTCGCCAAGGGCTATTCCCGTCTGGAACCGGGCCTTTACCTGAAAGACCTCTTCGGGCTGCAGCTTTACGATTACTGGCTGGTATGCGCCCTGGCACTGGCGGTGCACACCCTGGTCAATCACAAATACCTGGGTCATCTGGTGATGGTGGTTTACTATCTGGCGTACGCCTTCATGGATCAGTTCGGCTTCGAGCACCACCTTTACAACTACAGCTCACATCCCGACCACGATTATTCCGACATGAATGGCTACGGACACTTTCTGGGACCGGTGTTCTGGTATTACGGCTATTGGTCGGCGCTGGCGATCCTGCTGGGCTTGGCAGTGCACCTGTTCTGGGTGCGGGGTCTGGCTTCAGGTTGGCGCTCACGGTGGAGTTTCGCGCGCGCCCGATTCCAAGCGCCGCAAAGGAAATTGGCTGTGGCGGCCGGTATCTGCTTCGCTGCCATTGGCGGCTTCATCTTTTACAACACCAACGTGCTCAACCCGTACCGCACACGCAGTCAGCGCGAAAAGCTCCAGTTGCGTTACGAACGCGAGTATAAGGCCTACGAAAAGTCGCCGGGGCCCATGATTACCACCGCCACTCTCCGGGTCGATCTGGAACCGGACCAGCGTCGCGTGCGCATCCACGGCCACTACGATCTGGCTAACAAATTCAGCGAGCCCATTTCGGAGGTGTTGTTGGACCTTCCGCAAGACTGGACCATCCACACTCTGCGCTTCTCGCCCGAAGCGCACCTGGAAAGAAGCGATCGCGCGCTCCAGACGCAAACTTACCGGATGGCGCAGCCCTGGCCCGCCGGCGCCTCCGGAGAGCTCGAATTCGACATCGAGTGGCAGCCGCACGGATTTCCCAACGACACCGCCCCTACGGATATCGTTGCTAACGGAACGTTCTTCAACAGCGGCAGCCTGCCGCAATTTGGATATGATGCCAATGGCGAGCTAAGCGAGGACGACACGCGTCGCAAATACGGCCTGGCCCCGAAACCGCGCGCCGCGGACATCCACGACGTAGCCGCTCGCCGCTTCACCTATATCTCGCACGATGCCGATTGGGTGCAGTTCGAAGCCGTGATTTCTACTGCGCCGGATCAGATCGCCGTCGCACCCGGCGAGTTGGTGCGCGATTGGAGCGAAGGCGGCCGCCACTTGTTCCAATATCGTTCACGCGGCAAGATCCTGAATTTCTTCTCCGTACTCTCCGCCCGCTACCGGGTGCTGCGCGACCGCTGGAATGATGTCGATCTCGCCATTTACTATCACCCCGGCCACGAGTACAACCTCGCCAGGATGATGAAGGGCGTCAAAGCCTCGCTCGACTATTGCACACGGAACTTCAGCCCGTACCAGAACAAGACCGTGCGCATCGTGGAGTTTCCGCGCTACGACCAGTTCGCCCAATCCTTCCCCGCGTCGATTCCGTATTCAGAGAGCATCGGATTCATCGCGCGTGTCGATCCCGCCGACGAGGAAGACGTCGACTATCCGTTTTACGGAACCGCACATGAGGTAGCGCACCAGTGGTGGGCGCACCAGGTGATCGGCGGCGATGTGCAAGGCGCCACCGTCATGTCCGAATCGCTGGCGCAATACACCGCCCTCATGGTGATGAAGCAGGAATACGGCCCGGAGCACATGAAGCGTTTCCTCAAATACGAAATGGACAGGTATCTCGGGGGCCGAAGCAGCGAGAAGAAGCAGGAGCTGCCGCTGATCCGCTGCGAGGGACAGAGCTATATCCGCTACAACAAGGCCAGCGTGGTTTTCTATGCGCTCCAGGATTACGTCGGCGAAGAAGCGATCAACCGGGCGCTGCGCGGATACGTGCAGGATGTCGCCTTCCAGGAGCCGCCGTATACCAACGCGCTCGAACTGGAAGCGCGCCTGAGGGCCGTGATGCCCGCGCAGTATGGTTACCTCATCGACGACATGTTCGATGCCGTGACGCTCTACGAGAACCGCGCACTCTCGGCAAGCTGGCGGACAGCGGCCAATGGCAAGTACGAGGTAAAGCTGAAAGTCGCCGCTCGCAAACTCAAGGCGTCGGAGCAGGGCGAGGAGCGCGAGGTCCCCCTGGCCGATTGGATCGATATCGGCGTATTCGGCGACAAAGAGAAGCTCCTCTACTTGCAAAAGCACAAGATCGACCGCAACGAGCAGGAATTCACGCTCCTGGTGGACGCGATCCCCGTGACGGCTGGCATTGACCCGTGGAACAAGCTGGTGGATCGGTCGCCCGACGACAATACGATCAAAGTGGAACGGCAGCAATAGGGGGCGAATCCGGCTTTCATATAAGCGGAAAGTCGCCGGCCTCGTGATTGCCCTAATGCGTGCCGGCGTGTCACGCCAGAAGTTGACCGGTTCGGCGGTCGCCGCTACGATTTCGGATGCCTTCAACAACTGTGTGACCGAGGCGTCCATAGGCTTTGGATTCTGGCATCCCCAAAATATATTTCGGCGCCTTGTAGTTCTGCCCGCGGTTTTCCGCTTAAGAGGCCAGGACTACCTTGCCGGTTGGATCGAAATAGGTGAAGTCGCCACGCATTCAGTCTACTTTCGCCAGCCCTAATGGCGCTTTCCCCTGTGGATATCGGCGACTCCGATCGGTTCGTCGAGAAACCCGAATTGCCTGGAAGCGCCGTGCAGCCTCGGCGGGCATCGCGCTTTCAGTGCGTTACCAGCCGGGTATGACCACGTCTATTATATTGTTTCAGCTCGACGTTCATGCCCGACCCCGTTGCTTGGCATGCGGAGAGACTGCGAAGGGGATAGACGATGACGCTCAATCGACGCGAGTTCGTTCAATTGGCCGCGGGGATGGGAGCCTCGCTGGCGTGGGGCGGATCGGCTCGAGCCTCAACCACCGGCTGGCATGAGCGGCGTGACCTGTATCCGGAGGGCGTCGCATCCGGCGATCCCGATCCCAGCAGCGTGATCCTCTGGACCCGGCGGCCGTTCGAGTCGGGCGGCCGGCGCGTGCTCACGGTGGAGGTTGCCGAGGATGATGCGTTCCGGCGGGTCGTCGCGAAGGCGTCCGCGCCGGTCTCAGCGGAATCGGATTGGACGACGCGCGTGCTGGTCGGCCATCTCAAGCCTGCGCGCGTCTACTGGTACCGCTTCGCCGATGGAGAGGGGAACGGCAGCCGCATCGGCCGGACCATCACCGCGCCGCCGGCGAACGATCCACGGCCGGTCAATTTCGCCTTTGTCAGTTGCCAGAGCGTGAATGAAGGCAAGCTCAACGGCTATCGCCGGATGATCTTTGAGGATGAGCGCGCGGCGCCCGCCGATCAACTCGGTTTCGTTCTCCACCTAGGTGATTTCATTTATGAGGTCGTCGAATATCCGGACGAGGTGGCGACGCGGTACGACCGCACGATCTACGAAGTCTGCCGGATTCCCGATGGCGGCAAAAGCAGCAACTTCCACTACCCGCTAACGGTCGAGGGCTATCGCGCGGTCTACAAGGGCTACCTGGCCGATCCCGACCTGCAAGACGCGCGAGCGCGTTGGCCGTTCGTCTCTATGTGGGACAATCACGAATTCTCGTGGCAGGGCCGGCAGAGTATCGTCCAGGCAGGAGGCCCTCCGCAGCCGGGCCAGACTGTCAAGGTCGCCGCCAACCAGGCATGGTTCGAATATGTTCCCGCACGCGTGAAGGCGCCCAGCGGATCGCTCGATACGTTCGGCGCGGTGGCGGTGAAAAATGTGCCGATCGAACAGTGGGACGACAGTGGCCTCGGGATCGAACCCAACAATCTGAAGGCCATCAACAGCCTGATCGGCTATCGGTCGTTTCGCTACGGCCGGCACCTCGATCTGATTCTCACCGACCAGCACAGCTTCTGCGGCGACGACCCGACCGATGCGGAGGGCGTCGACAAGATCTACGATCCGGCTTTCAACGGGATGTTCTCGGAACCCGCGATGATCGCGCTCGATGCCGGCCGCACCTGCAACGGCGGCAGACCGCCCGCCGAACTCAGCTTTGGCGGCGTCAGCATTCCGAACCCTCGAAAAGATTCACCGCCGCACACGATACTCGGGACCCGTCAGAAGCAATGGTTCATGGACCAGTTGCGCCGGTCCGGAGCAACCTGGAAGATCTGGGGCAATTCGCAGGGCGCCCTCGATTCGCGGGCCGACCCCCAGAACCTTCCCGATGGACTGACTCAGCAGAAGTGGCCGGCCGACACCTTCGCGCAGATCGGCAGCGGCGATTATGGCAGCGCCTACCACGAGCGCGGCGAAATCTATGACCTCGTCCGTGATGCGAAGATCACCGGGTTCGCGATCGTCTCGGGCGACCGCCACAGCTTTTGGGCCGGCTATGCCGCCTCCCGATTGCCGCCCGCCCCGTTCGAGCCCGTCGGGATCAGTTTCGTCGGCGCCTCGCTGGCCAGCCCTGGGACGATGGAGGCTTTTGAGCACCGTCTTCCCAAGGACCATCCGCTCCGTTCGCTGTTCCTGGCCGACCGGCCGGAGGGTAAGCCCGAATGGACCTACAACATGCTCCTCAAGCACGGCGTCCGCTCGTGCCTCGAATACGCCAAGAGTTTCGACCTGAAGCGCGCTCACGCCGTTTCCAATCCGAAACTTTCCCCGCACCTTGAATTCGTGGATCTGGGCGGTCACGGCTATGCGACGGTGCGGCTCACCAGCGATGAAATGCGGACCGAGTTCGTCTGCATTCCGCGCCCGATCACGCGCAGCGATCGTCCCGATGGCGGTCCTCTTCGCTACCGGGTGGTCCACACGGCATCGCTCTGGAAAGCGGGCGAGCGGCCTTTGCTGCGCCAGAAAGTCATTGAGGGCGATCCCGGCCTTTCGATCTGAGATGGCTCCAGGGGTGATGATTGCGCCCGCCGCCATGCTTGTGGTGGGACCGCGCCGGCTGTTTGAAGGGGAGCGGAAGCTGAACTCCAGTCAAGCTTGCATTAGGGCTATTCAGTCCACCTTCGCCCTCGTTGATGCTTCTTCTCCTTATGTTTCCCGAATTCGCCTTTCCGCTAGCTATACGGAAATTCGTGGCCCATGCGATCACCTCTGACCGGGTGGGAAGTCCGCGGAGCGCTGGAGGACACCCCGAGCCGCGAGATCCATCCGACTCGGTTCACGTCGTTTAGTTCCGTACTGGATTGTCAGCGCGAAGCCACACAGCCTGTTAATTCCCATTGACGGAAGCGTTCCGGCCGAGGCCGAGGCTGTTAAGCCCCAAAGGCCGCCGAACGGCAGCCCTCCATCTCCCATGGTTCCGCTCTTCAAGCATCAGCATCAGAATCCCAGAAAATAATAGGCCTTCTTTCTCTCCGACTTGGAGCGGGATGGTTTTGGCCGCCCCCGGAGAGGTTCACTTCCGTGTTACCGACCACCCACAGGCGTCGAAAGCGATTCCCCAGAATGTCGTGCTGCCGTCTCCTTGATCCCACCAGAACCAAAGCAAGCACATCGCTGATCCGGATTTCCAGGATTATCTCGTCGGCCCTCATGACGGAGCACCTATCTTCCACGAAGCGTGGATGTGACCCTCCCTTTGTGAGACCGCGTCTCTAGCAAAGGAACTCGAAATGATCGGTCTTCGCTGCCATTGGGCAGGAACCGCCGCAGAGAGTCCCCCGAGGTTATGGTCAACCGGTCGCCGGTCCAAACCATCTCCCCGATGCCGTGGTAGTCTTCGGTCCGTATTTCGAAGTTCGAATCGCGCCGGCCGGAGGAATCGAAGTGG
Organism: Bryobacteraceae bacterium; assembly: GCA_035295745.1. Lineage (GTDB taxonomy): Bacteria > Acidobacteriota > Terriglobia > Bryobacterales > Bryobacteraceae > JAIQFL01. The sequence continues at coordinate 5,066 of DATGIL010000033.1, read as the reverse complement.
AGCGCCCGGTGATAGTTCCATGCCACGAAGCCATTGTCTGGAATATCGAGGACATGGACGGGCTCCTCGACAGGGATTCCAAGGGCCCTGAAAGTCGCACGGTCGGGTGCGAAAGCCGGATCAGGCGTTCCCGTAGAATCGAGCCGTAGGATTTCGAATTTACACCTGGCGCCGCCGGCGGTTACATACGCATGCGTGCCATCGCGCGCGATGGAGATGTTTCCTTTGCAGGTGGAGTTGAATGGTTGGACACCCTCGCGACGAATGCTGCCGTCGGGCGCATACCAAACCAAGCTATTGGAGGCCCAATACACGGCGGCGGAGCCATCCGAAAACAAAACCGCCTGCAAGGGAGCTAACGTTGTTTTGGCCTCGGCGGGCGGACGAAGGATTCTAACGGGACTCAAGGGCCCCACATCGACGTGTGCTCGGGCGCCGGCCCGAGAATACGAGAAGACTACGACTCTGGATCCTGGCGCCGACGAGTCATTCCATGCTATGAGCACGGAGCCATTCGCGGCCGCGGAGGCCGCCAGTGGTTCATAGACGCTGGGCTCGTCTTGCCGGTACCAGGCATGTCCCACTGCGTCGATCACAGCAAACGTCGTGGAATTCCCAGCCAATATAGCCACGACGCGGCCGTCGCTAAGCTGCAATGGACGAGCGTCCACGAGCATTTGCAGATCAGGGATGGGCGTCCCGTTGCGATCCAACAAAGCCACGCATTGCGGGCTGAACAAAAGGAGGCTGCCATTGCCCAGCGCAGCAATATGCATGACATCCCCATCTCCCCAAAGAATGGGTCCCTGATCGTAATCGCGTTCCCGCTGTGAGTATTGGAATATGGCGGCACTCGCCAGGATCATGGACAGTGAGCCTCGACCACGAAAGGTAAAGCCCGCAATACCCAGGACACCTGCCAAGGCGCACGCAAACATCATCCCAATGATCGGCCGAAGATCGGGAACACTACCTTGGCCGAAATGGCCGTCATACTCCGCCAGAGCCGCCAGGGGTGCTCCGAAGCCTGTCGCAAGCCAGATCCATTCCGCGGCATTTCGAGGCTTTCCGAAAAGAAACCAGAATGGATTCGTCCGAGGTGCCTGCACCGGATTAGTCAGCGACATAGTCGGCGCTTCGTCAATTCCTGGGCCTGCGCGTTCACCGTCTATTCTATATGAGAGTGTACGCTCCTCAATGCCGATAAAGGTTAGTGCTCTCGGGAGGCGGTCGAGGGGTTGCCTGTGTTTCGGTGGGCCGGCGGGTAAGCCCGAATGGACCTACAACATGCTCCTCAAGCACGGCGTCCGCTCGTGCCTCGAATACGCCAAGAGTTTCGACCTGAAGCGCGCTCACACCGTGTCGAATCCGCAACTTTCCCCGCACCTTGAATTCGTTGACATGGGTGGTCACGGATATGCGACGGTGCGGCTCACCGGCGATGAAATGCGGACCGAGTTCTGCATTCCACGCCCGATCACGCGCAGCGATCTCCCCGATGGCGGTCCTCTTCGCTACCGGGTGGTCCACACGGCATCGCTCTGGAAAGCGGGCGAGCGGCCTTTGCTGCGCCAGCAAGTCATTGAGGGGGATCCCGGCCTTTCGATCTGAGATGGCTCCAAGGCGATGATTGCACCCGCCGCTATGCGTGCGGTGGGGACCGCGCTTGCTGTCCGAAGGGGGGAACGGAAGCTGCGCGGAACCCGGATCGCATTACGGGCATTCAGTCCACCTTCGCCCTCGTGCAGGCCGCAGTGTTCAAGATCGTTCGACGACTGGGCGTGAAATGAGCTTATCGCCGTGTCCCCCAACATCAACCAGCCTGCCATACCTTCGGACCTCGAAGTCGATCCTGCCGGCGATATGATTTAGAAGTGCCGGACGGGTGGTGAACAGTTGGAGACGTCGGCCCAGCAGATCAGCAGGTGAAATCGGTGGGTCAACGGATACGGATCGACGCAAAGACTGCGGCCTTCGGCCCCATTCGAGCACAAGGAGCACACGACGATGAAGCCAAAGAACACGATCTGCCTCTGGTTCGACAAAGACGCGCATGCAGCAGCGCGCTTCTACGCAGTCACCTTTCCGGATAGCAAAGTAACCGCTGTTCACGAGGCTCCCGGTGACTATCCGGGTGGCAATAAGGGCGATGTGATCACGGTGGAGTTCACGGTTCTGGGCATTCCCTGTCTCGGTCTCAACGGCGGACCGGCGTTCCAGCACACTGAGGCCTTTTCGTTCCAGATCGCGACGGACAGTCAGGAGGAGACGGATCGTTACTGGAACGCGATTATCGGTAACGGCGGGACCGCAAGCCAGTGCGGCTGGTGCAAAGACCGATGGGGTCTCTCCTGGCAGATCACCCCGCGCGTCCTAACCGATGCGCTTGCGGCTGGCGGCAGTGAGGCAAAGCGTGCCTTTGAGGCGATGATGACGATGCAGAAGATCGACGTCGCCGCCATCGAGGCAGCTCGGCGAGGCTGACGTGCACACGCCGAGATGTCCTTTTCGTTGGATCCCGCGCTCAGAGAACCGCGCAGCCTCCAGGCTGTCTACGTGTCGCCCAAGTCGCGGTCCACGTCAAAAGCATTTATAGACAGCTCACAGAGAACGCGGGCGCGCGGGCGCGAAGTACGATTCGCTGGCGTGCTTGGCGTTTCGGCGCGACCAGCGGGCCTGGCGTAGGCCAATGGGAGGATGCAGAAAAGCGAGAGCAGGCAGGTGGCAGGCTCGGGAACACCAGAAGCCGCGGGCGCATCCAGCAAGGCAAATGCTTCCGATGGTTGATCGGGGAACGTCCCGGTTCTTGCGCTGCTGAATTCGGTCGTATTCACAATTGGGTCCGCTTCCAGCCACAAAAACGAATCCGAACCGGATGGCGATGTCGCCTCAAGCCAATACGTGGTTCCCGCAACCAGTGTCAGGCTTGTCGCCGGGCTTGCGGAGTACAACCGTGAGACGCCGTCGCCGGTGACCGTTACCGGAATCGTATCGAGAAGTGAACCAATGCTGCCCGAGTCGTCGCTCAGAATATCGAAAGTCTCCGTAAACCCAGTGCTCGACTGGCCGGCCACTACCAATTCGTCCAGCGCTCCGCCATCACCTGCTCCTACTGTGAACTGGAAGGCATGAAAAACTGACGATGTACTGGCAGCTCCGTTCAACGGAAAGAACCCAGGGGTCGCGGTGCCATCCGTTGAGTAAATGACGCCGGCAGATGAAACTGCCGCGGTAGTGCCCAAGAGGCCAAGTGCGAAAAAGAGTTTTGTCGCGAATTTCTTCAAGATTGCCTATTGTTCCATGTTCGGTCTCGAATACCAAGTGTACCTGGGAACGACGGACGCCTTGCCACAGTTCCCACGGCGGGCTGGGCCGCGACTCCCTCGGATGAAGTTGTAGTCGGCCGGTGCTTTTCTAGTCGCGCAGCAAGGAATGAAGCTTGTGTACGCGGCGAACTGTCACTTGAACCATAAAATGGCCATTTTGAACCATATAATGTGGCCGGTAATTCTGACGTCCACCGCCAAAGGTAAACACCCGGAGCTGGATTCGGTAAACGATACGCGACTACTCGTGGGTGATGGCCTCCGGCGATTTCCCAACTTCCGGTTGGCTGACAACACACATTCGGGAAGGCGCCACATTATGGAAACTCCCGATTTGCCGAGTATGAGCTATGTTGTAAGCAGGGCGACGACATGAAACGGGTGCGAGTGACCCTGACGATTTGTGTGGCGCTGCTTGCAGCGGCCTCCGGTGGAGCGCCGGAGTTTACCGTCCTTGGATACCTGGGTGGCTCAGGAACCGACGATTGCGACGGCATCGCCATGGATCCAGCCGGAGCCGTGTACCTGGCCTGCCACTCCGATTCTCCGGACTTCCCACCTTTGTCTTCAGGACAGGCTTCGCGTCAGCCGGGCAACATGGACGCCGTGGTCGTCAAGCTTGAGGCGCGCACTGGCCGCGTAGCGTGGATCACGCGCACCGGCGGAAGTGCGTGGGACGGCGCGGGTGACGTGGAGGTGGCGTCTGATGGGTCCGTCTACGTGTTGGGCTCGACTCGGTCCGCCGATTTTCCCACGACACCGGACGCCGTCCAACGTCGATTCGGAGGACCGGATCGTGACGTGTTTCTGCTGAAGCTGGACCGTGCTGGAAAGATTGTCTATTCGACATTACTGGGCGGATCAAAGAACGATGAGGCTACCGGACTGGCCGTTGGGTCGGACGGAACGGTGTTTATCGGAGGCGTAACGATGTCGAGCGATTTCCCCGGTCTACGAGCGCAACTTGGCCCTACTGGCAGACCGGACGGCTTCGTCGCGCGGTTCACCCCCGGCCATCCTGATAGTCTGCAAACCGTCTTGATCGGGGGCACGGGGATGGACCACATTTCTGGTTTGACGATTGATCGCTCCGGAAATCTGTTCGCCGCAGGTTTCACGGCATCCGCCGATTTTCCTGTGAAGAACGCGCGCCAAAACCGGTTCGGCGGATCCATTGATGGGTTCCTGGTGAAGCTGCGCGTTTCCGACTGGGAAATGGTTTTCTCTACCTGGCTGGGCGGGTCCAAAATGGACGGCGCCTACTCTGTTGCGGTGGACTCTACCGGCAACCCGATTGTCTCCGGTGTGACCGAGTCTGGCGATTTCCCGTCAACCCCCTCGGCCTTCCAAGCAAGTCGACATGGGCCGGTGGATGCCTTCGTGACGAAACTAAGTGCGGACGGCAGCAGGATTCTATGGTCCACATACTATGGAGGATCTAGACCGAATTCGGATCAGTTTCTCGGCGGAAGCGTGGCGGTGGACAGCTCAGACCGGGTATGGCTCACTGGAATGACAAGTTCACTCGATCTTCCCACCCTCAATGCTGCCCAACCGGTCTACGGCGGCGGCGATTTCGACGGATTTGTTGTAGCGTTCTCGACGAACGGCTCGAGGCTTTGTTATGGATCCTACGTCGGTGGAAACCAGCATGACGTTTTGGAAGGTCTGGCTGTGGGTAACGGGCGCGTTTACGCCAGCGGGCTCTCCTCGTCCGCGAATCTCCCTCAGAAGAATTCA
>DATGIL010000032.1:0-132612 GCA_035295745.1 Bryobacteraceae bacterium | reverse complement strand
CCGACACCGCTTTCAACAATTTCTAATGTAAGGGCCGAGCGACGAGATTTAAAAATCCCATTGAGGTCTGCTTTTCCTCTTGTTTTGCCGTTATCGCGCTCTCAACAATGGGATAAAGTCGAGCTGAGGAGTGTGTGTTATTTCTCCGGTCGCCGGTGACGCGGAGAAGGGCTCTGGTGGCGGACGAAATTCAGATGCCGCTGGCCGAACCGTTCCGCGGTCGCTAGCTGCGCGTCCATCACTCGTTTCAGCCCGTGCTATCCTTTTGGCATACGAGGGCTTTGCGTAAATGTGCCCGCTTGTTGAACTTCCCAGCAGTCTGGGATTGTCTGTAACGCCTGGTAGCTCCACGCGCGTCCATATACCTGTCGCCATGCTCCCGTGATGTGGATTTCATGTTCGAACTTCTGTTCAAGTATCCGACCAACATTTTCCACAAGGGCCAATTCGTATTTTTGACGCCTTGGCCGCTTTGGCTGCTTGCCGTCGCGATTCTGGTCGCCGCGGGCCTGCTCTTTTGGCACGTGCGCCGTAACCACGGAATGCTGAGTGGTTTACGCCCCATCGCCATCTGGGTGCTCGAAACCTGCATGGTGGCGCTGATTCTCTTTCTGCTCTGGCATCCGGCGTTGAGCGTCGCCACGTTGCGCCCGCAACAGAACGTGGTCGCAGTACTCGTGGACGATTCGCGCAGCATGTCGATCGCCGACTCTTCCGGCACCCGCTCGGAGGCCGCCAAATCGGTACTCGACAGCGGACTGCTGAAGTCCTTGGGCGAACGATTCCAGGTGCGCATTTACAAGTTTGGCAAGGAGCCGGAGCGCATCCAGAAGACCGACCAACTCACCGCCGCCGCTCCCGCGTCGCGCATCAGCGATACGCTTGAGCGCGTCCTCGCGGAATCGTCCTCCCTCCCCTTGGGCGCGATCGTCATGTTGAGCGACGGCGCCGACAATGCGGGGGGAATCGACCTCGATACCATCAGCGCCATTCGCCGCCAGCGTATTCCCGTGCACACCATCGGGTTCGGCCGGGAGCACCCCGCAAAGGACGTCGAGATCTCGGACGCTATCGTCCCGGTGCACGCGCTCCCGCAGTCAAAGCTGGTGGCGGCGGTGCAGTTGCAGAGTTATGGCCTTTCCGGCAGCCACGCCAAATTAACCGTGCGCGATAACGGAAAGGTTCTCGCCTCTCAAGACATTACTCTGAAGACGGACGGGCAATTGCAAACCGAAAACGTGGTCTTCAACTGCGGCGATGCGGGTCCCAAGGCTCTCGAAATCGGCGTGGAGCCGATCCCCGGGGAAGACAACGCCCTCAATAACAAAGTCACCCGCCTGGTTGTAGTCGAGTCGAGAAAGCCAAAGGTTCTGTATTTCGATGGCGAGCCGCAGTGGGACTACGCCTTCATCGGCCGCGCTCTGAACGACTATCCCGATATCGAACTGTGGCGCATGGTTCGGCCCACGCAGAATAAGTTCCTCCGCCAGTTTCCCAAGAGTTCGAACGAGAAGGATCTGGAGGATGGATTCCCCACCAAGCCGGAAGATCTGTTCAACTTCCAGGCATTGATTCTGGGCAGCGTGGAGGCCAATTACTTCACCACCTCGCAGCAACAGCTGATCAAGGATTTCGTGGATCGCCGGGGTGGCGGCCTCCTGTTCATGGGTGGACGCGCTACGCTCTCGGATGGCGGCTATCAAAATTCACCCCTGGCCGACCTCGTGCCCACCAAACTGCCCGAGAACAAGGGCACCTTCCACCGCGACTTCACTGGCGAAGAATTGACAGCGGAAGGTGCGCAAAGTGTAATTACGCGTCTCGACGACGACCCCGTCCGCAACGCCGACCACTGGAAAAAGATGCCCCAAATGGCCAATTACCAGGAGGTCGGAGAGCCGAAGCCGGGCGCCACGGTGCTGCTGCGTTCCACTCCTTCCGGTAAGCCCAAGATGCCGCTTCTCGTTACCGAAAACTACGGCCGCGGACGCACGATGGTTTTTGCCAGTGGCGGCGTGTGGCGCTGGAAAATGTGGATGGATCATACCGACACCACCTTCGCCACGTTCTGGCAGCAGCTTTTCCGTTATCTGGTGACCGATACCCCCGGGCAGGTGACCGCCACGACTCCCAAGGCGGTGCTTTCCGATGAGACGCGGGTGCCGATTCGTGTAGAGGTGCGCGACAAGCAGTACAAGCCCGTCAACAACGCAAAAGTGCAAGCTCGATTCCTGGGACCGGACGGCGCCAGCGCGACCCTCGAATTGCCTCCCGTGCCGCTCGAAGAAGGTGTCTATGGCGGCGAGTGGAGTGCGGAGAAGCCCGGCACCTACGTCACCGAGATCATCGCCGGTCACGAGACCGAGGAGATCGGTCACGAGGTGCTGACCTTCCGGCGCGAAGACGGGGTGGCGGAGAACTTCCACACGTCGCAGAATCGGGAATTGCTCGAGAAGCTCTCGCAGCAGACCGGTGGACGGTACTATAAGCCCTCGGAAGCGTCCAAGCTTTCGAGTGAAATCTCGTATTCAGAAGCGGGGATTACCACCCGCGAGACCCGCGACCTTTGGGATATGCCGGCGATCTTCCTACTGGCTTTGGGTTTTCGTGCCGGTGAGTGGCTCCTGCGACGCCGTTGGGGGGTTGTATGAAACAGGGTTCGGGGGCCGGGGGCCAGGGAGCAGGGAATAGCGTACCTCGCGTCCGAGGTTGGGGATCGAAGGTTGCGGGCTGGGTAGCGCTCGGCATCCTATGCGGCGTCTCTGCCCACGCCACCACTTTTTATGTCACGATTTCAGGACTCGGTGGCGAGCCGGACTACGATCAGCGCTTCAAGATGTGGGCCGAAGATATCGATTCCAGCTTGAAGAAGGCCGGGGGCGACAGCAACATCGTCACTCTCACGGCGCCCACCCGTGAACAGATTCGTTCGCGACTGAATGATCTGGCTAAGCAGGCGAAACCCAATGACGCTGTCGTCGTGATTCTGATCGGGCACGGATCGTACGACGGCACCGAGTACAAGTTCAATATTCCCGGGCCGGACATTACCGCTGCGGAATTGTCGACTCTGCTCGACCACGTGCCGGCGTCCCGGCAACTGATCGTCAACACCACCAGTTGCAGCGGTGGATCGATCGAATCCCTGCGAAAACCCAACCGCATCGTCATTTCGGCCACAAAGACCGGCACCGAGAAGAACGCCACGGTCTTCGCCCGCTACTGGGCCGAAGCGCTGCGCGATCCGGCGGCGGACGCAGACAAGAACGAAGCGGTCTCCGCATTGGAAGCCTTTCACTACGCTCAGCGCAAGACCACCGAGTTCTTCGATACGCAGAAGCGACTCGCCACCGAGCACTCTGTTTTAGAGGACACAGGGAAGGGCGAAGGCGAAAAGAGTCCATCGGCGGAGAACGGCGAAGGGAAACTGGCAAGCACCTTCTCACTGGTGCGCCTGGGCGCGAACGCAGCTGCGGCCAAGGATCCCGCCAAGCGCCAGTTGCTTGACCGCAAGGAAGAACTGGAACAGGCCATCGACAAGCTCAAGTACGAGAAGGCCGCGATGCCGGCCGATGCCTACAAAAAGCAGCTCTATCAACTCTTGGTCGAACTCTCCAAAGTCCAGGAGGCCATCGACAAGTGAAGAAGACTAGTGGGGCGGGGCGCGGCCCTGCCCGGTTGAGTCTATTGGGTGGGAAATGGTCCCGCCCCGCTCTCCTGTTGCTGTTCGCATCGGCGGTTTCAGCCCAGACGCTGCAGCAGGCAGAAAACCTCTGGAAAGCCCGACGCTACAAAGACGCCAACGACGTGTTCCTGGCGCTCTCCGAAAAGTATCCCGATAATCCCGATATCAAGGTCCGCTGGGGCCGTCTCTTTCTGGATCGCAATCAGCCCGATGATGCCGACGCGGAATTCAATCAGGCACTCGAAATCAAGAAGGATCATGCCGGTGCTCTGTTGGGCGAGGCGTTGCTGGCGGCCGAGCAGTACGATGGCGCTGCGGCGGAATTGGCCCGCAAAGCGCTGAACAGCGATCCCAAGCTGACCGAAGCGCAGGAACTGCTGGCGCGCCTGGCGCTCGAAGATAACAACAATCCCAAGGCAATTGAGGAGGCGAATAAAGCGCTGGCCCTCGATTCTAATTCCGTTCAGGGCAAAGCGATCCTCGCCACCATTGAATGGCTGGCGGACAAGAAAGACACCAAATGGGATCCTCACGACGCAAAAGGGTATGAGACAGCCGCCCACTTTTTCACGCTCAATCGGCGATATGAAGAGGCAAACGGCTACTACCGTAAAGCGATCGAAATGGACCCGCAGTTGGACAGCGCTCGCGCTCAACTTGGTATCAACCTGATGCGCCTGGGCGACACGCGCGAGGCCTACAACCTGCTCAAAGGCTGCTGGGACAGCGGATACCAGAGCAAAGCCATTTCGAACTCGCTGAAGCTGCTGGACAAGTATTTCGTGCGCAAGAATTTTGAGACGTACGACATGCCGCGCACCACTCTGCTGGTGGATAAGAAAGAAGCCGAGCTGCTGCATCCTTATTTCGAATCGGAGATGCTGCGCGCCATCAACACGTACGAGAAGAAGTACAAGTTCAAGCTTGATCGGCCGGTACAGGTAGAAGTCTACCCGGATCATGACGATTTCGCGGTGCGCACCATGGGCATGCCGGGCCTCGGAGCGCTGGGCGTGACCTTCGGATACTCGGTGGCGATGGACAGTCCCTCGGGCCGCAAGCCGGGCGATTTCCATTGGGCCTCCACCATGTGGCACGAATTGAGTCACGTGTTCACGCTGACGATGACGAATCACCGGGTGCCGCGCTGGTTTACCGAAGGGCTGGCGGTGCACGAAGAGACCGCCGTCTCGCCCGAGTGGGGCGACCGGTTGGGGCCTGATGAACTTACGGCGATCAGGGAACATCGATTGTTGCCCGTCGCCGAACTGGACCGCGGGTTCATTCACCCCAAAACCTCTTCTCAGGTGGTGGTCAGCTATTTTCAGGCCGGCCGCATTTGCGACTACATCAATAAGAAGTGGGGCTGGGACACGCTGCTCGCCATGCTCAAGGATTTTGGCAGCGACGACGATACGCCCACGGTGATCCGCAAGGAATTGAAGATGGAGCCGCAGGAATTCGACAAGGAGTTCCTGGCGTCGCTCGAGGCTGAGACCAAGAACACGGTGGAGCACTTCGACGACTGGAAAAAGGGCATGAAGGCGATTTCCGAAATGGTGGCCAAGAAAGATTACGATGGCGTCATTCGGGAAGGAAACACCATTCTGGCCTATTATCCGGATTACGTAGAAGAGCACAGCGTCTACGAGATGCTCGCGCAGGCGTACATCATCAAGGGCGATAAGCCGGCGGCCATTGCTGTCCTGGAGCGCTACGTGAAAGCGGGCGGACGCAATCCCGATGGTATCCAACAGGCCGCCAAGCTCTTGCAGGAAGCCGGCAATCCCAAGGAAGCCGCCGCGGTACTGGAACGATTGAACTATATTTACCCCATGGTGAATGCCGCACACGAATCCTTGGGCGATCTGTGGCTGGCGCAGGGCAATGCGACCGGCGCGATTCGCGAGTACAACGCTGTGGCGGTGCACAAGCCGTTAGATCCGGCGAAAGCACATTACGATTTGGCACGGGCCTATCATGCCAACCACGAAGATGAGAAGGCCAAGGACGAACTGCTGTCGGCACTGGAGTCTGCTCCGGGCTATCGGCAGGCGCAGAAGCTCTTGTTGGAACTGACCGAATCTGGAACTCAGCACGATACCGTCAAGAAATAAGAATGGAATTTTCATGCCAACAACCGTAACGCAGTTGGAGCCGGAGGTTTTGAAGTCGCGCATTGCGCGTTTCCGCCAGGTGCAGAACGACATTGTGACGCAGGTGCGCCGCGTGATCGTAGGCCAGGAGGAGGTGCTGGAGCAGGTAATGATCGGCCTGTTTGTCGGCGGCCACTGCCTGATTACCGGCCTGCCGGGCACGGCGAAGACTTTGCTGGTGCGGACCCTGTCGCAGACGCTCGGACTGATCTTCCGGCGCATTCAGTTTACGCCCGATCTGATGCCGAGTGACATCACCGGCACGGACATCATCGAGGAGGACCCGGCGAACGGGCGCCGCACCTGGACTTTCGTGCAAGGTCCAATCTTCGGCAACATTCTGCTGGCGGACGAAATCAATCGTACGCCCCCCAAGACCCAGAGCGCGTTGCTTGAGGCGATGCAGGAGCGTTCGTGCACGGTGCGTGGGAACATCTATTCACTGCCTGCCCCGTTCTTCGTTCTCGCGACCCAGAACCCCATCGAGTTAGAGGGCACATACCCACTGCCCGAAGCTCAGCTCGATCGCTTCCTCTTCAACGTGGTGCTGGATTACCTGTCGGCAGCGGAGGAGTTGAAGGTGGTGGATCTGACGACGGTGACGACGATCCCGAGCGCGGATCCGGTCACGAACGATCAGGAAATTCTCGATTTCCAACAGTTAGTGCGCATGGTTCCGATCGGCGAGAGCGTGGCGAAGCACGCGATCGATCTGGTCCGCGTGACGCGTTCGCGAGACGAAAACGCTCCGGATTTCGTCCAAAAGTACGTAAATTACGGCGCCAGCGTAAGAGCGGCGCAATTTCTGGTATTGGCGGCAAAAGCGAGGGCGTTGATGAAAGGCCGGTATCACGTGACGTACGACGATGTGCGGTCGCTCTACCAGCCGATCCTGCGCCACAGAATCCTGCTGAACTTCCACGCCGAATCGGACCGCCTGAAACAGGACGACATCTTAAAGAGGGTCCTGGAGTGGAAGCCCGCGCCCAAGGACTAGCCCGGCAACAAGTTCACCGCGGAGACGCGGAGACACGGAGATGAACGCGGAGAAAGATTCCAGGAGAGCATGAGAATCGATCCTGAGATTCGAGGAGAGTACGGAGAGAGCGGTGAAGAATGCGCCGAGTCAGGGGTTTCGACGTCGTTTGAGAATGAACTGACCCGGAAGGCGATTGGGGCCGCGATTGAAGTTCATCGGCATCTGGGCCCTGGTTTGTTGGAATCTGCCTATGAAGAATGTCTTTGCTGCGAACTGAGTCTTCTAGGCGTCCGTTTTCAGAGGCAGGTATCGTTGCCGGTCAACTACAAAGGAGTCCTGCTGGACTGCTCGTATCGAATAGACGTCCTCGTCGAGAATGCCGTCATTCTAGAAATCAAGTCGGTGGAAGGTGTCTTACCGATACACCAGGCACAGTTATTAACATACCTGAGAATCGCAGAAAAACGCGTGGGACTCATCATTAATTTCAACGTATCCGTTTTGAAAGACGGCCTCAAGCGAATGGTGAACCAGTATACCGGACCGGCTCCGGAACCTTCTCCTTTGTCCGATTCTCTTGTTCTCTCTCCGCGCTTAACTCCGCGCTTCCGCGTCTCCGCGGTAAAAAAGGAGTCCCACTAGTGCTCCAGCGCTTCCTAGACCCTGCTACACTCGCCTCAATCTCAGGCCTCGACCTGGTCGCCAAAACCGTCGTCGATGGGTTCGTCGCCGGCCTGCATCGCTCTCCCGATTTTGGATTCTCCCAGGAATTTGCCGAGTACCGTGCTTACTCCGAAGGCGACGATTTGCGGCACGTCGATTGGAACGTCTTTGCCCGCACCGATCGATGCTTTCTCAAGCGGTATCGCGGGGAAACCAACAGCCAGCTTCTTATCCTTCTCGACACCTCTGCGTCTATGGGGTACGGCTCCCACCCCGTCACCAAGCTCGACTACTCGCGATTTGTCGCCGCTTCGCTCTGCTACATGGCCAACGGACAGCGCGATGCCGCCGGACTCATCATCTTCGATGAAGACGTCACCAACTACGTGGCTCCGTCCACGCGGCAAGGTCAGCTTTTCCGCCTTTTGCATGCGATCGAGAAAGTGGAAACCGGCACCCATACCGATTTCACCAAGCCCTTTGTACATTTTCAGAACTTCTTGCACCGGCGCGGCATCGTGGTGGTGCTCTCTGATTTTTACGAGAAGCCGGACGTGATTATTCAGACGGTCGAACCGCTGCGGCACCGCGGAAATGAAGTCATCCTGTTTCATGTGCTCGATCCGCAGGAGATCAAACCCAAGTTCCGCGAGCCGGTGCTGCTCGTCGACATGGAAAACAGTACCAATGCGCTCGAAGTCTCCCCTGAATATGCCCGCAATGAATACCGGAAGAGAATCGACTCGCACATCGAAGCGCTCAGCAGCAAGGCGCGCGGAGCCGGCATGGAGTACTTCCTGATGAATACGGGCAGGCCGTTGGATGAAGGGCTCCGCGAATATCTGGCCGTAAGGAAGGGGCGCTTCTAAATGGGATTCCTCACGCCTTGGTTCCTCGCCGGCGCGGCCGCAATCGGTTTACCGGTCTGGCTTCACCTGCTTAAGAAGCACAAGACTACGCCTCTGCCGTTCAGCTCGCTGATGTTTTTTGAGAAGCGCACGCAGAGTTCCATCAAGCATCGCCGCCTGCGCTATCTGCTCCTGTTCGCCTTGCGGACCGCGCTCATCCTGCTGATTGTTCTGGCCTTCGCACATCCTTACATCGAGCAGAAATTGATGCCGATGAAGCGCTCGGGTGAGGTCACCGTGCTGGCCCTCGACAACTCGCTCAGCATGCGGGCTGGGACTCGCCTCGAGGACGCCAAGACTGCTGCCAAGTCGCTGGTCTCGGGCCTCAATCCCGGAGAGCGTGCACAGGTGCTGGCCATCGGGCAGCGCGTGCAGGTAATGAGCGAAGTCACGGATGATCACGCTCCTCTCAACGCCGCGATCAACGCGATTGAGCCCTCCGACGCGCGGTCTTCGTTCGGCGAACTGACCCGAACCCTGCGCTCCATTCAACAGTCTTTGCACTTGCCGATGCACGCGGTGCTGTACTCCGACATGCAGCAGTCCGGCATGCCGACGAACTTCAACGACCTGCGCCTGAATTCCGACATTCGTCTCGATCCGCAACCGTTGCTCAAGAAGTCCGAGCCCAATTTTGCGGTCGAGAATGTAGTGGCGCCGCGCCGCGTTTATGACAACAAGAAGACCCGGGTGCTGGTCACCGTGGCAGGCTACGGCACTCCCAAAGCGTCCCGTAACGTCTCGCTGATCCTCAACGGCCGCGTTACGGAGACAAAGACCGCGGAGATTCCCGAGAACGGCCGCGCCACCGTCGAGTTCCTTTCGCTCGACGTCCCGTACGGGCGCAACAAGGGAGAGGTGAAGATCGATTCCGCCGATCCGTTGACGGCCGATGACAGCTTCTTCTTCTCCGTGGAGCGCGGCGACCCGCGCCATGCCCTCTTCGTGCACGACCCCGTCACCAAAAATCTGCTGTATTTCAAGGCGGCGCTCGAAGCTTCGGGGCAGTCCGCATTCGAAATCGACCCGGTGACCGTGGATCAGACGGTCAACCTGAATCCGTCGAAGTACGCCTTTGTAGTGCTGGCTGATGTCGGCACTCTGCCTCCGGCATTCGAAAACGAGCTGCGCAACTACATCCGCGGCGGCGGATCTGTGCTGATTACGCTGGGAGGCAATGCGGCCCGGCGCGGCAAGGTGCCGGTCACCGATGAGCACATCGAAACCTCGATGTACGCCGCGCGCGAGGGCGAGCGCTTCCAGACTGCGGCATGGCTCGATGCATCCCATCCCGCGATCACCAAGGACGATCGGTGGGATGGCATCAAGTTTTATCAGGCGATCCGGATCGCGCCCGGGAACTCGCGCGTAGTGGTGAGACTGGCAGACCAGACGCCGCTGCTCGTCGACGAGCAGATGGGCGACGGTCATATCCTGGTGTTCGCCTCTACGTTTGACAACGTGGCGAACGATTTCCCCGTCCATAACTCCTTCGTACCGTTCATCGATCAGACGGCGCGCTACCTGGGAAGGCTGGATAGTGGCCCTGCGAGTGTGTTGGTGGGCTCATACGAAGAACTTCGCGACTCCAAGGAGACCGGTTCCGCCGTGGACGTGGTGGATCCGAAGGGCGAAAGGGTATTTTCGCTCGCGGAGGCAACCAAAGTGCCCAATATCCAGTTCACGCAGGCCGGTTTTTACGACATCAGGCGGCCCAACGGCCGCAACGAACTGGTGGCGGTAAATGCGGACCGCCATGAGTCCGATTTGACACCAACCACGCAGGAGTCTCTTTCGTTGTGGCAAAATACAGCCAACGGGACCTCCGCGAATGGGGAGGGTACGACGGCGGGCCAGGAAAAGCCTCTGTCGCTCTGGTGGTACATCATGCTGGTGGTCTTAGCACTGGCAGTGGCCGAATCGTTGCTGGGGAATCAACATCTTTCTGTGGACAAAGAGGCGGCATGAAACCTTTGGATCGTTTGTCCGAGTATTTGGGCGTAATCGAACGCCGTTTACGTTTGCTCGCGCTGACACGCGGTGCGGCGGTGACGGCGATCGCGGCTCTCACACTTACGGTCGTGGCGGTGTTGGTAGCGAACAGCTTCGCCTTTTCCAACCCGAGCGTCATTGGCGCGCGCGTATTCCTCTTCCTGGGGTTGGCGCTGGCGCTGGCCGTAGCCTTGATCGTGCCGGTGATTCGCCTGAACCGGCGCTTCGCCGCGCGGCGGGCCGAGCAGCGATTCCCGCAATTCGAAGAGCGCCTGCTCACGTTCACGGAGCGTCTCGAACAAACCCCGCACGATCCTTTCCTGGAGCTGCTCGCCGATGATACGCTCACGGTCGCACAGCAGGCTGCGCCGAAAGAGGTCACCAAAACGGCGCTGCTCTTCAGCTTCTCTTCCGCCGCAGTTGTGGCTGCCCTGGTTCTGATCTGGCTTGGGATGTCGGGTCCCGGCTTCCTGGGCTATGGTACTTCCCTCCTGTGGGGCGGCATGCCTAAGGGCGAGATGAAGCCGTTTTATGAGGTGAAGGTCGATCCCGGCAACAAAACGATTCGCAAGCGCGCCGACCAGGTCATCACCGCTACTCTGTCCGGCTTCACGGCGCCAAAGGTTTCTTTCTTCGGAAAGTACGCCAGTTCGTCCAAGTGGGAGCAGGCGGAGATGCGGACCGAGCCGGGCGGGAATGCGTATCAGTTCCTGATCGCCGGCGTGCCGGAAACCCTCGAGTATTACGTCGAGGCGGGCGGAGTCCGGTCCGCCACCTACAAACTAAACGTAGTCGATCTCCCTTCGATCAAGAAGGTCCGCGTTACCTATCATTTCCCGAAGTGGGCGGACATGCCGGACGCGGTGGAAGATCCGGGTGGAGACCTGCGCGCGGTGGAAGGCACCGTGGCCGAAGTTTCCGCGGAAACCGACCGTCCGTTGTCCACCGGAGCGATTCTCCTGGACGACGGCACGAAGCTGCCCTTGCGCGAGGGCGGCAAGAATACGCTCGTTGCCAACGTGCATATACAGAAGGATGGGCTCTATCACTTCGCTGCCGTGGAGAATGGCGAGGATGTGCGACTGGGAGAAGACTACATCATCGAGGCGATGAAGGACCATCCGCCGGAGGTCAAGATCACGCGCCCCGGCCGTGACTTCCGCGCTTCGCCAATTGAAGAAGTGACGGTCGCGGTGGAAGGTAGCGACGACTTTGGTCTGAGGGCTCTGGAGTTGCATTACTCCGTCAATGGCGGGACGGAGAAGGTCGTGCCGCTGATGCAGAATAAGGGCGCGAAATCTGCGTCCGGCACAGCCACGATCGCGTTGGAAGATTTCAAGGTCCAGCCCGGCGATATCGTCAGCCTGTACGCTCTCGCGAAGGACGCCCGTTCGACTACCAATACCGACATGTTCTTCATCGAGGCGCAGCCGTTTGAGAAGAACTTCACGCAGTCGCAGGATGGCGGCGGTGGAGGAGGTGGCGGAGGCGGAGAGCAGCAGGACCAGATCTCGCAGCGGCAGAAAGAGATCATTACCGCGACATGGAATCAGGCGAAGGGCCAGGGCGCGCGCGGCACAGACTCCGAGAACTCGGCCTTCCTGTCGGCAGTGCAATCCAAGTTGCGCGACCAGGCGAATTCGCTGTCGGCGCGTATGAAGGCGCGGCAACTCGAAGGCGCCGGAGATTCGTTCAAGAGCTTCGTCGATGACATGGATAAGGCAGTGGAGGCGATGGGGCCGGCCGCGGAGAAGCTCAAAGGTGCCAAGTGGGACGATGCGCTGGCGCCGGAACAGAAGGCGCTGATGTACCTGCTCCGGGCGGAAGCGACATTCCGCGACATCCAGGTGGCGTTTGGACGCCAGGGCGGCGGTGGCGGTGGCGGCGGTGGTGGGGCCACGCGCGATATGCAGGGCCTGTTCGATCTGGAACTCGATACCGAAAAGAATCAGTACGAGAGCAACAGCCCTAAAGGGCCGCAGTCGGCGGACCAGCAGCAACGGCAGGTCGACGACATGATCGAGAAGCTGAAGCAGTTGGCGCGGCGGCAGCAAGAGTTGGCTGATGCCCAGAAGAAGGGCCAGCAGACTCCGCAGCAGCGCTACGAGCAGGAGATGTTGCGTCGCGAAGCGCAGAAGTTGCAGGAGCAGATGCAGCAGATGCAGCAGCAGGCCCAGAACGGACAGTTGAGCCGCTCGCAACAGGGACAGCAAAGTCAGCAGCAGGGACAGCAAAGTCAGCAGCAGGGACAGCAAGGTCAACAGGGTCAGCAAGGCCAACAGGGACAGAGCGGGCAGTCCGGTCAGTCGGGCCAGATGGGGCAGCAGGGTCAGCAACAACAGCAGCAGATGGGGCAGAACGGCCAGCCGGGCCAGATGGGCCAGCAGCAAGGCCAAATGGGTCAGCAGCAGCGCATGCAGAACCAGATGGGCCAGCAGAATGGCCGTATCGCCGGAGCCGATCCGCAGCAGCTCAAACAGACTCTCGACAAGCTCAATCAGGCGCTGAACCAGGCAATGCAGGATATGCGTCAGGCCGCTTCTTCGCAGCAGGCGGGTACGCCGCAATCCGAGGCGGACGCGCGTCGCGCCGCTGACCGGCTGAATGAAGCCACCCAGATGCTGCAGGGTCTGCGGAGTGCACAGTCGGGCAACCAGATGGAAGACATGGTGCGGCAGGCGGAAGACCTGGCGCGTCGCCAGCAGGAGTTCGAAGGCCAGATGCGGAAGACGTTCGGTCCCGATGGCCAGGGTGTGACGCGAGAGCAGGCCAACCAGATGGCCGGCCAGAAGGACGGCGAAATTGCCGACCTCAAGAAACTGGAACAGGAGATGCAGAGCGCAGTTCGCGATCTGGCGTCGACCCAACGGCAGGCGTCGAATAAGCTCCGGGAAGCTCTGGGGGGAGTGCAGCAGCAGGAACTTGGCCGCGGCATGCAGCGCGATGCGGATTGGATCCGCCGCGGCATGGGCGGGTACGCCGTCATGGCGGAGTCGGAAATTACCAAGGGCCTGAATGAGCTGCGCGATCAGCTCAAGGGAGTGCAGCAGGCGATGGGCCCCGGTAAGGGCGCCCAGGACGATAAGGCGATCGAAGCCGGTTTGAATCAGGTGGAAGCGCTTCGCCGTCAGTTGGAAGCGATTCAGGCCCAGCAGCGTGGTCAAAACGGACGCGGCCAACAGGCTGGGCGCCAGGGTCAGCAGGGCCAACAGGGTCAGCAGCCCGGCCAACAAGGGCAACAAGGGCAACAGGGGCAACCAGGACAGGCGGGCCAGCAGGGACAACAAGCTAACGGCCAACAGCCGGGGCAGCAAGGCCAACCGGGTCAGCAGGGACAACAGGGCCAGCAGGGACAGCAAGGACAGCAGGGCGGTAGTCCTCAAGGTGGCGGCGGACCCCAGGGTGGAGGCTCGACACCGCAGTATGGCGGTCAGTACGCCGGCGGCAATCCCTGGAATGGCGGCAATCGCAACGGCGTTTGGAATGGCGCGGTCCCCGACGGTCCCGTTCGCCCGCAAGACTATCAGCAGACCTATCACGACACCATGCAGGCGTTGGCACAGCTTCAGCAGCAGCTCAAGGATGATCCAGGCACCGCGCGCGACATTCAGGGGCTGATGCGCGATCTCCGCCAGTTTGAGCCGTTCGCTGGTTCCAACGATCCGCTGCTGGCCGAGCGCATTCAGTCCGCGCTGGCAGGCGTGGAGCAGGTGGAGATGGAACTTCGCCGCAAGGTGGACGACCCCACGGGCGGCGGCAGTGTCCGCAGCCCCGGCGGCGAGAAGGTTCCGCAGGGCTATGCCGATGCCGTGGCGGAATACTATCGCAAGTTGAGCAACAACTCGAAGAAGCAGTAATCAGGGCAGTCGGCCGTTAACCCTGGGAGTTCGCGGCGGCCCCGTGGGGAGAAACTCCCCAAAGAAACGAATCGGCCGCAGCTGAACGCCGATGAACAGATAAAAGACCCGACTGGAATGCGGTCGTGTTGCCTATCTGCGTCCATCGGTGTTCATCGGCGGCTAATCCCTTCTCGTGAACTGCTAGACCTGCCAAACCCGTCAAAGGGAAGGCGTCGCGGCTTGTAACTTACTGCAAACATTACGTGCCGTGCCCGTAATGACACGCATCTTCAACGTTTGCGCAGCTCTCTAGTGCATCTTCTCCTGATACATGCCTGTGGACGAGTCCACATAGACCGAGAAGTTGGAGGTCCCCACCGATTCACCCCAAATCACGCGCCACACCGGATCGGGGAATTTGGCGATCTTTTCCAACAGAAACGTGATCGGCTTTCCGGGATTCTTCTTGTCGTAATCGGTGCCTTCTTTGAGCGCCGTCTCGTAAGCCGCGTCGGTATCTACTTTGACAGCCGCCATCAGAAACGGTGCGTTGTCGCCGTGCGGGCCCGACCACGCTTCTTCCTGTTGCCCAAAAGTCCCCTTGTGCAGATTTCCTTGCTCTTCCACAATGGAGTAAGTGTATGTCCGTGACTGGCTTCGCGAAGGCGACACGAACACTGCCTGCCATGCGGCGGCCTTACCTCGCGGCACGTCCGGCACGTCCGACAGCAGAATCGTGTTGAGCTTCAGCACCTGAGCGTCGGGCGCCCACAACCGGGCCGATCCGTACATCTTGAAAAGCGCACTCTGGCCGGTAATCGGTTCTGGTTTCTCGGGCGCTTTCTTGGCGGTCGGGGCAGGAGTCTCGGAACAGCCGGTCAACAGCAAAGCCAGGGTACCGCTCAACAGGAAGGACAGCTTTCTCATATTCACCTGCGTGCCATTCTAACAACGGGCGCGAAGTTTCGCGCGGGCGCCGGAGCGGACATTTGGAAGTACCAAGGGGATTCCATCGCACGCCCGCGCGCCCTTCCCCCTCGCCCTTTTAACAATCGCCGAGAAAGCCGTGTGACATAATTACAACAGTGTGTGGAGGTGGTATGTCTCCTGGAAGTGGCGGGCGGGTGATCTGGATCGTAGCGGCGGGACTGCTGCTACAGCCGGCCTTCGGTCAGGGCCGCGGAGGGAGCACTGGGGGCGGCGCTGGGGTGGGCTCGACGGGAACCGGCAGCACTGGAGCCGGTAGCACCGGGACCGGCGTAAAATCTCCTACTTCCACCACACCAACAAATCCTTCTAATACTACGAACCCCGGACAAACTGGCGTACCGCAGCCAATTTACATCAGCGGCCGCGTATTGATGGAGGATGGTACGGCGCCTCCCGAATCGGTCACCATCGAGCGTGTCTGCTCCGGTTCGCCGCACGCCGAGGGATATACCGACAGCAAGGGTTACTTTGGCATTCAACTGGGGCAAGCTAACGGAGCAATTCAGGACGCTTCGGAAATGACCGACGGCAGGACGAACGGAATGGGGACATTCGGAGATCCCAACCGAACGGTCCCCGCTCCGCGGTCCGGGGTGGGTGGCAATGTCTCGGGTGGCGCGGTCGACCCCAGTATTCGCTTGATGGGATGCGACCTGCAGGCCAAACTGGCAGGCTACCGCTCGCAGCAGGTGAGCCTCGCCAATCATCGCGCGATGGATAATCCCGACATCGGGACCATCCTTCTGCACCGCTTAGCACCCACGGAAGGAACCACCATCAGCGCTTCTTCCCTGGCCGCTCCCAAAGAGGCCCGCAAGGCATTCGACAGGGGCGAGGAATCGGCTAAGAAGAAGAAGTGGGACGACGCGGCTAAGAGTTTTCAAAAAGCTACCGAACTCTATCCCGGCTACGCCGAGGCTTGGTATGAGCTGGGCCGCCTCCAGGCCAAAGCGGCACCCGATTCGGCTCGCATCTCCTTTGAGTGTGCCATGAAGGCCGATCCGAAGTACGCGGCGCCTTATGTGGAGATGGCCATTCTCGATGTGGATGCGAAGAAGTGGAAAGACGTGGTCACGATCACCGATCGGGGACTGCGTCTGGATGCGTTCGACTATCCGGAGTTGTTCTTTTTCAACGCCGTCGCGAATTACTATCTTAGGAACTCCGCGGTCGCGGAGAAGAACGTCCGGCAAGCCGTGAAACTCGACACGCAACATCGTTATCCCCAGACGGCCTATCTTCTGGGCCTCATTCTGGCGCAACGGCAGGATTATACCGACGCTGCCGAACAATTCCAGACCTATCTGAAGCTGGCCCCCGACGCTGAGGATGCTCCAGCAGCCAAGCAAAAGCTCGAGCAGATCCAGAAGATCTCGGCGCAAGGCGTCGAGGCGAAGCAGGATCGGTAGGCCTCCGCCTCACTTCGTAAAGAGCCCAACTGTGAGGGTCGCGACGAAAAGCGCCGGAGTCATCACGAAGGCGCCGAGCTTCAGAAAACGGCCGCCGCTCACCTGAATTCCTTCCCGGCGCAGGGCGATCAGCCAAAGCACTGTCGCGAGCGATCCGGTGACCGAAAGATTCGGTCCCAAATCTACCCCGATCAACACCGAGTCGCGGATCCGAGGCGCGATGTGTGCGGCCTGCAAAGCGCTGCCAGCCAGCAATCCGGAAGGAAGGTTGTTCATCAGGTTCGAAAGGGCGGCGATTCCGAACGACGAAATCAAATCGCCCGCGACGCCGGGCATCGCCTCCAACCATTTCAGCCCGTTCACCAGAGCCTCAAACGATCCAGTGCGATTGAGGGCCTCCACCAGCACAAAAAGCCCCGCTACCAACGGCAGCACGCTCCACGAGACACCAGCAGCCACATCGCGAATCGGCGCGGCTCTCAGGCGAGTCGTAATCAGAACGGCGAGCATTGAAGCGGCGCATGTGGGCAAACCCAGATCAAGACCCAATGCCGATGCTGCGATCAGCGCCACGCCCGTTCCGACAATCCCCCAGGCAGCGCACCTGCCTTCGCGAGAGAGAGTCGGAAAGGCAGAAGTCCGATCGATCTCGCCGCGAATCTTCTTCCGAAGGCTCCATCGCAAAACTGCATAGGTGAGAGCGATGGAACATACCGATGGCAGAAAGAACGTCCTCAACCAGGGAAGAAGTGGGGGCAGACTCTTGCCATAGACCACCAGGTTCGCAGGATTCGAGATCGGAAGCACAAAACTGGCGGCGTTGGCGATGAAGGCGCAGATGTAGAGGTAGGTCAGAGCATCCGCACGTGCTCGTTTCACCGCAGCGTACACGGCCGGTGTGAGCACCACGGCCGTCGCGTCGTTAGAGAGGAACACCGTCACCAGTGTGCCCACACCATAGATTAGTAGGAATAGACGCGCCTTCGATCCTCTGGCAGCACGCACAGCCAGCCCCGCAAGCCAGTCAAAGACGCCCTCACGCCTGGCCAGTTCGGCGAGTAACATCATCCCGGTGAGAAACAGATAGACATCCGTGCCCTTGGCGACCGCGCTGCCCGCCAAGTGTAGAGGAAGCAGGCCCGAAACCACGAGCAGAGTCGCCCCTAGCGATGCCCACACCGCCTCAGGCCAGTCTCGGGGGCGGTATAAGACTCCAGCGATGATTCCCGCCGCAATGATCCAAACGAAAACCGAACTCATCTCGCCAGTGCCCGCTCCTTGCCAGAGGGCCACCTGCGAGAGTTCTGGTATGCGGGTTCGTTGTGGCGAGTGTGTCCCATTTCACCGGCCGGTGCCATTTTCGCGAAAATCTGCGAAATTGCGGAGCGTCTTTACCCATGCTCGCATGGAACGCTTGCGCGTGAACTCCGCTCAGAACCGCCAGGAGATTTTGGCGTATACGGAGCGCACCGATTGGGTGCCCAGGACACTGTACGAATCACCGTATTCCAATGTTCTGGGGCGAAGCACGTTCTGCCCAACCACGCTGAGCTCCGTTGTCTCGCCTAAACGGCGGGACCATCTGAGATCGAGCCGTGTGTGCCCCGGGATGGTCCCGCCAGGCAGTCGGGCAGTGTAGTACAGGGCCTGGTCGAACTGCATCTTCCGGGAGAGATTGAATTGCGAGCGGACTTGAAAGAGATTTTGGGGGAAGTCGATGGCTAGCGGATATGTGGCCGGTCCCTGCGAAGCGGGATCCTGTCGCAATGTGGCATGCAGATAGGAGTAGCTGGGCGTGATCCGCCAACGTGATTTGACCGACCAGTTGAGGGCGACCTCGCCGCCGTAGTCCACAGCGTGATCTTTGCTGTCGTACTGCAAAGGAATCAGAAGCTCCAGCGGTGTACCCGGGATGATTTGCATGGGCTGAATTTCGATGGATTGCAGATGATGGTAAAAGGTCAGAAAGGTCGCGAGGTCAACAGAGAAGCTTCGGGTGATCTCGGATCGATAGCCCAACTCGTAATCGCGTGCTTCTTCGTCCTTGGTATTCATGTTGCCATACAGGCGCAGCACCTGGATCACATCGGGACTGACCGGAATCGTCTCAACATTCGTCTGAGTGGTTGTATCAGTCCTCGATGGTTGGCGCACCGCTTTGGACGCCGATGCCCAAATCGTATGGCGGGTTCCGAGTGGATTCCAGGCAATACGCGCGCTGGGCTCGAACTCGAGACCCGTGTAGGGATTGTGCTCGGTCTTGCCGCCAATCGTGAACCAGAGGCCGTCGGTCAAGCGAATCTCATCTTGCATGAACCCGCTAAACAGGGAATCCTGCTTCGTTGGCGGGTAGAAGCTGACTCCGTATCCCGGAGCCATGCCCGAGCTATAGAGGCGATAGCCCAGCCCCCATACAATGTTATGGCGCCCTTCCGACGCGATATGATCCTGAAAATCCAGGTCAAAGGTCCGGCCCACTGCGGGTACGCCCAAATCCGTGCGTCGATAGGCATCGACATAAGTTTGCAATGAGGTTTGTGATCCGCCTGTGGTGGCGTGAGTCCAGCGCGCCAGCAGGTCTCCACCAGCCGCGTCGGTGCTCTCGTTGAAGAATGTGTCGAATGGCGTCGGAATGGAATTGCTGCGGCGCGTTTGA
Source organism: Bryobacteraceae bacterium (assembly GCA_035295745.1). Taxonomy (GTDB): domain Bacteria; phylum Acidobacteriota; class Terriglobia; order Bryobacterales; family Bryobacteraceae; genus JAIQFL01. The sequence goes on along the minus strand of DATGIL010000032.1, from coordinate 113,335 downwards.
TTTGCCTCGTTGAAAAAACCTTCGCTCTGCACCATCAGCGAATCGCGGTTGGACACATCCCAATCGATGCGTCCTCCGACGTGCCCTCGCCCCCAGTGGTCAAACGCCGGGACCGCGTTGCCGCCCGAGTTTCCGAGGTCAAACCCGGTACCGAAGACCCGGTAGTCTCCGGCTCTCCCGATGCTGCCTCCCTTCTGGATCAGACCTTGTCCGTACAACTGTGAGCCGGAGGCCGCAGTTGCCAGCCCTCCCCTGGTCTCCTTCGCGGACTTGGTCAGGATGCTGATCACGCCATTCATCGCGTTCGCGCCCCAGACCGTCGCACCGGGGCCTCGGATCACTTCGATGCGCTCTATACTTTCCAGCGGAAGATCGATCTGCTCCCAAAAGACCCCTGAAAACGAGTTGGCATACACGCTTCGTCCGTCGATTAGGACGAGGACCTTATTCGAGTACCTGGAATTGAATCCGCGAATGCTGATGGCCCAAGTGCTGGCGTTGATTTGCTGGACATCCACTCCAGGAGCTATGCGGAGTACGTCCGGAAGGTTGGTGGCGCCGGACCTGCGGATATCCTCCTGGGTGATCACAAATACCGCTGCGGCCGCACGAGCCAAACTCTCCTCTCGTTTCGAAACCGAGGTGACCTTCATGTTCATCAGATCCTCGATTTTCATTTGGGTGAGATCTAGCTGCTGCTGATCTTGTGCAAGCGCCGGGCGGTCTGCCAGCAGGCCAAGTGCGATGAAAAGCGGGACCACATGCCTATGAAATCGCCGATTCCATCTCCCGAAATGAATAAGTGTCTCGTGCATTCCGCTATCCCTTGTAGCCCGTTACCCCGGGCGAACCGCCGTATCCCTCGGGGTACACGCGCTTCCGCTGGATGTCATACATCTAGCCCCACGATGTTCATATCGGCAGATCTGTAGTTTTTGAACAGGAATTTAATGCCTGTGAGCGTCGGGGAGGGAGTCTATCCCGGAAAGGAGCTATTTCGAGGCAAGGAGTGCCTTTAGATTTGGCCAGCCGAAAGCGGCCACTCCAACCGTTGCGCCTGCAATCTCGCGTTCCTTGTGGGCAACCCGCACAGCGCCCGACCCCTTGTAAAAGTCGGCAGCCGCGTTCGCTTCGAGAACCCACACCGCCAGACTCTGAAAACCATCCTGGTCCAAACGGCGTGCCAGTTCGATCAGGAGGGCGGTTCCGATTCCCCTGCGCTGGCATTGCGCCAGCAGATATATGGCGTACAGTTCCGCATCGTATCTGCCGATTGGCTCCCGAATGGCGCCGCCGCTGAGGAACCCGACGACCTCGCCATCATGCTCGGCGACGAAATGGTAGCCGTCGGATTTCAGGATCTCCCGCCAACGCCCGGTCCGCTCCTCGATGTCCATACTGGCGAGGTACTCGTCCGGCACAATTCCTCGATAGGTGGTCCGCCAGGATTCGACGTGGACCTGCGCGATTGCGGAAGCGTCCTCTTGTGTGGCGCTGCGGATCAGAGCCATCGTTAGGGAACTCTGCAGGTGAAGTTCGCGGCATCGTCGATGCTGCCCGAACCTTTGTACTGCGCGACCTGCGGATATGGGCACAGCGGCCGCGTCCGATCGACTTTGCCGCCGGTGCTATGCGAGGCGATGATGCTCTCGGGCGCCTTGCCCTCCTCGACCCAGCGATCCAACACGCCAATCTTGTCGAATGTGTTGGGTCCCTCGCCTCCCCCGCAATGTCCCATGCCGGGCTCCATAAACAGCCTCACGTTGTTGTCCGTCTTGGCCGGCCCCATCACTTCCCGAACGCTTTCAAAGTACCTGACCGTGCCATAAGGCGAGACATTCTGGTCGGCCCAGCCGTGGTACATCAACAAACGTCCCCCGTGACCCACGAACTTCTCGATGTGCGGATCGGTCGCGTTCATAATGAGGAATTCGGGGCGCTCAAAGCGATCGTTGTCCTTGTCGAAATCGAATGTGCGCCAGTCCCAATCCTTGGCGTCATGAAATACGACGAACCTGGTCTGATCGAGGATCGGCCCGTAAGGATCCGGTCCTCCTCCCATGACTGCCCAGCCCAATTCGCTCCCTGGCGCCAGGGTTCCGAACAGCTCTTTCCCCGTCCGCGGATTCCTGCCAGGGCCGTACACCTTTCGTGCCGCCGCCACTTGCGCCGCGGTCAGACAGTCGTTGCTGTCGCCCGCTTTGCACAACAGGACGCCGGGGTCGAACTTACAGCGGGTCGGATCGGAGATCAAGCCGTCCTTGAGCCCGTCGGCCGCATCACATGCCTCGATCGCCGCCCGGTGGATCAGCGGATACTTCTCCGCTGGGATATGGCTGGCCGGGTCTTTCAAAAGTGCGTGCGCAATCCAGATCCCCATCGCCGTGCGATTTCCGGGCGCCCCGGCGATAATGCCGTCGAAATCGTCCGGAAACATCTGCGCTTCCTTCAGCGCCTGCCGGCCGCCCGTGGAGCATCCATTCCAATAGGATCGCTGCGGGGTCGCGCTGTAGAAGGCCTTCACGATCGCCTTCGCTTTGACGGTGGTCTCGTGCTCGGAGCGCCACGAAAAATCGATCAGCTTCTCCGGGTGCCCCACGACGAAGCCGCCCCCCGGAGTGGAATGCCCGGTATCGGTGGACGCCGTTGCATATCCCCCTCGGACGCCCTCAGCCAGCGCCGAATAACTGATAGTTCCGGCCCATCCGCCATTGCCGACCACCTGCAGCTTGCGATTCCACCCCGCCGCCGGCAGCCAAAACTCCACCTTGATGTCCGAGTCGCTCGATGGCGTCAGGGTCGCCGACACCCGGCAGAACGCTGGGACATTGCGATAGGGGTCGGGACGGCCGGTTGGCGGAGTGAATGCGCCCGCCGATACAACGTGCGCACTGGTGATCTTCGCCTGGGGAAGTGAGAGCGATGCCAGATCCTCGCACGACGCCGCGAACGCCGGTGCGGATGCACAGAATGCGGCAACCATCACGGTGGTAATTTTCAAGCAGCCTCCAACGGAGCGAGGCTATCATACCGGAGCGCGTCCCGCCACCTTTGACCTTTGCATCGTGCTTGCTTTCGAGTTGAATTCCGTCCAATACCGACGGAATTTCTCTGCAAGTTATTGAAAGTGCGAGACGCTACCCGTCGGACTCTGACGGGTGCCACTAGCGAGGATTCGTTTTGCACGGAACAAACCCGTTGACGGGGACTACGCCGATAGGAACGACATTCGCCTGGCCTTGCACTTATTCCGCAAATCGCCCGGTTTCGCCTTGCTGGCGATCTCGTGCCTGGCATTCGGTATCGGCGGTATCTATATGCCGCTGCGGATCGACCTCCGGGTGCCGTTCCGGTTCTGGGCGGGCGAAAGCGCCGCTGGGGAATTGCCATGACTGTCTTACCTCACTAAGTACACCGTTTCAGAAATACGGTCTCGTATTCTTGGCAAGAACACTCCCTCACGGGGCGTGGCTCGTAAATACGTTCGGGGAATGCGCGTGCTTACGAGCCGCGCGTTAGCAAGCGATCTTGACTGCTTTAGCGGGGTGGTGGCAACGCTCCCTCACGGTCGCGGCTCGTAAGCTACCTTCGCGCGATACGTGCGCTTACGAGCCGCGCGCGTTAGCAGGCGATTTGGCGATACGCAGGCGGACTTCTGAAAACAAGTACTAAGGCATGCGGAAAACGGGTTAGTAGTGGCTCAAAGTCATCGAAGAAACCAGTGGGCTCGCGTTCTGCGACCCGCACAAAAAGGCCCCGCGTCCGCATTGGGGACCGGCGCTGGCCTGACGATGCCAATGGCGGTCTCAAAACGGCGATCGGGTGATCGTTGAGCCCAAAAGACGGAAACAGCCAACCGCCAGACGATCCTGGCGATCCGACCGTGAACTTTCACGGCGAGAAACGGAGCAACCAGAACTCACGAATCCACCGCTCGACAGCTACCTCTTCCGAGGATAATGGGAGCCACCGTCTGGTGTACGGAGAGAGTTGGCTGAGGTGATCCATATGGTAGATTTGTGCGGTGGCTGGCGAACAAACCGTAGAAGACTAACTACGGCACGCAAGAGGACTTCCGAATGTCAAAGACGCTAAGGGTTTTGATTACGGGCGCGGCACGCGGCATAGGAATGGCAACGGCGCAGGTACTTGCCAACCGGGGGCATTCAGTCGTCGCCACCGACGTATCCGCGTTGAGTGGATCGGAAGGCATCCAGGCACATGTGCTTGATGTCACCAGCGACGACTCCGTGGCGCGGTGCCTTGAAGAGGTTGGTCCGCTTGATGCAATCGTCAACAATGCAGGTATATCTGGCGGAGGGCCGGTGGAAGGCTATCCACTTGATCGTATCCGGCAGATGTTCGAGACAAACACGCTCGGCGCGTTGCGCATAATCCAGGCGGTCTTGCCCGCCTGGCGAAAGCGGGGCTCCGGCGTCATCGTGAATGTGTCGAGTGTGAACGGCCGGGTCTCCTCGCCGCTCGGAGCGGCGTACAGCGCCTCCAAGTTCGCGCTCGAAGCCTTGACGGAGTCACTGCACCTGGAAGTCCGTCACTTTGGAATACGCAGTGTATTGATCGAGCCCGGATCCATCGCTACCGGCATCAAAGCGATCGAGCCTCATAAAGGACCAGCGGAATACGCCGGACTGTGGGAGCAGTGGGCTGGAGCCAATACCAAAATGACGGGCCCATCTGGTCGAACCGGACCCGAAGTTGTCGCATTGGCCATCGCCAGTGCAATCGAAGACCCCGCGACACCTTTCCGTGTACCGGTCGGACAAGACGCTGAGATAATTTTGGGCTTGCGAAGAAGCCTCGACGATCAGGCATTCGAAGATGCCATGAGAAAGGCCGTTGGGCTTACGTGGTGATGAGATGCAAGCCTCACTGCCCTCTCCTCTGTGTGAGGGGTTAAGGGGGATCGTGCTGGGCCGCTGGCTCACGCCCTCCATTGATGCGGACGCGCTACTGGCGCGCAAGGGCAGCGGCAAGGAAGCCAAGCTGAGTTACTGCGGGAACCTGTTGACCGAGAACCGCAACGGCTTGATTGTGAATACGGAAGTGTTCCCCGCCAACGGTCTGGCGGAGCGAGCCGCAGCGATGGCCATGATGGAGAAGATTCCCGGCGACCAGCGAGTTACTGTGGGTTGCCGACAAGGGTTACGACACGCGGGATTTCGTAGCCGAATGCCGGCATCTGCACGTCACTCCACCCGGCGGGCTATCACCCGTGCACGGATTTTTCCGTTGCTGTGAATGTCGAGAACTGCCGATCGTAGGGGCGCGTGGAGCCCCGTGCGGGCGTGGCCGGCGAGAACCGGGAAGTCCTGGTGATTGGGTTTGTATCGATGTTTCGAGCCGCAGGCTAACCGAAACGTGGCGAGCGTCAAGTCTACATATCGTTAGCTACTCGATCGGCAGCCCATAGCGTGCCGCAGCAAAGCTGCCCGGAGTTCGCCCACCGTCCATCCCAAAGCCCGTCCCATCACTTCCGCCGAGTTCTCGTTCCCTTCTGGAATAAATCCACGACTGGCGAGCGATTGCGCAATCTGGGGTGCCGGCGAGGGACACGGAGTAGATGCTTGCCTCCGCGCTGAAGTACGTTCGAGTCGTTGGATGCGTCGGGCGAGTATCCTTCATTTCAGAAGCCTATCCTCCATCGCCGTCGTCGGAGCCGACTAGCAATCCGATCTTCCGACCACTGCGTCAGCACCGCGCACTGCCTGGACCAGCAATAGGGTCATTACGCAGCCGTCTCCGCCGGAAACTGGGCTATGAACTGCTCCAACGCTTGATCGCTCAAACAATCGCCGCCCCCGTCCAGTTCCACAGGGCGCCAGGCAGCCGCTGACCTGACACGATTGGCACTCGGTCCCTCCATAAACGTGACCATTTCGAAGATACACATCTGGAATGTCTCGAACGCTGCTAATTCAGATTCACTGGACTGGAATAGTGACAGGCGGCCCTTCAATCCAGGCGGCGCTCACCACGATCGTGGCGATTCCCTTCGTGGTATCCGCAGGCACACGAAAATTGATCTGGTATCCGTCTGTAGTGCCGGGGTATCCGGTCGCGCTGAGCACCTCGGCAGCGTTTCCATTCACCGTAACGGCGACTGGTGAATTGACTACGGCCAGAGGAGTGGACGGGAACGTCTGGCCCGGGCTGAGTGCCGGCCGGGTGGGACCGAAGCCAGTGGCGAACAGTGTCAGGATTTCGCCGGCCGCCGCGGGCTTGGAGGCGGTCACCAGCGAGAAGTCGGCTGAATGGGTCACGGCCGGCCCGCCGGGAGTGACTGCCACGCCCGGCACGGACTGTGGCACGACATAAAGAGTGAACACCACGTGTCCTCCGCCGTTTTGCCGGCGGTTGGCGGGGTCCTCCGTAATGGATGCCGCACGAATGGGAATGGCAGCCATACCTAACCCTTGAGCAGCGTTACCTGTCTGGCCCCGGGCTCCGAGAAATGCGCCCGTGCCGCCAACAATCGCGAAATTCAGCGATCCGGCAGGCGGCCCGGGGGGAGACGGCGACACTGCATTCAGTCCTTCCGTCATGATGCTTCCCACTGGCGTGGCGTCGGTCTGGAGGATGTAGTAGGTTTCATAGGCCACTGAGTTCGCGCTGACGTCGGCTATCGCATTCAGGCCTGGCGAGGGAGTTGGACTCATACATACCGATACTTTTTCAGCGACATATGTGCCTTTGGCGGGATTCCCGTTCACCGTGACAATGTCCCCATAGATAACCGCCGGCACTCCGGCGCACCCCACCCCCATGCCCTGAAGGATCTTGCCAGGCGTACTATTCGGATTGGTTCCCCACTTCGAAAGATCCGAGGTGTCCACTTGATACTCGACGACGTTTCTCAGTTCGACCTTGAGAGTTGCAGCGGAGGGCTGGGCGAGCGCCGGACCGCCAGGCACGAACAGCCAGAGAACTACCAGAGTCAACGTCCACGTGTCTGCTTTTCGAATCAGGTATTGTAGTTCGGTCATTTCACTCCAATCGTGACTGGATTGCTCGAGCGGTCCAGGTAGAAGAGGCGCATGGAAACAGCAGGTCCCGGCGCAACGCCGGCCGGCATGCGAAAATTCACCTGGTGGTACTCCGGATAACCCGGAGCACCACCGAAATACAGAATTTCCGCCAAACGGCCGCCGACGGCCACCCGGGGAGGAATCACGCTCCCGTCGGGGAGGCCGCTGGTGTCCATCGACAGGATCTCGCCTGCGATGGCGGGGTTTTGAGCGGAGGCGAGTTGCCCCGTCTCCGAGTGCCAGACCGCGCCGACGTCCGGCGCGGGAGAAGGCGAAGCCGGATGATAGATCTCGGCGGTGGCCAAGCTACCATAGAAAACGCCGATACCCCCGTAGGCCATGCCTCCAGCAAGCAGGATGTCACCGCTACTGAGCAGAGTCGCTGTGTGCCATTCCCGGCGTGTGGTCATATTGCCCGCCGAGCCAAAAGCGCCCGCGGCCGGACCGTACAACTCCGCGCTGGCCTCGCTGCCGGAGAACGCGCAGAAGTTGGCGGAGCAGCTCTGGCTCTCCCCTCCAGCCATCAAAACCGTGGCGTCCGGCAACGGGGTGGCGGTGTGCCCGTCCCGAGCCCTGGCCATGACGCCAGTCGCCGTGTAGGCGCCCGTCGAGGGGTCGTAGAGTTCCGCGCTGTCGAATCTCCCGGTATCCTCCTGCTCGCCGCCGGCGGCCAGCACCTTTCCATTCGGTAGCAGAGTCGCGGTGCGGCCCGCGAGATAGGGGAGCCCCATGCCAGTCACCATCGCGCCCCTCAGGCTGAACGTGCCGGTGACGGAATCGTAGACCTGAGAAGAAGGCTCGGTACCGAACAGAACTGTTCCATCGGCCAGCAGGGTGGAAGTGGAGGTGAACCCTTCGAGGGGGCCCACCAGGCTGCTCAGACTCCCGGCATAGGGGCCAGCAGACATAAACGCCCCGGTGGAGGGGTCATAGAGTTCCGCGCCACCGATGATGCAGTCAAAGTCCCTGTAGCGGGCCACTCCGCCGGTAATCAGTACTTTTCCATTGGCAAGCAAGGTGGCATTGAACCCTGCCCGGCCGGCGACCATGTTGCCTGTGGCGGTAAAGCTTTGAGCGGCAGGATCATACAATTCCGCACTGGTGATCATGGCCGGTTGGCTGGGATCCTCCGGAATGTCCGAATCGCCGCCCACGATCAACACTCGCCCGTCGGAAAGCAGCGTGGCGGTGTGCCATGATCGTCCCACCGTCATGTTCCCCGTCGGAGTGAATGTCCCATTTGCCGGGTCGTAGAGTTCCGCAGTGGACGGTCGGGTTTGAAAGGAAGTGGAGCCATAGTTATCCCCACCCGCGATCAGGACTCTACCGTCGAGGAGCAAAGTAGCGGTGTGGTTCGAGCGGGGCGTGCTCATGCCGGCGATCGCCGTGAACGTGCCCGTCGGCTGTGCCATCGCAGCCGGGCTTCCGAGAGCCGCTGCCAGCAGAAGAATCGCAACCCCTGGGCGGTATAGTGTCCGCGTGCGCATCATTGAGGTAGTTCCGTCAGGGTCCAGGGTGCCCGGTTCTGTGGCGTCAAGGCAAGCTTTACGGGGTGGCAGAGGGGTTGTAACAACATTGCTTCCTGTTGGAAAGAAAGGGTATCCTCAAATCCGGTGTCACCGGCGCAAAATCCACAGGCTGTCCGCGAAGCGCTGGAACGGGTGCTTTCGAGCTTCTGTTTCGCGCGTTGCGAGCGCGTCAGCAAACTCCTCCGGTTCCTGGTGGAGAGGCGATTAGACGGCCGGGAGAGCGAGTTGAAGGAATCGATCATCGGGGTCGATGTCTTCGGACGCAAGCCGGATTACGACCCCAAGGTCGATTCGACCGTGCGCACCGAAGCCGTTCGGCTTCGGGCCAGGCTCAGCCGGTACTACGCGACGGAAGGCAGCCGGGACCCGTTGGTGATCGAACTGCCAAAGGGCGGCTACGTTCCCTCATTTCGACCGCTGGAGACGATTCCCGCCGCGCCACAGTCAGCTCGTCGAATGCCCTGGCTCGCCGTCGGCTTGGCGGTATTCGCCGTCACCGCCGCGGTGGCCGGAGGGTGGTGGATTCTCAACCGGAACGCACCGATCCGAATCGGCGTCCTCCCGCTGGTTGACACCAGTCAGGATGCGGCTAACGACTATCTTGCCGATGGCCTGACCAGCGAGATCATCAACGATCTTTCGATCATTCAGGGGTTGGCGGTCCGCTCGCAGACCTCATCGTTCTCCTTGAAAGGGAAGCGGCCCAGCGCCCGTGAGGCGGGCAGCCATTTGAATGCCGATTACATCCTGGAAGGCTCCATCCTGCGCTCCGGGCAGCGATTGCGGATCAACACGGAGCTGGTGCGGGCGCGCGACGACGTTCCGATCTGGTCCGGCCGGTTTGAGCTGGAATTGACGGATATGGTTTCCGTCCAGGACGAGATTTCGCGAGGCATCGTCAACAGCCTGAGGTTGAAGCTGGGACAAGGCCGAAGACGCTATGAAGCTAACGCGGAAGCCTACGATCTCTATCTGCAGGCGCGCGCATCCGAGATGCGAGTCTTCCCGGGCGACCCGGAGGTGATCGGGCGTTTCGAAAAGGTGATCGCCAAAGATCCCTCCTTCGCACCAGCATATGCGGGTCTGGCGGCGGCTCACGCCTGGCGATCGGGCGTTGGTGTGGCCGCTCCGGAGCAAGCGGATTCCCTCCGGAAGATGCGGGACGCGGCCGAAAGGGCGATTCAGTTGGACCCCCTGCTGGCGGAGGCGCATTGCGCGCTGGGCGTGGCCTACGCACGCAATGGGGAGTGGCGGCAGGCGGAACAGAGCTTTCGGCGCGCGATCGAGATCGGACCCAACCTCTCTTCCGCACATGGACTATTCGCCCGGTTTGTTCTCTGGCCACTCAACCGGATTGCGGAGTGCGTGCGGGAAATGCGCACCGCCGAAAGCAACGACCCGCTGTCACCCGATGCCCACGAGGAGCTCGCCTCGGTGCTTCTTTCGGCCGGCCGGTTCGACGAAGCCGCGCACCAATGCGAGTTGATTCCAGCCGATACCTTGTACCGCAACGAGTGCCTTGGCCGGACGTGGCTGTGCCAGGGGAGGACGGCCGATGCCATCCGGGCTTTGTCCAACTCGCCCACCAACAACTGGGGTTATCTGGCCAATGCCTATGCCAAGGCTGGACGACGGGCGGAAGCCGAGAAGCTCATGACCGAAGCACCGGCGCTTTACCCGGACCGCCGCGGCGCGTTCCAGTTCGCTCTGGCTTTCGCCGGATTTGGAGACAAGGACCGCACCCTGGAACGGCTGGAGCGGCTTGCCCGTGTTGGCCCTGTGCGGATCGGTTATACGTTGAACAGTCCGGAATTCGCGTTCTTGCGGGGCGACCCGCGCACAAAGGCGCTGCGCAAGAGGATGGGATTGCCGGAATAGACGCCCTCTTCACTTCACGCGGAACCAGCCACAGTGGCCCGAGGACGGCGCCAGCGTCTACTCCCGAGGATCTCGTCCTCCGAGCGGTGGCATGACGGACGAGCCAAACATGGATTGCCGTCATAAGGCCCACTGCTCACTGCATTGGGGCGCGCCGCTTGGCCAGGATTGGTGGGCTGGCGTTGTTCCTCGTGCTGACTAAACGGACGCAACGTCGCTGGCCCGTAGCGCAACGAAGTGGCTTTGGGGGACCTGACGGTAAAACGGATTGCAGTGTCGTGAGTCTAAACTTGTTGATCATCAAAGCGGTTTGAGTTGCTTCAGTCGCTCACCACGCGAGGCTAGTCCCGAAATATAGTACGATTTGCTGGAGGTGCTGAAGTGAAATTGGCAACGGTTCTCGTGCTGGCGGTTTCAAGCACAGTTGCAGCGCGGGCAGATTCACTGTTCGCGTACGAAGGCTTTCAGTATACGGCGGGATCGAGCCTCGGCGGACAAAACGGCGGGAGTGGCTGGGCCAGCTCTTGGTTCACGCCTGGCGGTCTCGACGCTACCACAACCGCGCAGAGTCTTTCTTTTGGCAATCTGGTGGTTTCCGCCGGCGCAGTGACTACTGCCGGCTTTCAGCCGCCGAATCAAGGCGCGTCAGTTGCGTTTTGGTTGCGAAATCTAGCCACGCCTCTGGGTGCCGACGGAACGACGGTCTATCTGTCGTTCCTGCTTCAGCCAGATGCCGGTTACGGTTTTTACGGCGGCATCGATTTTGGAAACGTCTTCATTGGCCGTTCCGGCAATCAGGCGGATTACGGTTTAGAAGGCCCAGTTAACGACTTGAGTCTCTCTAATGTTCCGGTGGTTCAAGGCGAGACCGACCTCCTGGTTTTGGAGGCGCAGTTTCAGGCGGGTAACGACCTACTATCGCTCTTCGTGAATCCAACGCCCGGGCAACCACAGCCCGCGACGCCAACCGCTACGAAGAACGATCTGGATGTGGGCACGGTGACGGGGGTAGTGATCAACAATTACGGCGGGTACACCACCGACGAGATTCTGATTGGACCGACTTTCGCCTCGGTGACACCAGTGCCGGAGCCCGCCTTTGGATGGGCGGTCGGAGTGGCACTGGCGTGTTTGGTGGGGCTGAAGCGGCGTTTTCGATCTTACCTGGTCGGCTCACCCCAAGCGTGCCAGTCCCCAACGCTCTAGCTGCGGGATGATGGATGAGCTGCCGGCACTCATCGCGGCGTCGCCGCAACCCGCCACGTCTCACGAAATCCCCGCGGAAGCTGTCGGCCTGGCTGACGGAAGTGGAAAGGGCCCAGCGGAAACAAGCCTTGAAGGTGCGGCTGAGCGAGAGCCTCGACGGGCCGTCATCATGATTTTGCCGCGATTTCGAAACCCGCGAGAGGCTTCCACCGCGACAACGATCCTCTGATCGGAGCACAATGTCTTCATGGCGGACCTGGCTGTGGAACTTCAACGGATCTATGTTCGATGAGGTGGATGTGTTCGTTTGCAACCACTGCGGGCGATCAGTCGAGGTGCGGCCGACACCAGTTCAGTAACCCGGTAAGCCGTGAATAGACGGCGCTTTGAGTTCTTATCGTTAATTATTCGACCCGCAGCCCCATAGTCCGCCGCATGAAAGCTGCCCGGCTTCCCTCATCGTCCATCCAAACGCCCGTCCCATGACCTCGGCAAGGTCTCGTTACCTTCTCGGACGAAATCCGTGGCTGGCGAGCAATTGCTCTATCTGAGGTGCTGGTGAAGGACACGGCGGGATCCTGCAAGTGAGTGCGCGACCACAAAGGATGCGCTTGACATAGTTTCCAATTACAGGAAGTGAAGGGAAACGGCTCTGCAACCCAGTAGACTTCGCTCCGCGCGTTCCGATATGCTCATATGCGACCATGCACAAGAACATCCTCTCGGCGCTACTGATGCTGGCTGCAGCCGCTATCGTCTGCCCGGCCGGCATCATCAATGGCGACTTCGAAACCGGCGATTTCACGGGTTGGACCGTATTGAGCACGGACCATACTGGCGTGACATCAGGGCCCTGTCCAAACGGGATACCCATAACCTGTTCGCCTCATACCGGCACTTTTGCTGCCTACTTTGGGAATACCGTCCCAGGTGGCGTCACACAGGCCGTCGCGACGGACCCCACCTTAACGTACACCGTGGATTTCTGGGTGAAACTGTTCGGATCCGGCATTGGTGCTTCTACGCCGAACGAGTTCCAGGTCAGGTGGGACGGTAGCACTCTGACGGATCTCGTCAATATGTCGGATGTCAATTGGGAACACATGACGTTCAGCAATTTATCCGCGAGTTCGTTATCCACCACTCTGGCTTTCAACATCACCGATATGGCGGACTGGATCGGCCTCGACGATGTCAGCGTGTCGGCGACAGGGACAGCAGCCGTTGCTCCCGAGCCTGCGACCCTCTCTCTGCTGGCAGTTGGAATCGCGTTAATCGCAGCGCTGCGCCGAAAGCTAAAGCAGGTGTTATTTCAGACTCGATCGGTGATAGACTGACCAGAAATTGATCCTCGATGGCTCCAGTGTGTCCAATCGTCTGCTGGATAGCTAGACCGCGGCGCTGGCGCGCCTTGCCCGTGATGTATTGACGCGGCGAAAGGGAGGGGGGACTGCTTCTTCCCAGCTTTAAGGGCTACCCGCGTCGAGCCCATGCGTGCTCTTCGGCAGGATTGAGCGCACTAATCCTGACGGATTGCTTTGATCGGATCCAGCCGTAACGCCCGCCGCGCGGGAACGAAACTCGCCAACGCCGCCGTAATCGCCATCAACGACAGCATGCCGGCAAAGGTCGACGGGTCGGTCGGACTGACGCCATGTAGAAGACTAATCAGTTCCCGCGAGATCGCGTAGGCCGCGGCCATCCCGATCGCCATTCCGGCACCCACCATCGTGAGTGTCTGTCTCAGCAGCACCAGCAGCACTTCGGACGCCGGCGCGCCGAGCGCCATGCGAATGCCGATATCCCTCGTGCGGCTGACCACCGAATAGGAGACCACACTGTAAATCCCCATCAGCGCGAGCATGACGGCGAGCGATGCGAAGCCAGTCACCAGGATCGTGGCCACTCGTTCCGAGGCAATCGAAGTACTCACCACCTGGGTCATCGTTTCGACACTGTATACCGGTTCGTCGGGGTCTAAGCCGAGCACCATTTTGCGCATTGGCTCCGCCAGTTGCTCAGGGGGAACGCCTGTACGCACCACCAGGGCCAGCGACGATTCGGGCTCCTGGGCAATCGGCATGTAGAATGCCGCGCCGAACTTCGCGGTCATTCGAGAGGCGCGCACATCGCCCGCAACGCCTACCACGGTCATCCACGGGCGTGTGCCTTGACCTCGGCCTCCCAGGCGGATGCGCTTTCCGATCGGATCATCGCCGTTCAGGTACCGGTGCGCGAATGTCTCGTTGACGATGACCACAGGCAGTGAGCCAGCGCGATCCGCATCTGAGAATGCACGTCCCCTCTTGATGGGAATGCCGAGCGCGCGAAAGTAATCCGGAGAGGCTTTCCATCGCGCGGCCGCTGGACCATTGTTCGGATCGCGAGGCATGTTCTCAATCTGGACACCGTTGATGTTCAAATTCGACATGAGCGGCACGGTGTTTCCAACAGCGGCGAGTTGCACTCCGGGAAGGGACCGCGCTTCCTGGAGGTAGCGATCGATAAAGGAGTTCATGCGCGCCGCACTGTCGTACTTGTCGCTTCCCATTGTCAGTCTCATCGTCAAAACGGAATCCGGTTGGAAGCCGGGATCCGCGAAGCGCAGGTGTATGAGGCTACGCAGCAGGAGACCCGCACCCACCAGCAAGACGAGCGACAAGGCCACCTCTCCGACGATGAACAGGCTTCGAGCCCCGACTCGATGCGCACCGCCCGCTTTCGCGGCGCTCAGGTTCTTCAGCGTCTCTCCGACCTGGACTCGGGCCAGATTCAATGCCGGAACGATCCCGAAGAGTACACCGGTCACGAGCGAAACGGCTAGCGCGAAGAGGAGCACCGTCAGGTCGGGCTTCACTTCCGAGAGCGAGGGGAAATCCTCGATGCCGGCTCTGGATAACAGGTCCGCACCCCACATGGCGGGCAAGAGTCCCAGCGCCCCGCCGCATACAGAGAGCAGGGTACTCTCGACGAGCAGTTGACGAAGGATGCGTCCGCGGCTGGCGCCGATCGCCATCCGAATCGCGAACTCGCGCCGCCGTATCTGCCCGCGCGCCAGCAGCAAACTGGCGACGTTCGCGCACGCGATCAGCAACACGACGCCGACTGTGCCCCAGAGGATCAGCACCAGGGGCTTGATCTCCTGCACAGATTGTTCCGCGAAGGGAACCAGCGAAACGCTGAAGCCTCGATTCGTGCTCGAATAATCGGAAGCGATGCGCTGCGCGATTGCGCTCATCTGCACCTGCGCCGCCTGTAAGCCGATACCCGGCTTCAACCGTCCGACAGCCATCATGAAATGGCTCCCGCGATTGGCACGTTGTTCCGCGGAGAAGGCCAAAGGAGTGTAGATCTGCTCCTTTCCGCCGAGACGCAGGAAGTCGGCGGGCATCACACCGATCACCGTGAACGGCCTGCCGTCCAGTGCGATTTTGCGTCCGATCACATTCGGATCGGCTCCCAGCGACCGTTTCCACAGTGCATCCGTCAGAATCGCTACGGGCGCGCCATCGTCCTTTGTATCTTCCGGCAGGATTGGCCGTCCGATGCGCGGCTGGATCCCGATCACATCGAAGAAGCCGTCCGTTACTTGCACGGCATCGATGCGCTCGGCTCCTTCGCCCGTGCGCAGGTTGAAACCACTTTCAGTGAATCCGGCAATCACCGCGAAGGAAGTGGCGTCCCGGCGCCAGTCCAGGAGATCTGGAACAGAGGCCGGAAATTGATCCCAGCCGCGTGCCTGAACCGCTTCCCAGATCATCATGATCCGACTCGCATTGGGATAGGGCAGCGGTTTCAGCAGCGATGCACGAGCCACGGTGAAGATTGCCGTGTTCGCTCCGATGCCGAGCGCCAGGGTGAGGAGCACGGCCAACGTGAATCCGGTTTCCCGGAGCAGACGCTTCAATCCATAGCGAAGATCCGCGAACAGCTCATTCAACCAGGTCATAACGATTCCACGAGGAGGGCAAGTCTCATGCCAGCCCCAGAAGTCGATTAATCAATCTGCTTTCCGCTGGCGTTTGCCGTGGTGGTGTTCGCTTATGGGACGAGTTGCTACGTGAGTGAACGTGCGTCTACCAGAAGGACGCCGCGAGCACAATCGGGGGGCCCGAACTGCCCCGGATGACGTCGGTTGCGAGGACGACTTGCAAGTTCTTGTCCTCCCAGCGGCTGGGTGCGAGCGACTCCAGCTTGCGAAGGTGCTCGGGACGCGTGACGAATTCCGCCGCGGCCTGGGTGCCCCAGCTTCCGATCCCTGCCACGATCACCACCGTCTGCTCCGTCTGCGTATCCAGGACCCGCGACACAATCGCATAGTCCCGATTGAACTGCGCGAGTGGCGTCGTAAAGTCCACAGACCAGGCGTTGTTGGCAGGGTTCTGTTTGTCGGAGACGCGAGCTCCGTTCGCGAGCCGCTCGAAGGAGAAACGAAGGCCGCTCGTAAGGCGCAGCGTCCACTCGTTGTTCATGCCGCCAATCAGGACGAACGGTCCCGACTGCAGATCCCGATACGAGGTAGCACTGGCCCGGTTGACGATGCGATAAGGTTTCCCACTCGCCTGTAACAGGCCGGCGACACCTGCCAGCGCCGCGGCATCCGCGGTGTGCATCCTGCGAAATGGCTGGCGTTCGAATTCAGAAACAGACAGCGCCAGATTGGACTCGGCGGTCGGATTGCCCTGCCCTCCGCCGCCGAAACAAACCAGTGCCGGACTGGACGACGAAAGGAAAGGACTCCAGAACTTCTCCAGGGCGCTTCGTGGTCCCGCATATCGGACTACCAGAACTGCGGCCAATGAGACCGCCAGAAGTGCACCTGTCGCGAGGACCCAAAGCCGCCGCCGAGGGGTTCGTTCCACCCAACCGGCCACCGAGATTTCGGGTGTACCCACGATCGGCGGTTCTGCAGGAGCACGCTTGGGTGCTCCTGCGGCCTTCTCGTTGGGGAAGCGGAACTGTGGCACATAGGATCCCGCCTGGAGGTCGATCCGCAGCTCCGTTTCGTGCCCGGGCTCCATGTAAAACTGAGCCAGCCGGCGGCGAACTTCCCCCGCGACGCTGCGCACTACATGATCGCTGTTGGTATCGTAATCGGGCGCCCGGCCAAAGACATCGACGCCGATGTTGCGCTCTTTGAGCTCGTCCGGCCGGCCTTCGAGCGATCGCTCGACCACATGCCTCAGGAGGCTGGAGTTCCGGCGGCTATTGCGAAACACGGGGCTTGCGAGCACACGCTCCATCTGCTCGCGAATGGCATCACGATCCTCACCGCTGAGCGCTGTGACTCCGGCCGCAAGGTGTTCGAGCCGCTGGAGTCCTGGCTCCGTCAATCTTGGACTTGCCACGAGGAAACCCCTTTGGACTAGGGCGAATTATATCACGCAGCCGTTACAGACCACGCCTTCGGTGAGCGGGACCCTCGTCCCGGACCGTCCGGGACGTTCCCTGCATTCGGCTGAAAATACAGGGATTAACCAAAGGTCAAGTTGCAACTGACCGTCACACTCCTACCCAGGCTTAGGCAAATGTCCGTAAGCTCGATTATTTACCGAAGGCGAGAGTTGAGCGAGGGGAGACGTATGCTCTACACGAGACGTGACATCGGAAGAATCGCGCTGGCAGCCGGCGCTGTTTCCACCTTGAATGCCGCGAAACCAAATTCCGTATTCGGAGGGGTGCAAATCGGCACCATCACCTACAGCTTCCGCGAACTGCCCAGCAGTGCCGACGAGGTCCTCAAGTACATCCTCGATTGCGGCATCAGCAGTATCGAGCTGATGAGCAACGTAGCCGAGAGCTACGCCGGCGCTCCGGCACAGGGCGGGCGCGGCGGCCCCGGCCGAGGTCCGGGTGGCCCCGCTGCCCCAGGTGCGCCCGGCGGCCCAGGAGGTCCAGGCGGCGGGCAGGGTCGCGGACGCGGCGGGCGCCAGATGACACCCGAACAGCAGGCCGCCATGCAAAAGGCCGCCGCGGAGATGAAAGACTGGCGCCTCTCGGTATCGATGGACAAGTACAAAGCGTTCCGCAAAATGTACAACGATGCCGGCGTCAGTATCTACGCCTTCAAGCTGCCGCCTACCATGAGCATGTCGGACCAGGAGTATGACTACATCTGGAACGTGGCCGAAACGCTCGGCGCCAACCACGTCACCATGGAACTGCCCACCGACGATGCGTTGTTGCAGCGCGTGGGAGAGTACGCCGCGAAGCGCAAATTGCGAATCGCCTTCCACACGCACGGGCAGGGTGGAGAATCGGGATTCCAGAAGGCCCTCGCGGCATCGCCGTACACCGCTCTGAATCTCGATGTCGGCCATTACTACGGCGTGAACGGCCAATCGCCGGTGCCGGTAGTAGTGAAATATCACGACCGGATTGCCAGCCTTCACCTGAAAGACCGAAAAGGGCCGAACGCCGCCGGCGACGATCCAGGGCCTGGCGGCGGCGGACCAAACATGCCCTGGGGACAGGGCGAAACGCCGCTCCGGGAAGTCTTGCAGACCATGAAGAAGAACAACTACAAGTTCCCGGCGAGCATCGAGTATGAATACCAAACGCCCGAGGGTTCCGATGTAGTGTCCGAAGTAAAGAAGTGCGTCCAGTACTGCAAAGACGCACTGGCATAGGATTACACGCACGCTGCCGTTCTGGGGATTGGAAGGGGAAGAGGGATGAAGAGGGTTCTAGCCATAGGTTTCGTGTGGGCGGTTGCGCTGGGAGGGGTGAGGGCGCAACCACCCGAACAAGCCCCGCCGGCCGGTCGCGGGGGGCGTGGCGGAGGCGCCGGTGCGGGTGGGGGACGGCGCGGGCCGAACTTCCCGCAGCAGACGCGCGAGCTGGCATCGCCGGAAGTGATCGCGCGTGGGAAGGCCGTCTACGGCGTCAACTGCGCGGCCTGTCACGGAGCCGATCTGCGCGGCGGCGATCAAGGCGGGCCGAGCCTGCTCCGTTCACTCGTGGCGTTGAGCGATCAGCACGGTGAGGAGTTCGCGCCCATCATCCGCGGAGCCCGGCAGGACAAAGGCATGCCGGGATTCAATCTGGTGGATGCCGATATCATTGCGGTCGCGGAGTACGTACACGCCGTGCTCGCCAAGGTTGGTTCGCAGGCCCGCCCGCCGGATGCCGTCGATCCATCCAGCCTGAACGTTCTGGTCGGCAACGCATCCGCTGGCGAAAGCTACTTCCAGTCCAAGTGCAGTAGTTGTCACTCCGTTACGGGTGACCTGAAAGGCATTGCGTCCCGGTACTCCGACCCGCGAACCCTGCAGAACACCTGGGTATCAGGCGGGGGCGGAGGCGGGCGTGGCGCCCGGGGCGGAGGTGGAGGCAAGCCAACCACGGCGACCGTGACGCTCGCGGGTGGGCAGAAGCTGGAAGGTCAGCTCATTCACAAGGACGATTTCCTCGTCACCCTGCTGCTTTCCGACGGCACCCGCCGATCGATCGCACGCGATGGCGACAATCCCAAAGTCGACGTGCATGATCCAAACGAAGCACACAAGAAACTGGTGCCCTCGCTTACCGACAACGACATGCACGACGTGACAGCTTATCTGGCAAAAGTGAAATAGATCGCCCAAGGTGCTCCCTCAATGAAACGGCTTACTCTCGTACTCTCTTCTTTTCTCGCCCCGGTTTTGGGCTTCGCACAAGGCGGACTGGACCCCGCCGAGATTCTGAAGCCGCTCACCAGCCAATGGGCGACCTATTCGGGCGATTACACCGGAAAGCGCTTCAGTTCCCTGAAGGCCATCGACCCATCGACGGTGAAGAACCTGAGCCTCTCCTGGGTGACGCGGCTCAGCTCCGGCTGCGGTCCGACCGGCGCCGGCAATACCGGCGGAGGCGGTGGCTTCGGCGGGCGTGGTGGAGGCGAGGCTCCGGCTCCGATCATCGTGGGCGGGCTGGGCAATGGCGACCTCAATACTTGCGGCGGGGGACGGCTTGGCGGCGGCATCCTGATGGTCGATGGCGTCATCTACATGTCCGCTCCCGATAACGCGTGGGCCGTTGATGCGCGCGATGGCACCGTCCTCTGGCATTACTATTGGAAGACTCGCGGAGGCACCCACACCGGCAATCGCGGCATGGGGATGTGGCGCAACAACCTGTACCTGGAAGTGCACGACGACTACCTGATCTGCCTCGACGCCAAGACCGGCAAGGAGAAGTGGAAGAAGGAGATCTCGAGCTTCGACCAGCAGTACTTCTCCTCCGTAGCACCCATCGTGGTGGGAAATCATGTGCTCGCCGGCACCGGCAACGACATGGACGCGCCCGGCTTTCTGCAATCGTTCGATCCCGAGACCGGCGAGCGCCAGTGGATCCTCTACACCGTCCCGATGACTGCCGACGATCCCGCCGTCAAAACGTGGGCGAGCCTGGATGCCGCTCGGCACGGCGGCGGACAGGCGTGGATTCCGGGCGCCTACGACCCCGAGACGCACCTCTACATGTTTGGCACGGGCAATCCCACGCCTGCCTACACTACGGGCCGAGGCGAAGGCGATAACCTGTACACCTGCTCACTGGTCGCGGTGAACGTCGACACCGGCAAAATGGCTTGGTATTACCAGACATCCCCGCACGACACCCACGACTGGGATTCCACACAGACACCCGTGATTGCCGACATGCCCTTCAATGGCCGCACGCGCAAGATCGTGATGACGGCTGAGCGCAACGGCTACTACTTCGTGCTCGACCGCGTGACCGGCGAGCATCTGGTGACCGGGAAATTCGGAATGTACAACAACTGGGCTTCCGGCCTGGACGAGAAAGGCCGCCCGAAGCGCAATCCGGCGAAGGACGCGACCATCCCCGGGTCGCTGGTCAACGGCGACGTGACGAACTATCCGCCGCCCTCATTCTCTCCCGACACCGGCCTGTTTTACGTGCCCGAGAACAATTCGCTCCGCATCACCTATTTGATCGATCCCGATCCGCGCGGCTCTATGGGCCTCGGCGGCACCATGGGAGGCGGTGGCGTCTCCTACGGCTCGTACATCGATGCCATCGACTACCGCACCGGCGAAGTGGTGTGGCGACACGAGATCTCCGGCAGCGCGGGATTGCTTTCCACAGCTAGCGGGCTGCTCTTCAGCGGCGATGGCCAGAACCTGGTGGCGTATGAAGCCAAGACCGGCAAGCCGATCTGGCACGCGCGCATTGGGGCATCGGGCAACGCTCCCGAGACGTATCTGCTGGATGGCAAGCAATACGTCCTGGCTACCGGCGGCGATCAGTTGTTTGCGTTTGTGCTGAATCAGTGATCCTCGACTCGCGACTCGGCAGATATCCAACGCACCTTGTGGCCCGTCGCGATCGAGAGGTTTGCCATCTGGCAGATCAGAGTTGCCGGAAAGACCACGTCAGGAGGGGCGCTCGGTGCCGCACCACTGCGCACGCACGTCAGGAATTCGGCCAAATGCATTCGAGTGGCGTCTCCCGCTGCCGTCGCATTTACCTCGATGCGCTCTCGATGGCCCCGGATGGATGCGGCGTCGCCCGGCCTAGGCGATGCTCCATCGATCGACATCGAGGCGACGATCCCGCCTGGGTATTCGACTTCCACTTTGGCCCGCTCCGCCGTGTCGAACCCCGCGTACTTCGAATTCTCGCCATGAGCCATCACGGTAACCGGGAAACTGACACCGGCGACCATATGGACGCCATCCAGGAGTGGCGCCCCCAGATCGGCGATCGAGCCGCCGCCATAGGACGAGTAAAATCGCCAGTTCAGAAAGCGGTCCGGACTGTATTCCACCCGGGTTTCTGCCGCGGCCTGCCAATCCTCGAAGTTGAGCGGCTCCGGCAATTTTGTCGGACCTCTCTTCAGGATCCCCGGCAGCAGGTAGGATGACGCCGCGCGCGCCTCGATTCGCTGAACCGGCGCGGGCTGCCGATTCCGCCGCGCCGCAAGCTCCGCATAGAACGCACTGCTCCGCCGCTGCGATCCCACCTGAACGACCCGCTGCGACCGCCGTTGTGTCGCCATCATCGCTACCCCTTCTTGCCAGGTGCGGCAGAGGGGCTGTTCCACGTAGACGGCCTTCTGCTGTTCGAGAGCTTCGATCGTCATACGGCAATGCCAGAAGTCGGGCGTAGCGATCACCACAGCGTCGAGGCTTCTGTCTGACAGGAGGTCCCGGTAGATGCGATAGTAACGGGTGCGATGCCCCTGCGAACGGGCTAACCCCACCGCCCCGAACATGCGAGGCTCATAGGTCTCGCAAACCGCGCCGATCCGCACCGAGGACTCACTGAGCAGGATTTTCAGAAGCTGCATGCCGCGCGCACCGGCACCGATCAATCCCACCACAATCTGGCGGCTGGGAGGATCCTGAGCCCACAGCGCGCCACTACCGCATATCAGGAACGTCCTACGGTTCATTCGGCCCCACCGATCATAGTGGCGATAGCACCGCGGTACAACGAGGTAACCGTATCGTCACGGTAAACCGCACATCCGCCGGCCGGAACCCACTGGGCGGGATCTATACTCGAAAGGAATGAAGCGGCGGACCTTTCTTGGCCTTGCTCCCGTGCTGGCAGCCAATCTGCACAAGCCCGCTCGCTCCGAGGAGCGCAAGAGGCGTGTTCTAGCCTTGGGCGATACCAGCACCCGGACGTACCAGCACGTTGCCATCTCGCATGCGCTGGCCACCATCGAGCGTCTCGGCCGCCAGACAGGCATCTACGACACTTGGATCCGCACAGATACGCAGCTTGTGACGAAGCAGAAGTCCGCACATCGCAATCTTGCCGACTTCGATGCCATCTTCTTCTACTCAATTGGCGAACTCCCGATGACGGACGATCACAAGGCCGACTTGCTCGGCTTTGTCCGCGATGACGGCAAGGGCTTCGTGGCGGCTCATACGGGCAACAACGCCTTCTATAGCTGGCCCGCCTATGGCGACCTGATCGGCGGGCGCTTTGACGACCATCCCTGGGAACTCTTCGATGCACCAATTGTAGTGGAGGATCCTGCGTTTCCAGCAATGAAGGCGTTCCCCGCCAGTTTCACCATCAACGACGAGATTTACCAGGTGAAGGATTTTTCGCGCGAACGGGTGCGCGTGCTCGCCAGGCTCGACCCCGTGAAGTTGGACCTCGGCACCGCCCGCGTCCATCGATCTGACAAGGATTTCGCAGTCGCCTGGGCTCATTCGTACGGCAAGGGTAGAGTCTTTTACTCCAGCTTCGGCCACCGCCCCGAACTGTGGGACCGGGCGGATATCCAAACCATGTATCTGGAGGCCCTGAAGTGGTCGATGGGCATTACCGACGCCGACGTCACGCCGCGGCCCTTGTCGTACTAGCCGCCATCTTCCCGGCCTGCGGCGTCCGCGCTTTCGCGCAGCCCGCGGATAGCTCCACGCGACGGCGTTCGGGAGATCCGCCTCATTCGCTGCTGGCGATTGGCGATGCCTCCACCAGCGTTCGGCAGCACGATTCCATTTCGCATGCACTCTCCGTGATCGAAGCCCTCGGATTGCGAGCCAATCTGTTCGCCACGATGATCCGCACCGACACGCAGCTCGTGACCAAGGGTGCGATCGCCGCTGCTACGGGCACGTTGACGTACTACCAGAATCTCGACGACTTTGACGCAGTCCTGTTGTTTGTGGAGGGCGACCCGCCGCTGACTCGTCAACAAAAATCAGACCTGATCGCGTTCGTTCGATCCGGAAAAGGGCTAATCGCGATTCACACCACCGTAGGCGCGTTCGATTCGTGGCCGGAGTTCCGCAACCTCTTGGGCATCCGCGGGAGCAAGCTCGACGCCATCGAGAAACCCGATGAGGTCACCAGCCCCGGAGTCAGCCGCTTCTTCCCCGAACCCTTTCACCTCCGCGACTGGATTGTGCCGCTAACCCTGAAGCCCGGAACCCATCTTCTGGCATCCTCCAACGGCTCCCCCGCTGTCTGGACCACGACTTACGCCCGAGGGCGCGTCTTCGTCTCGCAATTGGGGCACGACGACCAGACCTGGGACCGTCAAGACGTTCAGCAAATGATGCTGGAAGGCGTCCGATGGGCAATGGAAGACGGCAAAAGACGTGGCGCAAAGACTCCTCTTTGACGCGTCGACACTCATGTCGATGCCTTTCGCGCGTTCCCCAAGCCGGCGCCACGAAGTGGCTTCCTCAGTCAGACTTGGTGGACGCGCGAAATCTCGACCGGAGTGAGACGGCAAGAGGAGCCTTTTGCGTCACGTCTGCCGCGAAGACCTCATCCCCTTTATACCCGTCTCCCTTAGGTAACGAAGCTCAGAAGACGAACTTGAGCGCCAGTTGCATGATTCTCGGATCGCCCGACTGCGAACTCGACCCATTGATGTCGCTCGTAATCTGGCCGAACGTGCCGGAGCTCAAGGTGGTGTTCGGAGCCGCAAGGTTCACGCGGTTGGGCACGTTAAAGACCTCCCATCGAAATTCCAGTGTCCTATGCTCACGGATCGTGAAGAGGCGGGAGAGCTTCATATCCACCTGGATCATCGACGGGTTCACAATGTTCAACGCGCCGAGGGTTCCGAAACTCCCAAGTCCCAGACCGGCGGTGCTGAAGGCGCCTTTGGTGGTACCGGCTCCCGTCCCGGGCGTGGGATCCAGATACTGCACGCTGAACTTCTGGGTGCCGGCAGTGGCCTCAGAGAAGAGCGGGTCCACCCCAATCTGGTTCGGACGCTGACCGCCGATGCCACTGAGGTTCAGATCGGTGCCTGCGGTGACCGTACTGAAATTGCCCGACTGGTACCGGACGATGGTCGAGAACTGCCACGCGCCTAATACCGTATTCGCGAAGTGATTGCTGAGGTGCGGCGCGTTGGCGATGAAGGCAATATTGACGATCCGCCGGCGGTCCGAACTGCAATTCGCCCGATCCATCGCGCGGCTGACCGGGTTTACATAGCTGGGGCCGGTCAGCTCCGTGGTCTCGGGGTCGCTCACGCAGTGCGACCAGGTGAAATTGCTCAGGACACTGAAGTTGTTGCTCATACGCCGCTGCACGGTGAGCAGCAGTCCCTGATAATCCGCCTTCCCTCCATCGTCGACCTGACCGATGGTCGAGTAGTATTGGCCCTGTGCCGGATTCTGCAAATACAGGAGGCGATGCTGGTTCTCCGTACCCAGAGTCGCGCCTGCAACCGGGAGCGCCGGATCGGCCTCCACTCCAGTCCACATATGCGTGGTCGTGTTTCCGAAGTAATTGGCCGCCAGCAGGAGATTGTTGCCCACCTGGCGTTGGATGCTGAGGTTCCACTGTTGCGCATACGGCGGGTTGGTGTGCAGCGGCATGTTCACGTAAACACCCGCGAGCGGGAACGGCATGGACTTGTTGACCGTGTACAGGCCCGGGAAAGGGTCGCCGCCCGGATAGGTGGACCAGGGGTTCTGGAAATTCACCAGCGGCAGGCTGATCTGCGCGCCCCACGGCGGGTTGTTCGCGAAACGTGTATAGAAGAACAACTGCGGCGTGTCATAGAAGATTCCGTACGATGCACGCACAGTCATCTTTCCGTCACCTGCAGGATCCCAGACGATGCCGGCGCGTGGCGCGAACTGCGCCTTCTTGCTGGAAATGTTCGAATCACCCGGAAAACCCGCGTCTCCCGGATAGATCAGCCCCGCGGGGCTGTTCACATAGGCTGGGCTTCGAAATCCCTGCGCAAACAGTGCGGGGTCGAAATGCTCCACGTATCCGTTGCGGTTGCTCTCGGGCAGGAACGGCTCCCAACGAACGCCATAGCTGAGCGTCAGGCGCCGGCTGATTTTCCACGAATCCTCCGCGTAGATGCCGATGAAGTTGGCGCGATCGTTGTCGTACACCTGTCCGCCTTGTACAAAACCGCCGCTCACCGTGCCGACCATGAAATCCGCCAGTGCGATCCCCGTGCAGCCTGCGCATCCGGCGGTGCTGCTGAACGTGAACTGGCCGTTCGTGGGCCGGTTGTTCAGGGTGTTCATGATCGCCCTGATGTAGTTGACACCAAACGCGATCTGGTGCTGCCCGTGTACCAGGTTGATATCTTCCGACAACTGGTACGCAGTGGAGTTGAAGTAGCCAGGATTGGTCGCGCCAGTGCCCAGCGAGAAGCCGCTGGCAACGCTGATCCCCATGAAGCCGGGGAGAAGATCGTGCATGTTCACTCCCAGGTCAGAAGGGGTGAAATACTCCGGCACCACTCGATATGCGTGCGTGCGGTTGACGGTGGCATGCAGTGAGGCAATCACGCTCGGAGTGAGCGTGTAGTTGTCACCCAGCACGAACGACTGCGACTGATCGTCCACGCCCGTCTTGTTGGCGCTAAGGACATTGGCTTGGTCGTACGTCACCGGGTTCTGATAATTCGCGAAGAAGTAGCGTCCGTACAGCTCGTGCTTGAGGCTGACCCGGTAATCAACTCTGCCCAGTACCTGGTGCTCGGTGTTATCGCTGACGATTCCGTATTGAATCAGACCGCACGGGTTGGCCTGGGAGACCGGCAGGTGCTTGATGAGATTCAATGCTGGAACGCTGAACAGCGTAGGAGAGATCTGATTATTGACGAACGGCGCTGCCAACGTTTTGTTGCTGCCCTGACAGGCCGCCGAAGCGAACGCGCTAAAGTCTCCGTTCAACATGGCTTGCGTGGGAATGTTGGCGGTGGTGGTCGGCGGATCGGACTTGACGATCGTCCCCTGGTAGCCCAGGAAGAAGAACAGCCTGTCTTTCCGTACTGGCCCGCCGATGGTCCCGCCGAATTGGCTGCGCTTTAGGCTGTCGCGCGAAGTGGCAAAGAAGTCGCGCGCGTTGAACACGCCGTTACGCAGAAACTCAAAGGCATCCCCGTGAAAAGCGTTGGTGCCGCTTTTCGTGACCACGTTGACCGCCGCCGCGGCGTGCTGCCCATACTGCGCCGGGATCGCGCTGGTTTCGACTTTAAATTCCTGGAGTGCATCCGGGAAGGGGAAGGGAAGGTTGAGATTGTTAAACGGATCGTTGTTGGAGGCGCCGTCCATCAGGTAACTGATGGCGTTCGGCAGTCCGCCGCCGACAGAGATGGTCTGCGTGGGGTAGTTCTTGTTGGAGTTCAGGTCGCCGGCAGGAGCGCTGGTCGCCCCACCCGAGAGATAGATCAGATCGGTCGCCTGCCTGCCATTCAGAGGCAGATCGATCACGCGCTGATTATCGATGACCTGTCCGATGCCACCTTCGTGCGTCTCCACCATCGACGCACTTGCCTCGACCATCACCGATTCGTTGACGGATCCCACTTCCATCGTGACGTTGAGTACCGGGTTGGTATCCACCTCGAGCACGATTCCCGACCGGACTGCGGACTTGAAGCCATCCTTAGAGACATTCAGGCGGTACGGGCCAACAGGCAGGTTCGGCAGTACGTAGCCGCCATCGTTTCCCGTCAAAGTCGAGCGTGTGAGTGCGGTGTTGATCTGAGTGACCACCACCTCCGCGCCTGGCACGGCCGCGCCGGTTTGGTCCTGAACCAAGCCGGAGATCTGTGAAGTTGAGACCTGTGCCCAAGCGCAAGCGCTGAGAAGCGCAGGAATCAACGCAAAACGACGAAAAGCTCTCACGTGGAACCTCCTCATTGCCCTGTTGTCCGGTCGTAATCGGTGGAAAGCCCAGTGGAATGCCCCTGTAGCTTCATCCCTGGACCAAAGTGCTAGCGTGATCCTAGCCAGAATTCGACAGCGATTCAATGAATTAACAGTGCTGTTACGGTAACCGCTACGTGAATGCGCAGGGAGTGGCTCGCGTTGAGTAGTCTTCCGACCGTGTGTTTACAGCGCTCTCTGAAAACCACACGGTGGTGCTCCGACGCGAGCCGCGCGCGTCAGCAAGCGATGTCCCGATCGTTCCCAGTCTTGCCGTCCAAAGCCTGGTTGCAAGTCTTAACTGCGGCCGCGGCAGAAGGTCTCAGTCGTCAATGAGATCAGGAGGCACGATGCCAGTGCCCAGCCGACGATCAGGAAGAACGCGGCGTGGTACGCCGGAAGATCGTAAATGCGGACGCCGTTCACCATCTGGCCGGCCCAATTCCTCTCCAGCATTTGCCCTATGCCAGGTTGTAGCAACATGGGGCCGATCATATTGCCGATATTGATGGCGCCCGAAATGGTTCCCAGAAAGTGCACCGGCACCGATTCCTTCGCGTATGCAAACCCTAGCACCACGGCGCCGCTCGCAAGGCTCGTCAATGCCGCGACCGCGACGAATGCGGGCAACGCCAGTGACGCATAGAACATGGCGATCCAGCCCGCGGCCGAGACCGCGGCGCCCATGAGGTAGATTGGTTTCCGCCGGCCGATGCGATCGGATAGCGCACCGGCGATCGGGCTGGCGACAGCCCAGCAGACAATCATCACCGAGCAGACCGCAGCGGCCTGGGCCGGTGCCAGGCCGTATTTTGTCCTGAGAAAAGGCGTTCCCCACAGCCCGGTAAAAGCCAGGATCGGCCCGACAATTCCGCCCTGCGCAAAGAAGATGAACCAGGTATTGCGGTATCCGAAGACCTTCTGGAAACCCGCCAGCAGTGCCCCCATCCGGCGCCGGTCCTGCATCCGTAAGGCGGCCGGCGCATGACTCTCCAGCCCAGCCTCGAATGGGTCATTTCTGACGAACAGCCACACCGCGCCGCACACCGACAGAAGAATCACCGCCGATCCGACCACTACGCTCCGCCAGCCGAAATGCTCGATCAGAAGTCTGAGAGGCACCTGGGCAAACAGCGCGCCCACATTCCCGAAGAACAAACCGAGGCCGGAGAGCATTGCAAATCGGGGAGCGGGAAACCAATGCGTCGCCAGTTTCAGGAGCACCAGCCATCCCGCCGCAGTCGCGCCTCCGATGATCGCCCGTCCGGCACACGCCAGCGCGAAGTTGGACGTGGTCCCGAACAGGAACGTGCCCGCCGCGGCAGAGAGCGCTCCCCAGAAGAGCAACTTCCTCGCGCCCCAGGAATCGATGAGCACTCCGGCCGGCACCTGCATGGCCACGTAGAAGTAGAAATAGAATGCCGACAAGCTGCCCAGATTCTTGGCGCCCAATCCGAAATCCCGCATCAGCTCCGAAGTCATCACTGCGGGAGAAACCCGCTGGTAGAAGCCAGTGAGATAGAACAGTGCTGCGATTCCCCACACCAGCCATGATCGCCACGTGACCGCCGGAGACGCCGGCGGTTGGCTCTGCGTCTCTTCCGGGCGGACTGCCGCACGTGGGTTCATCCACGACTCCCGGATGACGCGTACACGAACCCTTTGGGAACTCCCGCACAGGGCACGTTGCCGTAGAGTGCCTCTCCTGGCAAGCCCTCGAGAATCACATCGCGTGCGGCAATCAGCCGGTCGAGGTCAATGCCCGTTCTCAATCCCATGGATTCGAGCAGAAAGACCAGATCTTCCGTCACGATATTGCCAGTAGCGCCGGGAGCGTACGGACAACCGCCGAGTCCGCCCTGAGAGGCGTCGAATGTGGTCACGCCAGCATCCAGCGCAGCCACCACGTTCGCCAGGCCCTGCCCTCGCGTATTGTGGAAGTGCGCTGCGCCGGCATAGTCACCGATCTCGCGTTGCAGGCGCACAAACATACGCTTGACCTGGACGGGATTTGCGGAACCAGCCGTGTCGGAAAGCCCTACCGACTGCGCGCCCGCTTTGACCAGCTCCGCAGCCATCCGCATTACCCAGTCTTCGGAAACGTTCCCCTCCATCGAGCACCCAAATGCGGTCGAGATGCCGACCTCCACGGATGGGCGTGAATCTGGCGGGATGCGGTTGCACACTTCGCACGCCATCCGCACCTGCTCGATCGCCTCTTCGGGTGTCATGCGGATATTCGACATGCTGTGTGCGCGCGAGGCCGACACCGGGAAGTTCAATTTGTGAACCCCGGCCGAGATTCCGCGTTCCGCACCCTTCAGGTTCGGCGCCAGGGCGAGCACCGTCAGCCCCTCGATCTTGACCGCCTCCCGCACCACTTCCTCGGCATCCGCCATCTGCGGCAGCAGCTTGGGAGAAACGAAAGATCCCACTTCGATCTCCCGAATACCGGCACCCGCCAACGCCGCGATCCAGCGATGCTTGACGCCGGTCGGCATCACCCTCGCGACACTTTGGAGTCCATCGCGAGGCCCCACTTCACTCACGAGAACGTCAATTTCCGCGGATCGATCGGACATGTTCAAAAGACTTCGGAGTTGTAAAACTCTCCGAATAATTCGGCTTCGGACGGCCTGTCCTCTGCAATCGGCCGGCTTACCCAGGTCAGCTGCATGTAGTGCTTCAGGGCGATGTTTTCGTTGGTGATGTTTCCCCCCCAGATCCCGCATCCCATGCTGGAAGTCATCGGCATCCCGTTGTTGAAGGCACCCGCGTTGGCCTTCGACTGCGGCTGCCGCACCATCATCCGGCTCACCGGCGCTGTGAGCGCCAGCCGGTGGATATGGTCGTCGTCGAAGGAATAGATCCCGCAGGAGTGCCCTTTGCCGCCCACTTCGTAGATCTGCTTCACCATCTCCAGCGCATTTTCGAATCCGTGGTACCGGAAAATCGCGAGCACCGGCGAGAGCTTCTCGCTGGAAAAGAGGTACTCCTTTCCGATATGCGACTCTTCCACGATCAGGAACTTCTTTCCATCTGGAATGCGGAAACCGGCGATCTCCGCGATCTTTTGCGCAGGCCGCGCGATCGTGCTGCTGGTGCGGTGTCCTTCTTCATCCCACATCGCCGCCTGCAGGCGCTGTTTTTCCACTTCCGTGACCAGGTAGCCGTGCTCCCGCTGGAGTTGCTCGATGAAACGGTCGTAGATGGAATCGTCCACCAGCAGATTCCCGTCAGCGGAGCAGCCCGACCCGTTGTCGGATGTCTTGCTCAAGCGCGTGTTCCGTGCGGCTTCCTCGATGTCGGCGGTCTCGTCGATCACCATCGTGGCGTTCCCGGCGCCAACTCCATAGGCAGGCTTGCCGGAACTGTATGCCGCCTTCACCATAGCGCTGCCCCCGGTGGCAATCGTGAGGTCGCAAATCGACATCAACTCCTGTGCCAAGGGAATGCTGGGCTTTTCGAGACACTGAAAGATATCTTCCGGCGCCCCATGCTTCTTCATACAGGCGCGCATGATGCGGACGGTTTCGAGCGTGGTATTCTTGCTCGCCGGGTGGGGCGAAAAGATGATCGCGTCCTTGCACTTCAAAGCGTAGATCCCGTTGCCCGGTTCGGTCAATGCGGCATTCGTCACTGGCACGATCGACGCAATCACGCCGGCGGGCTTGGCATATTTCACGATTCCCTTCTCGGGGATTTCTTCAATGATGCCTATGCTTTTCTGCCGCAACGCATCGCGCAGGATTCCCAGGATCTTGAACCGCTTATTGGGCCGGCCTTCCCGATCGCCGAGTCCGCTCTCATCGACCCCCATGTACGCCAGCCGCGTCGCAGTCTGCTCGTTAGCGGTAGCCCACGCGACTGCCCGGCATAGCCGGTCTACCGTTGCCTGGTCGTAGCTCTCGATGGCGCGCATGGCGCACCTGGCGCGTTGCAGGAGCTCCTGCGCGTATTGCTTCTCCTCTTCGGTCAGCGCTCTTGCCATGGGTCTCTTCCCGGAATCCTTTCTACGATCCCATCCGGTAAATATCGTTAATATTCCAGTGCCCCGGCGTGGGCGTGGGAGCATTTTCCATGGGAACCTGAATCACCGTGGGAATATCGGAGGCAAGCGCTTCCTTCAGAGCCGGACCAAGTTCAGCGGCCGATCGTATGGAGATTCCACGGGCGCCGAATCCGCGGGCAATCGCTGCATAGTCCACGGTATATGGCTGGCCATTGCGCTCGAAAAGGCAACCGAAACTCCAACCGTAGTGCATCTTTTCCAGGCCGGCGATGGTGCCGAAAGCGGAGTTGTCCATCACCACCCAGACGACCGGCAAATTGGCCTCCATGGCGGTGGCGACCACCGACGGATTGCTGCCGAATGCCCCATCGCCAATCAGGGCGACGGCGGCACGCTTCGGCTGCGCCATCTTCACTCCCAGTACCGCGGACGGACCGAAGCCCATGGTGGCCAATCCGCTCGGTGTGATGAAAGTGCCCGGAACAGTGATCGGAAACTGTTGTCCAACGCCGTTCTTGTTCCAACCGACATCGGTGACGATGAAGCCGTCTTCCGGAACTGCGGAACGGAGTTCTGCCAGAATGCGCTCGGGACGCATGGGGAATTGGTCCGATCTGCGTTGATGGGCCCAGTTGCTCGCAAACTCCCGCCGCCCGGACGAGATCCGCGCGCGGACTCCATCCCGCACCGCCCGATGCGTGCTTTTGGCGGCCGCGGCCAGGCATCCCAGCGCCTTCTTTGCGTCTGCCACCACCCCGAATTCTGTAGGAAAGTTGCGGCCAATTTCCGCCGGGTCGATATCGATGTGCATCAGCCGGCCTGGCGGAATCGCGAACGTGAAGCGCGGGTCCCACGAACTGGAAGATGCTTCGGCGAGGCGCGTTCCCACAGCCAGAATCAGGTCGGCGGTGCGGCACATTTCATTTGCGATGGGTGTTCCCCAAAATCCTGTCATGCCGAGCAGAAGAGGATGATCCTCGTGCATGCATCCCTTGCCCATAAGCGTGTGCGCCACGGGGATTTCTAGCGCTTCCGCCAGTGCGGCAAGCTCCGCGGTCGCTCCGGACGAGAGCACTCCGCCCCCCGCGTAGATCACCGGATGTTTCGCTTCAGACAAGGCGTCGATAATCCGTTTGACCGCTTCGGGATCGATCGCGGGCCGAGCGACGGGAGCCGGCATCTTCTGGAAAGCGTCGATCGGCAGGTCCGCCGAGAAAATGTCCATGGGAACGTCAACCAGCACGGGACCCGGACGCCCGGTTTGGGAAAGGTGGAAGGCGCGCTCGACAATCCGCGGAAGATCGGCCGGCCGATCGACACGATAGATGCGTTTACAGAATGGGCGGTAGATCTGGAATTGGTCGCCATCCATGTGGAGATTGATTTCCTGGTGGGGGTGGCGTCCGAAATAGTGCGAGGGCACGTCACCCGCGATCACCACCATCGGGATGGAATCGAGCGCCGCGTTGGCGACCCCGGTTGCTGCATTCGTCAGACCCGGCCCCAGATGGGTCAGCAGCACGCCCGGCTTTCCCGACGCACGCGCGTAACCATCCGCCGCATGTGCAGCCACCTGCTCGTGCCGCGTTGAGATGAAGCGGATCCGGCTCTTCCCCAGCGCATCCAGAAACGCGATCACGGTGTGACCGCAGAGTCCGAAGATCACTTCCACCCCGAGTTGCTCCAGATAATCCGTGAGCAGATACGCCGCAATTCGGGTTTTGATTGCCTCGCCGGTGGCCGGCTCTTGCAGAATCACGGTACTTCGACCATTTCCCATAATTACCGTCTCTCGATCTTTCCCAGAGTACACTTCACAGGCTGAACGCGATTAGAGATCTCTTCGCCCGCAGCTTTTCGACATTCGTCCCCGGCACTTTCGTCAGTTGTTCGAAGTCCTTGAGCTTGCCGTTCTGCTCCCGGTAGGTCACGATCGCCTGCGCCTCTTCATCCGACAAACCCAGGAACGATTGCAGCTCCTTTGCCGACGCGGTATTCACGTTCAGCTTGCCGAAGAACTTCGTGAGGTAATCAACCACCGCCTCCATATCCGCGTCGGACCCCTCCGCTCCGCGGGAGATCATCTCTTCCACATTCTGCTGCCAGCCGATTTTCGTGCGCCTGCTGCCGGTGACCGTAGACATCTCATGGCAGCCGGCGCAAATCTTCTTCACCTGCTCCTTGCCCTTCCCGTCAGGCAAATCAAGTGTATCCTGGCCGCCGGCAGCCAGGGTGGCGCCCACCAGCAGACCAGCGAAATAGAGACGCGATCCCATGGTTCCTAAGGAAGCGCAAACGCAATCACGCTGTCGGCCCGGCTGCGATCGCCCAGAAACCCGCCTCCAGTCGCGGTCACGACAATATACTGCTTCCCGTCTTTCCCCTGGAACGTCATCGGCGCCGAGTGTGCACCCGCATCGATCTTGGTGACCCAAAGTTCCTTGCCCGTCTTGGAATCGAAGGCGCGAAACCGGCTGTCGTCGGTCGCGCCGATAAAGACCAGTCCGCCCGCGGTCGCCAGCGACCCTCCGATGTTGGGTCGGCCGGTATTTTGCTTCTCGGCGGGCAGACTGTCCGTAATGCCGAGGGTCGTCTGCCACGCGATCTCACCAGTGTTCACGTTGATCGCGAACAGGCGGCCCCAGGGCGGCTGGTTGCACGGCATGTTGCTCTCGGGCTCCCAGAACCGGTTGTTGCCGTTGTAGCCGGCGCGGCTGTAGCGCGTGCCGTCGGCGCTCTTCACCATCTGGTTGAGGCTGCCGAAGTCCATAGTATTCACGAAGAGGTACCCGAGCTTCGGATCGAAGGACGGCGGATTCCAGTTCCCTCCACCGATCGAGCTCGGAAAGATCACGCTGGGGGTGGTGGAATAGTGCGTGAACGATCCGATCGCATGCAGGCCGCCCGGAATGCTGTCGAACAGCTCCGTGCAGAACTTGTTAAGTTCGGGTGTAACTGTGGCCAGCTCTTCGCGCTTGAAGCTGGTGCGCGCCAATGCCGGCGGTTTCAGTGGGATCGGCTGCGTGGGCCACGCCTGATCGCCCGGCAGCGCATCCTCCACCGGGACCTTGCGTTCTTCCACTCCGTAGATCGGTTCGCCAGTAAGGCGGTTCAGAATATAGACGTATCCGCTCTTGGTCAACTCTCCCACTGCGGGAATTTTCTTGCCGTTCCGGGTGACGTCAAAGAGGACCGGCGGCGCACAAAGATCGTAATCCCAAGTGTCATGGTGAACCACCTGGAAATACCACCTCAGCTTTCCCGTCAGCGCATCCACGGCCACCAGCGAGGTGCCGAATAAGTTCTTACCCGGCCGGTCGCCGCCCCAATAATCGGTCGTGGGTTCGCCGAACGGCATGTACAAGATGCCGTTCTCCGTATCGATCGTGAACAGACCCCACACATTCGTGCCGGAGCGATTCTTCCAGTCATCGCCCTTCCAGGTGTCGCTGCCCGTTTCTCCCGGGCGCGGAATCGAGTGGAACGTCCACACGAGCTTGCCGGTATGCACGTCCCACGCGCGCGTATCCCCCGCCGCGCCGATACTCGGTCCCTCTTGCACATGAGCGCCCGTGATGACCAGGTTCTTATAGACAATCGGCGGTGAAGAAAGTCCGAACGAGGAATTGGCCAGACCGTTTAGGGCGCCGGGCTTCATGTCGACGATCCCCTCGTTGCCAAACCCGGGAATCGGCTTCCCGGTCTTGGCGTTCAACGCAAAAAGCTTTCCCGTAGAAGTGCCGAAGAGGATGGTTGGCGGAGAGTCCTTGTCGCCGGCCCAAAATTCCAAACCGCGGGTCGCCGGGGCGCCATCCTTCACGTCGAAGGTCCAGATTTCCTTGGCCGTCTCCGGCTCCAGAGCGACCACTCGACCGCCGCCTGTGGTCAGGTACATGACCCCGTTGATCACCAGCGGCGACACTTCGGAGTTGCCCCCGCGCCCGCCGCCCCTCCCTCCACGCCCGCGGCCGCCACCTTCCACTGCGTCGCCCGCCTCACTGCTTCCCGGCGCCGCAGGGGCCTGAGCGGTCGCGCTCATGTGATACGTCCAGGCGCGAACCAGCTTGGTCACATTCTTGGCATCGATCTGTTTGAGCGTCGAAAAACGGGTCCCGCTCAGATCGTGTCCGAACGTAGGCCAGTCGCTTTGACCATACAACAGGCCGGCCAGCCCAGCGGCTGCGGCCGCGACTGTGATGACTCGCATAGGATTCCAACTGAACAACCTGCAACAGAGACGGATCGATCTCATCTCGCAATTGTGACGGACGCCGCCTCTGATCGTTGCTGCGATCCTAGCATCGCGCCATCGGCGGGTACAAGAAAGTAACCGTAACGGCACAGTTACGCTTGCAACGGCGTTACCGTGCCGAAACGGTTAAGTGCTTGGGAAGGCTGGGCCTTGGTGTTAGGCTTAATTCACGGTTTAGGGTGTGGGGCGGAGTTCCGATCTGTCGGGGACCGGAGGCTGTGGGATGATGCGAACGCGATTCACGATCCTCGTATTCGGTGCTTTCTGTGTGCTGGGCCTTATGGTGGCCCAGCAAGGGCCGCCGCCGGCGGTGCAGGGCGGCCCGCGCCAGGGCGGCCGCGGTGGAAGGGGGGGCCGTCCCGCCGGGCGCAAGGTCGTGCTCGCCTGGGCCGATACGCGCAATGGAATCGCCCAGCACGATTCGGTGTCGCATGCCCTCTCCGTGATCGAGCGCCTCGGGTACGAATCCGGCTTCTGGGATACCTACATCCGCACCGATTCCAACATCATCGCCTACCAACCGCAAATGACCTCCGGCCAGCCTGCTAGCGGCGGGCCCAGTCTGAGCAACGTCGACGCCATTTTCTTCATGGGCCACCGGGATGTGCCCATCGACGACAAGCAGAAGGCCGATTTGCTGAAATTCGTCCACGACGACGGCAAGGGTTTCGTGGCCGCTCACGTCGGCCTGACCGCCCTCATGGCGTGGCCCGAGTTCGCCGAAATGCTCGGCGGCCAGTTTGAGAATCACCCGTATGGCTCGGTAGAGGGCACGGTCATCAACGAGGACCCCAGCTTCCCTGCGACCCGTCACCTGCCGGCCCTGTTCAAGCTCACCGACGAGTTCTACCAGGTGAATCACTTTTCGCGCGAGAAGAGCCGGGTCCTGCTGCGGCTGGATACTTCAAAACTGCCTCCAAATCAGAACCTGCTCAACAAGAACGGCGATTTTCCGTTGGCTTGGGCCAAAATGTATGGCAAAGGGCGCGTCTTCTACGGATCGTTCGCACACGACGCCAAGACTTGGGACAATCCCGATGTCTACCACATGTACTTCGAAGCACTCCGTTGGGCTTTAGGACTCACCGACGCCGACGTGACGCCGCGGCCATTCCCGGCCAGCGCGACGCCCGCGGCTCAATAACGGTGGACACGCCGAAAGTGTCGAGATGTCGCGACGCGGCAAACACGAGTGTTTGCGCCACGGCTATCCTCGAGGATTTTCAAACACTTGAGGTTGCCTCACATCCCGGCCGGTCTCAGCATGCCATATGATAGCTCTATGCTTCAACAGGGCTCCACGATCGAGCTCGCCAAAGACGCCGAGGCGAAGGTCATGGACCAGCTCAATCGGGTGCTCGGCAGCAAGGCATTCCGCCAGGCCGACCGTCTTAAGCGCTTCCTCTCTTTCATCGTGGAAGAGACCGTGGCAGGCCGCGGCGAACGCCTCAAGGAGTTCGTCGTTGGTGTAGAGGTCTTCGGAAAACCCGAGTCGTTCGACCCCAGAAATGATCCCATCGTGCGCGTGCAGGCGCGGCGCCTGAGGGCCCAGCTGACCCGCTACTATCGCGAAGAAGCGCCCGACAGCGAAATGCTGATCGAACTTCCCAAAGGGGGCTACGCTCCGGTATTCCGTCAGATCAAGAGCGCACCCACGCGGCGCATTGTGGGACCCACCCTGGTCAGCCGGAATACCGCAGTCGTGATTCCATTCCTCGATCACAGCGTATCCGGCGATCAGGAGTACTTCTGCGAAGGACTCACCCAGGAGATCATCCATGCCATCGCGGGAGCCGGGGAGATTCGACTGGTGGCGTGGACCGAGGGCGCTCCGGCGGGTGCGCAAACCACCATCAAAACAGCCGCGGACTGGTCGAATGCCGCCCTGATCGTAACCGGAAGCGTCCGGAAAGCGGGCAATGACGCACGCATCACGATGAATCTGATCGATGCGGCCAGCGGCTGCTACCTTTGGTCCAGCGCGGTCGATCGAACCCTGGATAACATCTTCGCGGTCCAGGAAGAGGTCGCCGGCCTGATCGTGGAGCAGTTGAAACGCGAACTGATCGGTGGTGCGCAATCCGGACATGTCCGCCGCGCCACGGAAAACCTGGCGGCGTACAACCTCTACGTGCAAGGCCGGTACCATGTAAACCAGCGGACCGAGGAAGGCCTTCGCCGGGCGGTGGAATTATTCGAGAAGGCGATTGTCGAGAACGCGCAGTACTCCCAGGCTTACTCGGGTCTGTCAGATGCCTATGGACTCTTAGGGCACTACGGTGTCCTCGCGCCCGCCCAGGTTTGGACCAAAGCCGCATCCAATGCGGCATGGGCAGTTCTCCAGGACGAGAACTCTGCTGAAGCTCATACCTCCCTGGCGCACGTCAAATCCACGCAGGATTGGGATTGGCTAGGAGCGGAGCACGAATATCAGCGCGCCATCGCACTAGACCCACGCTATCCGACGGCCCACCACTGGTATGCGATGTCTTGTCTGACGCCGCTAGCGAGGTTGGATCAGGCTTGCGAAGAGTTGATGCTGGCCCAGGCTCTGGACCCGATCTCGTCTATCATCGGCCGCGACCTTGCCCGGATCTATTACTACAAGCAGGATTACGATGCCGCATTAGAACAGTGCGACCACACGATCGAGCTGAACCCACATTTTTCACCGGCGTATTGGATCCTGGGACTAGTGCAGGAGCAGCGCGGAGATTTTGACGAGTCGGCCGCAGCTTTTCAGCGAGCGATTCAACTTTCGCCGGGCAGTCCACTGATGAAGGCGGCGTTGGGCCGGACGTTCGCGCTGTCCGGTAAACAGAGCGACGCGCTGCGCATTCTTCGCGAACTCCACGAGCTTGCCGAGAAGCGATACGTCTCACCTTTCGAACTGGCAGCGATTTACTTTGCGCTGGGACAGACCAACGACGGTTTCCAGTGGCTCGCAAAGGCCTTTCAGGACCGCTGCTTTGAACTGATCTGTCTTCGAGTAGATCCTCGTTGGGAGTCATTGCGCGGGAATCCCCAGTTCCAGAACCTCTTCGCGCAGCTTGGCCTTTCGTAGCAGTGCGAGCCGCGCGCGTGAGCAAGTTGTGAAAAATCCGACGGCCCAACGTAGCGATGGGACATCGCTTGCTGACGCGCGCGGCTCGCAAGCGCACCCATCACGGCGAGCGTATTTGGGTAAGTTACAGGCCGGGACCGTGAGTCTGAGGGAGTGGTCCAGGCCTGGCTGCAACTGCGAGCCGCGCGCGTGAGCAAGCGGTCTTCGGACAGCGCTCACCAATAGTCGACGCACGATTTGGCCCGTTGCATGCACCGGTAACTTCACCAACGTGGTGCGCACCTCCGTACCGAAACTGATCCTCGCGCTCTCGCTCACGCTTCCACTCGTAGCGCAGGACTCCCGTTTTGGCGTCCGCTCACGCCTGGTATTGGTGCCCGCGACCGTAACCGATGCACGAGGACGGCCCGTATATGGCCTGGGACCTGAGGACTTCGCCATATTCGACAATTCCCGGGAGCGGAAAGTCTCTGTCGACACGCTGGATACAGGTGTGGCGCCGATTGCACTTGTGATCGCGGTGCAGTCTTCGGGAATCTCCGCGCCAGTCCTCGAAAAAGTGCGGAAGATCGGCGCGATGATCCAGCCGCTCATCACGGGTGAACGCGGGTGCGCGGCCCTGGTCACATTCGCGCAAAGTGTCGACTGGCTGCAGGAGTGTACCAACGACCCGAACGCGCTGCAGCGTGCCTTTCGCGGAATTGAGGCCGGGGAATACAAGAAGGCAGTGATGCTGGATGCGGTGAACGAGGCCATTCAGCGACTGCGCGCCAGGCAGAATACCCGCCGCGTCATCCTGCTGATTTCCGAGTCGCGCGACCGCGGCAGCAAGGCCGCGCTCGAAGCCGTTTCAGTAGCCGCGGAGTCCGCCGACATCACTTTGTACGCCGCCACGTACTCGCTGGCGAAGGCGGCTTTCGCTTCCAAGGTACGCGTCGGCGAGCCACCGCCACCGCCTCACGCGCAGACACCTTCCGAAGTGATGAAGACTCCGAACGGCGAGGTCCCCACCAAGTACAATCCGCCGATCCTGCCCACTGAACAGCGTGCCAGTATCAGTTCCGGGCTCGCCGAGTTGCTGCGTTTGCATCGCGAGAACGATACCCAGGCGCTTGCGGCCGTTACGGGAGGCACCGCCTTTCCGTTCACGCGTCAGAAGGCACTGGAGGAAGCCATCGGCAAACTCGGCGCCGAGCTTCACTCGCAGTACATCCTCAGCTTCGCGCCGGAAGATGCGGAGTCCGGCTACCACCAGCTCGAAGTGCGTGTGTTGCGATCGGGCGACTATCGAGTTCGTGCACGTCCAGGATACTGGATGGCCGATACGCCGTGAGCCAGATGATCGGGGTGCAGAACCAGATGGAAAGTGCGCCGCCGCGTTGACAACCACTTCGTGCAGCTGACACGGTGGACGGTCGAAAAGCGTCGATGAAAGTGTCGACGCGGCAAGCAGGATTGTTCGCGCCACGTCTCTCTGGTCACGCGTCGATCGTCTTTCCCGCGCCTTCGCGGTGAGAGTTGCCCGGATCACTCCTGACGCAGGGCCACCAGCGGATCGATCCGCGCGGCGCGCTGGGCGGGCAAAAAGCCCGCAATGAACGCCACCGTCGCGACCAGCAGGCTCACGGCGCCGAAAGTCAGCGGGTCGTAAGTAGCCACGTTGAACAGCAGATTGCCCATCAGCCGCGTGACGGCCAGCCCGCACACGATCCCCAATGCGATTCCGACGCCCACCAATCGCATGCCCTGCCCGACAACCAGCCGTAGCACATCGCCGGGACGCGCGCCCAGTGCCATGCGCAAGCCGATCTCGTTGGTTCGCTGCGTGACCATGTACGCCATCACACCGTAAATTCCGATGGAGGCCAGCACCATGCCGAGCAGGCCGAAGATGCCGAACAATGCCGCGGCCACCCGCGGAGCCCAGAGCCCCAACGAGATCAGGTCCTGCACCGTGTTGGGATTGATCAGGGCCATGTTGGAGTTCATGGCTTGCACTTGCTTGAGGACGGCGGGCATCACTCCGTCGGGGTTTGCGTCTGTGCGCACGTGCAGAGTCACCGCCGAGCTGTAAGACTGATCGATCGGCATGTAAATGACCGGCTGCGGTTGCTCGCCGATCTGCACCGTTACCGAATTCGCGCACACACCCACCACTTCCCGATAGTCGTTGTCGACGGCGTAGTGGAATCGCTTGCCGATGGCGCTCTGGCCAGGCCAGAAATGGCGCGCCATGGCTTCCGTGATCACCGCCACGTGCTTGGATCCCTGGCGGTCAAACTCGTTCAGCCCGCGGCCGGCAATCAAGGGGATTCGCATGGTGTCGAAGTACCCCGGCGTCACCGAAACCGTTTCCGTGAGAGTGCCGCGCTGATTCGGATCGCTCTCCTGGCCTTCCGCCAGGACGGTGGCGAGAATACCGCCCGTGAGCGGACGGCTGTTAGCCAAAGCCGCCGAGTGAACCCCGGGCACGGATTTCGCCCGGTCGAGTGTCGCCCGCAGAAATTCCAGCCCCTTCTCGGGACTGAGATGTTGCGGGCCGATATCGAAATTGAAGACGAAGAGGTTGTGGGTTTCGAAGCCGGGATTGATCTTCTGCACCGCATCCATGCTGCGGATCAGGAGTCCCGCGCCGGTCAGAGAGATGAGCGCGAGGGAGACTTCGCCGATCACCAGGACGCTGCGAAGCCTGTTGCTGGCCGAGGCATCGGCCGCGCCGCGTCCACCGGTCTTGAGCACCTCGGAGAGATTCGACATGGAGCTGCGAATGGCGGGCGCCAGTCCGAACAGGACGCCCGTGAGGACGGTCACTCCCGCAGTGAAGAGAAAGACGCGCCAGTCCAGGGTGACCGGCAAGCTGTTCTGGGAGAGTCCGGCGGGACGGAACGACCAGAGCAACTGCGAGCCCGCCCAGCCAAGCGCCAATCCTGCGAGGCCGCCCGCGAGCGAGACGATCAGGCTTTCCGTAAGCAACTGCCGCACCAGGCGGCTCCGCTCCGCGCCGACCGCCGTACGGACCGCCATTTCGCGGGAACGCCGGGCCGCACGTGCCAACTGCAGGTTCGCTAAATTCACGCAGGCGATCAGGAGGACGAGAGCCACTACCGAACTCAGCGCGATGCCCGCGGTTACCATCTGGTCCCGCGGCAGGAAGCCCAACGCAGCCTCGGCCAGAGACGACAATTCCACGCTACGGCCGCGGTTGGCGCGCGGATACTCGCGCTCCAGATTCGCCGCGATGGCCTGTAGATTGGACGCTGCTTGCGCTTCTCCCACGCCGGGTTTGAGGCGTCCGAATACGCTGATCATGCGCATGCGGCGCTCGTTGAACAGCGCTTCGAGTTGTCCGGGCAGTGCCTGCGCGTGCATGCTCATCGGCAACCAGGCCACGTCGGGGCTGCCGATGGTCTGCGTGCCCTTGAATTCGGGCGCCATCACACCGATGACGGTGTACGGAATCGAGGACAGCTCCACGGTTTTTCCGATGGCCGAGGGGTCGGCGCCGAACAGCCTGGCCCAGAGGCTGTGGCTCAGGACGCAGACGGTGTTGCCGCCATCGCTGCGATCTTCGTCCGGGAAGAACGTGCGCCCAATCGCAGGTTTGACCCCGAGGACGTCGAAGTAATTTGCGGAGACCAGCAAGGCATTCTCGGGTTTCGGATCGCCGTGCCCGGTCAGTGTCACTCCGGCGAACGTGAAGGCCGCGAGTCCATTGAAGACGTTGTTCTGGTCGCGAAAATCCTTGTAATTCAGGAATGACATGGGAGTGCGCTGCAGGTTCGAAAGAGTGGTGGTAGTGGCGTGATCGACCGTGAAGACCTCAATCACGTGAGACGGGTCCTGCACGGGCAGCGGGTTTAGGAATACGGCGGTGGTGAGAGTAAAAATCGCCGTGTTGGCGCCGATTCCGAGCGCCAGTGAAAGGATCGCTACAAGAGTAAATCCCGGACTGCGGGCGAGAGTGCGAAATCCATATCTCAAGTCTCTCCAGACAGATCCCATGAGTCATATCTTACCTGGGGCCGCCGCGGATTTCGGAACCACATCCTGCTTGTGGCAGGAAGGGCCTGCGGGTCGTCCGAGTGGTATTGTGTGAGGGCGAGGCGCGGGGTGCCCCCCCAATGTGAGACAGGAAAGAAAACACGCTGTTACCGTTTAAATGATCGTGGGACACCTTCCAATTAGCCCGATGAACACCGATAACACTGATGTCCGGATTTGCTCACGAGCGCGCGATAGGCGCCATCCTTGAGAAACCTAAAGCCGAATGGCGGCGGATTGTCAGCGGCTCTCAAACTGCCGGGCCGTTGCAACTGTGCCACTTCCTAACGATTTCGCCCCGGTTCGGTATGGATGTTTTGGCTTCGGTCCTCCGCATCGCCAATAGCGTAAAGAGAGCCGTTGTTGATCGCGTACACGGTTCCGTCCGGTCCGATCACCGTGGGAGTATAAGCCTCCGGAACGCCGCCGGTGAGCGCCAGCGTTTCGGTGAACGCGTTTGTGATCAGATCCCATCGGTAGAGGTGTCCGTCTTCGTTGTTGACAATCACCGAATGGCCCTGCGGGTCGACAGCCGCGGAATTGATGCACCACTCCTTCACTGCCGGCGGCGATCCGTCGGGAGTGGCATCGGCGATTGTCAGGACTTCGCGCATCACGGTGACCCCGGTAATCGGATCGGCTTCGCTGTCGTTGGGATCGAGCACCGCGACGCGGTTGTAGCCGTCGCCTCCGTCCTCTATGTAGTTGTTGAACTTGGTCATCAGCAGATACGTGGAGGAGCCGGTGTAGCTCGGCACCATGCTGGATGGGACCAGCGATGGCGTATCGTCCCATCCGAACGCTCCAGGAGTCTTGGATTGCTTCAGTGCCGCGTCGAAGTGCAGGAGCCAGCCGCGGTCATGGTTCTCATCGGCCGATTCGAGGACGCCGTAGTACACCTCGCCATCCCATCCCACCATCGGCGACGCGGTGCCGTCATTGAGGAGCGTCGCATCATCCAGCGTGGCGGGGTCCTTCAGCCGTACGCGACTCACCGTCGCCAAGGTGGCAGCGTTCAGGGCCAGCAGATAGCCGGCGTTGTCCGGGTCATTCACGGCGACGTAGATCGTCTGGCCGTCGGCGCTCACCGCCGGAGCGCAGTTGTGGACCACCTGGGCAATGGAAGAGTCGGAGGCGGCCTGCGCGGCGGAGACCCATGTGCCCGCGCCATCGGCACCGATGCGCGCGATGCCCCCGGCGAGGCCCAATGGCGTCTCGCCGGTGACCACGAACCCGAAGTAGAGATTCCCGGATTCGTCCGCCGTGATCGGCGTGTTGATCATCACGGCATTGTCGTACGCTGCATGTGAGGCGTTGTAATTGGAGATTCCGTAGAACGCGATCTGTCCTTGCAGCCCGCTGGCCGCATCCGGACAGTCGCGGTAGTAAACGGTGCCACCCGCCCCCGGATAATACAGGCGATTCCCACGAGCCAGGACGGTGCCGAACTCGAGGATCCAATTGTGGGGCGGGAGCACGTAGTCGGTTGAGGCGCTCCACTTGAGCGCGCCGTCGCGGGCCGCATGGGCTTCCACGCGGAAGCCGCCATCGGCGCCGGTCTTCACCGGAATGATCACGGTGTTGCCCGCCGTCACCAACGG
Source organism: Bryobacteraceae bacterium (assembly GCA_035295745.1). GTDB lineage: Bacteria > Acidobacteriota > Terriglobia > Bryobacterales > Bryobacteraceae > JAIQFL01. Next base: position 69,095 of record DATGIL010000032.1, on the reverse strand, counting down.
CGAGCCGTAATGGATCACTAGCTCGCCCGCCACATATTGAACCTGTAGGTCGACGGGCGTCTGCCAGCGAATCTGTTGGAAGCTCTGCGATCGCACGGGCGAGAGCGCGGTGTGTTGCGCATTGCCGCCGAAGCCGCTCCATGGGCGGAAGCGGGTGGGCGAGGGGCCGTGCTGGCCGTGTTGGGCATGGGCGGTCAAGCCGAACGTAATTGCCAGTACAACCCTCAGAGTCGTTCGCAAATTGCCCCCAGCGGATGATTGACGCTACTTCATGAACCCGCTGACGCCGCTTCCAGTTGCGCTGAGTTCGTCATTGAGCGGATCGTCGAGCGCCAGAATGCGGCGCGCTGCCGCGTTCAATCCCGCCTGCACCTCGGCACTCAACAGCGCCTTTTGATACTGCTGCTGCGGCTTGTCCCAGCGCGTGTAATAGACATGCATGGCGCGCCGCGGAGCCGCGGTGCGATTGGCGGTCCCCCCATGCCACATGTGCGCGTTCATCACCACCACGGTGCCGGCTTTTCCGAGGACGAGCTGCTGCTGCGGATGGGCCTCGTACATTCCGGGCGGCGGGGCCTGCTGCCACAGATGCGATCCAGGGACGATGCGCGTGGCGCCGTTTTCCGGCGTGAAGTCATCCAGCATCCACACCGAATTCGCCACCCAGTATCCCTGGCCATCGGGGACTGCGCCGCTGTCCACGTGCAAAGGCTGGTCCGACGGACTGTGGGGATCGGTCGAGCGCACATTCAAACTGCTCAATTTGAACTTGGGCCCGAGCAGGTGCGCCATCGCGTCGAGCACCGGCGCCGTGAGGATCACGTCTTCAAAGACGCGGCCCTTGTTCACCAGGTTCGCCAGACGACGCGCTCCAGGCTCCTGCTTGAATTCGGAGCCGGCCTGAGCGCCCTCCTGCTCGAACAGTTCGTCCACACGGCGACGAAGGGCCGCGAGCAGTTCCGGGCTCATCAATCCCGGCAGCACCAGGAAGCCCTCCCGGTCGAGTTGTTGGCGATCGGAATCAGTCAGCATGGCAGTTGATTCCACGATAGCGCAGCACGGGCGACACTCCCTCAGGCTCACGATCGCGGCTCGTAACGCTGACGAGCCGCGCGCGTCAGCAAGCGATCGGTAATCAGAGGGGGAAGACGCTCCCTTACGGTCGCGGCTCGCAAGACGCTGACGAGCTGCGCGCGTCAGCAAGTGATCGGTAATCAGAGGGGGAAGACGCTCCCTCACGGTCGCGGCTCGCAAGACGCTGACGAGCTGCGCGCGTCAGCAAGCGATCGGTAATCAGAGGGGGAGACGCTCCCTCACGGTCGCGGCACGCAAGACGCGACGAGTTGTGCGCGTGAGCAAAATGATCGGTAATCAGAGGGGAGACGCTCCCTCACGGTCGCGGGCTCGCAAGACGCTGACGAGCGCCTACCCGCCCAGCGCCTCGCGCACCTTCGCCTGCAGTGTGGCCGAGGTGAAGGGTTTTTGGATGAACGGCGTTTCCGCCTTGAGGAATCCCTGCCGCACCACGGCGTCATCGGTATATCCCGACATGAACAGCACCTTGATTCCCGGCCGCGCGGCTGTGATCTGTTGCGCCAACTCCAGCCCATTCATTTGCGGCATCACAATGTCGGTGAGTATAAGATCGATCGATATATCCATATCGCTTACCAGCGCCAGCGCTTCGGGTCCCGAACTGGCGTCCAAAATGCGATAGCCATGCCGCATCAGCATGGAGCGCGTCAGGCCGCGGACCTGGTGTTCGTCCTCCACCAGCAGGATGGTTTCCGTACCCGCCACTGGTGCCGCTTCCACCGGGCCCGTGATTTCGCCAGCCGCTTCCGCAACAACCGGAAAATAGATCTTGAAGGCTGTTCCGTGCCCCGGCTCACTGTAAACCATGACTTCTCCACCACTCTGCTTGACGATGCCGTAAACGATGGAGAGGCCCAGACCCGTGCCCTTGCCCTTTTCTTTGGTAGTGAAGAAAGGCTCGAAAATCCGCGACTTGGTAGCTTCGTCCATCCCCGTGCCTGTGTCGCTTACCGCGAGCATTACGTACGGGCCGGGTGCGATCCCCAGGTGAGATCCCGCATACTCTTCGGTCATCTCCACGTTGGCGGTTTCGATGGTCAACGCACCGCCGTCCGGCATCGCATCGCGCGAATTGACCGCGAGATTCATGATCACCTGGTCAATGTGCGACGGGTCTACAGTCACGGACGACAGCCCATCGGCCAGCTTCAGATGCAAGTCGATATCTTCTCCGATAATGCGGCGTAACATCTTATCGATATTCTGTACAAGGTCGTTGAGATCGATCACACGCGGTATCGAAACCTGGCGCCGGCTGAAGGCCAGCAGCTGATTGGTGAGCGCAGAGGCTCTCTCGCCCGCCTGGAGGACTTCCAGTGTGTAATCGAAGGCCACCGCATCCTCCCGGACGTGTTCCCGCAGCATTTCGTTATAGCCGAGGATCACCGTCAGCAGATTGTTGAAGTCGTGAGCGATACCGCCAGCGAGCCGGCCGATGGCTTCCATCTTTTGCGCCTGCAACAGTTGCCCCTCCACGTCCTGGCGCCGTTTCATTTCGCGCTGTAACTCCACGTTTGCCGCTGCCAGCGACTCTGCCGCCAGTTCCTTCTCCTCCGCGAGTTTTCGGTACATGGATTCGCTCTCCACTAACTCCGCGGTTCGGCCCGCCACGCGTCCCTCGAGCTCGGTATTGATCTGGAGGATCTCCGCCTCGGCAGCGCGACGTTCCTCGATTTCGGCCTCGAGTTGCGCGGGGCTGGGGATGCGGACCAGGCCGGGCATGATCCGGCAAAACAGAAGGAAGGTTCCGATGGACGCGATTCCGGTAATCGCCTTGACCGTAGACTCCAGCCGATACACCGGGTTCCAGACTGTGACCACGCCCAGGAGATGGCTAGTGCCGCACGCCAGGATGAACACTCCAAACGCCACGAAGATCCAGTGGAAGCCGACGTCGCGGCGCTTGCGCGAGAAGTAGAACAGCAGGAAAGGAATCAGATAGTAGGCCAGGGCGATGAGTCCGTCGGAAGTTACGCTGAGCCAGAGGACGGTCTGGTTCTCCAGAAAGCACATCTTGTGCGGCATGAAGTCACTGCTGAGAAGCTTGCTGAAGAATTCGACCACGGATGCTCCCGTTTCATACGTGTAACACGATGGGGCGATTCGCGGTGTTGAATCTTCCAACCGGACCAACAACGTGCGTCAAAATGGGAAAGTCATGAACACGTTTCGCATAGCGCTAGCCAATCTTCGTTCTCCCGCCACTCCCGGCGATTCGGTGCGCCTGGCTGAGGACGCAATTGCTCAGGCATCCCGCGAAGGTGCTGGCATCATCTGCTTTCCGGAGTGCTTCGTGCCGGGATACAGGGGATTGGGCCAGTCGATCCCACCGCCGGATACGGCATTCCTGGAGCGAGCCTGGAGCCAGATCGCCGGCGCCGCAGGGGCAGGAAATATTGCCGTGGTTTTGGGCACCGAACGCATCGTGGATGGCGCCGTGATTGCGACAGCACTGGTAATCCGTCGCGATGGAACGATCGATGGCTGGCAGGACAAGGTGCAGATCGATCCCTCCGAGGAGGGCACTTACAGTCCTGGTACCGACCGGCGGATCTTTCAGACCGGTCCGCTTACTTTCGGAATTGCGATCTGCCATGAGGGCTGGCGTTATCCGGAAACGGTCCGATGGTCAGCCAGGCGGGGAGCGCAGGTCGTGTTTCATCCGCACTTCCACATCGCAGAGGCGGGCAGTTACCGGCCCCGCAGCTTCGCCGATCCGGCGAATACTTTCCACGAGAAGGCCCTGCTCTGCCGTGCCGCCGAGAACACGTGCTATCTGGCGAGCGCCAACTGCGCCAGTGAAGTCTCTCCAACCACGTCCGCGGTGGTGCGGCCGGATGGGACTCTGCTGGTGTGTCAGCCTTACGGCCAACACGGCGTGTTGATCGCGGACCTCGATCTGAACGAGGCCACAGGTCTGCTGGCTGCTCGTTGCAAATACTGATTTTGATGTGGCGCGAACAAGAGTGTTCGCCGCGTCGACGCGCATGTCGACGTTTTTCATCGCGTCTGGGTATTCGCTCGCGCCCCGGGAGTTGCGGGACGGGACAACCGGCTGAGTGCACGCCTGAAAAGTCTCGACAATGAGTGTCGAGACGGCGAACAAGAGTGTTCGCGCCACGTCACTTCAGAAGATCGGCAAGAGCGGGGCCCAATTGCGCATATTTGAAGCGAAATCCCGCCGCTTCGGCTTCTTTGGGAAGTGCTCGCTGGCTGGCCAGTAAAACCTCCGACATTTCCCCGAACAGCAGTTTCAATGCGAAACCTGGCACGGGAAAAAGTGCTGGACGCTTCACCGCGGCCGCCAATGCCTTGGTGAAGTCGGCATTGATCACCGGATAAGGCGCGACGCCATTGACCGGGCCTCGCATCGGAGGCATCAGCGCGAATTGAATCAATCCCACTAAATCCTGAATGTGAATCCAAGGCATCCACTGCTTGCCATTGCCCAGCTTGCCGCCCACGCCCATCTTGAAGGGCGGCAGCATCCGCTGTAGCGCGCCGCCCCTTGCATCCAGCACGATCCCGGTCCGGATGCGGACCAGCCGGATGCCGAGCGGTTCCGCGGCCATCGCTTCGTTCTCCCACGCGGTGCAAACCTCCGCGAGGTAGCCCGTCCCCGGCGCCGACGTTTCTACCAGCGTCTCATCGCCGCGCGACCCGTAATATCCCACCGCGGAAGCGCAGATCAAGGTCTTCGGGGGGTTCGGCAGTTTCGACAATGCCTGCACCAGATTCCGGGTTCCCAGGACCCGGCTGTCACGGATCCGCTGCTTCACGTCCGCCGACCAGCGTTGCGCCACCGGCTCGCCGGCAAGGTGGATCACCGCGTCGGCATCGCGCAGACTGTCTGCAGGTGGTTCGCCCTTCGGTGGATCCCACACTGCCAGGCGGACCCCCGCGGGCATATTGGCGCCCGCATGGCGGCTGAGTACGGTCATTGTATTGCTGCCGACAGAGAGGGATTTCATCAGCCGCCGGCCAATTAATCCGGTTGCCCCTGAGATCGTAAGTTTCACTGGTTCAATTCCTTGCCTGTGCGCTTCAAATAAGCAATCTCTGCGATGTAAGCCTTCACGTCAGTCTTGCGATCCATTCCGCCACGCGACATCCACCGTACAGTGCCGAACACCGGGCGCTCGTTCCAGGGACGATCATGCAGGCCGAAGCACCATAGGATGTTGCCATAGGTGTTTGGGTCCTGGCCATCGAGAGCGTAGCGGTCATGCAGGTGAATCATCGTGGCCAGCGCTTCTTCCGGAGTCGCAGACCATTCCACAATCTTCTTTCCCCAATACATCCGGTAGTAGCCGTGAATCTTCCCGCGAAGCAAAAGTTCTTGTTGGGTGGCGTTCCATAAATCATCGCACGTTGCCGCGCTCTCGAATTGTTCGCGGGTGTACACCGGATCCCGCGGGTCGGAGCGGTGCTTGTTGAGCGTCGTCCGCACCCACTCCGGCAATTCGTCAAGGCTATCCACCTTCTTGGCATAACGCACAAAGTTGAACGCGAGTTCCCGCCGGACGATCAACTCCTCCAGAAACTCGTCGGCAACCACCTTGTGTTCCTTGGCATATTCGCGCACCGCCAACGCCACTTCCAGCGAGGAGATGAAGCCGAAGTGCAGGTATGGGCTGAGGTCGGATGTGACGTGGGCCGCCGGTTCATTCTTGTCGGCCGAGTATCGCCGCAGGCGTTTTTCGAGGAATCGATCCAGACAGCGTTCCGCCTCCAGGCGTCCCCCGCGGAAAGCGGTGGAAGGCGGTACATCGTGGTCGATTTCGCAGGACTGGGCCGCTGCGGGACCGCCGGGAAGATCGGCCTCACGTACGGAGAATCGCCGCTTGAGTTTGACCGGCGCCAGGGACTTCAGGAACTGCGGCAGCAGCTTATGGATCTTCGGCCGGATCGAGTAGGCCGCGTAGGAGCGGGCTTCAATGCAGCTCATCGGGACGATGCAACTGGAGTCCACGGCGTAGGCCTGCACTGGGAATTCGAGCTGCGGCCCGGCGATGGTTTCAGGGTAATCGTCGGTCACCACCACCGCCGCCTTCGACACAGCTTGATCGAACACATGGCCGCCTTCGTGTTTCCGGCGTGACAGTGCGAATTGATATCCGGCGCCGATTTTGCCGAAGCGCGCCGCGGTCTCCGCCACTCCTTCCAGCACGAAGGCATGCCGCCGGTCGCACGCGTATGGATCCTCACAATCGAGAGGCTCCACGACCAGCAACGGGAGATTCAACCGGTTTGCCAGTTCGGCTGCGAATGCCAAAGCATGGTTCGATTCGACTCGCCGGTTCCAGCGGAGCCAATAGAGCACGTATTCGCCATCGAGGCGCACATCGGAACGGTTGAGCTTGCGGACGCGTTGTTCCACGAATCATCAGATTCACCTTCGAGCCGCACAGGTACAATAAATGTACACATGAGGGCCTGGAACCGGGCGAAACTTCTCTGGGGATATCTGACGGGCCAGGCCAGGCTGGCGGCGTTGCCGGTGGAGTATATCGTCGAAACGACGGCGAAGTGCAACCTCTACTGTCCGATGTGCCCGCGGGAAACACATAAGCAACCTAAAGCCGATATGACGGATGAGGCCTTCGAACGTCTTGTCACTCAATCTGGGTCGACCGCGGAACACATGATGCTGATCGGCCTGGGCGAGCCCTTCATGGACCCGCACATCTTCGAGAGAATCGAATTTTGCCACCGTCACAGCATCTCGTCCCTGCTTTCAACCAACGGCACCTTTCTCGACGAGCGTGTTTCGGCGCGGGTGCTCGATTCGCCACTGGAACAACTGACCCTCAGCTTTGACGGCGCCAGGAAGGAGACATTCGAGTTTTACCGCAAGGGCGCGAAATTCGAAAAAGTCCGCGAAAATTTCGTGCGTTTCGCCCGCATGAAGCACGAGCGCGGCTCCCGCCTGCAGGTAGTGGTGCAGATGGTGAAGATGGAGGGAAATGCCGGCGAAGTGGACGATTTTCTGGCCTTCTGGAACGCGGTTCCGGGTGTCGACCAGATCCGCATCAAAGCTGACGAAACGAACCTGATGCGGCCCGACGCCGGCCATGCCGCCAGCGACTGGAAGCACCCCTGCCACTATCTGTGGCGCGGTCCGATGTATGTGAAGCAGAATGGCGACGTCTACCCGTGCTGCCAGAGCTACATGCTGGATGGCGCGCCCCTCGGGAATATCGAGACCGAGAGCCTGGTGAACATCTGGAACTCCGATGCGATGCAGCAGATGCGGCAATTGCATGCTTCCGGGCGTGGCGGCGATGTGGGCGTGTGCTCGCGATGCTGCACCACCATTCCGCATCCAGCCCTGGTGGCGGGGAGCCTGGTCTTGCACGGAAAGACGGTGCGCCGCCTGCTGCCCATGATCGAGCGCCTGACGTATCTGTCCAAGCTGCCGTCGCGGCTGCTGCGGCCTTCGGAACGCGTCAGTAAGACGCAATAAGCGCGCTTTTTGAGTTATACTTTACCGAAGTTTCTTACCTCACGATGAACCCTAACGAAGCACTGCCACCTCACGCTATTCTCACGCAAATGCTCTGGGGAAAATCCCTCACCACCGCGCTTTCCGCGATGGCCAAATTAGGGGTTGCCGAGCTGATGGACGGTGAACCCGTCACCGCCGAATATCTCGCCGAGAAGACCGCATGTCACGCGCCGTCGCTGTATCGCGTGATGCGCATGCTCGCGAGCCTGGGCGTTTTCCACGAATTGGAAGGGCGGCGATTCACGCTGACTCCGGTGGGAGCCTGCCTGCGCGCCGATTCGCCGAATTCCTTGCGCGCCTTGGCCATCATGTCCGGCGATTCGTGGCAGATGCGCGGCTACGAATACATGCTCCACTCCATTCGTACGGGGCACGACGCGATCACCGCCGCGTATGGCAAAAGCGCATTCGATCTGTTGCCGGAGATTCCCGAGCAGGCCGAGAACTTCCACCGCTGCATGACCGCCTATTCCCGGATGGAGGTGGCGGCGCTCGATCCAGTCATGGACTTCTCCGGCTTCCATCGCATGGCGGATGTTGCCGGCGGCCACGGCATGCTGCTCTCGCACATTCTGCGCAAGCATCCGCACCTGCATGGAGTGCTTTTCGATCTACCCGGGGTCATCAGCGGCGCGGTGGACGCTGGCCACTTCGACAACTGCGCGGATCGCGTGACGTACGATTCCGGCAGCATGTTCGAACGGGTTCCGCACCAGTGCGATGCCTATATCATGAAGCACATTGTGCACGATTGGGGCGACGAGCACTGCCACAAGATTCTGCGGCTGATCTGCGAACAACTGGCGATTCATGCGCCGGATACCGGACGCCTCTTTCTGGTGGAGATGTTGATCCCGCACGGACCGGAACCGTCGCCCGCCAAAATGCTGGATATCGAAATGCTCGTCATGACCATCGGAGGCAAAGAACGCACGGTGCCGGAGTTCTCTGCTTTGTTTGAAGACGCGGGCATGGAACTGGTGGGAGTGAAGACGACCGACTCGCCTGTGGCCTTGATCGAGGCCCGCGTGGCAAGATAGCGATTGTGCCGCATCGCTCCTCGCTCTGCCTGATGGTGTCCATGGTTCGGGATGGTCTCATCTCCCCGGTGGAACTGGTCGAGGCTCACCTCCGGCAGATCGAGCGCCGGAATCCCGAAGTGAACGCCTTTGTGACGGTCCTGGCGGAACGCGCGCTTGCGGACGCCCGCAATTGCCAGCGCGCCATGTCGCTGGGCGAGCCGCTGGGACTCCTGCACGGCGTGCCCGTGACCGTGAAAGATAGCTTCGATGTAGCGGGACTCTCTACGCGCTCGGGAAGTCTGCTGCGCGCGGATGTTCCCGCGGCGCAGGATTCGGTGGTGGTGGCGCGGCTGCGGAGCCAGGGCGCGATCTTGCTGGGCAAGACCAACACGCCGGAGTTCCTGGCCAGTTACGAGACCGATAACCGGATCACCGGCCGCACGAACCACCCGCTAGATCCGGAGCGGACGCCTGGTGGATCGAGCGGAGGAGAGGCTGCGGCGATTGCCTCGTTCTGTTCGGCAGGAGGCGTGGGCAGCGATGGCGGCGGATCGATCCGGGTGCCCGCACACTTCTGCGGAATCGCGGGTCTGAAACCAACGCCCGGGCGAATTCCCTCGGTCGGGCACTTTCCCTCGATGGGATATCCCGGCGGTCTGACGGGAGTCGTGGGACCGATGGCACGCTCCGCGCAGGATCTGCGACTGCTGTTTTCGGTGCTCGCCGGCTACGAGCCTCAAGATCCGATCTCGGCACCCGTGCCGCTTCGGCCGCCGGCGGCAACGAACGTGCGGATTGGAATGTGGGAGCAGTTTTACCAGGTGCCTGTGGATCCGCAGATTCGTGCGGCGGTGCATCGGGCAGCAGCTCTGTTCGAACAGATCGGCATGCCGGTGGAAGCGTTCCAGCCGCGAGGATTGGAAAGGGCTCCTAACGTGTGGGCGTTCCTCTTCAGCCAGTGGCCTGCGTCGGCCACTCGCAAACTGGTGGCGGATCGCCAATCCGAAGCGCACTGGACTTTACTGGAGAGCTTGGGCAGCAAGGAAGTATCGGGCGAAGAGGTACTGGTGAATCTGGCAGCGCGCGATCGCATGCGGGCTGCGCTTCTCCGCCAGATGGTGGACGTGCCGGTTCTGTTGATGCCGGTCTGCGGGATCCCGGCGTTCCGCCACCGGGAGCGCAAGTGGATGGTGGAAGGCAAGGAGATCGGACAGTTCCAGGCGATGATGCCCGCGGTGGTGGCCAACGTGCTCGGACTGCCTGCAGTCGCGCTTCCGATGGGGGTGTCGAAGGAAGGTTTGCCCATCGGCGTGCAACTGCTCGGGCGGCCTTATGAAGACGAGCTGCTGTTGGATTTGGCGGTCCGCTTGGAAGAAGCTGCGGGCGTTGGTGCACTTGCGCCCGAGTAGGTCTTTAGGGTCATATCAGAAACGCTCCCTCACGGTCGCGGCTCGTAAGCAATACGTTCGCGCGATAGGTGTGCTTGCGAGCCGCGCGCGTCAGCAAGCGGTGCTGTTACCAGCGTTGGTGCACTTGCTCCCGAATCTGCCTGACATACAGATCGCGGACCGCGTTCATCGCAGCTTCTGAGAGTGGCGCGAGGTCCGATGCGGCGCAATTGTCGGCGACCTGAGCAGGATTCTTGCCGCCGGGAATGGCGCATGTCACTGCATCGAACATCAGAATCCAGCGCAGTGCGAACTGCGCCATGCTGACACCGGGAGGCAGAAGGTGACGGATCTCTTCCACGCCTGCGAGCGCTGTCTCATAGTCGACTCCCGAGAAAGTCTCACCGACGTCGAAAGCCTCGCCGCGGCGATTGAAATTCCGGTGATCGTCGGCGGAGAACTGCGAGTCGTGTTTCATCTTGCCGGTCAGCAGGCCGCTGGCCAGCGGAACACGCGCGAGAATGCCGACTTGCTTCCGGGCAGCCTGCTCGAAGAAGAGTTCGGCGGGACGATGCCGGAAACAGTTGAAGATGATCTGTACGCTCTGCACGTTGGGGTATTCGATGGCCTTCAATGCCTCTTCCACGCGCTCCACGCTTACGCCGTAATGCCGGATCTTGCCGGCCTCGGTCAGCCGGTCGAGAGCGCCGAAGAGTTCCGGGCGGTAGTAGACATCGGTGGGCGGGCAATGCAGTTGCACCAAATCGAGGCAGTCCGTTGCCAGGTTCCGCAGGCTGTCCTCGATGAAGCGCGCGAGGTTGGCTTCGTTGTAGCCATCCGCGGTATGCGGCGAGAGCCGGCGTCCCGCCTTGGTGGCGACGACGATCTGCTCTTTGTGATCGCGCTTGAGCTGGGCGATGAGGCGTTCACTGCGACCCATGCCGTAGACATCGGCTGTGTCGATGAAGTTGACGCCGCACTCGAGAGCCTTCTCGAGCGCGGCTCGCGATTCCGCGTCATCGACGCTGCCCCACGATCCTCCGATGGCCCATGCTCCAAAACTGATTTCCGAAACCTTCCAACCGGTACGTCCCAACGGGCGATAGCGCATAATTGTTCGTCACCCGACCTGCAGCGTCACTGTGGCCACGGACATCGCAGGCAGCGTGATGCGTAGACGGTCCCCATCCGCGGCGGCCTGGTGCGGCTTGATGGTCACGTGGCCGGGATCGTCGAAGCTGTTGGCCGCGTTGATGTCGGAGTCGTGGAGGATCTGTGCGCGCGCCTGTTTCGCGGTGACGCCGCGGAGCGTGCAATCCACTTCCATATCGACGTCGTGCCGCGGATTCACCAGGGAGACGATCATTTCGGAGTCGAGGCGAGTTGCCGACATCGAAAGATCGGGCGGCGCTTCTGGCTGTCCACCTCTGCCGCCGCGTCCCGCCGCAGTTGTTGGCAGATGGGCGCCGCATGCTAATTGCCGGCGGGAGAGCGGGAGCGCCATGCAGAGTATGATAGCGCTTTCAGGGGAGTGGGCGAGAGCTTTAGCTCGCCGTGTGTGCGGCAAGCTAAAGCTCACGAATCTACTGCAGTTTGAAGGGTACGGTTACTTGCGTCATGACGACGCAGGGCTGGCCATTCAGCAAGGTCTGGTGATAGACCCACTGCTTGACTGCGGTCACGGCTGCGGTGGCGAGGAGTGGATTGCCATCGCGAGGCACCGCCGTCTGTACGTGTCCATCCTCGTCGATCGTGACTTCCAGGACTACTTCGCCTTCGATCCCTGCCGTGCGAGCCTCTTCCGGGTAGATGGGATCCACCTTGGAAGCCAGTTTGGCGGCCGCCACAGCGCCGCCGATTTTGATCTTCGGCACGCTGCCGGCTGCGCCACCGACGCCACCTGGAACACCTCCAGGTACGCCTCCGGGAACGCCTCCCGGAACACCATTCATAATGCCGCCGATAACGCCTCCAGTGACAGGGCCGCCAACGATTGGCGATTGAGATTTCGCCGTGCTTTCGAGCGGCGCATTCCCGCCATCGATCCGGAACGGCACTGTGATATCAGCGCTTCCAGCCACGGGGATGGGAGCGTAAACCCATTGCTTGACCGCCTCAAGCGTCGCTGGTATCAGTAGTGGATGCCCGCTCACCACTTCGATCTTCTGCACGTGCCCATCGGTGCCGATCTGGATCTTGATGTGAACGTCCCCCGAGATCCTGGCCTGCCTGGCCAGAGCGGGATACTGCGGGTCCACCTTGTTGATCAAGGTGGGAACCGACGCGAGTGGCGGTGCAAACGGTGAGGGTGCAACATTCGGCGACGCCGCACCGCGATCCGTCATTACCACGCTTCCGGCTGGTACACTTCCGAGGACGCCCTGAACGACACCGAATTGTTCGGCGCGGGTCATCAGCCGGTTGCCCAACTCCACGACTGGCGTCAGCATCGGGTGCTCGTCGAGGTTCAGCACGCCGTTAGCGAGTTTCTGTCCGGGCTGCGGACGAACGGCGACCGACGCCAGTGTCCTGCCGGTGAAGAGCAGCAAGGCGCCGTCGGTAGAATTCTCCAGATCATACTTCACCCGCTCGGCAAAGGCAGGGTGAAGATTGGGATAGCGGGGATCGCCCGCACTACCCACGATCGCTGTGGTGTAGAGGCGGCTCAGTTTGTCTCTCCACAACGAGTTTCCGGGCTCCAGTTTCTGCGCTGCCTTCAGAAGACGCTCGGCTTCATCGGGATCGCCGCCGGGTTGAGCCAGAAAATCCGCGGCGTTGGAGAGCACCCGAGGGTCGGTGGGATGCGACGCGGCCTGCTGCCTCCAGAGTCCGTTGACGCGGCTGTAGTCGGACGAGTCGTTGTAAGACGTCGTTCGCGGCGTGATGCCTTTCGACGTGAAGAGCGCCTGAGTGGATTCGGGGTGATTGGCAATCAGCCAGAAGATGTGGCTGAGCCGCGGCTCGCGGATCCCGTGGGCAAAGTAATAGACCACCAGTTGACTGCGCAGTTCCAGGTCCTGAGGATCGGCTGCGAGGTGCTGCTCCATCTCAGCCACGTCCGCAGGTTCCAACTGGGACTTGCCTTTCATCGCCTCGCTGATTGCGGATGGCGGGGCGGGTTGCGCACTCGACTTGCGCGGAGTCGAGATCTGATCGCGCACCGGGGGTTGCGGCTCTTGCGCCGGCGCCAGTTGCACTACCGATGCCACATAGATCAGAGGTAGACTGCACGCCACTAACGCGGCCCATCGCGAGCGCGTCAATGCTTGTGGAATCTGCCTGGTTTCGTCGAGAATCCGTTCGATTCTGTGCCTTACTTCCGTTACATTCGCCATCGCCATCGCCTCCCAAACCAAACGCCCCTGCCGGGCCTTTACCGCGGCGGCCATGTCCAACAGAGCCTCCGCATACGATTCAGTTCCCACCTGGAGCAAGGCGCAATCGTCGCATGCCTGCTCCGCCAAGAACGCCAGCCGGCGCTCCAGCCACCATGCCAGCGGATTAAACCAAAAGAGACACCGATTGATGCCTGCCAGCACGGCAATTCCCCAATCGCAGCGGCGCACGTGAGTCTGCTCGTGTGCCATCACCGCGTGCAGCTTACCTTCTGGCCACTCGCCCCAACCTGAAGGAAGCAAAATCTTGGGGCGCAACCATCCAACTGTCATCGGCACCGTGATCCAACCCGACTCATACACTTCGTCAGCCCACGGGTTGTCGACCCGACGGCTGGCCTTTACCAGCCTGCGCGTGAAGAGGTAGCCGAATGCCAGACGGATCAGGAACGCCATCGCTCCCAAACCATAGGAGATCGCCGCGATCTGCTGCCACGTGAAACGCGGACCGGGGATCGGCGGAAGTTCTACCGGTGTCGAATTGCGGGTCGTGGCATCGATTGCTTTAGCGGCCGGCGGTTCGTAGACTTCCACCGATTCAGGTTTCAACACGCGTAGCGGAAGCGGCGCAAGCAGTGGTGAGAGGACTGCCAAGGCCAGCATCCCAGCCGCCACGGCCGTGCAAAACGCATGCATCAGCGCGGCGGACCTGACACGACAGAGCACCACCGCAGCCAAGGCCAGTATCGCCAAGCCGAATGAGCGGACGGTGACATTTCCCAGGTATGCGAGAACACTCGAGCTGAAGTCCATCTCACTCTCCTTTCCGCTTCTTGCGCTCGGCGATACTTTTCGCCAGGCGCTCGAGTTCTTCTTCATCCACCACGTCGTTAGCCACCATGCCGACGAGAAGCTGTTCGACCGATCCGCCGCAGAAACGTTCGATGATCTGCCGTACCGCTTTGGCAGCCACATTCTCGGGAGCATCCAATCCGCTGTAGACGTTGGTGCGGCCATCCACGCGATGCTTGACGTAGCCCTTGTCTTCCAGGCGCTTAAGAATGGTGCGAACAGTCGACTCTTTCATGGGGTGGCGTTCGGCGAGGGAAGCGCGGACGTCTTCCGCCGTAACGGAGCCGCGCTCCCACACAATTTCCATGAAAAGGTGTTCCAATTCGCTAAGAGGTTTTCGAGGTTTACGAGCGCTGAACATTGTAGCGCTACAAACTGTAGCGCGATTTCAGGCGGGTGTCAAGAGGGGAATTTGCAGGCGGGATCTTTGTATTACGCTTCTTTCGGTTTGCGAACGAGCACTGCGGTTACATTGTCGGGGCCGCCAGCCTGTTTAGCGGCTTCGATGAGACGGCGGCAACTCTCCTCAAGCGAAACTCCATCGCGGCCGCCGCGGAGAATCTCTTCCATTTGCGGTGCTTCGAGAACGCCGTGCAACCCGTCACTGCACATCAGGACCAATGAATTGGGTTGCAAACCGACGGAATAATAATTCACTGTCAAAGGGGAACTCGCCCCGATCGCCATAGTCAGTACATGGCGCATCGGGTGATTCTTGAGAGTGTCTTCATCCAGCCCGAGAGGCCGGCCGACTTCGTTGACCCACGTCTGATCGTCAGTAATGGCGCGGAAACCGCTTTCATCGTAGAGATATGCCCTGCTATCTCCTACGCTGGCTATCGAAAGCTCCCCGGCAGTCTCCAATGCAGCCACCAGGGTGGTTCCCATACCTTCCAGCGTGGGGTCACTATGAGAAGCTTGCAGCACCCGCCGATTCGCCTCTTCCACTGCCGAAATCAGCACTTGCGAATCGCGCTGCTGCGCCATCAAAATAATTTCTGCTACGGTGTCCACGGCCATTCGGGAAGCGCGCTCACCTGCTTTGGCGCCACCCATACCGTCTGCGAGAACATAAAGGCCCAACTCGGGCTCGATCAGGCAATAGTCTTCGTTATTCGACCTAACGCAACCCTTGTCCGACAGCGCGGAGGATTCCAACATACGACTCCCTTCAATTGCCCGACCTCAAGCAAGACTGTAACACGTCAGGGCGGTCCGTGGAATCGCAATTTTTGCCGTTTCTTATACGCTGTAAAATATAGGTACTATCCCATGCCGTGGAATCGAATCAGGCTCGCGCTCGACATGATTAAATTCGAGCATTCGGTGTTCGCTCTGCCCTTTGCACTGACTGGTGCGTTGCTGGCTTTTCGGACAGGCGGGCCGGTCTCGGGAATGGGTTGGAAGGTGCTTTGGATCGTGATTGCGATGGTGGGGGCGCGCTCCGCGGCGATGGCTTTCAATCGCCTCGTGGATGCCGACATTGACGGGCGCAATCCCCGCACTAAAATGCGGCACCTGCCGGCAGGGATGTTAAGCCGGGGTTTCGGGTGGGGCTTCGTGGTGGTGTCGGCCTTCGTCTTTATTTTTGCGGCCGGCGAATTGAATTCGCTTTGTCTGCGCCTCTCGCCCTTCGCATTGCTGATCGTTTTCTTCTACTCGTTTACCAAACGATTTACGTCTTTCTCGCACCTGGTGCTGGGCTTCTGCCTGGGAATCGCGCCTGCCGCCGCCTGGATTGCAGTGCGGGGTTCGCTCGACCCGCGCATCCTGTGGCTCACCGCCGCCGTTAGTTTCTGGACGGCCGGGTTCGACGTGATCTACTCCTGCCAGGACTATGAATTCGATTGCACGGAGGGTTTGTCGAGCGTTCCCAGGCGCATTGGGATCGCAGGGGCATTGCGCGTCGCGCAAATCCTGCACATCCTGATGGTGGTGTGCCTGCTGATTCTGATCTACACGCTGCATCTGGGCGCGCTGGCACTCGCTGGGGTCGGGGCCGTCACGGGCCTGCTGCTCTACGAACACAGCATCGTAAAGCCCAACGACTTATCGAGAGTCAATGCCGCCTTCTTTACCATGAACGGCTACGTCAGCGTGTTATTCTTAATATTCTGGGCCGCAGATATATTCCTCCTGAAATCAGGTATTTAACACAATGCAAGTCGTCATCGATGATGCTCGTCTCCATCCCATCCGCCAAAAAGTAGAGGCAGGAGAGAGGCTCTCTTTCGACGATGGCGTGGCGCTCTACCGCACCTCCGATATTCTGGGCTTGGGGTACCTGGCAAACCTTGTCCGCGAACGCCTGCACGGCGACACGACTTACTTCAACGTAAACCGCCACATCAACCCTACTGATGTCTGCGTGGCGAGTTGCCGCTTGTGCGCTTTCGGCAAGCGGGTGCGCGATCCCAAGGCCTACACAATGTCGCTGGACGAGGTATGGCACCGCGCGGGCGAGGGCTGGAGCGAAGCCGTCACCGAGTTCCACATCGTCGGCGGATTGCATCCCGAACTCACGCTCGACTGGTATTGCGAGATGCTGCGCGGATTGAAGCATCGCTTCCCACAGGTCCACCTCAAAGCGTTCACCATGGTGGAGATCGCCTACCTGGCACGGCGAGCGAAAATCTCGGCGCGCGAGACTCTCGAACGGCTGCGCAACGCCGGCATGGATTCGCTTCCCGGCGGCGGCGCTGAAATCTTCAACGAGCGCGTGCGCCGCATCATCTGCGACCACAAGATCGATGGCAACGAATGGATCGAGACCGCCCGCATCGCTCACGAGATGGGGCTGCATTCGAACTGCACGATGCTCTACGGCCACATCGAAAATGAGGAAGATCGCGTCGATCACCTGGTCCGCCTGCGCGAGTTGCAGGACGAGACGCATGGGTTCGTTACCTTCATTCCGCTGGCCTTCCATCCCGATAACACGCCGCTACAGCACATCGGGAAAACTACGGGTTTCGACGACATCAAGAACATTGCGGTCTCACGCCTGATGCTCGACAACATTTCGCACATCAAGGCGTACTGGGTGATGATGACGCCCCGGATCGCGCAAATCGCGCTTCGATTCGGCGCCGACGATATCGACGGCACCATTGTGGAGGAGCGGATCTACCACGATGCCGGAGCGACTACAGTGCAAGGTTTGCGCCGCGCCGAGTTATTGCAGTTAATTCGCAAGGCCGGCCGCGAGCCCGTCGAGCGGGACACGCGTTATCGCCCCGTCCAACGTACCGAATCCACATTCACCGTGCTGGTGTAGCGCGCTTTGGCGCTGGCGCCAATGGTATTCGATGTGCTGGGTGGATGAGAGCATTTGCCCGAGCGCGCTATGAACATCCTGGGAATCAGCGGGTTTGAAAACTCGATGCGGGTCAAGAAGGAGCACTGGCCCGGGCTGAACGAGAGAGAATACCGCATTTCACAGGGACACGATTCCGCAGCTGTGCTCGTGAAGGATGGCGTGGTGGTGGCGGCGGCGGCGGAAGAACGCTTCAATCGCGAGAAACACAGCGCCCGATTTCCGATCGGAGCGATCCGCTACTGTCTGTCGGAAGGTGGAATTGGGCTCCAGCATGTGGACGAGTTAGCGCACGGATTCGATTACTCTCCCTATCGCAGGGCTTTTTCGTTAGACCCGAAGACGGCGATTCTCTTCGAAGAAGCTTTCTCCCGCGAGGCGTTGTTGGCGCAGGTGGCGCGAGACATGCCGGGATTTTCACCGGAGCGTGTGTGCCCGGTCAGCCATCACCTGGCGCACGCGGCGAGTGCCTGTTTTACCTCAGGCTGGGACGAGTGCCTGGTGGTGATCGTGGACGGGATGGGGGAGACGCAGGGTGCATCCGTTTTCCATGCACGCGAAGGCAAACTCGAAAAGCTGCGCGAGATATCAGCCCAGGATTCGATCGGCATTCTCTACTCGCTGGTGACCCTCCATCTTGGCTTCGACTTCAATTCCGACGAATACAAGATTATGGGTCTCGCGCCCTACGGTAATCCGGAGCGCTTCCGCGGGTTCTTCGAGCAGGCTGTGCAGCTGTGTTCCGACGGCACGATCCGGATTCCGATACTGAGACTCAATCGGACCAGGGAGGAGCACGAAAACTACACCGCCACGCGCCGCTACTTGGACGAACATCTGATTCCTGAGCGGCAGCCCGAGTCGCCCATTACGGACCGACACTGCGATGTCGCCGCCGCGCTGCAAGCCTGTCTGAACCGCACCATGCAGCACATCTGCGGGCATTTCGCAGCGGCCACGGGTTTGCGGCGGCTGGCGATGGCGGGAGGCGTGGCGCTCAACTGCACCGCGAATGGCCAATTGATGCGATCGGGCCAGTTCGACGAAGTATACATCCAGCCGGCTGCGGCGGATGACGGGTCGGCGCTCGGGGCCGCTCTATTCCGCGCCTCGATGCACGGAGAGATTCGGAACGCGCGTTCGCCGGTGCCGTTTTACGGCCCGGCGCACTCGGCTGCGGCGATCGCAGAGGCCATTGGGGAGTTTGGCGAGCGAGTGCAGTCACACCGCTACGAATCGCTGGGGGAGGCCTGCGACGCGGCGGCGAGACTGATCGCGGAGGGGCGCGTGATCGCCTGGTATCGCGGACGCATGGAGTTCGGACCGCGCGCTCTAGGGCATCGCAGCATTCTGGCCGACCCAGGACATCCCGAGATGCGCGACCGCATCAACGCGATGGTGAAGATGCGTGAGGCATTTCGCCCCTTCGCTCCGGCAGTCTCTCTGGAGCAGGCGGATCGATGGTTCGACGCGCCACCGGGGAGCGAATTCCCCTACATGATTTCGACGGTAGACGTGCGAGAGGAGCATCGCGCGCAACTTCCGGCGATCACGCACGTCGACGGATCGGCACGCGTGCAGACGGTTTCGGCGAAGGATAATGCCGAGTTTCACGCACTGTTGCAGGCGGTGGGGAAGACCACGGGACGGGAGATGGTGTTGAATACGAGCTTCAACGTGAAGGGGCAGCCGATCGTGAATACCCCGCAAGAGGCCATCGCGACATTTCTTGGGACGGGGATTGAGTTTTTGTTCCTGGAGAATACGCTGTTGAAGCGCCGACAATAATTTATGTGGCGCGGACACTGCTGTGTGCCGGTCGAGAATCTCTTCTCGACGCGCCTCCAATTCGGTGTCACGGACTTGGTCGACGACTTCAGTGCAGCTTTGTGCAGCAGACTTGGTGCACGCGTCGAAAAGCGTCGAGAGGAGTCTCGACGCGGCAAACAGGAGTGTTTGCGCCACGGCACTACGTCGCAGAGAATAGCGGGCGCAGCATATCTTTTACGCCCGCTTCTACCTTGAATTTCGCGGCGTGCAGTGACGATCCTAAGAATCCCTTGCGAAAGATCGTCAAGGTGGAGTGGAGCCGCGTTGAGGACGCCCACTTCGCCTTGTACTCCGCCGATGGGCCTGTGAAATCGTATTCCGTCAGTCCACGCTCCACGCAGTTGCGCATAATGGCGTGGATCAGGAGATGTCCCGGACCATACTTCCGGAAATTCTCGTCGAATGCGAGCTTGGGCATGAAATACCGCCCACCGTGTTCAATCCCGAACTGTGCCGCGATGGTGTGGCCATCCAAGTCCAGGAAGTAGAGTCGCAGGTAACCGAATCGCTCGCCTTGGCGCGCAATTTCGTCGTAGAATTGCCGTGTCTCGTTTTCACAAACGATCGCCGTCCCCTGCCTTCCTTTCCATCCGGAACTCTCCAAATCGTAAAACGTCTGCAAAGCGACCGGATCCGCTTTGTCGACGCAGCGCAGCGTCAGAATCCCAGACGCCTTGACCTGCCTCTCCTTGCGCCGCACGTTGGCCCGAAAATTGGCGGTCGATTGATAAAGCAGTGGATCCTGATCCTCTCCGGGCCAGGAGAGCGGCAGATACTGCGATCGCATCGACTCCTTCAGGCCTACCGGAAATCCGTCCTGCCGCGCCGCCGCGGCCAAGCCTTCGAGCGCTGCGCCTTCGAGCACGTAAGGCAACTCGATCAAGTCCCAACCGGGGAGGTCCCGCAAGTATCGCCACAGCGCCCGAACCGCCGCATCTCCTTCGATACCGGCGCAGCGAACCAAGTCGAACCGGCACGAATGGGCGTTGGCGGCGCCGCGCAATTTGGTCACGGGAACGCCGCACAAGAGCGTGCGCGTTTCCATCAATGGCAGCACCGCCTTCAGCACCCCGCCAGCCCGAGCGGTCACCACCACTGCTTCCTCCTGCAGTGAGAACGCCCGAATCGAAGCGGCCACCCATTCGGGACGGTAAAACGGCTCCTTCCCCGGATCCTGGTCGCACAACTGACGCCACTCATCTGCGAGCGCATCGACGATTTCCGCGCCGCCTCGCCGCGCCTCGACCGTTATCGACGAATCAGGCAGCACAGGGAGCGGGGTCACGAGGGCACGCCTCTCGGCGTTCGCGCCCTGGTAGCGAGAGATGTGGAACTGCATGCACCACTCCCCCTCCAATCGCGTCAGATACGGCTCGCCGCGGTCGATCATGTTCAACAACTGTGGATGGCGCGAGTGCACCAGCATCCAGTAGCGCGGCCGCATCATGCAACTCGACCCCAGGTCTTCCAGGTACCGCGGATCGACGCGGCCTGTTACGGCCACAGCGCCGTGGTGCTCGGCGTGGCTCAAAAGGTGGTCCAGGACATCTTTGGTGAAATTTGGCTTGGCGCCGATTTGCAGCAGCTCGGCGATGCGATCACGGCTAATACAATAAACATACCAGCCCACCACACTGCCCGCGGAGTTGCGGACCACCACTTTCTCCAGATCGTCGCCGTGACTGGCCAGATCGAGCAGCCAGCGCAGCGACTGCTCGTCGTATTCCGGACGAAGCGCCTGCGAATCGTAGAGCCGGCCGGTGCATTCGATCAGCGTGTTGACATCGGCATTCTCGCCTGCCAGTTTAGGCGGCGCGCAAAAGAACGGGCTCGATTTCAGTCGTGAGATCGCAGCGTCGGCGGCCCAGCAAAGCGGAGCAGACATGCGTGCCAGAGCGCGCAGGCTGTTTCGCTGGCCCAACTGAAAATTCAGGAGCCCCGCGGGACGCAAGGGCCGGGTCCAGTGCATGCTGTTCAGCATCGACGTGACGCCACCCAGCCGCTCCCAAAGTTTACGCGAAGGCCCGGTCGACTCGTCGGCGTACGAAAGATCCTGCGGGCCGGCGAGGAATGCCTTCAGCAGTTGCACTGCGGCCAGACCGACGCGATGATTGGGGTCGACCATGAACATGGAACTGACCGCGGCCTGAATGGGGCGGCCGTTGATGCGCATGGGGCGGGGCATCACACCTAGAAATCCAATAATCTTTCCCTCGCCGTCTTCGCACGCGAGCGGTCCCAGAGTCTCGCTGTACCAGGGATTGTTCAGGTAGACGTCCTGGAAGAAGCCGCGATATGAGCGTTCTAACGCCGGGGAGGGCTGTTCGCTTTCCCGGTACAACCGGCGATGCAGTTCCGCCACCTGGGGGATGTCCTCCGACACGAATCGCCGTACGCGCTGCGTCGCCATGATGGGCCTACGCCGCCCCGGCCTTCTGCAGGCCGCTGTGAGCAGTCGCAAAGGCTGCAATCTTCTCTATGGACCGGAAATTCTCCAGCTCCAGCTCCTCCGCGCCAATGTGGATATCGAACTCCTGCTCCAGATGCAGCACCAAGTCCACAAATGTGAGTGAATCCAGAATTCCTGCGTCGAACAGATCTGTGTTCACGGACGGAACGCTGATGTTCAAGTGCTCCGAGAAGAACTGTTCGATCTCCTGGTACAACGGCCGATCCGGCATATCACGAAATCTCCAATGGGAACTGCTCTTTCAACACGCGCGTGTCGATTTTGCCGTTGGCGTTTTTAGGAAGCTCCTGCATGGCCATCCAGCGGGTCGGCAACATATACCCGGGCAATAATTTGCTCAACTCGCTCCGTAGTACCGCGGGACTGACATCGCGCTGCGGCTGAGCTACGTATGCACAGCAGATGATGGCGCCCTCGAAGCCGCTCGTGGGAATCGCCACAACAGCCGATTCCCTGAGCGATTCCAGCGCATTGAGCGCGGTCAATACCTCGCCCAACTCGATGCGATGTCCACGGCTCTTGATTTGGGAATCGGCCCGGCCGAGAAAGTAGACCAGACCGTCTTGCCCGACCCTCGCCAAGTCGCCTGTGTGATACAGGCGCTCGCCACAGGCGGGCCCGCAGGAACTCTGCACAAAGGCTTCGCCAGTCTTGACCGGGTCACGATAGTATCCCGGACTAAGCCCGA
Source organism: Bryobacteraceae bacterium (assembly GCA_035295745.1). Lineage (GTDB taxonomy): Bacteria > Acidobacteriota > Terriglobia > Bryobacterales > Bryobacteraceae > JAIQFL01. The sequence continues at coordinate 46,591 of DATGIL010000032.1, read as the reverse complement.
CGCCCTGAATGTAAAGACGCCCGGTCACTCCCGGCGCGACGGGTTGCAGATTGTCGTCCATGACATACAGCTTCTCGCCGGCACAGGGAGCGCCGATCGGTATGGCAGCTCTCAAATCCTCCGGACAGCCGGGCACCGTGTAGTAGGCGCTGGCAATCGTTGCCTCCGTCGGACCGTACAGGTTGGTGAACGTGACGTGCGGCAACCGCTGCATCCAGTAGGCTAAAACGGGCACGGGCAAAACCTCGCCGCACCACAGGAGTCGCTTCAAATGCGGAAAATCGCCGGGCCTCACAACATCGAATTTGGCCATGTAGTTGAGCGCCGACGGAACCGAAAACCACTGCGTTAGTTGGGAATCGCGAATGAACGCGGCTAGTTTGTTCGGCAGAACGTTCAGGTCGGGGGTGACGAGATGTAACTCGGCGCCCGCCGCGAATGCGCCGAAAACGTCAAACACCGAGAGGTCGAAGTGCAGCGGCGAGTGTCCGGAGAGCTTTTCGCCGTCTCCAAGCTGGAAATAATCGACGGCCCACTCTACGAAGTGAATCACGTTCGAGTGGGTGATCACTACGCCCTTAGGATTGCCCGTGGAGCCGGAGGTGAACATGATGTACGCCGGATCGATCGAGGTGTTGCGCGGATCGAGGGGCGCTTCGGAAACTGACGCCAAGCCGGCGAGTGTGAATTCCGCTGTGGCCTGTTTGAGACCCGCCGCCGAGTCATCCCGGTCGAGCCAGCCGACGCGAATCCCCGTCGCTGCCACCAGTTCGTCCAGGACGGCCGCGGATCCGCTGCCCGCAAGAATCCACTCACTGCCGCACGTTTCGACGACCTTGGTCAGACGCGCGGCCGGGCAGGCTGGATCGAGCGGAACATAGGCGCATCCGGCCTTCAGAATGCCGAGGATTCCCACGATTGCGGCGGTTGATTTCGGGAGCAACAGACAGATCCGGTCGCCGCGCTGGCACCCCTTCTCAATCAGCATTCGAGCCAGTTGATTCGTGAGCGCATCCAGCTGTGTGTACGTCGTCTTCTCGCCCCTGCAGACCACCGCCACGGAATCGGGAGACTGGAGCGCCCGCAACGAGACCCATTCCTGCAAACGCTCGATCATATCGCCGCCTGCCGGAGAGACTCCTGAAATACGATTCCGATATGCGATAACTCCTCGCGTGTGGGCGGGATGTCGAGGATGAAAGTCTTGTAGCCCGCCTCGATATACCGGGCAATCTCCTCGGCGACGCGCGCATAGCTGCCCACCAGGTACGGACAGAAGGTCTTGTAGTTGTGAAAAGGAACCAGCCAGTAAGGATTGCTGGGGCTCTCTTCTTCCATGCTGGAAAGCTGCTTGTGCCAGACGGAATCGGACACCTTCATCGCTAATTGCTGTGTCAGCTGGCCTTTGCGATCTTCGGGGAATCGGGCCCGCGCCACGCGCCATGCGTCGCTCTCGTTCTCCCGGGCGATGATGCCGACGCGAATTCCGTAGTCGATGCAGTCCGGCGGTATCGCCAGCTCTTCTCCGGATGGGCGAGGATACTTGATCGCAGTCGCGCCGATGGCGCGTGCCGCCGCGATCCCCGCGTCCGACGATCCCGAGATGAAGATCCCAGGGAACAGATCATGGGTCATGGGCGGACGCAAGCGCAGCTTGTCGATCTTATAAAACTCGCCGTCGTAACTGGCGGGCAGATCTCCGGTCAGAAGTGATTTGATGATGCTGGTATACTCCACCAGACGCGCGTAGCGCTTGTCGTGCGGTGTGGTGTCGTTCAAGGCTGCAAGGTCGTTCGTGAATCCGCCGGCGATCATGTTGAGGCACATGCGCCGGCCGAACAGATAGGCGAGCGTCGACACCGCCTTCGCGACCGCGTATGGGTGCATGTACACCGGCTGGATCGCCGGCAGCGGGCAGAGCCTCTCCGTATTCTCCAGAATAATCTGACAGAGCGGCCACGGGTCCAGCAGGCTGTTGTCCGCGTAGATAAGGATGCCAGTGCAGCCCGCCTCCTCGCTCCAGCGCGCCACCTCCGCGACCTGCTGCAAATACTCCCGCCCGTTAGAATTGCCTGCCACCGGGCATGTGGAAAAGATATCGATCGCGGCATCCCTCATTTTGATTCGGGTTCCCATTCCACCCTGAAGAGAAGCTTTTCGGCTCCGAGTTCAAGTGTAGCCGCCGGTATCGCAGTTGGCTGTTCAATACAGAACACGTGAATTTTGCTGGGTTCCAGCGCATGTATCCGCACTGAAAAAGAGGGCGTCCCTGGCGAAGTCTACCGTCGGTGAGCAATGTGGTACAGCAAATAACATCGGCGGCTGGCAGCATCAATCCATGCAGCTCAATGAACTCGTTCAGCAGGTTCGCCGATTTGGGGCCATAAAGACCTTTCAGGATTTGAGCTTACGGGCATTGAACCGGGTGGTGACCGCTCGTGTTTTGAAAGGAGTCAGGATCGAGAACGTCGACCCAGAATCTCTGAAATGTGATAAGCCCTACCAATGGGGATTGCTGAGCGAGGCCCATTTAATGGACCTGACGCGCAACCGGCCGGAGTACGAGATCACCGACGAGTTTCTCCGCGCGGCTTTCGCCAAGGGCGATGAATGCTACGGTTTTCTCGACGGATCGGTACTGGCCTCCTACGGCTGGTACGCCAATACTCCCACCGCCATCGACATCCCTGCCCTGAAGCTGCACTTCGATCCCCGCTACATTTACATGTACAAGGGTTACACCCACGTGAAATACCGCGGGCAGCGCCTCCACGCCATAGCCATGGGGCGCGCTCTGGAAGCCTACAAAGGCAAAGGATTCCGCGGTCTGCTTTCCTATGTGGAGTGGAACAATTTCAGCTCGTTGAAATCCTGCTATCGCCTGGGCTATTCCGACATAGGGAATATCTACCTGTTTCAACTCTTCGGAAGATATCGCACGCATGCCGACCGGAGCTGTCTGCGTTACGGACTTCATCTGAGCCAGGCCGCGGAACTTCCCGAGCCTCGTGAGTCGCCCAGCCCTGTCCGTGCAAGTTAACCGCTCCGCCTCGCTGTTTCAACCAAAGACCACTCTCTGCACGACTGAGCGTTGGACTCTTTTCTTTTTGCGGAAGTTGGTGGACGGCGCGAAAAGTCTCGACATGAGTGTCGAGACTGCAGACATGAGTGTCTGCGCCACGTCGGTAGCCTTGGAAGCAGGGGTTGTGCCGGGCGAGTGTGCCGCTTCATCGGAATCTATGGCGGCGAAGCAGTACACTGAAACGGCATGGACAACGACAAGCCCGCTGCCCTTGTGACGGGGGCGTCCAGCGGGATCGGTGCGACTTTCGCGAGGCGTCTTGCCAGGGACGGGTATCGCTTGATCGTCGTCGCGCGCAGGCGCGAGCGCCTCGAGTCGCTCGCGCGTGAATTGGGGAATGCCGAATCGCTGACTGCCGATCTGACCAACGATGAGCAACTCGCGCGTGTCGAAGATCGCATTGCACAGGAGCCGCGGCTGGAACTGTTGGTCAACAACGCGGGTTTTGGCACGGTGGGGCGGTTCTTCGAAATTCCGGTGGAAGGCCAGGACCAGATGCACCGGCTGCACGTGATGGCAACCATGCGCCTGTCGCACGCGGCGCTGCGCGCCATGGTTCCGCGCGGGCGGGGAGCGGTGATCAATGTCTCCTCGGTCGCGGGATTCGGCAACAGCCCTAAGAATGTCAGCTATTGCGCCACCAAAGCGTGGATGAACTGCTTTACCGAAGGTTTGAACCTCGACCTGAAGAGCGCTGGATCGCCGGTGAAGGTGCAGTGTCTTTGCCCGGGCTTCACGCTTTCGGAGTTTCATGACGTCATTCAGATGGACCGCGGGAACATTCCGGGGTGGTTGTGGACCAGGGCGGAAGATGTAGTGGATGCCTCGCTCAGAGGGCTTGCACGCGGTAAACTTTTCGTCGTTCCCGGTGGTTTTTACAAGACGCTTGCCCTATTCCAGCGCTCGCTGCCGTTGTGGGCGCGAACGACTCTCGCGACTCTATACGGCAAACGCGAAGTCCGAAAAGCGGGCGGGGTTAAGGAGGCGTAAGACATGCCGGACGAACGCTACGTACTACGCTTTGCTTCCGGCATCGCTTTCGAACTTTTCCAGTACCGCGCGCAGGCTTAGCAGATCGAATGGTTTGCTCAGGTAATCATCCATGCCGGCCGCCAGACAATTCTCGTGATCGCCTTTCATGGCGTGCGCGGTCATAGCCACAATCGGAATGTGCCGGCCGGTGTCCAACTCCGCACGGCGGATTGCGGCCGTCGCTGCGAATCCGTCCATGGAGGGCATCTGCACATCCATCAGCACCAGATCGAACGAGCCCTTCCGAGCTGCCGTGACGGCGTCGTTCCCGTCTCCCACCATCACCACTTCGTGACCCTCGCGCTTGAGCAGGATGTTCGCCACTTTTTGATTCACGACGTTGTCTTCAGCTACCAGGATCCGTAGCTTTCGCTTCTCGTGATCCGGCACCGCTAGTGACTTTGGCCTCGGAGTGGGACGCGGAATCTCCGCATCCACCGTCGCAAACGGTACCGTGAAGAAGAATGTGCTGCCCTTGCCTTCCTCACTTCTCAACTCTAATTGCCCTCCCATGAGTTGCACCAGGCGCTCCGAGATCGTCAGGCCCAGCCCCGTGCCGAAATAGCGCCGCGTGCTGGAGCCATCCACCTGGCGGAATGGATCGAAAACCAGCTTCTGCTTCTCGGGCGAGATCCCGACCCCGGAATCGATCACTTCAAACAGGACGTCCACCCAGCCTTCGCGGCGTGCCTGGAGGCGCACGCATACCGATACAAAGCCGTCGTCGGTAAACTTCACAGCGTTGCCAACCAGGTTCACCAGGACTTGGCGCAGGCGCAATGGATCGCCGGTCAGGCGCTGCGGCAAATCCGGATCCAGGTGCGCGCTGAACGAGAGACCCTTCTCCTGCGCCCGGACCGTGAACATCCGCATCGTGTCTCCCACCGACTGAAAAATCGAAAATGGAACGGGCGTGAGATCCAGCCGCCCCGCGTCGATTTTGGAAAGGTCCAGGATGTCGTTGAGTAGTGAGAGCAGTGACTCCGCCGAAGCCCGCGCCGTTTCCAGGTGGTCCCTCTGTTGCGTCGACAGGTCCGATGCCAGCACCACGTCGATCATTCCCATCACACCCGTCATGGGAGTGCGGATCTCGTGGCTCATGTTGGCCAGAAACTCGCCTTTCGCGCGGTTGGCGCACTCGGCTTGATCTTTGGCAACACGAAGCGCCTCTTCCGCGAGCTTTCGTCCGGTAATATCTTTGTGGGAACCCACCAGGCGCGTGGGCTTACCCTCGGCGTCCCACAGCGCCTGGCCACGGGACAGAATCCAGCGGTAGCTGCCATCTTTGGCCTGCATGCGGTACTCGACTTCGTAGAAGGTGGTCTGGCGATTGAGATGATCCTGCAATGCCTGCATGACCATGGGCAGTTCGTCCGGGTGCACCCGCGCATGCCACTCCGCTACCGTGTTCGGGAGCTCATGATCTTCAAAGCCCAGGATCTCTTTCCATCGCGCTGAGTAGAACACCTCCTTGGTAATCGCGTTCCAGTCCCATAGACCATCGTTGCTGCCGCGCATGGCGAGTTGCCAGCGCTCTTCGGAGGCCTGCAATTCCCGCAGCGCCTTGCGATGCGCGGTCACATCACGGAAACTCCAGACCCGCCCCACAATCTCCTGGCCGATCTGCTGCGGGCGGGAAGTACGCTCGAACACCCTGCCATCCTGGAACTCGATGGTGTCGGATGTCTCTTTGGCGGGGTCGGCATAGAGTTGCTCCACGGTTCTGCGAAATGCTGCGGAGTCCTCTACCTGCTCGGAGGCGAAATTGAGCAGCGGCCCGTGGTCCTGCGACGCGATCAGCGACTCCGGCATGCGCCACAGCTCCAGAAATCTACGATTGTGCCCGACGACCCGGCGGCTGCGGTCCACCACCAGAATGCCATCGGCCGTAGCTTCCAAGGTCGCATGGACCATCGAGACGGATTCACGCAGAGCTTGTTCCGCGCGCTTCTGAGCCGTGATGTCGAGCAGCGTGGAACGAATTCCCGTCACTTCCCCGCTAGCATTGCGGATGCCCGACTCGTGCATCTGCACAACGAGAAGGCTCCCATCCTTGCGCACGAATTCGGTTTCGAGAGATGCGAACGGCTCCCTGCCCGCCAGTTTCCGGAGAAGCGCCTCGCGTACCGGCTCGCGGCAGGTAGGAGCCATGAATTGCCAGACTGGCGAGCCCACAAGCTGGTGGGAATGGTACCCGAGGAGCGCGCATTCCGCCCGATTGACGCGCTGAATGACGCCGTCCGGGCTCATTTCGTGATAAGCCACGGGCGCATCTTCGAACAACGACCGGAACTGCTCCTCGCTGCTCTCCAGTTCTTCCTGCATGTTGAAGCGGATGGCGGTTGTCTGTTGGAAGGATCGAAACAAGAGGGCCAGGACCGCTGCCATGAGGCAGGAAATCATGGCCATGCAATTCATCTGTGTCCACTTAGTCGCCAGAATAATGGACAGTTCGGTCTGATGGTGGCGAACCGCGATCAACGCTGCGTCGAGATCGCCCGCCAGGGCGTCGGCCCTCGCCTGATACAGCAGCATGGCGTTATTGGCATCGTTCTCGTCGGCCCCCGGCACTTGCGCACGCATGGCAGACATCGCTTCCAGAGCGGGAGTTGCGCGCTCACGGAAACGGATCACCTCGGGATAGTTATCGCCGCTGGAATCGAGCCTCGCCAAGGCGGTTCGGGAATCGGATGCCAAGGTCCGCCACTGTTCGGAAGATACGGTGGGACGGCCCATCTCGCGCAGGAATGTGCCGATCGTGTCGAGGTCCCTCACCAGGTCGGCGCTGGCGGTCACCTGCGTGCGCAGGACGCTGAACGACACACCTAACCACACGCTCCACAGAATGAAGACAATGGCGAATATCAGAATTCCGATGAAGCAGCGCCGAAGCCGTGCAAGGACCGTCTTCATACGTTTTCCTCAGGGAATCTCAACCCACGTTCATAGCATCCCCCAGACCTATGTCGAAGGAAAAGATACTGACAGTCAATGAGCGACTGTAAACCAAAGGTAATTGGGACGGCCCTTTCCTCGGCGAATCGCAGTATACTGGCGGAACCTTTGGAAAACTCACCCCACGCGGCGGAACCAGACCGGCTGGTTCGGGCTTTTGGTTTGCTGCAGGCCACCGCCCTCAACATGAGCAATATGGTCGGGGTGGGGCCCTTCATCACGATACCCCTGATCCTTACATCCATGGGCGGCCCGCAATGTATGCTGGGGTGGCTTCTGGGAGCGGTTCTGGCGCTTTGCGACGGGCTCGTTTGGAGCGAACTCGCGGCCGCCATGCCGGGCACCGGCGGCACTTACCTGTATTTGCGCGAAGCCTTTCGGCACACCTGGCTAGGCGGCCTTCTGCCATTCCTTTTCATCTGGCAGTTCATCTTCAGCGGCCCGCTGGAGATTGCGTCGGGCTATATCGGATTCGCCCAATATGTCGGCTATTTCTGGCGCGCCATGGGGAGCGCCGAAACGCGCATGGTGAGTGTAGCGGTTGGCTTGCTTGTGATCGTGCTGCTCTACCGCCGCATCACCGCGGTCGGCCGGCTGACCGTTGTGCTCTGGATCGGCATGCTGGTAACTGTATTGTGGATTGCGGCAAGTGGGCTCGCCAATTTCCGTCCTCGCGTCGTCTTTGACTTCCCGCCCCACGCCTTCACTTTCTCCATGGGGTTCGCCGCCGGACTCGGATCGGCAATGTTGATCGCGATGTACGATTACATGGGTTACTACGATATCTGTTACGTAGCGGGCGAGGTGCGCGATCCGGGCCGGGTGATCCCGCGTTCCATCCTGTACTCGATTCTGGCTGTGGCGGCCATCTATTTCCTGATGAACTTGAGTATCATCGCCGTCGTGCCCTGGCGCGAAGCGATGCAGTCGAAATTCATCGCTTCCGAGTTCGTCGAACGCCTCTACGGCACCCGTGCCGCTGCTGTGGTCACAGTGCTGGTACTCTGGACCGCTTTCGCGTCCGTATTCGCCTTACTGCTAGGATACAGTCGGATCCCCTATGCCGCGGCCATCGATGGACATTTCTTCAAGATTTTCGCGGCGCTTCATCCGCGCGGTCAATTTCCTCACGTGTCGCTGCTCGTGATGGGCATCCTTTCGCTCATTGCGAGCATGTGGAGCCTGGATGCGGTAATCTCTGCGCTGTTGACTTCTCGGATTCTGGTGCAGTTCATCGCGCAGATAGCCGCCTTGCATCATTTGAGAAAGCACCAGCCCGCGATGCCGCGGCCATTCCGTATGTGGCTTTACCCGATTCCCAGCGTGGTTGCACTCGCGGGTTGGGCCTACATCTTTCTAACATCAGGCTGGGTTTTCATCGGCTTCGGATTACTTACACTGCTCGCGGGTGTAGCGGCATACGGACTGCGCACGCGAGTCAGTGCGCTGGGCCACAGGACGCCGGCGAACTGAGTGCCGCTCAGCACTCTGTGCTCAGATGCACATCGGTCGACCGCGTGCTTTCGCTAACAGTGGAGGGAATTTGCGAATCATGAAAGCCGGAATGTTCTTTCTTGCGCTCGGGACGCTGATCGCGCAGGTCCCGAACCCGACTCGGCAGCACGCACTGACGCCCGCGGAGACGGGCCAGCCGATGCCAGTCTTTCGGGTGACGGTAGTTTCGCGAACCACTAAGGCTGTCAACTATCATCACCGCACGGGTTCCACACATATCGATTTCCGCGGCACAGAACTGATGCCCGCGGCGAAAGGCGAGGCGAAGGTGGCGAGCCAGATGGGCTCCACCAAGATCGAAACTGCGCTCGATCACATGAGCCCCGCGAGCCAGTACGGGCCTGAGTACATGACTTATGTGCTCTGGGGAGTAACTCCCGAAGGGCGCGCAGTAAATCTAGGGGAAGTCGTATTAGAAGGAGATCATGCGAAGCTCCTGTCCACTACTGACTTGCAGACCTTTGGCCTGATTGTTACCGCCGAGCCTTACTTTGCGGTGACTCAACCGAGCGACGTGGTCGTCGCCGAGAACTTCATTCGCGAAGATACTGCCGGCACCATCGAGCAGGTAGACGCGAATTATCACCTGCTGCAACGCGGCCAGTACATTTGGAACCGGCAGCAGTATCAACCCATTCGTGTGAACGCCAAGGGCCCGCTGCAACTTGCCGAAGCCGAGAACGCGGTGGAGATCGCGCGCCTGGCCGGAGCTGATCGGTATGCTCCCGAAACCTTTCAGAAGGCCACGATCGATTTGCAGAATGCCGAGGGATTCTTGAATCACGGCAACAACCGCAAAGAGTCTGAGACCAATGCCCGTGAAGCCGCCCAGATGGCGGAAGACGCTCGCATCATAACGTTCAAGAAGATCCAGGATGAAGAACTCGCGAACGAGCGAGCCGCTGCGGCGCAACGCGAGGCCGCGGCTCAGGCACAAGCTCAGCAAGCCGCCGAACAGGCTCGTCAGGCTGCCGAACAGGCTCGTCTCGACCAGCAGCGGCGCGCCCAAGCGGAATCCGATCGCCTGGCGGCGGAACAAGCCAAGCGCGATGCGGAGATGGCGATGGCACAGGCCCGTCAGGAAAAGGCCGAAGCAGACGCCGCGCGATCTGCCGCTCTTGCGCAGCAACAGGCCGCGCAGAACGAGGCCGATCGGGCCAAGATCGCTGCCCAGCAGGCCGATCAGCAACGCTTAGCCGCCGAAAACGAGAAGACCCAACTTCGGGAACGCCTGCGCCAGCAATTGAATACGATCCTGGAAACGCGTGAGTCCGCGCGGGGCCTGATTGTCAACATCTCCGACGTGCTTTTCGATTTCAACAAGTTCACGTTGAAGCCCGGCGCTCGTGAGAAGATGGCGAAGGTCTCCGGTATCCTGTTGGCCTATCCCGGATTGAAGATTCAAGTGGAAGGCCATACCGATAGCATCGGTAGCGACGAATACAATCAGCGGCTCTCCGAACAGCGTGCCGATTCCGTCCGCGATTACCTGATTGCACAAGGTGTGCCGAATCAAGCCGTAACTGCCATGGGATTCGGCAAGACTCGCCCAGTCGCGTCGAACGATTCGGACGCCGGAAGGCAGCAGAATCGCAGGGTGGAACTGGTTGTGTCCGGCGAACCTATCGGAGTTGAGGGAACGCCCAGTGCGATGAATCAGCGCTAGTCGCAGCTTCGTCGTAACGATGACGTTGGGCGGGGTCCTCCGGCCTGCCCAACGTCAAAATACTTTGAGCCTCAGATACTTGCTCGGGTGCTCGCGAAAATCCTTCACAGAATCGCGCAGTTCCCTGGCCACCCCATTCAAATTCTCGTAAGCGTCGGTCCGGTTCAATAGAGGATCCGCATTCATTTGATCCACAGAGTGGATCATTGTTCCCACCAACCGATTCCACTCCTCATACTGCGTATCCGAATGGATTAGATCGCTGGAACGAATATCCTGCAGCGTGCGCCGCAGGTTCGTGGCGACTGCACGCCACTGCTCATAGAGTTCGTTGCCGCGGAACAGTTGGCCTGCCTGTCCCTGACCGGATTGGATCTGGGCCAAGGTGCGATCGAGGTCAACCGCGGGCTGCCGGATCTGCTTGTACATCTCGTCGGAATAGAGGGCCTGCCCCATGCTGGTGTTGGTGGCCGAAATATTCCTGACCTCCTTCTGAAATTCCAGGAGTTTCTTGAGCAGGCTGTCGTACACCTGTTCGCCCATCACGAATTGGCCCACAAGCCCTTGGCCCCGTTCGATGTCCGCCAGAGTGGCATCCACCTCGCGCAGTTGTTTTTCGAACTCCGTGAGGTCGAGAGTCTTCATCAAATCTGGCTGGAATTTGAAACGGATCTCGCCATTCGGCTGGATGTGATTCGGGTCTTTGCCACTGGTGACGTCTACGAACTTGTCGCCAATCAGATTGTCGGTGCTCAACTGCGCAAAGGAATCGACAGGGATACTGGCCAGGTGCTCCCGAGTGATGGTCATCGACACCTGGATGGCACGTGATTGGTCGCGCGACGGGGTGAGTTTCACGCCGAGTACTTTGCCCACGCCGATCCCGTCGACACGAACCGGCGCACCAGGAGCCACTCCCGTAGCGTCGGGAACGTACATGAATACCGTGGCTTTCGGCTGTAGCAGTTCCCCGCCAGTCAACAGATAGACCAGGACCATGAGGATTAGAGTTGCCACCAGGCCGACCATGGACACGCGGAACTTGGCCCAATTCACCCGGCGAACGGAAGGCATGTACTGAAATTGTAGCGCGACCCGAAACTGGTAACGCGGGTTACAATAGTGGAGTCTTACACTCTAGCAGGTTGCGAAAGAACAGTTGAGGTCGCTTGCTTACGCGCACGGCTCGCAGTGAGCCGTGACGTAGCGGAACCGCCCGACTTTCTGCGGCTGCCTGCCAGATTAGCTTATGGACAGAGGTTTTGCATGGAAACAATTGGCTGGCCCGAACTGGTCGTGATCGGAATCGTTTTTGTGGTGCTGTTTGGAGCGAAAAAGATCCCCGAAATCGGCAAGGGCATTGGCGAAGGAATTAAGAACTTCAAGAATGCCATGAAAGAGGGCGAAAAAGACGAACATAAGGCTGTCGAAAAGGCCTAGCCGGGCATTCTCGAGCCTTTTACCCGTTCCTACCTGGCGCCCGCGCGGGGCTTTTGGGCTACGCTGCTGACACTTGCCCGCCGCGTGGCGAAAGCGATCCGCGCACCCGATCCGGGTGCAGTCGCCGTGTAAGTCACTTCCTGCCCTGCAGTTGCCGCCAACGCCCTTAAGGCCGAATCCGAAAGCGGCGCCGAGTCGTCATCTGGCATGAAATTGCCCGACGCCGGATCGTAAAGGTACCCCATAACGCGCCGATTCTGCACGACGTGCGCCACCAGGTCGCACTCCGTGACGGTACCGTTGAGCGATTTGCTGGTGAAAGAGGTGCCCGCGCGTTGCTTCATCAGGTCGATTCGCGGCCCGACTTTGGCCGCATTGTCGCTGGTCAAGGTCACCTGCTGGCCCACAATCGGAGCCAAATCGCTGTCAAACGCAAGAACGTACTGCTCCATGTCGCGCCGTGCCTGGTCGGTAGTCCCCGCGGGACTGTCCTGCGGGAATCCCGAGTCGGACGTCGGGTTGAAAACCGTGGCGGTGAAAAATCGGAACAGCGTATCGGTCGAGCCGTCGCCCAGGAAGCCGAAGCCTCGCACCTGGTCTCCGGTCTGACCGCTGTCAGCGCCGCTGAAGAAGTCCACTACCGGCGAGCCGAACATCCCGATCTTGTCGTACGCGTTGCGCAGGTGCGGGATTTTCACGATCTGCGTCAGCGCCTCGAAGCTCTGATTGCCGCCCGTTCCAAAGAAGCCCTGCGACGGATCCAGAGAATGGCAACCGGAGCATGCGAAAGAAGACTTGCCGAAGAGTTGGTCGGCGAGTGGTGAATTGACGCCGTCGGCCGGACGGGTTCCCAAGAAGAAGTCGTGGCCGCTTTGTTGCGAGGAATTGAGCGAATTGTCCAGACTGCGGACCGGATTTGGCGGCGGCAGCACCTGCAATTGGAAATCGGCGAAGGACTGCATCTGCACAGGGGACGGCATATCGACGCTTCCCACCAGTCCTTGAAACGCCACGATGAAGTTGTTGAACGAAATGTTCGAATCGTAAGGATCGGTGCCCATTGGTCCGGTGGACCGGTCGCCGCGCCAGTGCATCGCGCCCGAATTCTTCAGGCCGCGCAATGTCTGTGTGGTGAAGGGCCCCTTCATCGGATGAAAGTCGTCGGGCTTGTCGCTGCCATTGATGGGGGCAGGCACGCCGGTGGCGCCGATCTGAATCAGGAAATTCAACAGGCCGCCGAAATTGATGGTGATGGGGCTCTTGGTCACCGCATTATCGGGGTTTCCGAGATCCCAAGCCAAGTCGTCTTTGTCGCCGAAAATATGGCAACTGGCGCAGGACGCCTCGCCATTTCCGGAAAAACCCGTCGCGTCGTACAACATGGGACGGCCCCGCACTACCGAATCGGGCTCCGGATTGGGAAAGGGTGAGGCCGAGATCTCGCGATGTGCCGACAAGTCAATCGTCTTCACGGCGTTGTCGAAGCGCGTCATCACGTACAGCAGCCCGCGCGCCTCGTCGAGCACCAGTCCGCTCACGCCACCGCCGCTGACCGGGATGTAGTTCGCGCTTGCCGCCACCGGATCGAAGGTGTCGTTCTCCAGGGCCGCGGTATCGAAGACCCCTACTTTGCTCGATCCGAAGGCCGCGACGTACAGTGTCTTGCCGTCCATCGTGACGGCCATCTCAAGCGGCATGGAGAGGCTGTGACTCTTCGCCGACTGATCGAATCCGGCAGTGCCCGCGAGCTTGGTGTAATCGATGTGCTTATTGAGATGGCGCGGCGACACGCTCGAGCCGGAGATCACGGTAATGCGCGCTTCCGCCAGGTGGCCCTGCACGGTATGGCCGGCGTAGGTCCCCGGGCCTTCAAAGCGCACGTTGTTAATCGCATCGGTGTTGGTGACGTACAGCTTCCCGGTTACGGGATTGGTCACCATGTTGAACAACGTGGTGCCGACGTGCGCATAAGCGGCAGTCTGGGTCAGGGCATTGGCGTCGACTGCGAAGACATCGGTATCGGGCAGTTTGAAACGCACCGAGCCGTCCCACACGCGATTCAACTCGTCTTCCCAGTGCCCGTCGTTGTTGTTGTACTTGACGATCAGTCCCACCTCGGGCGCGGGTTCGCCGGCGGAATCGGTTGCGGGCCCGGGATTACCGCCCGGACTCACCGTGCCGTCTGGAAGCTTGCATGCTTTGTTCTGAAAACCCACGCAGACGCGGCCTTGCGCGACTGTGGTGGTCTGATTCCCGGTCTTGAACCCCGCGACGTAAACCGTGTTGCGGTCCGGGCTCACCGCCAGCGCGCGCGGTGTGTCGGTGAAGAAGCTCAAAATACGCAGCGGAGTTCCGCCCATCGTGGCGCCGAGGTTCGCCGGGTCGAAGACCCAGACGTCGGCGCGTGGGACTCCGGCAGTGGTAAATTGCGGATCGCCCGCACCTGGGACACCGGCAATCGACGGATCGGTGCGCTGCTGCCCGCGATGAGCGGTAGTGATGAACGCACGCGCCGGCGTGCCGGCGAAGACGATGTCGCGCGGCTCATCGCCTACCAGAAGCGTGCGCACCACGTGCCCCGTGCCCGTGAGATTGACGATACTCACACTGTCGGAGAGATGATTGACGACCCAGATCTCCGTGTTGGTCCGTGCCGCGACGGCGACCGGCTCCAGGCCCACGGGAATCCGGTACGAGAACATCGGAGTGCCGGAGCTAAGGTCGAAAACTTCCAGCGTGTCATTCGGGGTGTTGACCGCGAACAGCGTGTTTCCGTCGGGCGAAGTCGCCATCGGGCGCACGTGGCCACTCTCAAATTCCACGAACGCGGGACCTGCGGTCGCCGCATAGGCAACGTTGCGTGCGGTGAGCGAACTGCCGCCCCACCACGCCAGCGCGCCCAGCGCGAGGAAAATCAGAAACCATTTGGAAGGAGGCAGATGACGAAGCCGGCGCATGAAGAACTCTCCCAGACCGCGCAGAGTTCTTTCATGATATCAGGACGAACGAAGAAGGGTGGGAAAGACGTTCGCTTTGCTCGCGGGGGCAGGACTCGGGGGCCACGGGCCGGGGACTGGTTCGCTTCGATTCGTTGGGGGCGCGCGGCGCCGGAATTGCTCCCGGCGCCACGCACCTTTTTTTAGTTGTAAGTAACGCCTTTGGAAGTACTGTCCGACCCCGCCACAATGCCGTAATCCAAACCCGATGCGCTGAAGAGTTGGAAATTGGCGCTGTCGCTGAGGCTCAGCGTGCCCGTCCCCGCGGGTAGTGCCAAGAGCACCGGTACCGGCACCGTAAACTGGCCGGCACTGATGGGAGCCTGGCAGGTGAAAGTCACGGTCACCGATTTCGAGCCGACCGTAGCCGTCGAGCCGCCGCTGATAATCACCGTCGTCCCCGGCGCTCCACCGCTCCACGTGACGTTCACGCCCTGGGTGCGAGCCACGCTGGAAATCTGCGGTTGATTGGTCCAGACGAAAGCCGGCGGCATCGTCATACTCACGTTGAAGTGGCCCACATCCTTGCCGCCCGAGCTATTGTCGAACGTAAAGCTGCCGCCCGTCGTGGGGATGAACCCGGCCGGCACCGTGCCTCCCGGCGGGAAATAGGTTCCGGGAAATGACTGCCCGGAGATCGTCTGGGTGAGCGTGATCGAACCGCCCGGCCCCGTCACATTGATCCCGCTTCCCGCATCCAGGGGCGAAGTGGTCACTGACACGGTTTGGAACGTGTTGGTCACCAGGCAACTTCCTGCGGAAACGGCGGTACCCGACGCATTGAAGTTACTCGCTGTCTGGAAACTTCCCACAACCGTATTCGTGGAGGTGGTATTGCCGTTGGTGATCGACGTCGTTCGGCCCACTGCCAGGACGCCTTCCCGAATATTCGTCTTGCCGGTAAGTATGCCAATCAGGTCGGGAGGCAACCCGTTGGTGTCCGAACAGGTACGTCCGCTGGCAGCGATTGGAATCGTCACAGAATTGCTGACGATGCTCCCGCTCACCACCGTGACGCCCACGTTGCAGCCCGTCGGAACGCCGCCCGGGATCGTCAGAACCACCTGATCGACGCCGGGATACTGCGACCGTCCGCGGTAGAGAATCGTGGCTTCCACGCCACCCACGAACGCTTGCATTGGGATGCTCGTGAGGTTGTCCTGCTTCTGTGGATAGACCTTGTCGTCGTCATTGGGATCGGCCCCGACGCCGGAGCCCCACAGCACGATCGTCTGATTCGGATTTGCTGCATTGGTAGTGGTCAGCAGCGCGTTGTTGCCGTCGTAAGCCGCGCCCAGGCTGCCGTTGTAGAAGAGAATGCCGAAGGCGCTCTGCACGATGTTGATGGAAACCGCCGGGCTGTTAGCGCCGTTGTTGGTCACCACTACCGAGCCTGTCCCAGTTGGGGTGTTGCCTGGCAAGACTGCGTCGATCTGCGTCGGCGAGAGATAGTAGAGCGGGCACTGGACCGACGTGCCACCTACCGTGACTTTCACGCTGACGCCGCTCAGCGTAGTCTGCAGTCCCGGCGCAGCGCTCGATTGCAGATCGGTGGTAGTGTTGGCCAGACCCGTTCCCTGAATGAAGAACAGCGTGCTGGGTGCGATTCCGAAGTTCGGAAGTCCCTGCGGCACCTGGCCGTAGTTATTCTGGATGACAGTAATGTTCGGTCCGGTCGGAGCCGCCGTCACGAAGGTCGTAAACTGCAAGGTCACGGACCCGGCTGTGACTGCCGTGATCAGCAGCTTGCCGAAATTGCCAGTCTTCGTCTTGTAGGCGGCCACCGTGTTCAGCGCCCCCGTGATTGGACTCGAAGTGAAGGGAAAGATGTTAACCGTCGACTGCGTGAGAGAACCGTAGGTCGCCGAACCCACGGCGCCTAGCGAAAAAGCTCCTGCGCCCGTCTGCGGCACGAGAGCCGTTCCATTCCAAAGCAAGTCGCCGGAAGTGCCTGTGGCTCCGGTATCGAGATTGATCAATGTTCCGGACGTCAAGGTCGGCGTTCCGCTCACGTCCGCATAACTCAAAAGCGGCAGCAGGCACAGGGCTGCCATCCCCGTCCAAAAAGTTCTTCGCATGATTGTTGTTCACCCCTGTAAATTGCGGGATTATCTTGCTAAGGATAATGCGGAGTTCTCTCCCCGGCGGAATTTTTTTGCAGAATGACGTAAGCAAACGTACGTTTAACGCATCATTCTTTGCCATTAGCGAATCGTTCTTTCAATCACATCGAGAATGCGCGCGCTGGCGCGACCGTCCCACAGGTCGGGTGCCTTGGCGATCCGCGGCGGCATCTCCAGTGCCTCCATGGCGGCCTTTCGGACGTCCTCCGGATTGACGCCGACCAGGCGGTTGGTCCCCTCTTCGATGGTGATCGGGCGCTCCGTATTCTCCCGAAGCGTCAGGCACGGCACGTTGAGGATGGTCGTCTCCTCCTGGATCCCGCCCGAATCCGTGAGAACCAGGCGGGCCTCCGCGGTGAGGTTCAGAAACTCCAAATATCCCAGCGGAGCGGAGAGCATCAACGAATCGGTCGCCACCTTGGCCGCCGCGAGACGTTCGCGGGTCCGCGGATGGACCGGGAACACTACCGGGAGCTTCTTCGCGACATCCGAGAGCACATCGACGAGGCGGGCCAAGTGCTCGATGTCATCGACATTCGATGGGCGGTGCAGCGTCGCCACACAGTATCCGCCCTTCTTGAGTCCCAAGCGATCCAGCACGCCGCTTTGCGCTGCTTTGTCGCGGAACTGCAGCAGCGTATCGATCATGACGTTGCCCACCAGGAAGATTTTCTCCTGCGGCACACCCTCGGCCAGCAGGTTCTTGACCCCGGCCGGCTCGCTGGCGAACAGGTAGTCGGAAAGAGTGTCGGTCACCAGACGATTGATCTCTTCCGGCATGCGGCGGTCGAAACTACGCAAACCGGCCTCGACATGCGCCACCGGAATTCCCATTTTGGCTGCGACCAGCGAGGCAGCCACCGTGGAATTGACATCGCCGACTACCAGAACCAGGTCAGGCCGATTGGCGAAGTCCTTCTCGAGCCCCATCATCACGTGCGCCGTCTGGACCGTGTGAGTTCCGCTGCCGACCTCGAGATTGACGTCGGGCTCCGGAATGTTCAGCTCGTCGAAGAAACTCGCCGACATTTCAGGCGAATAGTGCTGGCCGGTGTGCACCAATCGGGCCTTGCAATTCGGGCGGCGGTGGATCTCCTGAAGAATCGGCGCCATCTTCACGAAGTTCGGCCGCGCGCCCACCACAGTGGTGATCTGAATCATGACAAGGTCCTTTATTGTAGCTTGGCAGTAAGAATACGCAGAAACTATCGAAGGCGTCAGGCCTGTCGTCTAACAGCAACATGACTGAACTCCTGTGGAAGGATCTGCGCTTTGCGATCCGGCAGTTACGGAAGAACCCGGGCTTCACCGTCACCGCCATCATCGTGCTGTCGCTGGGCATCTGCGCCAGTCTCGCCATCTTCGCTTTCGTCGATGCCGCTCTGATCCGGCCGCTGCCCTATCGCGATCCGGCGCGGCTGGTCGGCGTGTTCGAGCGGATTTCCGCCATGCCGCGCAGCAACCTGTCCTGGCCCGACTATCTCGACTGGAAGCGGCTCAACACGGTATTCACTTCGATGGACGTGTACAACCGAAACGGATTCCTGCTGGGCACAAAAGAAGGGGCACAACCCGTTCGGGGAGCGCGGGTCAGCAGCGGATTCTTTCGCACGCTGGGAGTGGCTCCGGTAGCAGGCCGCGACTTTCACGACGGTGAGGACATGCCCGGGGCGCCGCGCGTCGCGATGATCAGCTATGGCGCCTGGCAGGCACGCTACGGGGGCCGTGCCGATGCAATCGGAACCGTGGTGACGCTGGATGACGAGCCGACGACCATCGTAGGGGTGTTGCCTCGCGACTTCCACTTCGCGCCTGCCGAGCCCGCCGAATTCTGGCCCGCCTTCCATGCCGTGACCGGTTGCGACATCCGGCGGGGTTGTCACGGGCTTTATGGCGTCGCGCGATTGAAAGACGGCGTTTCCCTGGAGACTGCTCTTTCGAACGTCACCTCCATTGCGCAGGCCCTCGAGAAGCAATATCCCGACTCCAACCGGGGCCAGGGCGCCTCTCTTGCAACCCTTACCGATGTGATCGTGGGGAACATTCGGCCCCTTCTCCTGGTCTTGTTGAGCGGCGCCGGGCTCTTACTCCTCATCGCCAGCGTCAACGTCGCGGGCCTGTTGTTGGTGCGCTCCGAAAGCCGCCAGCGCGAGATTGCCGTGCGGACGGCGCTGGGCGCCTCATCGGGCCGTTTGCTGAGACAGTTCGTTACCGAAGCAGTGGTTCTGGGTGGTGTGGCCAGCGCTCTTGGAATGCTTTCGTCGCAGTGGGTGATGCACCTGCTGCGGGGTTTAATCTCGGAAAACATGCTGAGCCGGATGCCGTTTCTGCGGGGGCTGGGATGGAGTCCGCGTTGGATCGCATTGGCGCTCGCCATCTCCCTGGGCGCAATGTTGTTGCTCTCCCTGCCGCCGAGCCTGCGCATCCGGACGTCGCGAATTGGGGATGGCCTGGCGCAATCATCGCGCGGATCGGCCGGAACCGTTTGGCGAAAGCTCGGATCGAAGCTGGTGGCGCTCGAACTGGCGGCGGCGATGGTCCTGCTGGTGGGCGCGGGTCTGCTTGGCAAGAGCCTCTTCCGGCTGCTCCATGTAGCTCTTGGAATCCAGCCGGAGCATCTGATCAGCATCAGAGTCGATGCCCCGACGTCGCGTTACGGCAAGGACGAGCAGGCTATCGCTTTGGCCCGTCAGGTGGTCCGGCGTGCCGAAGAGTTGCCGGGCGTCCGTTCCGTGGGGTTCGCGAGCCTGGGTATTCCGTTGGGCGGTAACAGCGGCACGACGTGGTTTCACATTACCGGACGTCCCTGGAACGGCGAACACAATGAGGCGCCGTATCGCAATGTGAGCCCTACTTATTTCGCGACGCTTGGCGCAAGGTTGCTGCGCGGCCGCGTCTTCACTGGGGCCGATGATTCCAAGAGGCCGCCCGTGACGATCGTCAACGAAGCCTTCGTCCGCCTGTACTTTCCCGGTGAAGAGCCGGTCGGCAGGCAGATCACGCAGAACTCCGCTCCGGCTAAGCCCATGGAGATCGTAGGTGTGGTGGAGGACATTCGAGAGGGGCCGCTGGATGCCGCGATCCCGCCAGTTCTTTACCTCCCCTTCTACCAGAGCACCGATCCCTATTTCGATCTGGTGGTGCGGGCCTCGCAAGGCGAGTCTTCTTTGCTGCCCGTGTTGGCGGCGATGGTACGGCAGATCGATCGTGGAATCGTCACTTACAACGGTGCGAGTATGGCGGAGCGAATCAACAACTCGGAGTCTGCCTACCTCCATCGATCGGCGTCGTACCTGGTGGGCGGGTTCGCGTCGGTAGCGCTGTTACTCGGCGTGGTGGGGCTGTACGGCGTGACCGCTTACTCGGTGAGCCAGCGAAGCCGTGAGATCGGGATTCGCATGGCATTGGGGGCGGCGCCGCGATCGGTATACCGGATGATCTTGCGGGAGGCGGGTTGGCTGACGATTGTGGGAGTTCTCGCGGGGGTCATTCTCGCGATTGCGGGAGCGAACCTGATGAGGGGTTTGCTGTTTGGCGTCCGCGCCTGGGACCTGCCGACCATCGCGGCAGTCGCCGGCGTCCTCGGGGCGGCGGCATTGCTCGCCAGTTTTCTGCCGGCGCGCCGCGCGGCAGCGGTCAATCCCGTCGAAGCTCTGCGGGCCGAGTGATCGCGCGCAAGTGCGTGCGTACCGTGATTCTGATCGGCCGCTTTCTCAATCCGGCTACGCATGCCCAATAGGAGCTATGCCGTGCCTGAGAGGGTGTGCTATGGTAGGTCACGTTTCCGGTCTTCTGTCTGGAATCGAGAGTGATCGTGTTGCTCGCCCTCTGGCATCCCCAAACATGGCTCCGGAAGATCCAGATCGTATCGGCTTTTATAGCGATGGCGTCGGGTCAGTCTCTCGCTCCTGACGAAATCCACTCCAGAACTGTTCCCTACATACCTCCCTCCGAAGTTACTCTTCGCGCCGACGTTCGAGTGGTTGAGGTGCCCGTCGTAGTTCGCGACGAGTACCTACATGCGGTTCCGGGACTGACCAGAAACGATTTTGAGGTCTACGACGAGGGAAAGAAACAGCCGATCACGGCATTCTCCACACTGACTTTCAAGCCAAAGGACGAGTCCCTCACTCCGCATGCCGCCGCTGATGGACTTCAAGTCGCGACGGCCACCCGGTTTGTCGCCCTGTGCTTCGACGATCTGCACCTTCTTCCGGCATTTTTGAAACCGGTGAAGGATGCGGCGAAAACGTTCGTCAGAACGAGCCTGGCTCCCGGTGACCAGGTCGCAGTAGTGAGGACCTCGCGATCCGAGAATGTCAAATTCACCAAAGATGTGGGGACTCTTCTCGAGCAGATAGGCAACGTGGGTTCGTCAATTACGGCCGTGAACGATGATACGCAGCGGTGTCCTGCCCACTTCGAACCTTATGAAGCGTATCGGATCACCGAACACATGGATCCTGGTGGCCAGGTGCTGGGGGCGAAAATGGCAGAGTGTCGCGCGTGTTATCACGATTGCCCCGAAGGTCTGGTAACTTCCGCGGCCAAGATGGTCTGGGACCACGTTCGGTCCAGTACACGAGGCACACTGGGGGTGATCGCGAGCCTGGTGGACGGTATGGCGAGTTTGCCCGGCCAACGCATGATCCTGCTCACGTCCGGCGGCTTCCTGACCGGCACCTTCGAGAAAGACGTGGCCCAGTTGATGGAAAAGGCCCGCCATGCGGAAGTGGTGATCGATGGTTTGGACGCCCGAGGTTTGTATCTCAACGCTTCAGCCGGCATGGCATATGACGGAATGGGCGTTTTAGCCTCTGGGACGGGCGGCACCTTCTTCCACAACAACAACGATATGGTGTTGGGGCTGAGGACGTTGGGACAGGTGCCGGAGACGTCGTATGTGCTCGCTTTTGCCGGTGTCGCCGACGCGCGATTCCACAGCCTGAAGGTAAAACTGATCGGGAAGAGTCCGTATTCGGTAGAGGCCCGACTTGGCTACATGGCGCCCGCTGAGAACGCCGCTGTGACCAATCCGACTGTCTCGAAGCTCGATAGCGAGGTAATGGCCCGTGATCCCATGACCGATCTGCCTGCGACCTTCACGTGGGAACAGTGGGATGGGCCGCCGAGCATTACCATGATCGTCCACCTGGATTTGGGCCGCCTTCATTTCAAGCCCAATCAGGACCGGCAGTCGCAGCGGTTGACGATCATCGCAGTTTTACGCGATCACGGCGGTGGATTTGTTGCGGGGAAGCGCACAGTGCTCGATCTCAATTTCAAGAAAGCGACATTCGAACACTTCGCAACCACCGGCTTCACTACCGCTTTGACGATCAAGGTGCCTCCCGGCAGCTATGTCGCACGACCGGTGACGCACGACGCAGTGGAGGGTAAGGTGGCGGCAGCCACCGGCAATGTGCAGGTCAAGTGACCCTCGCACTGGCAGACTTGGCAGACCCGTGCTCTTGCGGTTGCTTAATCGTGAGCCATTGCGCTATTCTGGAAACTCAGAAACTCTGTAAGGATTCGATTTAGCAAAGATGGCCAATACTTATTCCGCACTCAAGAGAGTGCGGCAGACCGAACGCCGCACGGAATACAATCGACAGAATCGAAGCCGTTTGCGGCACCAGATCCGCTCCATGCGCAAAGCGATCGCCAGCAAAGACGCCAAGGCCGCTGCGGCGTTGCTGCCAAAGACGTTTTCGCTCATCGACCGTTCCGCGAAATCGGGAATCATCAAGAAGAATACCGCTGCCCGATACAAGTCCAAGCTGCATTTGCGTGTGAAGGCGATCGCCGCGTAATCCGCGCTAGCCCTATTTCACCAGTTCCAGAATGAACCGCTCCATGATGGTGCGGTCATCCGGCCGTGCGTCGCGCATTCCTTTGTCCGCTTCGTAGATCAGGCCGATGGCCCGCTCCAATTGCGCCTTATTGAACTTGGAGACGGTCTGATAGACCTGCTCGGCACGTGAACTGAACATCGCCGCACCCGGCCTGCTGAAGTGCGACATAATCTGCTGCGAACTCTTCAGACCCGCCTCGCGAGCAGCCAACGCCATCCGAAACAGAGTTGATAAGAACGCCAGCGCGAGCGGCAGATATTCGCCTTCGCGCGTAAGCGTGTCGAGAGCCTCCAACGCACGGCGCCGATCGCGCCGTCCCAGCGCATTCACGAGAACAAAGATAGTACTGGCACGCGCATCCGGTACTAGCGCGGAGATATCGTCCACTCCGACTTGTCGCGTACCGGCGAACAGCGACAACTTGTCGACCTCGATCGCGATTCGCGCCACATCCGCGCCGAGAGCCTCCACCAGGGCGTCGAGGGCGGAGTCGTCGATCCCCAGACCCGCCCGGCGTGCCAGCGTCTCGGCCTCGATGCGGGCATCGCGCACCGAGAATCGGCGCAATTCCACTACTTCCGGAATCGAGCTATAAAACTTGAGCACGCGCTCCTGGCGGCGTTTCTCCTCGCCTTCGAAATCGAAGCGGATCGCTTCCAAAACCAGCACAACGCCGGGAGTGGGATCCTGCATGTAGCTCTTCAGCGGGCCAGCATCCCCGGATGCCGAATCGGCCTCGGCCTGGTCTTCCCCAACCCTGGCTCGCGGCATGGCATCTTCCGCGTTCGCCACCCAGATCAGCCGCTCGGAAGAAAATAGCGAAAGCGAGCGCGCGTCGTCGACAACCTCAGCCAGAGTGCTGGCATCGAGATCGTGATCGGTGAGCGCTTCCTGAGGAAACGCGGCCGCCAGCGCTTCGCGGATCCGGCGGCGCTCATACGATTCCGGCCCGAGCAACAAGATTGCGGGGGGAATCGCCTGCTTCTTGATGCGCGCGAGCAACTGGGCGGAAGTCACGGCTAGAAATCCACCAGGATGGCGGTCACGACGCTACGCGCCACATCGCGGCTGAGACGAATAATGGCGGTGCCGCTCTCATCGAAATAGGCTTGTGGATCGAGCGAAATCTCATACCGCTCGCGAAATTCGTACCGTGGTTTGGAGAATAGGACTTTCCCGGTCTGCCGGTCAGTCAGGCTGAGTTGCAGCACGACGATGATCTGCGCGCCGGTGGCGCGTCCCGAAACCTGGTCTACGATATTGGGGCCCGAGAGAAATTGAATCACGGATCCCTGGAGGAGGGCGTCGGCCTTCTCCGGTTCGGCGACGATTCGGTAGCTGGTGCGCGATATGAACTCGCGGGTCAGGTCCTCGGAGATCAACTGCGAGAGCTTCTGGTGAACGGTCTGATTGCCGAATGCGGGGATGGCGATCGTCTTGATGGTCTTAGGCATCAGGTCGGCGTGCCCCGCTACGTGATACCCACAACTGCCGGTCAGCAAGGCGAGCAGCAAGAGTAGAGTGGCGCAAACACTCCTGTTTGCCGCGTCGACACTCATGTCGACGCGGCAAACAGGAGTGTTTGCGCCACGGTGCTTCATAGCAGTTCCCTGGCGACTGCTACGGCGTTCTCCGCCAGCAGTCGCAGATTATCGGCCACCATCCAGAACCAGCAGGCATCGGGCTGATTGCGGTCCTCGACGATCGCTCCCACCGCGATCCCGCTCTGACCGGCTTGTCCCACGTTCGTAGGCGGCTCGAACTCCCTCCCTCGTACTTCAATCGAATCCGCCGACAGACTACTCTCCAACATCTCGACGCCCGGATTCTCGTCAAACTCCACCCATGCCGAGAAGGAGTAGCCGTGAAACACCGGCGCCTGAATCACGCGCAGCGATGGCATCGTCACTCCCGCGCCCTCTCCGGGCAGCGCCAGCAGACTGGCCAGATGCCGCTCGATTCGCAGTTCCGTCTCGTCCAGAGCCACAGGCGCTTCTTCGCCGTATCTGGCGAGCAGGCTGAAACTCAACTGGGCATCGAAGATGGCGCGGGGCAGGCTCTTGAACGAGAGCAGACTGACGGTCTGCTGCTGCAACTCCTCCACTCCCGCGGCGCCGTATTCGCTGGCGGGCACGAACACCTCGATGACCGATCGCTGAATCGGTGCGTACTCGTGAAGCCGCCGCAAAAACAACGCCAGGGCGACTGCGGCGGGATGCGCGATCACGTGAACGGAACTATCCGCAACCACCGATTCGTCGTCGCTCGTGGCCTCTACCAGCGGCGCACGCAAGCGGGCCTCAGGACGCTCCTCTGTGGAATAGGTCAGGTCGATAATGACGATTCCCGGATCGTCATTCTCCACCAGCTCGAGCGCCTTGTGGCTCGATGCGGCGGAACCCGCCAAAAACACTGCGCTAACGCCGGCAAGACTCTCCACACCCAGCACTTCCACGAGCGACGGCTCATCGCCCACGCGGGTGAGTGTGCCGGCGTGCTCCTCTTCCGCCGCAATCAGGCGAAGCTCCATACCGGAGGCCGACGTGGCCACGATATCTCGGATTTCACGGCCGAGCAGAGAGTCACTGCCCACCAGGGCGAAGGTCGTCGAGTGTTCAGCCAATTCTTTGCTCCGTAGGCGAGGGGGGTGTGGGGCGAATCTTGCGCCGCAGAATGCCTCCCAATCGAATCACGATGCCGCCTCCCACATAACTGATCGCGAGCGCGAGCAGTACCGGCTGCGGCCAGATCCACATCGCGTAAATGAACGCGCAGGTCAGAATGACAATCAGCGGAGTGTACGGTTTGCTGAAACTGACTCCCTTGAAGCTGTAATAACGCCAGGTGCTCACCATCAGGAACCCCAACAGCAGGAGCAACATCAGCCACAAAGAGGACATCCTCCACGAGGTCAGCGGCTCTCCATCCGCGGCAAACACCACGGCGCACACCATCCCTGCAGCCGCTGGAATCGGCAGCCCGACAAAGTATTTCCGGTCCGGCCGGCCCGGATTCTTAGGCACCGGATTCTTTTGAATATTGAACCGCGCCAGCCGTGCCGAGCCGCATACCAGGAACAGGAATGCGATAAAGTAGCCGGCATTGAACAGTTGTTTGCGGAAGTGCTCGGCCAGGGAAGGATCGACAAACTGCACGCCCCACGCGAAGGCCAGCACCGCGGGCGCCATCCCGAAGCTGATGACGTCGGCCAGGGAGTCCATCTCCCGTCCGAATTCGCTGGTGGTATTCGTCATCCGAGCAATGCGCCCATCCAGCCCGTCGAGCACTCCGGCAGCCATGATTGCGATCGCCGCGATCGTGAAATGTTCGTGCGCAGCAACGGCGCCGGTGGCCGCCGCCATCGACCCGCGAAACGAACGAAGAATCGAGATGTATCCGAGGAAGATGTTGCCGGCGGTGAAAAACGTGGGCAGCGCGTACGCGGCCCGCCGCGGACGACGATCGGGAGAGCGCGGATCGACCAGCCGGTCCCTAAGCGCCATGCGCTCTTCCCGGCGACTCCCCAGGGGTAACTCGCCGCGCGACCACGCTGGAACCGCCTGCCACCCGATCGCCCGGCTTCACCACGATCTCCCACTCTGTCCCGAGCAGGATATCCACACGGGACCCGAATTTGATCAAACCCACGCGATCGCCGGCTGCCACATGATCGCCCGGCTTCGGGCGAAACACAATCCGCCGAGCGATCAGGCCGGCAATCTGTTTGAACGTGACGCTGGTGCCATCCCCGCGCACTGTTACCACGTTCTGTTCGTTCTGCTCGGAGCACACCTCCAGGCTGGCCACGTGGAATTTGCCCTTCTGATAATGCACCTTCTCGATCGTGCCCTCGATGGGGGCACGATTGACGTGAACGTCAAAAATGTTCAGGAAAATGGTGATGCGCTGCAGCGTTGGATCTTCGAACTTCACCGTCAGCACCTTGCCATCGGCTGGGGAAACCGCTACGTTGCCGGACGGAATGGTTCGCTCCGGATCGCGAAAGAAATACAGGCAGAAGAGTGCCAACAACCATAAAGGCGAAGCCAACCACGGGCTTACCAGCCACGCGACTAGCGCGCCAGCGCCCGCCAGGCCTAGGGCGTAATAAATTCCATCAATTACGATCGCCAAATCACCATTTTCCCACAGAGTGGAGGGCTTGCTGCTGCTCCAGCGCGACGGGCTCTGAGACGAAGTCCAGACGGATCCTCGAAAATCGGCTCAACCGGTTGAAGAGTTGACCTGCAGTGCTGCTGGTTCGATGGCGAACTCAGCACGGAATGTCGTGCCGAGGCCAGCAGTCGATTCAAACGATGCATGCCCGTCCAGATACTGTTCGGTCAGGAGTTTGATGCTGTAGGTGCCCAAGCCTCGACCGGTCCCCTTCGTCGAGAAGAATCGCTGAAAAACATGAGCTGCCATATCGTCGGGCATCACCGCTTCATTGTGGACGGAGAAGCAAACGCGGCCGGGGGAGGAGATGCGACAGTCGGCGCTCACCGTCGCACCGAGACTGGATGCTTCCAGGGCATTTTTGAGCATATTGATGAGGACGCGGCCTAGCAGCGCGGTGTCCGTCTGGAAGATGATCGGCTGTGCGCCTGGAAGGACGGCAATCTGCTTGTCTTCCGCGAAGCCGAAAGCCCGGCAGGCGGCAGCGGCGGATCGCAGCGCCTCCAACGAGTTGCAGGCGGTTCTTTTGACGGTTAGCTCGCCTTTTTCGGCGGCAATCAGTGTACGATGACTGCGGATCTCTTCCACGAGTGAGCGAGCCGATATCGAAAGCATGCCTACAAATTCGCTGCGCTCTTCGGGTGACATTTCCTCGTCAGCCAGTTCTCGGGAGACGCCTTCGACTGCACCAGCGTGGTTCATCAGGTCGTGGAGGAAGGTCTGTTGCAGCGCCTCCTGTCGAACGCGGACCAGTTCGGCCCGATGCATTTGTTCTGATATGGTGAGCCTCTCGAAATCGACGTGATTCAGCCGGACAGCATACAGCCAGATCAGCAAAGCAAACACAACGATGTTCGCGGAGGTAAATAAACTGAGACCGAAAGCCGTGCCATAGTAGCCCGCGAGTTCTCCACGCCACATCAGCCAGCCAAGCAACACCGGAACCCATACAGCGACCGGAAGCAAGCGCCGCACCATGTCCCCCGCGATGGCTTTACTGCTTAGAAGGTTCATAATGCCGTGCTGCGGACGGGAGAGCAGGCTGCTCGCACAAAGCATAAGGAGGGCTATGGAAACATGGGGGATGGCGAACCCTCGATAGAACGGGACCGCGATGAAGCCCTGGAGTCCATAGACGTATCCGATCAGATTGCCCAAGTTGAGAATCGCGACGAAGCTAGCGAGGCATTGGCTTGAAAGAAGGGTCCGGGGCGTGTTTCGCAAGAGCAGGGAGGCACCCAACAGATAGAAGCTGGCAGCGGTGAGCACGGCGGGCCTTCCCGGGTGCGAGGAGAGTGTGGCGGCCGAGTCGCGAAACAACAACTCATCAATACCCAGGTTCGTGCCCAAGATGTATTCAGCCCATGAAAGGCCGCCGATCAATGTGAGCAGTGCGGCGCACAGCCACGCAATGCTGCGCCATCGGCGCATTTTGCTCTCGCCGTCGAGCAGAAGCGCTCCGGCGGCGACCATCAAGCCAACCGCCGTATTCGCCTTGATTCTTCCTGTGTTGGGAGTCAGCCGTTTTAATATCTCTGAATCAGCCAGCCACCCGCCAGCGAACACTACGACTCCCATTAGCAGAGGCAACAGGGCAGTGAGGCGATAAGCCCAAAGAAAAGCAACCACCAGCCGGGTGTTACTGGGCGCCCGGGGGATGCTCGACAGGTTCCAGATGTCCGAATCCGCGGGGACGCTCGGGAGGCCCTGCACCATCGTTGGACGTTCCATGACTCTTGGATGGCTGCTTTTTGGTCTCCGGTCCATTGGGATAACCCGATACTCCGCGGCGGGAGTGGTCATCCGGAAGCTGCAGATGTCAAAACCATCCGAGCTTCCCGGAGCGTCTCGGTACCGGTTCCCGTCTGCTAGACCGAAGAACTTTGCCGAATTGAGATGTTACCACACGCAGGCAATGCTTTCTGTTCTGCGAGGCGAGTGGTATCACCAGGGCGGCAACTGGCTTGATC
This sequence comes from Bryobacteraceae bacterium, assembly GCA_035295745.1. Classification (GTDB taxonomy): domain Bacteria; phylum Acidobacteriota; class Terriglobia; order Bryobacterales; family Bryobacteraceae; genus JAIQFL01. Next base: position 17,781 of record DATGIL010000032.1, on the reverse strand, counting down.
GTGACGCTGATGTCATCGCCACGCAGGGTTACTACGTTCGGTTTCTGCCCGTAGCGGAACTCCGGGCTGGCTACATAGGTTTCCCGTTCTGGCAATGCGAACGTCAAAAATGTTCAGGAAAATGGTGACGCGCTGCGGCCACGGAATTTAGCTTCACCATCAGCACTTGCCATGGGCCGGATAGACTGCCCAGATCGCGAGAGAAATACGGGCAAAGCAGCGCCAGCACCCACAAAAGGAGAAGCCCGGCAAGGGCCTGCCAGCCATGCGGCCAGCGCGCCAAGGGGTCAACCCATAGTGTGGGTTCACATGAGTCGAATTGGCGCGCGCCCGGTCGATTCGCCCACGGTCGCGGCTCACCGCCGCGACGCGTGAGCGGGAGGCTAACGTTTGCGCTGGCCTTGTGCCTGGTGACGGATCTTTTTCTTGGTGGAGCCGCGGGCCACACCCGCCGCGCGCTTTGCCTTGGGGGCTGCTTTTTTGCGCGCCGTGCGTTTCAGCTTTTTGCGTTCCGGTTTATCGGTGACGTTCTTCGTGTTCATCAGTTTCGTTTCAGTCCTGCGTATTTTTCGAGTAGCTTCTTGAGCCCGTAACGAGGGAAGTTAACAGTGATCTTAGCATCTTCCCCGTCCCCTTCGCGCCGCACCACCGTCCCCGTGCCGTATTTGGGATGCTCCACCGTCATGCCGGCACGCGCACCTTTCCGCGGCGGCGCGGTGGGCAAAGGCTTCGTCAGAGGTGCATTATTCTTGCCTGGCCGCGGCAACGGCATCGGCGGCGTCTTCAAGGAATTCGCTGGTGCAGACTTCGCTTCGGCAGGCCCGGAGTTAAACCCCATTCCACGCTCGCCAAAAAACTGCGAGATATTCTCCAGAGAATTGTAGGTCTTGCCGGTGTACGTGTTGCGCTTGGCGGCCGCCCGCACATCGTGTCGCTCGACCAGCAGATCGACCTCGCCCGCCTGGTCCTGCGGACCCAAATTCATGATGAGATGCTGCGGCACCTCTCCCAAAAACCACGACGGAGCCGAGCGCTCCTGGTCGCCGCCTCCAAATTTTCGCCGGTACTTCGCCCATGTCAGAATGAGGCGTTTACGCGCGCGCGTCATGCCGACATAACAGAGCCGCCGCTCCTCCTCCAGCATCGCTTCGGAGTCCATCGACCGACTGTGTGGAAAGAGTCCCATCTCCATGCCAGACAGGAAGACCACCGGAAATTCCAGCCCTTTCGCGTTGTGGAGCGTCATCAACGTGACAGGCGCCTTCTCGTCGTAGGCATCAGCATCGGAGACCAATGCGGCGTGGTCCAGGAAATCCGAGATGCTCTCGCCACGTTCCGCAGCTTCCGCAGCCGCGTTGATCAACTCGTGCAGATTCTCAAGCCGCGTTTCCGATTCCGGAGTCTTCTCCGCCTCCAGCATCCGCCTGTACCCCGTACGATCCAGAATGAACCTCAAGAGATCGGGCAGTGACGACGTACTCGCCACCAGCGACAGCTCCTGAATCAGATTCCGGAATGTCACCAGCGACGATTGGGACCGCGTGGAAAGGGACTGGTCGTCGATCACCCGTCCGATCGCCTCCCAAAGGCTGATCAGGTGCTCGCGCGCATATCGCTCAATCTGTTCCACCGTGGTGCGCCCAATACCCCGCGCCGGGGTATTGATGATGCGCAGCAGGCTCACCGAATCGGTGTTGGACGCTGCCAGCTTCAGGTAAGCTACTGTGTCCTTGATCTCGGACCGCTGATAGAAACTAAATCCGCCGACAATGTTGTACTTGCGCCCGTATCGCCGCAGCGCCTCTTCGATCTGGCGCGACTGGAAGTTGGTGCGGTACAAAACCGCCACCGCGTCTCCCGGGTTGGCGACCAGATGCTTCTCGATCGTATCCGCGATGAAGAGCGCTTCGTTCTGGTCGTCATAACCTGCGTACAAACCCAGCGGAGAGCCTGAATCGGACTCGGTCCAGAGCTTCTTGCCTTTGCGGGCCTTATTGTTCTCCACCACCGCGCCCGCGGCAGCCAGAATATTCTTGGTCGACCGGTAATTCTGCTCGAGCCGAATCACCTTGGCTTCGGGAAAGTCTTTTTCGAAATCCAGAATGTTCTGAATGTCCGCGCCGCGCCAACTGTAGATCGACTGGTCCTCATCGCCGACCACGCAGACATTGCCGTGCGACTCGGAAAGCAGGCGCATCATCTCGTATTGCGAGCGATTGGTGTCCTGATATTCGTCGATCATGATGTAGTTCAGCCGGCGATTCCACGCCTCGCGCGTAGCATCGTCGGTGCGCAACAGCCGCACCGCCTCCAGCAACAGATCGTCGAAATCGAGTGCGTTGGCTGTACGCAGCGCCTTCTCGTAATCCTCAAAGACCTTCGCGAGTTTCTCACCTTCGTCGTTGACGGCGTTGGCGTACAGATCCTTCGGAGTCAGATTGCGATTCTTGGCGTTACTGATCTTCGAAAGGGCCACCCGGTACTGAATGAATTCTTTCTCATCCAGCCCCATGCCGCGATAGCTCGCCTTGATGATGCCGAGCTGATCTTCATCGTCGTAGATGCTGAAGCGCCGGTTGAATCCGGGTCGGACCCGAGCCAGGGGATCGCCGTCCCGCCGTAGCAACCGCACGCAGAAAGAATGAAACGTGGAAACAATAGGGGAAGACTGCAGTTCCACGCCTTCCAGTAATGCCTCCACTCGCTCGCGCATCTCCCGGGATGCCTTATTGGTGAACGTCACAGCGAGCACCGACGAAGGCGGCACTCGCCGCGTCGTAATGATGTGCGCGATGCGATGAGTAATTACGCGCGTCTTGCCGCTACCTGCGCCGGCCAGGATCAGTAGCGGGCCCTCGGTATGACTCACCGCTTCCCGCTGCTGCGCGTTGAGGCCCTTAAGGAAATCCATGTAGGCGAATCACTTAAGTTTAGCACGTGGGGGTCGGGAATCTGCTGGTATCCGCCGTCCCGCGTTACCAGTAGTTAATTGCTTTGTTTTCATAGCGGAGCCGGTTTGACCGGGATTATTTCAATAAGCCTTCGCCGAACGATCAAACCATAGTTCCCGGAGGCGCGGAGTGATTGCCGGCGAGATTGTTATGAGAGAAGATGGCGTTGCGAGGAGAAATGCGCCTGCGAGTAGCCTTTGCGCTCCTGTTTGTGGGCAGTCAAATGCCCGCCGCGTTGAAACCGGTTGACGCGGATCTCCAACCCGTCGACAACAAAGCAGTGATCATCTATAAGACGACGCCACAGGGTGATTTGAAGATGAACCTCTACTTTCCACCCGGCTGGACGAAGTCGGATCGGCGGCCCGCGATTATCTTCTTTTTTGGAGGTAACTGCGCGACCGGAAGTCCGTCGCAGTTCGCCAGCAGCGCGTCATACCTCGCCGCGCGTGGCATGGTAGCTGCGTCGGCAGAGTACCGGATCGCGGCATACACCATACCTCTCTGGAGGCGTGCGCTGAGGACGCCAAGAGCGCGGTTCGCTGGTTCCGGCTGAATGCTCTGCGACTGGGAATCGACCCGGCGCGTGTGATTGCGGGAGGCGGCTCGTCGGGCGCCAGCATTGCTGCATTCGCCGCCTACAATTCATCTTTTACACCGCGCGATGAGGATCTCTCGGTCTCGTCAAGTCCGAATGCGCTGGTGCTCGTGAACCCCGCCTTCGGCTTCCCGGAGCGAAGCCGTATGACGCCGGAGCAGGCGGCGGCCGCTGTGGGTCCGATAGGCGCCTTTATCACCAGTTGGCAGGTGAATCCGGGTGGACCTCCCGCAATCCTGTTCTTCGGCACCGAAGATTCGCTGCAGGAGAAGGCGCGCGACTTCGCGCGCCAATTGATCGCTGTGGGGACCCGTGCCGAATTCTATACCGCCGAGAACCAGAGCCACGGTTTTTACAACCGCAGCGATAGCTCGCCGTGGCACGCTCTTGTCCTGCGTCAGATGGATCTGTTCCTGGCCTCGCTCGGCTACCTGCACGGCGACCCTCTGGTTGCGGTTCCCGCCGATACCACCGTCGCCTTGCAGAGAGTCCAACCGTAGCAGGTTGCCGGGATAGGTTCAAGATCGCTTGCTGACGCGCGCGGCTCGCAAGCACACGTATCGCGCGAACGTGTTAGGGTAGCTTACGAGCCGCGACCGTGAGGGAGCGTCGCCGCCCTCTGATTAATGGTCGCTTGCTTACGCGCGCGGCTCGCAAGCACACGTATCGCGCGAACGTGTTTGGTGCGTTACGAGCCGCGACCGTGAGGGAGCGCCGCCGCCTTCTGATTAGTGATCGCTTGCTTACGCGCGCGGCTCGTAAGCACACGTATCGCGCGAACGTATTTGGTGCGTTACGAGCCGCGACCGTGAGGGAGCGAACCCGGTCCAGCGCCCTCTTCACCTAGCGCTAGGATTCCTTGCGGAGCCCCGGAACGGCCTCAAAAATCCCTCGCTCCCGGTTTTTGGTGACGGAATGCCACGGCAAGCAGCGCCCATTCATCGCCACGTAGACTCCCGGCGCCAGAGTCTGTACGAATGCCAGGGCGGTCCCCAGATTAAACATTCCGTCAGAACTGCCAAAAGTGTAGGGCACCATCGCACCGGTGAGGACGATCGTCTTTCCGGAGACGGCGCGGCCAAGCAGTGCGGCGGTCAGTTCCATCGTGTCCGTCCCGTGCGTGATGACGATGCGATCAGGGCCCGTCGCGAGGCAACGATCCAGAATCAATTGCCGGTCGCTGTCCGTCATCTGAAGGCTGTCGATCATCATCAAGGAATCGATCTGCACGTCGAGATGGCAGCGCCCCAAGCGCAGCATGTCGCCGATGTGCGTGCGCTGGAAAAACAGCTCGCCGGTGAGCTCGTTGTACTCCTTATCGAAGGTGCCGCCGGTGACGAAGATCTGGATGCGCTGAGACATTCCGCGCATGAGTATACCGCGCCCGGGACAATTGCGCGGAGTCGCCGGATGTTGTGAAATGGTACGACCTCTGGAGGGACGAGCGGAAATTCATGGTAGGCCGTAAGATCTCGCATTACCAACTGATCGAGAAGTTGGGCTCCGGCGGAATGGGCGATGTGTATCGCGCGCAGGACTTCCGCCTCAATCGAACCGTAGCAATCAAAGTGCTTTCCGAATCGCATTCGGGAGACGCTGAACGCCGCGCCCGGTTTCAACAGGAAGCACAGGCCGCCTCCGCCCTCAATCACCCCAACATCATCACCATTCACGACGTGCTCTTCGAGGAAGGCACCGAATTCATCGTGATGGAGTACGTCACGGGCAAAGATCTGGCGGACCTGATCCCACCCGGTGGCCTCTCTGTGGCCGAAGTGCTGGGATATGCCGTGCAGATGGCCGACGCCCTGCAGGCCGCGCATGCCGCCGGAATCATTCATCGCGACCTCAAGCCTGCCAACGTCATGGTCACGCAGACCGGCCTCGTGAAGATTCTTGATTTCGGCCTGGCCAAACTCTCGCGCGGCGCCAGTTCTATCGACCTCACTGACAAGACGGCCACCTTGGGGGCCAGCCCGATTACCATCGAGGGCTCCATCCTCGGAACCGTCAGCTACATGTCGCCCGAACAGGCAGAAGGCAAGGTAGTCGACGCCCGCTCCGACATCTTTTCCTTCGGTGTGGTGCTTTACGAGATGGTCACGGGCCGTCGGGCCTTTACGGGCGACACCACACTCTCGACGCTCTCGTCGATTCTCCGGGACGAGGTTCGCCCTGTTTCGGAGAGTTCGGCGCATGTGCCGCCACTGCTCGATCAGATCATCCGACAGTGCCTCTGCAAGAATCCGGTGGCGCGTTGGCAGAGCATGCAGGAGGTGCGCAGTGTACTGTCGGCCCTGCAAAACCGGCCCGCCTCCACCATGGCTCCCGCGGCGCCGGCGGTTGCGACAAAAAGCAAACCGCCGATCGCGCTCATCGCCGGCGCCGTAGTGCTGGTGCTGGCTGCAGCGGGCGGAGGATGGTGGATACTGACCCATCGCGGCGCCGCCCCCGCGCCTCCGGCAATTGCCACGACCCCGGCGCAACCTCAACCGGACGCTGCGCCTCCAGTAGGCAAGGTCCTCGACAACAACGGAATCGTCTATATGGTGGTCGACGCGAAAGTCCCAACAGACCTAATTCTGCGGCAGATTCGGACGACCCCGACGAATTTCGATCTCTCCAATCCGGAACTCGCCAGGCTCTCCAAGGCCGGCGTGCCGAAGGAGATTCTCGAAGCGATGGCGAATGTGAAACCGATGGCGGCGGCCGCCAAGCCGTCGCCAACTGCGCCGTCTACCGCACCGGCTCCTCCCCCACAACCGGCCGCGACGAATAGTACGCCGCAGCCCACCGCCACATCTCCCGAACCACCGCCTGCTCCTCCAGTTGTCCCGGCGGCTACGCAATCGGTATCGGTTCCAGACGCCTTGCCGCTCACTATCCGGCTCGCCGAAGACATTCCCGCTGACGCGGAAGCGGGCCAGACGATCAAATTCACCGCGCCGGATGGCTTTGTAGTCGGGGCTACGACGGTGCTTCCGAAGAACGCGGCAATCCAGGGGGAAATCGTGGAAGGCGGAAAGAAAAAGACCTTCCGGCTGAAAAAGGTCACGGCAGCAGAGGGCAGCAAGTTGACCCTTAGAATCGGCGGCGGCAATAGAGATGACGTCCGGCCATTGGAGCTTCCGAAGATGCCGAGGCACGCTAAGGAGATCGCCGCCCCCGCAGGTACCGAGTACACCGCGTACACCAAGGGTCAGCAGACGATCTCGATTCGAAAATAGTAGCGGCTTTCTTCGCGTTGCAAATCCGTTTAGTGGTTCGTGCCGCTGGCGCAAACCAACAGCGACATCCGGCCTCGCCTCCTGTACATAGAAGCGTGGACTTCGCCGCAAAGGGGACACGATTTTTATCTACCCTAAATCCGCGCCCTTCAAAGGCAGCTTGCGAATTCGCTTGCCCGTCGCTGCGAAGATCGCATTGCACACCGCCGGTGCGATTCCTGGGGTGCTCGCCTCTCCCATTCCGCCGGGAGCCGCCTGACTCGGAATGATATGCACTTCCACCTTCGGCATCTCGTCGATGCGCAGCACGTCGTAGCGATCGAAATTACTCTGCTCCACGCGCCCCCGATCGATCGTGATCCCGCCTTTGAGCGCCGCCGACAGACCGAACACGATGCCGCTCTGGATCTGCTGCTCCACGCCCCAGGGATTCACGACATGCCCACAGTCTACCGCGCAGACCACGCGGTGAACCTTCAGCTTGCCTCGCTCCACCGACACTTCCGCGATTTGCACCGTATTGCTGCCGATGTTGTTGGCCACCGATACGCCGCGTCCCCTACCCGCCGGAAGCGGCTTGCCCCAGCCGGCCTTCTCCGCTGCCAGGTCAAGCGCCGCCAGCAGTCTCGGCGAATTGGCCAGGAGTCGACGCCGCAACTCCACCGGATCTTTTCCGCCGGCAGCGGCAAGTTCGTCCACAAACGATTCCGCGAAAAAAGTGTTCTGCGAATACCCCACCGATCGCCAGTAGCTGACCGGAATCCCGGGATCCACCGCGTGATAGTCCACCAGAACGTTGGGAATCGCATATGGTATCGTCGACACGCCTTCCACGCCGGTGCGCGAGAGGCCGTCGCGCATCCCGCCGAACGGTGCACAGGCGATACGCGTGGTCCATGCGACCGGCCACCCGTCCGCGTCCAGGCCGCCTTCAAAGCGGCTGTACGACGCCGGGCGATAGGCGTCCTGCTGCATATCGTCCTCGCGCGACCAGGTGAGTTTCACCGGCACACCGGCAGCCTTCGAGACCTCCACCGCCTCACCGATGTAGTCGGGCCGCGCTCTGCGTCCGAACCCGCCGCCCATGTACTCGGTGTAGACTTTTACGCTTTCCGGCTTTAGACCGGTGATCCGCGCCGCTTCTGCGCGAGCCGCACTCTGTCCCTGTGTCGAGGCCCAGACTTCGCATCGATCCGCGCGCACATCCGCCACGCAATTGAGCGGTTCCATGGGAGCATGCGCCAGGTATGGCACCTCGTACACGGCTTCGATCTTCTTTGCCGCGCTCGCCAAAGCCGTCGCCGCATCGCCTTCCTTGCGCGCCACCGCGCCAGGCTGGGACATGCTCTCGGCAAAACTCTTCGTAATCCCAGGAGTGCTAAAGGCCGCCACTGGCCCTTCGTTCCATTGCACCTGGAGCGCCCGCCGTCCCTCCATCGCCGACCAAGTGTTGTCCGCGATCACCGCAATTCCGCTCGGTACTGGCACCACACCCTTCACGCCGGGAATCGCCTTGGCCTTGGTGGCGTCGAAGTTCGCCACCTTGCCGCCAAACACCGGGCAGCGCGCGATTACGGCGTACTGCATCCCGGGCAGGCGCACGTCGATCCCGAAAGTGGCGCTTCCGTTGACTTTGCCGGGAGTGTCCAGGCGCTTCCTCGCCTTTCCGATGAGTTGGAAATCCTTGGGATCCTTGAGCGCCAGATTGGCTGGAACGGGCAGCATGGACGCCTCCGTAGACAAGCTTCCGAACGTGAGCCGCTCATTGTTGGCGGTGTTTACAATGCTGTTGTTTTCCGCACGGCAGACCTTGCGATCTACTCCCCATCGTTGCGCCGCCGCGCCGATCAGCATCTCGCGCGCGGTGGCGCCGGCCCTGCGCAAAGACTCCCAGGAGCTTCGGATGCTCGCGCTCCCCACCACGCCCTGGTTCGGTCCGAACTCGCGGTCCACTCCCGGAAACTCGGTGCGAATCTTCTTCCAGTCGCACTCCAGTTCCTCAGCCAGCAACATCGAGAGTGACGTCACCGTGCCTTGGCCCATCTCGGCCTTGTGTATGAATAGCGTCACTGAGTCGTCGGTTCCAACGTGTATGAACGCATTCAGCTTCAGCGACGTCGTTGCCGCCTGGATCCTAGAGCGCTGCGGCAGATGGAAGCCCACCAGCAGACCGCCCGCTGCGCCGGCGGTGGTGCGGAGGAAGTTGCGCCGGTTCATGGCGCTCATCGGCTACCTTCCTTCCGAATCATTTCAGCAGCCCGATGGATCGCCTGGCGGATGCCTTGGTACGTTACCGCAGCGGCAGATATTGCCGCGCAGTGCCTCGTCGATGTCGGCGTCAGTCGGTTGTTTGGTCTTGGCCAGCAGAGCGGCGGCCGTCATGATCTGCCCGGATTGACAGTAACCGCACTGCGGCACGTCCGCCTCCACCCACGCTAACTGCACGGGATGGCTGCTATCTGGCGACAGTCCTTCGATGGTGGTGACGCTCTTTCCGGCGATGCTCCCAATCGAGGTGATGCATGAGCGGGTGGGCTGGCCGTTGACATGAACCGTACACGCGCCGCAGAGGGCCATGCCGCAGCCGAACTTCGTGCCTGTCATTCCCAGTGTGTCGCGCAAAATCCACAGCAGCGGCATGGCTGGCGCCGTGTCCACCGTCTGCGATTTGCCGTTCAATGTGAATTTTACTGTCGCCATCCCATCCTCCTCGCCTTTCAACCGATAGAAAAAGTATAAGGCAAAGCGTCGCAAAGGAGTTTACCGCGGCGTTGTAGCGGGCCACCACTCCTTCGTTGCATCACGCACACCGGAGTAGCAATTGCAGGGAAAGGGTCACGAGTTCAACTCTAAGTGCGACTCGAACATTCAGGTGGGAGAGAACTAACAATCCAATGAAAAACTTCGTTTTGGCAACATCTATCGGCATTCTGGCTCTAACCGTAGCCTCGGCTCAGGAAGCCCCACGCTTTACTTTCGGCGTGGGTGGCGGCTTCACGACTCCAGTAGGCAACACCGGACGGGAAGTCGACAACGGTTGGAACATCGGCGGCGGATTCGGCGTAAACTTTGTGCCTTACTTAGGCGCGAACATCAATCTAAACTATAATTCTTTCGGCATCAATTCGGCGACACTGAGTAATATCGGAGTTCCGGGTGGCGGGATGCATGTGTTTTCAGCCACGTTCGACCCGATCGTCCACCTCAACCCCAAGGGTCACGTGGACTTCTATGTCACTGGCGGCGGCGGGCTGTATCATCGAATTATCGACTTTACACAGCCCAATGTGGCCGTCGTTCCAGGCTTCGATCCCTTCTTTGGATTCTACCCGGTGGCCATCCCAACCACTCAGATCCTGGCTTCTTACTCGGTGAACAAGCCGGGCATCGATGTCGGGGCGGGAGTGGCGTTTGGCACCAAATTCCACGGCAAGATCTTCGCGGAAGCGAAGTATAACCGCATCTTCATGGGCCAGTTCCACACCGACTACATCCCGGTCACTTTCGGATTCCGTTGGTAAGTTGTTACTGTCCCGGCGCGTAATAGCCCTGGCGATAGGCGGTGTGAAACTGCCGAGTTTCCCCAGGGACCGTAAGCGATACACGCACGCGATGGTACTTCCCGTCGCGTGCCGTATCCGCTGGAGAGTAACCGAGAACATACTCACTTCGCAGCTCACGGCTGATTCGCATACTGATATGCGGCAGGTCTTCCAGATTAGCCACGGGATAGTGCCGACCACCGGTGTGCAAGGCAAGATCGTCCAGCAGTTGCGGACCCTCGCGCTCTTCCGTTGTGTGGCGGTGGGAAGCTTCTTCGCCGAAAATGCCCATCGCATAAAGTTGCACGTCTGACTCGAGGAGGGCGTTCTTGATTTGCCCGGGCGACCTCCGGCTAAAATTATCGCCGCCGTCGGACACGATCACCAAAGCCTTCCTTCTATGCCGGGCCATCTTCATCTGCTTCAACGCCAGGTCAATTGCATCCAGAAGCGACGTGCGGCCGAACGGCCGAAGCGTCGCGATCCGTTGATAGACTTGCTGGGAGTCGGGGGTAAAGCTCATGGCGAGTCGCGGACGGTCGCCAAACGACACCAGGAAGAACTCGTCCTCGGGATTGGCAGTTTTGAAGAAGGCGGCCGCGGCTTCGCACGCCTTGTGCATCTTGTCGTGCATGCTGCCGCTGGTATCGAACAGCATGCCAATCGAGATGGGCGCGTCGTCCTGATTGAAAAATGTGATGCGCTGCTCGACATTGTCTTCGAAGAGCCGGAAGTCATCCCTGGACAGATTGGTCACCGGCAATCCTGAAGAATTGGTTACGTTCGTAGGAATGAGTACCAGCGATGCATCTACCTGGATCGCGCCGGGTGCGAGCAAACTCGCCGTTTCTGCGCGCTTGGCGACAGGGGTAAGAGGGCCATTCTGCGATGGCGATTGCCAGGAGAGACCGATGGCGAGCGGACACAGGGCAGCCATCAGCGCCCTAAACGACATCCGAACCATTGGGTGATTGTATATCAGATCACGAAGCGCTGCGGAGCGTCGCGTTATTACCTTCTTTCAGGCGACCCCACTAACGACGCCGCTGGAGCGCTCGACTTGCTACGCTTGATCCACCCGACCACCGATACGATGCTCCCCACAATCGAAAAGACAATCAGCCCGATCATCACCATTTGCACCACTGGATTCTTGCCCCATTCCAGAATTCGCTGCCCGAAGCGTACGGCCAGCAGCGCCAGTACGACAAAGCGCAGCATGCGCGTTGTACCAACAACCGCGAGCATGCGTTTGCGCGAATACTGCAGTGCCGCGGCAGCCATCACGAAGGCGGTGAACGGAAAGGGAGGCGGCGCCAGCGAGGCGAGCGCCAATGCAAAACCAGCGTTCTTCCTGACTTTATCGCGAACCCGCTGGAGCCGCTTCTTCGAAAGGTGCTTTTCCAAGCCCTTCGCGCCGGCAGGGCGTAACGTCACATCGATCAGCAAGCACCCCAGCACCGACCCGATGGTCGACATCGCCGCATAGTATAGTGCATGGCTAATGTCCGGATGGCCGGCAGTCATCGCGACCACCAGCAGATCGTTTCCCCACGGTGCGATCAGATACGAGGAATCGAGGAGCCCTAAAACCAACAACCCCGGTCCTCCAAACTTCATGACGAATGCGAAGACCGCGGTAGCAAAGCGCATGGCTGATCACTCTTGCTGCAACGGACCTGCCACATCGCGATCTTTGGCAACAGCGGCTGGCCCTCCACTTGCTAACCAGTTCTTAGGGTGATTTGAGGGTGTCCACACACGCCAATCGCGTGGCGCTACACGCGTCCGTGGCCACGCCGCATCGGGCCAACGTGACGGATGAGATTCGCAAGCTGTTGGTCTCGTTCTTCGAGTGGTTCGGCTTATTCGGAGATTTCTGCGCCAAACTGGCCCATGCATTTTTGACTCCGCCGTACGAATGGCGCGAGTTGATGCGGCAGTGCGATTCGATTGGGACCCTATCGCTACCGCTGGTAGCACTCGCCGGCGCAGCGACGGGTGTCGTGCTCTCTATGGAGACGCGCGACAGCTTGAGCCGCTTCGGAGCGAAGTCGATGCTGCCCGCGGTGATCGTCTATTCCATCTTGAAGGAAAGCGGACCGGTCATTACAGGGCTGGTGGTCAGCGGCCGCGTCGGCGCGGGAATTGGCGCGGAACTCGGGTCGATGCGCGTTACCGAGCAAATCGATGCCATGGAGGCGTCTGCCGTCGATCCGTTCCGTTACCTGGTGGCTACACGGGTTCTGGCATGCATTCTCATGCTGCCTCTGCTGACACTGGCGGCCGACATGGCCGGCATCTTCATGGGCTGGGTTGCCAACAATCTGCAGGAGCCCATCTCCCTGCAACTGTTCTTCGACAACGGGTTCAAGACCGTCGCGTTTGACGACTTCCTGCCGCCCACTCTGAAGACGATGGTCTACGGGTTGATCATCGGCACAATCGCCTGCTTTGAAGGGATGCGAACTACGGGAGGTACGGCGGGCGTCGGACGGTCTACCACGCGATCGGTTGTGCTGGCGTCTCTCTTCGTAATTCTGGCGGATGTAGTGCTGGTGCGCCTGATCCTGGTTTTCTTCCCGTGAGGAGCTCTGCATATGGACGCAAATGACAGCAACGAAGAAAAGACGCCGGTCTCCGTGGAAGATGTACACAAAGCGTTCGGCGAGCAGAAAGTGCTGAACGGTGTCAATCTGCAGGTGGGGCGCGGCGAGACGTTGGCGGTGCTGGGCCGCAGCGGGACCGGCAAAAGTGTACTCCTGAAATTGCTAATCGGACTCGACAAGCCGGACTCCGGTGTGGTGCGGATGCATGGGCAAGATGTTGCCGCCCTGAAGCCCGAACAACTCGCCGCTCTCCGGAAACGCATCGGATTCCTTTTTCAGCAAGCGGCGCTCTACGATTCATTGACTGTCGAGGAGAATGTCGCCTTTCCGTTAAGCCGGCACAGTAAGGATTCTCCCGAGCAGCAGCGCGAGCGCGTTCATCAGCTTCTGGAGAGCGTAGGTATGGGCGATCACGGCCACAAGATGCCATCGCAGATCTCGGGCGGAATGCAGAAAAGGGTGGGACTGGCGCGCGCGCTGGTGCTCGAACCCGACATCTTGCTCTTCGATGAGCCCACGGCCGGCCTCGACCCGATCACCACAGATGAGATCGGGGAGCTGATCGTCAATCAGCAGAAAGAGCGCAAATTGACGGCCATCGTCGTGACTCACGATATTCGCGGCGCTAAGGCATTCGCGGATCGCCTCGTGCTTTTGCGGGACGGCAAGGTTGTGGCGGAAGGCACCTTTCAGGAATTGCAAAAGAGTCAGGACAAGTTTGTAACGCAGTTTGTCGGAAGTGCTTGAGGTTAATGGATGAAACCATTTCGATTAGGCCTCTTCGTTGTGGCCACGTTGGCGATTCTGGCGGGGGGCATCTTTCTGATCGGCAGCAAACAATTGAGCTTCCGTTCCACCTATCGCCTGAAAACCGAATTTGAAAATGTGGGTGGTCTGCAGGAAGGGGCCGAGGTGCGCGTGGGTGGTATGCACGAGGGCACCATCAAGCGAATCGATCTGCCTACCAGCCCCGATGGAAAGGTGACTGTCGTGATGGATCTCGCCAGCCGCACCCGCGATGTCGTCAAATCCGATTCCACTGCGGCGATCGCATCGGAAGGGCTGGTGGGCGATAAGTACATCGAAGTTTCGTTTGGATCCACCGGTGGCTCCGCGGTGAAGGACGGCGACACCATTGCCAGCCAGCCCCCCATCGAAATGTCCGCACTGCTCAAGAAGACGGACGAAATTCTGGACCAAGCCCGCGAAGCCGTGACGAACCTCAACGGCACCTCGAAGGACATTGAGTCGATCAGCAACAAGTTGAACACCGGAAAAGGTACCGTAGGAGCGCTCATCAACGACAAGGGCCTGTATGAGAAGGTCACCGCAGGTGCGTCGGCACTGCAGGAGGACGCCGAGGCCCTCAAGCACAATTTCTTGCTGCGCGGCTTCTTCAAGAATCGAGGATACGAGGACGCCAGCGAGTTGGCCAAACACGCCATCAGCGAGATACCGAGTGGACCGTCCGACAAGGAGTTTGCATTCGATGGTTCCAAACTGTTCGACAAGCCCGATTCCGCCAAGCTGAAGAATGAAAAATCGCTCAAGCCCGCAGGCGACTTCCTGGAGAACAACCGCTACGGACTGGCAGTCGTCGCTGCGCGGAGTGGGATGAAAGGCGAGAAGGACAAAGAAAATCAGGTCACCGAGGCCCGGGCGGCAGTGGTGAGGGACTATCTGGTCAAAAATTTCCGCCTGGATGACACTCGGATCAAGACGATTGGACTGGGCAAAAGCGAGGGCGTGCCCGATGGAGGAGCATTGAACATCATGGTCTACTCCGCAAAAACTGCCGGAAAGCGATAAACTCGCACTCACACACCCCGCTGGGCGGCCATCGTCACGACGCGATTTACTTCGGACGGAACGAACGGCTTCGTCAGCAAATCGTAGCCGCCCAGGTTCAGCACTTCCGCCCAAAGGCGATCGTCCGCGAGCCTGGAGGAGACAATCAAGGGCGGTCCGCCAGGCTGGTGTTGGAGATCGTTCAGCAGATCCCGCCAATCTCCGTCGCTCAGCCTTTGATCGCAAATGACGACCCTGGGGCGATACTGTCGCAATACCGACAGCGCCTGAAGTCTGGAAGACGCTCCATGAAGACTACAATTGTCTTCCAGGATCCGGTGTAGGGAGTGATGATCCAACTCATCGGAACTCACCACTAACAAAGACGTGACCGAATTCATCGGCGTCAAGCTACCGGTTGCCATATAGGGGATTCTCCATGACGAGAGCTGACGGGTGGGCGGCCCATGTTTACAATCACTTACAAGCCGCAACCGCGAGGGAGCGACGCTCCCTACCAGTGAATCACTCCGAGCAGCATCAACACCACCAGGATGACGAGAATACTCCCAATCCCACCGCTCGGGTAGTATCCCCACCCCCGGCTGTAAGGCCAGGCTGGTACGGCAGCCAATAGAAGGATGATCAACAAAACAAGTAGTAACATCAGATTTCTCCTTTAATTCCGGTTTGGCTACGTGCACTTCGGGGGCCAGACCAGTCAGGCACGAAACCGAACATCGCCGAGAATTGTTTGGGATGTTACTCTTCTAAATCTGCGTCAATACGGAAGCTCGTCGGCGTGAAAGATAATATCGCGATCGAAGATCATCTCCACGTGCGTTCCGGCGCGCAGGATCACGTCCTGATTGCGTGTAAGCATTACGGCGGCGATGCTGCCGATCGCTGCGCCCGCCGCCGCGCCTGAGACTCCCTTCGTGGCACCGCCGATCTGGGCGCCCGTGCCGGCCGCGAGTAGCACCAGGTGCGGGTCCACGCTCTTGCCATTCGCGTCCATCTTGCCTTCTTCGCCCGAGGGCCGCGACTTAAAATCCCTAGTCACGCCATTCGGCAGGATGAGCGAGTCGAAACGGATGTACAACTCTCCCTTCCCGCCGAGCTTCCCTGCACGTTTTGTACGGGTGATCGTGCCGAAGACGTCGCTGCCGCGCGGAATAATGATGCGTCCTTCCGCTGCCACCGGGGTGGCGGTGGTCAAATAAACGTGGTCGCCGTCCTTCGCATGCTTAGTGCTGATCTCTCCGATCAGGGCCAGAAGCACGTGCGTGCCCGTGGGAATGGTGATGTCGGAGGCTGAGCCCGGTTCTGGCCTCCTGGAGAGGCCGCCGGACTGCGGCTCGGTCGCGGCCGCCGTGGTGTTCTGGTACCGGTAAACCAGCGAGCCCTCAACGTCCTCGGTGCCTCGAGTCACGTGCCGGGCGATGGTCAGCGTGTTCCGGTCGCTGGAAAGCGACCAGCGATCGATGACTGAGTATTCTGACGCGCCCTTGACTTGGGTGTGGATCAGAAGAACGTTGCCTTCCCAACGTGCAACCGCCGTGCGCGTTTCGTCGCCCGCTTGCTTGCGCGTCTCGCTCCCGTCGAACGCGTAGGACCACTGGCCCGGCCCGGCAACGCAAGTGAGCCCCGCCTCACCCTGCGTGATCGTGAGGGAGTTTTCATCAGCCCCAAGCGATTGCGTGTTGCTGGCCGCCGGATCCAACACCCACTTCCCGGAAAAATCGCGATCGGGATCCGTGGCGCGCGCCTGGACCGTCACGACCACCATGGAGAGGAGCAGAGTTACGACACAGGATCTACTCATGGCTCGGAGCATGCCAATCAGACGCATGGTCCCATCGGCAGGTTCCGGTAGAATGGCTCTTTATGAGAATCGGAATGATTGGAACCGGCGCGATCTCGAATCTGCATGCCCGCGCCTATAAGAATATCGGCTACGAGCTAACCGTCTGTACGGACATTTTCGAAGACGCCGGCCGGAAATTCGCCGAACGCCACGGCGCCCAATTCGTCTCCACCTACGAAGAGGTCTGCCGCCATCCGGATGTCGATTATGTCGACGTCTGTACCTTTCCAAACTTCCGTCTGGAGCCCATCGAGATCTGCGCCAAGACCGGTAAGCACGTTCAAGTGCAGAAACCCATCGCTACGAATCTGGACACCGCCCGTCGCATGATCGAGTGTGCCCGCGACGGCGGCATCCTCCTGGGCGTCGTCAGCCAGCATCGCTTTGACGACGCCAGCCTGTTCCTCTCAAAAGCGATCTCGGAAGGCCGTTTAGGCCGCTTGCTGCAGTGTGACTGCTATGTAAAGTGGTATCGTTCACCGGCGTACTATTCGCGGGCCATCAAGGGCAGTTGGGAGACGGAAGGCGGGGGAGCGCTGATCAATCAGGCGATTCACGGCATCGACATTCTGCGATGGCTCGCGGGGCCCGTTGCGGAACTGTTCGGGGTGTGGCAATTGGGCGCGCTCCACAAGATCGAGTCCGAGGACGTAGTGAACGCCGTGATCCGCTACTCCAGTGGTGCGACCGGCGTAATCCAGGCATCCACCGCGATATGGCCCGGATACACGGAGCGGACCGAGTTCCACGGCACCAAGGGGACGGCGATCATATCGGGCGACAAACTCACTACCTG
Source organism: Bryobacteraceae bacterium (assembly GCA_035295745.1). Lineage (GTDB taxonomy): Bacteria > Acidobacteriota > Terriglobia > Bryobacterales > Bryobacteraceae > JAIQFL01. Next base: position 403 of record DATGIL010000032.1, on the reverse strand, counting down.
GGATGTGGAAAACGACTCCGGCGAGCCGGCGCCGGTATCGAAAGAGGTCGCTTCGGGCGCATCCGATCCGATGGCGATCTCGCTCGAGCCGTTCGAACGCCAATTCCGCGATTTCGGCGACGCCATCAAGAATGGACGAAAGCCTCTCGTCTCTGGCGTCGAGGGGTATCAAGCGCTGGAAGTGGTGGAAGCGATCTACCAGTCGTGCCGGACAGGCGGCAAGATCACGTTCTAGTCACGGCAATCGCTTGCTCACGCGCGCTGCGCCAGGATAAGCCTGGCTTGATCTTGTGGGATGTAAGGAGCCCACCATGTAAATTGCTCGTTCGAACATGTAGCGACCTGAGCAGGACACGGCGAAAGACCGTGGGCTGAAGCCTCAGGAAGCAAATGCGTGAGCCGT
>DATGIL010000031.1:0-63299 GCA_035295745.1 Bryobacteraceae bacterium | reverse complement strand
TCCACGCCGCCGCTGACAAAGAAAAACACATTGCGATCGCCCGCCGCCGCGCGAATCTGGTCTTCGAGCGCCAGAACCTGTCCCGCCGGATTCCAGTCGGGCTCACATCCGCAGACCTCGAAGAGAAAGTTGGACAGGATCGCGCGACCGCTCGGCGTATGCGCCACCTCGGGATGGAACTGGACGGCGTAGAGCCGCCGCTCGGGAGACGCCATCGCGGCAATCCCGCACGTCGCCGTGCTGGCGAGAACGTCGAATCCGGATGGAGCCTTCACCACCAGATCCCGATGGCTCATCCACACCTGCTGGCGGTTCTCGAGCCCCCGGAAGATGGTGTCTGGCGCGCAAATGCTGAGCTGCGCAAATCCATATTCGCCGCGGTCGCCCTTCTCTACCGATCCACCGAGCAGATGGGCCATTAACTGTTGGCCATAGCAGATCCCGAATACGGGGATCCCGGAAGAGAGAATACCGGGATCGATCAGAGGGCTGCCCGGATCGTAAACGCTCGAGGGACCGCCGGAGATGATCACGCCCTTGCGTCCGGCAAGTGCGGATGCGGGCGTCTCGCTGGGAGCAACGTCCGCGTAGACGCCCAGATCCCGGACCTTGCGGGCGATCAGATGGCAGTATTGTCCCCCCGCGTCGAGGACAGTGATCTGCGGGTGTAAGGCGCTGATGTTAGGGCTGCCGATCCTGTTGATTTACGCGCTGCACCAATAGCTTCTTGGCGCTCTCGATCAAGGCCTTGGCCTTCGGCAGCGCGTCGATCGCCTGGGCAATCTCGGGATCCTGCTCAATGGCCACGCGCCGGGAATCTTCGAAGCTGAAGGCCGTGATGTACATTTCGCGCTTCAATTGTTCCTTGATCCACTGATGATTCTCGGTGAACTCCGCCTCGGTAAACTGGACGTCGTTCTTTAACATGAACTGATGGAAGTCGTTCACGATGGATTCATCCGGCGCCCAGCCGTTCGGCAGTCTGGCATCGGCCTTGGCGCCGAAGTATTTCGCGGAAAAGTTAAACAGCGCGAACTTGCGCAATACTTCCACCTGAAACTTGTTCAGCTTCGCAGGCGTGTATTTCTCATCCGGAGTAATTCCGCCGCCGCCGTAAACCGTCCGGCCGCTGTCGGTCATCTTGACGTCTTGCAGATTACGAGCGTTCTCGTCTTTATGAAAGTAGTAGTCGTAGAACGACTTGTTGGTGTAATCGCGCTGGATCAGGCGGCCGCTGGGCGTGTAGAAATGCGCGGTTGTCAACGCCAGAGCGGTGCTGTCGGGCATCGGCAGAACAGTCTGCACGAGGCCCTTTCCGAACGTCGTCTCACCCAGAATCCAGGCGCGGTCGTGATCCTGCAGCGCGCCGGAAACGATTTCCGCAGCCGATGCCGAATTACGATCCACCAGCACTACGATCGGATAGTCGCGGCCGTGATTTCCATTACGCGCGAAGTAGGGATGCTCGGCACTCGATCGGCCGTGGTGGGAAACGACCAACTGTCCTCTTTGCAGGAAGTGATCGGCCACGGCCACACCCGAATTGAGCAAGCCGCCGGGATTGCCGCGCAGATCGAGAATCAAACCCTTGATGTTGTTCTCACCCAGGCGCCGGAGGTTCTCATCCATTTCCGTGCCGGTGGATTCTCCGAACTGCAGAATCTTAAGATAAGCGACTCCCGACTTTACCCAGAAGGCATCGGGGACGCTTTTCCGGCTGATTTCATCGCGGACGACGGTGAAGCTGAGGTAATCCTTGGCGCTCTCGCGCGAAACTACGATCTTTGCCAGCGTCCCACGCGGCCCCTTCAAGATGTCGGCGACTTCGGTGACGTTCAAGTTCTCGGTAGGCTTGTCGTTCACCGATACGATGATGTCGCCGGGCCGCAGACCGATCTTATAGGCTGGCGATCCCGGGAAAGGCGCGATCACTACCGTCTTTCCATTGCGCGAGGCGACCTGCATCCCCACGCCGAAGTAAGTTCCCTTTTGTTCCTCGATCAGTGCGCGGTAGTCTTTGGGGTCGAAAAAGTTGGAGTGCGGATCGAGCGTCCGCAGCATCCCCGGAATGGCGCCCCGGTAGATCGCCTTATCGGCATTCACCGGCTCGGCGAAGTTCCGTTCCACCAGTGCATACGCTTTGGTGACTGTGTCGACCAGATTCCGGTCGTAGGAAAGGGTCTCCGCCTCCGGATTCGGATCCGTATCGACCGACGCTGCGAATACCTGAACCTTCGGCCCATAAAAGCCGCCCAATAACGCAAAACCCAGTACTATCAACGGGAAAACGAAGAATGCTCGCCTCGGCTGGGCCATTCGGGAACCGTCCTTATTATGCAAAGTATACCCTACCTACGAGATTAGACGCCGGAACGTGCCGATTGGCTACGGAAACCTGTCAAAACGGCTCCCGATGATCCCGTCTGAAGTTGTCAAGATCCTCGCGCCATTGACAGATTTACCTTCCGGTCGGTAGACTGTCTGGCGGCCATGCCTGAACTCGTTTCCTCCGCAGTCCAAGATTCCGTATCCATCATCACGATCTCCAATCCTCCAGTCAACGCGCTCAGCCCCGGAGTGCCCGAAGGCATCCGCGCGGCGATCGAGGCCGCCGCGGCCGATCCTGCGGTAACCGCTATCGTCGTCATCGGAGGAGGCCGCACCTTCATCGCCGGCGCCGACATTCGCGAGTTCGGAAAAGTGGTGAGCGGAGAGAAGCCGCGCATCAGCCTGCATCCTCTCTTAAACGAAATCGAGGACTGCGCCAAGCCGGTGGTCATGGCGATTCACGGCACGGCGTTCGGCGGCGGCATGGAGGTCGCCATGTCCGGCCATTACCGGGTGATTTCGCCTTCGGCGCAGGTGGGGCAGCCCGAGGTCAAACTCGGCATTATTCCGGGAGCCGCCGGCACGCAGCGCCTCCCTCGCCTCGCGGGTCTCGCCAAGGCAGTCGAGATGTGCGCTTTCGGCGAGCCGATCAGTGCGCGAGACGCGCTCGCCTGTGGAATCGTCGACGCCGTGATCGAAGGCGACCTGCTTACTGGCTCCATCGCCTTCGCCCGCGAAGCCGCCACTCGCCCCCACACCAAAGTGCGTGAACGCAACGAGAAGCTGCAGGGCGCCGACCCGGCCATCTTCGAACGAGCGCGCCAGCAGGCAGGCAAAGTGCGGCGCGGGCAGTCGGCGCCACTCGCCGCAATCGATGCGGTGGAGTCCGCCACCAGGCTGTCGTTCGAAGCGGGTTGCGTCTACGAAGCGGAACTGTTCGGCCAGTGCCTCTACTCCAGCCAGTCGAAGTCGCTGATTCACGCCTTTTTCGCCGAGCGCGGCGTCTCGAAGATTCCGGGCATTCCCAAGGACTCGCCGGTCTCCGAGATCCGGCGCGCCGCGGTCATCGGGGCGGGAACCATGGGTGGCGGCATCACCATGAACTATGCGAACGCCGGAATCCCGGTGAACTTGAAGGAGACCAGCCAGGAGGCCCTCGACCGCGGCATGGCGACCATCCGCAAGAACTACGCCAACACCGTTAAGAAGGGCAAGCTCTCGCAGGCCGCGATGGACCAGCGTCTCGCCTTGATCACTCCACAACTCACCTACGACGGATTCGACCAGGCCGATATCATCGCCGAGGCGGTCTTCGAAGGGATGGCGCTCAAAAAGCAGGTATTCGCCGAAATTGACGCGATCGCCAAGCCCGGCTGCATCCTGGCGTCGAACACGTCTTACCTGGATATCGACGAAATCGCGTCGGCCACCAATCGGCCCGAGATGGTCCTCGGCCACCACTATTTCAGCCCGGCAAACGTCATGCGCCTGCTCGAGATCGTGCGCGGGAAAGCCACCAGCAAGGAGGTATTGGCGACCTCCATGGCGCTGGCGCGGAAGTTGAACAAGGTGGGCGTGATCGCCGGCAATGCCCGCGGATTCATTGGGAATCGCATGCTCTCGCCGTATCTGCGCGAGGCACAGTTCCTGGTGGAAGAAGGCGCGAGCGTCGAAGACGTCAACCAGGCGCTCTACGATTTCGGCATGGCCATGGGACCGCTGGCGATGAGCGACCTCGCCGGACTGGATGTCGGCTGGCGCATCCGCAAGGAATTCAGGCACCTCGAGAAGCCCGGCGTGCGGGTACCGCTGGTGTCCGACCGCCTCTGCGAAATGGGACGCTTCGGGCAGAAGACCGGTCGTGGCTGGTCGATGTACGACGAGAATCGCCAGCCTTCCCACGATCCGGAAACCGCCGCGCTGATCGCCGACGCTGCGCGCGAGGCCGGCATCGAACAACGCTCCGTCACGCAAAACGAAATCGTCGATCGATGCCTCTTCGCGCTGGTGAACGAGGGTGCGCACCTGCTGGGTGAAGGCATCGCGCTGCGAGCCGCGGATATCGACGTGGTGTATCTGAACGGGTACGCTTTCCCAGCGTGGCGCGGCGGCCCGATGTTTTACGCTGACACCGTCGGATTGCCCTCAGTGCTGGAGCGCATCGAAGAGTTTCGCAAAATTCACGGAGACGATCTTTGGCCGGTCGCGCCGCTGCTGCGGCAGTTGGCGGAAAGCGGCGGTAGCTTCTCGGGCCTCGACCGGCAAAAGGAATCGGCAGCAGGAGCATAAACGATATGGCAACGGCGACCACCACCCTTCCCATCGTCAGCGGCGGCTCATTTCTGATTGAAGAGCGCGTCCCCGACGATGTGTTCACCGCGGAAGATCTCAGCGAGGAGCACCTCGCGATTGCCCGCACGGTAGATGAATTTTGGGCCAAGGAAGTCGAGCCCCATCGCGAAGCCGTGCTGCATCATGAGCCGGGCGTAGCGCTCGCCATCGTGCGCAAAGCTGCCGATCTGGGCCTGACCGCCATCATGATTCCCGAAAAATTCGGCGGGATGGAACTCGACATCACCGCCATGATGGTGGCCGCCGAGCACTTTGCGGGAGATGCCTCCTGGTCGGGCTGGCAATCGGCGCATGTGGGGATTGGTACGCTGCCGCTCTTGTTCTTCGGCAACGAGCAGCAGAAGGCCAAATACCTTCCCAAACTCGCGAATGTCGAAATGCTCGCCGCCTACGCGCTCACCGAGCCGCACGCGGGGTCGGATGCGCTGGCCGCCCGCACGCGCGCGGACCTCTCGGCGGACGGCAAACATTACATTCTGAATGGTCAGAAGATGTGGATCACCAACGGCGGCGCGGCCGATCTGTTCACGGTCTTCGCCAAAGTGGGCGGGGAGAAGTTCACGGCGTTCCTGGTAGAGCGCGGTTTCGGCGTGAAGAGCGGCGCCGAAGAGCAGAAGATGGGCATCAAGGGCAGTTCCACCACGGCGCTCTTCTTCGACAATGTGCCGGTTCCCGTGGAGAATGTGCTCGGCGAAATCGGACGCGGCCACATCATCGCGCTCAACGTTCTGAATCTCGGACGGCTCAAGCTGGGGCCGGGCACGGTAGGCGGCGCCAAGAAGGTGCTCGCCACATGCCTGAAATATGCCAAGGAGCGGAAGGCGTTCTCCTCGCCGATCGCGGAGTTCGGCGCGATCCAGCACAAACTCGCCGAGATGGCGATTCGCATCTATGCCGCGGAATCGATCGTCTGGCGATCGGTCGGGTTGGTGGAGAGCCGTCTGCGCGGCTTTTCGTGGGACCAGCCCAACGCCTCGCAAACCTTGCTGCGCGCCGTGGAGGAGTTCGCCACCGAGTGTTCCATTGTGAAGGTCTTCTGCTCCGAGGTGCTGGATTACGTGGTGGATGAAGGAGTTCAGATTCACGGCGGCTACGGCTTCCACCAGGACTACGCAGTCGAGCGCGCCTATCGCGATTCCCGCATCAACCGCATCTTCGAAGGCACCAACGAGATCAATCGCCTGCTCATTCCCTCGATGCTGCTGAAGCGCGATGCTCGCGGTCAACTCGCGCTGCTGGCTTCGGCGAATGCCGCGCTCGAAAACGGTACGGCCGAAGGCTCCGCGGACGAAGAGAGCCGCCTCGTTGCAAACGCGAAGAAGATCGTGCTGATGAGTCTCGCCGCGGCCCATCAAAAGTATCCGGGCAGTCTCGAGAAGCAGCAGGAGATTCTGATGTACCTGGCCGACATGATGATCGATACATACGTCATGGAGTCCGCCCTGCTTCGCTCCCGCAAGTTGTTACAGCAGGGCAGGGTTGCGAGCCGCGACCGTGACGGAGCGACGACCAGTTCCGGCGATTTTACGGCGGTCCTGCTGCGCGACGCCATGGGGCGAATCGAGATTGCCGCGCGCAATGTTCTGGCTGCGGCTCCCGCGCCTGGTGCGCTCGATCGCTTGCACCGCCTGGCGTCGTATGAACCGGTCGACGCGATCGAATTGCGGCGCCGAATTGCACGCCGCCTGTTGCAGAGCGAGCGCTATCTCGTCTAAGGTTGAGAGCTGGAGAGGGCACCATGAAGCTGCCGTTAACGCCGATTCGCTGTCTTTATCGCGGAGTCGATCTGTACGGATCCAAGATTGGGGTGGTGTCCGGAGGTTGCCGGTTCACCTACGAGCAATATGGAGAACGCTGCGAGCGCCTGGCCGCGGGCCTGCTGGCGGAAGGCATTCAGACGGGAGACCGCGTCGCCTTTCTCAGCTTCAACAACCACCAGTTGCTCGAAGGCTACTACGGTCCGCCGATGGTGCGCGCCGTCGTCATGCCGCTCAACGTGCGGCTTCAGGCGTCGGAGCTGATCGCGATCCTGAATCACGCCGAGGCGCGCATGCTGGTGTTCGAGACCGATTTCACACCGCACGTGGAACAGCTTCGCGAGGCCTGTCCTACGATCCAGCGTTGGGTGTCGATCGATGGGCCGTCGCCGCTGGCGGATTTCACGTACGAGGAGTTGCTCTCGCGAGGCAGAATCGATCGCCCGGAGCTGTCGTCTTTTCAGGAAGACGAGATTGCGGAGTTGTTTTACACCAGCGGCAGCACGGGGAATCCGAAAGGCGTCATGCTCTCGCATCGTACGCTGTATCTGCACGCGCTGGCGGTCGGCGGCACTTTCAACCACGACGATACCGCCGTGGAACTGCACACCATTCCGCTATTTCACGCCAATGGGTGGGGACGGCCGCAAACCTCGGTGCTGAACGGACTCAAACAGGTGATGGTCCGGCGCTTCGAACCGGCGTTCGTTCTCCGGACTATCCAGGAGGAAGCAGCCACCGCCATGTCGCTGGTTCCGACGATGGCTAACTCGCTCCTGAACTGCCCGCAACTCGGTAAGTTCGACACCTCCACTCTGCGCGAGATTCATATCGGGGGCGCGGCGGCGGCGCCTGAGCTGATCGCACAGATGGAGAAGGCGTTCGGCTGCAAGGTGGTAGCCGGCTATGGGCTCACCGAGACCTGTCCCGTAGCCACTTCCGCGCGCCCCAAAGGCACGGTCCAGTATGCCGATGAAGACGACCGGATCCGTCACATGGCGATGGCTGGATGGCCTTTGCCGGGCTGCGAAATCCGCGTCGTCGACCTGCACATGAAGGACGTGCCGCGCGACATGGAATCGATCGGCGAGGTCGTGATTCGCGGCGACAACGTGATGGACGGCTACTTCAAGGAGCCCGAAGCGACTCGCGCGGTGATGAGCGGCGATTGGCTGCATACCGGCGACATGGCTGTGTGGGACGCCGAGAACTACATCCACATCGTCGATCGCAAGAAAGACATCATCATCAGTGGCGGGGAGAACATCTCGTCGATTGAGGTGGAGAAGGCGATCTGCGCGCATCCCGCGGTATGGGAATGCGCCGTGGTGGCGGCGCCCGATCCGAAGTGGGGCGAAGTGCCCGCCGCGGTGGTGGTGGTCAAACCAGAGCAACGCCTGGATCGAGAGGAGTTGATCGCGTTTCTGGGCACGCGGATCGGAGCATTCAAGCTCCCTCGCATCGTGGATTTCGCGCCGGAGCCCCTGCCGAAGACGGGCACCGGGAAGATTCTCAAACGCCAGTTGCGCGAGACCTATTGGGCAGGCAAGCAGGTCAGAGTCGGCCAGGCGTGATCGCGCGCTACCAACCGCGCGCTACGAGCCGCGCGCGTAAGCAAGCGACCGGGCCGTAGATCGGTATCCCGAGTCAGAAATTCGTGGTAAACCTTCGCAGGCAGATGTGGCGCAAACACTTCTGTTTGCCGCGTCGAGACTCCTCTCGACGCTTTTCGCGTGTCGCCCAACCCGCTTCATTCGCTTGCCGCTCTAGCACCCCGTGACACAGCGTGGCGACTTCAAGACTCCGCTCATCGCGATCTGCAGATAATCGTTCATCACCTGCTGCAAGGTAATCTTGCCGTCGCGGCGATACCAGCGCGAGATCCACAGAATCATCCCCAGGATGCTGAACGCGGCGCAGGTAGGACTGACGTCGCGCAGTTTCCCCTCTGAGGCGAGTTGTTCGAGGGTGTGGCGAATGAATTCGAAGTAGGCGCGCTTGCGTTGCGTGATCGTCCTGCGGTGCGGGGGAGTGAGCGAGGTCATCTCTTCGAGCACGATCGTGATCGCGCCCACGCCTTCCAGCACGCTCCGGGTATGGCGTTCCACGATCGTGTACAGCCTCTGCTCGGCGTCCGTCTGCTCCATGGCCGGCGCGATGATGCCCTGTTCGACGTTATCCATCGCATAGGTCATGATTCCGAACAGCAGATCTTCTTTGCCGCGAATGTAGTGGTAGATGCCCGCCTTCGTGAGACCGGCCGCTTCGGCGATGTCGTTCATTGAGGTAGCTTCGTACCCCTTGCGGCACATGATTTCGGCGGCCACGCGATAGACGTTGCTGGCGCGCTTCCCCTTGCCCGATGTCGGTATGGGCTCCTTCAGTTTGATCACTCTTTGCAACGAAACACCTCGAAACCTGAGAGCTGCCCCTTTACGACTGTTGCAAGCACCCCCTCGACCGACGGTACGACGTCAAAGCCTTATCTGTCAACCAGACCCTAAAGTCGCCGGGAGTGACAGGTCAATCGACGCCCGCCGGTTTCTCGTGTAACGAGTATTTCGGAAAGGCTCAGTGAGACCGTAGTTCCTACAATTTCGTTGACACGGGGTGCAAAGTCTGATATATCTTTCCACCGAACGGTCGGTTGCTCCGATGCGCTGAGGGGCCGCGAAACGAGTGTGGGTGGGGGTAAACCGTGGCCCAAATGCACACTGGGTTCAGGAGGTCTACATGTGGGGAACATCCAGGTCGATGTTGCTGTTCTGTGCGCTGGCTGCTTGCAGCCTTCCACTAGCCGCCCAGGCGCCAACAGGGATCATTACGGGAACCGTCACCGATGAGAGCGGCGCGGTCATTCCCAACGCGAAAGTCACCATCACCAACAAAGACACGGACTTTGTCCGGACCGCGTTGGCCAGCACGGAGGGCTACTACAGCGCACCAGCCCTGCCCGCGGGCGAATACCAGGTGCGCTGCGAACAGGCAGGCTTTCGAACCCTGATCCGGACTGCGACGGTGGAGGCGGGCAGCACCACATCTGTGAATCTGCCGATGCAAATCGGGGGCGCGACCGAAGTGGTCAACGTCGAAGCCGCCGCCGCCGCCGGAATCAACTACGATTCGCATACCATCGAGGGAGTGATCCAGCGCGCCAACATCGAGGATCTGCCGCTCAACGGCCGAAACTACGCCCAACTGGCGAAACTCGAACCCGGCGTGACGATTGCATCGGGATCGGTAGCCCAGTTCAACACCTTGTTCACCGTCAGTGTTCTCGGTGCGGGCAACCGCACTTTGTTCGCGCTGGACGGAGGCAACGTCTCCGACAATATCGATGTCGGCGGGGGCATGTCCTCCATGAACATCTCGCAGGAGACGGTTCAGGAATTCCAGTTGTCCTCAGTGAATTTTGACCTGTCTACGGGAATTGCCGCAGGCGGCGCCGTCAACGTGGTCACTCGCTCGGGCACCAACACCTATCACGGAGACGGCTACTTCTTCTACCGCGATCACAACATGGCGGCCTATCCCGGATTGGCCCGCAACCCGGCGGACCCCAATCCATTCTTCGCGCGCCGCAATCCCGGCTTCACTTTGGGCGGACCGTTGAAGAAGGACAAGCTGTTCTTCTTTTTCAATTACGAGTACATGAACCAGGTGCAGGCGCTCTCGGTTCAGAGCACCGATCCCGCCTTTGCGCTCATCAGCGGTACTTACGGCAGCCCCTACATCGGGAAGACGCTCAGCATCCGCATGGACGACCGGCTCACCGACAAACACGCGCTGTTCCTGCGTTACTCGCACGATGGCAATTCCGGTTTCGGCCAGTCTCTCGAATTCGGCGACCCGTCCAATTGGGCCCACAACACCAACTGGGCCGACCAGGCGATCATCGGACTGACCAGCACCCTGAAGCCCTCGGTGGTGAACGATCTGCGCTTCCAGTACAACTACTGGGGGAACCACAACGTCCCGTCGGTCGCGTCGGACTGCACTGGCGCATGCGTAGCGGGAAGTCTGCCCAACGTGTTCACCTTCTTCGGTTCGAACATGCCGGCAGTGGGTCCGAATTTCAACGCGCCGCAGGGCCGCAATACCCGCCGCTTTGAAGTCATCGAGAGCCTCACCTGGCAAAAGGGCACACACCGGATTCGCTTCGGCGGCGATCTGAATCCCAGTAAGTCGGCTGGACTCTGGGGATTCTGCACACCCATGTGCGTTGGCGCATATTCGCCCAGCTACATCCGGGGCATATTTGGCGCCGCGACTCCTCTTTACTTCCCGACGCTTCCCACCGTTCTGAAAACCGACGCTGATGTGCTGAATCTGCCCGTATTGAACATCGCCAGCAGCATCTTCAGCGGCGTTGGCGTAGGGTCGGTCAGCACCCCGGCTCCCTATGGCTACGATTCGCAGCGCTACTACGATCAATACCGGGCATATTTTCAGGACACGTGGAAGATCTCGCAGCGCTTCACGTTCAATTACGGACTGGGCTGGAATGCGCAGAAGGGCTTCTACAATTCCAACCTTCCGAAGCCGCAGTATCTCGCCCCGATCCTCGGGACGGGCTCCGACAATCTCGGACCCACGGTGAATAACACGAAGGAGTTCCAGCCTGCGGTAGGCTTCGCCTGGAACCCGTTCAAGGACAACAAGACCGTGATTCGCGGCGGCGCCGGCATCTATTGGGACAGCACGCCCGGGTATTACAAGCTGCGCGAAGCCCCGGTAATCGGCCCTCCCGGCGACGGACGCAGCACCTTGGCCGCCAGTGCCTTCACCAACATCTATCCAGGCATCATTAACTTCGCCGCCGGAAATGCACCGCTTCCCGTGGGCGCGAATCTCAGTTTGAATGCTCTGTACAACATGACGATCGGGCAGTTCGTTAACCTGGTTAACCAGGAGTTGCCCGGCATTCAGGCACAGTTGGCGCCCGCCAATCCGCAAACCAGCGGCGCCTACAGCGTCAGCGGCATCGACATCGCCAAGCAGGGCGTCGAGATCTATCCTACTCACTTCCCCTTGGCACGCAGCTATCAGACCTCTATTGGCGTTCAGCGCGATCTCGGCAAGGGCATGATCCTCACGGCAGATTGGGCTCGCCGCCAGGGCGAAAATGTCAGCCTCGGCGAAGTCGACCAGAACCTGTTCAACCGCTACATCAACGGCGTGCAAACCCCAGTGATCCGCAAATGCGCCTCCAATGAAGTCTTCGTTCCCGGCATCGAATGCTCTTCGGGCACCATCACCTTCTGGACCGACCAGGGGCGAGCGGTCTATGACGGGCTCCTCGTCAAGCTGACGAAGCGATACCAGAATCACTTCCAGTTCACTGCGTCATACGCGTTGCAGAAAGGACTCAGCGAGACCGTCTGGGACGACACCAACTGGATGGCCGGGTACGGCGAGTATCTGCCGCACCACAATCTCAACGTGGCCGGTACGGTCGACTTGCGCGGCGGATTCACCATCAGCGTCAACTCCTCGTTCATTAGCCGCACACCTTCGACACCGAGCGTCGGCAGCCTCGATCTGCCCGGTACCGTGCCGGCCGGCAGCAATGAACCCCTTCCGGGACTGGCCTACGGATGTCTCAATGCAGGATGCAGCAAGGCGCAACTGACCAATGCCGTGAACGCCTTCAACTCCACCTATGCAGGCCAGAAGAACGCCAACGGAGGCACCATCAATCCCCTGATCCTGCCCTCGGACTATCAGTTCGGCGACCCCAGTTTCAGTCAGGATTTCCGTGTCACCAAAGTGTTCCGCTACAAAGAACGCGCCAAACTCGCGGTGTTCGGGGAGGTCTTCAACGCCTTCAACATTGCCAATTTGAGCGGCTACTCGATGACCTTGGACACGAAGAATGCCAATCCGGCCGCGCAGACCTTCGCGTTTGGCCAGCCGACCCAGCGCGTCAATCAGACCTTTGGCTCGGGCGGGCCCCGAGCTTTCCAACTCGGCGCGAAGCTGAGTTTCTAACGTCCCCTCGACTTGGAGCCGCGCGCGTTGGCAAGCGATGCCGCGCGGCTCTTTCAAGTCGATTCCCTTGGCAACTGGTGTGAAGGTAGTGCCGGGCCTGGCAAAACCGTCATTGCGGCTCATTGGGGATGGCTGCGGGAACGAGATTGTTGCCCGCTACCATCACAGAGTCCACCGTGAGTTCACATTAAACGGGCCTGGCAATGCCTCGCAGTCACTACGGGCTCTTCGGCTTGCGCCGCAGCCAACCGCCGGGGTAGGACGTCATCACCATCGCTTCCCGGCTCAAATCCTGTTCGAATTCGTGGTTCTCGGCCAGGAATTGTAGAACCGCAGCCATCGGTCCCGGACCCTGTTCCGGATGAGTGGGAACACCGTCCAGGTGTGTATCTTCTACAGCGATGTAACTTCCCGGGGTCACCATTGGCGCATATGCCCGCAGCTCATTCAGTACATGATGCATTGAGTGGTCCGAGTCCAGATTGACGATCGTCCGCGAATTCTTCGTCCGGTGGGCGAACTTCGCAACGATCGCAGGGTCGATGGAACTGCCGAGAGAGAACTCCACGTATTTTTTCCAAAGCGGGTTCGACGAGGCTCCCTGCCCGGTAAGATCCTGAATGTCGACCGTCAGAACACGAGCATTCTCCAGGCCCATGCCATTCAAAGTGTGGGCCCAATAGAGCGCCGATCCGCCATACCACGTCCCGGTTTCAATCACGAAATCCGGGCGGATCTCGTAGGCAATCTGCTGCAGCATCCAAAGATCGAGTGGGTTCTTGATGATCCGCACGTTCTGGAACCAAAGGCTCTCCCAGATCGGTAGAGAGTGGAACAACTTCATGAGCTCGCCCTGCTTCTCGGGCGGTATTTGCAGATCGCGATGCTTCAGCACGTTTTCGTAGGCCTTGTGCGATTCCGCCAGTTGGGCATCCCGAAACTCGGCAGTCTGCTCGAACTCCTTCAGGGCCGCCGACACCACGATCAGACCCAAGGGCCGTCCCTTGCCGGGATCTGAAACGGAGCGGTCCACGGTGAATTCCACTTCTGCCGGCAGCCGTTTGAGGGCATCGGGCGGCACCGGCGACGCCAGAAGGTAACGGTCGGGCTTCCGATAACTTCGCCGCGTCACCTCGAGGCCGTTCACCTTACACACAAGCGTGACTTCGGAGTTTTTCTCCATCAACTCTTCGGGAACGGTAAAGTCCAGCTCCAGAAACGTTTTGGCGGCTTGAGGCGGATCCAGCGCGAAAGCGAAAGAGGGAGCGGTCCATCTCCATCCACCTTCGCCTGGGTAGATCCCACGCAGGATTCTATCCTTATGTTGATCGTTGGCGAGCAGAACCTCGGAGACGACAGGTTGTACGCGGTGGCGTGCGCATCCGCTCCCGACCGATACAAGTGAGACGATGCTCAGTACGGCCCCGACGTATCGCCAAACCACCAGATTCATTTGCGCAGCGCACTGCCCGTGGGGAGCAACGTTTTTCATCTTTAGTAATTTAACATTGGCATTAGTCAACCGGTGGACTGAAGGCAGGCTGATTCGGCAAGCGGGGAGCGATGGAGGAGCCTCCCTCCCGCGATTCATAGCGCCCCATAGTCTTCGCTGATTCGCGCCCAGTCATCTCCTGTGCGTTTTCAGCTTGCCGCCGTTGGGTAGGCAAAGGTGGCGATGTCGGCTGCCGGAAGGTGTGGCGAGCGATCTTGGTCTCGCCCATCGCGCTAGCCTTTCGAATCAGCGCCCAACCCCGTGGTGGGTTACCCCAAATCAGGCCTCCGTTCTGGCGAAGCGAAACAGTGGATTCCCCCGTATTTGACAGAAACCTCGGGTAGCCCGCGTTACAATACCAATTCCAATGAAAGCGGAAATCCCGTCCGACGAAGAGCTTCGCCTCCAAGCTCTCCGTCGCTACGACGTCCTCGACAGCACGGCGGAGCAGGCCTATGACGATATCACACTTCTCGCCGCCCATATCGCTAAAACGCCAATCGCTCTGATCAGCCTGATCGACCGCGACCGGCAGTGGTTCAAATCAAAAGTCGGCCTTGCCGCAGTCGAAACTCCGCGGGAGTTGGCCTTTTGTGCTCATGCAATCCTCACTCCCGACCAGCCGCTGATGGTAGAGGACGCCACTCGTGAGGGCCGGTTTGCCGACAACGCCCTTGTCGTCGGTCCACCAAATATCCGGTTCTACTTTGGCGTCCCGCTTGTTACTCCGGATGAGTTCCCGCTCGGTACGCTATGTGCGATCGATCATTCTCCACGCACTTTGTGCCCAGACCAAATCCAGGCGTTGCGCGCACTTTCCCGCCAGGTTATGAAGCTCCTCGAACTCCGCCGTACCGCGGCGGAGTTGCGGGCCGCCACTGAAAAGGCGGACGCGGCCAATCGCATCAAGAGCATGTTCCTCGCCAGTATGAGCCATGACATTCGGACACCGATCGCGGGCGTATTAGGCACTTCCGAGCTCCTCCTGGGCACTCCGCTCAGCACCGAGCAACTCGAGTGTGTCGAAAACATCCGCGTCTCCGCCGACTCTCTTCTGTCTCTGATCAATGACATTCTGGACCTTTCGAAGGTCGAGTCCGGAAGGCTGGAATTGGACGTTCGCCCGCTGTCTCTCCGCTCTTTCCTGGATGAAGTTACGCGCACGCTCGCGTTCGCGTCTGCTCGCAAAGGCCTACACCTGGAGGCTCGCGTGCACGAGGCGGTTCCTCCCGCCGTCCTCCTCGACGGGCCCCGCTTACGTCAAATACTGGTCAATCTGCTCGGGAATGCGGTGAAGTTTACGGCTGCGGGCCGGGTTGTACTGGAAGTCTTTCCGAGAGGCGATGGCCCCACGACCGGCCTCACTTTCTCAATTCGGGACACCGGCCCCGGCATACCGGCTGCCCGCCAGGCTGTCATCTTCGAAGCCTTTTCCCAGGCGGACCGCTCCGTCGCCCGCATCTATGGAGGCACGGGCTTGGGGCTCGCGATTGCCAGGCGACTGGTCGAAGCCATGGGCGGGAAGCTTCAACTGGAAAGCGAAGAGGGTCGCGGCAGCACTTTTTCCTTCACAATCCCGGCACCCGCTGTCGCCGCGCCGCAGGGCCACTCCGCTTCCGCTGAACGAGCCCGCGAATCGCGCCCCCTCTCGATCCTGCTCGCCGAGGACAACGTTGTAATCCGCAAGGTTGTTTCGTCGATGCTTGCGAAACAGGGGCACTCCGTAACCGCAGTCGGAGATGGCCGCGAAGCTCTGGATGCCTTTGATCAAAAATCGTTCGATGCCATCCTCATGGACGTCGAAATGCCTGGTATGGATGGATGGGAGGCGACAGCCGCGATCAGGCAGCGCGAGATCCTATCCGGGCGCCATGCGCCAATCGTCGCTATAACTGCCCACGCCATGACCGGTGACCAGGCCCGGTGCCGCGCCGCCGGGATGGACGACTACCTGCCTAAGCCGATCCATCCTGCCGAGTTGGCGGCTGTCCTGATCCGCGTCACATCCCCCGAATGATCGCCACGAAGATACCCGGTGGATTTGCCTCACTTTTGGACCAAACAGTTAAGACTCAACTTTCATTCCATAGGGAGTAGCGCGCGGGAGTTGGAGGTCGACCCCAGCTGTAGGCGCAAACGTTCCTGTTTGCCGCATCACGACCCTTCTGGGCATCTCCTCGCCTACGAGCCGCGCGCGTAAGCAAGCGGTGTTTTCTGTCTTTCGATACAGCCAACGGGCTGCATCGCTGGCGTCGGGAGTTTCGACAGGGGCGCTGGCACCACGTTGCGGTCTTTGCGCGAAAGTGTTGGGCACCCCGCCGGAATCGGACTTCCCAATCCGGACCGCGTGCAAAGCGCTTGGGGCAATACTTTGATCGCAGTCGCATTCCAGAAGCGAGAAACGCAGGGTCTGCCGGCTGCGAGACACGACCGAGGTAGACAACTTTAAGGAGTGCTGCTCCGCCCGCTTAGCATTGGCATGGGACGCGGTCTATCCAGGTGGATAGAATGGGCGGCAGGTTAGCAGGATCATGCCGATGCGAGCGCCGCCCCGGTCATTTTTAACGACCGCTCGCATATTGACAAATAACTTTGTCAATGCTTTAATAGGCCAGAATGCATGCTGTTGAGGTGATCGACGATCCGGCGGCCGCGGTGGTGGCGCTCGATCCTACCAGGTCCCGTCTCCTCTCCGAGCTGGCGGAACCGGCTTCGGCCGCGACGCTTGCGGGGCGATTGGGGATCGCACGGCAGAAGATTAACTATCACTTGCGGACGCTCGAAGAACATCACTTGGTACAGGTGGCGAAAGAGCGGGCGTGGGGTGGACTGACCGAGAGACTGATGGTAGCAACGGCGGCATCGTACATCGTGTCGCCTGCGGCGATGGGAGCTGTGGCGGCGGACCCGGGTCGTACTGTGGACCGCCTGTCGGCAAGCTATCTGATCGCGCTGGCGGCAAGGATTGTGCGCGAGGTGAAGGCGCTGCTGGGGAAATCTGAGGAACTCGACAAGCGGCTGCCGACACTGTCGGTGGATACCGTGATCCGGTTTCGATCGGCTGCGGATCGGGCTGCGTTCAGCCGGGAGTTGGCGGGTGTGGTGGCTGGGTTGGCAGCACGGTATCACGATGAATCGGCGCCGGGGGGGCGGCCGCATCGACTGGTTGTGGTGGCGCATCCCTTGCCGGGCAAGGGATAAGGGTTCGACGTCGATTCCGTGCGGAAGGTGGGAAGAAGGGCCGCGATGGCAGGAGTGCCGGCCTCGCACGCGTGAGTGCGTGCTCCACAAACAACACGTTTTAAACAATATTAAGGAGCAATTATGAGCGTGAAGAAGGAAGAGTCGGGACGAAGGTCGATTTCGGTTGAGGTCGAGGTAACGGGGACGCCCGAGGAGGTCTGGGAGGCGATCGCTACGGGGCCAGGGGTGTCGTCGTGGTTCGTCCCTACGGAGGTGGACGAGGCCGCGGGAACGTCGACATCGCACTTCGGGCCGGGAATGGACTCCGTCGCGAAAATCACGGCGTGGGACCCACCACGGAGGTACGCGGAAGAGAATTCGGAGATGATGGGGCCGGGTACTCCGCCTATGGCGACGGAATGGACTGTGGAGGCGCGGGCGGGCGGAAAGTGCCTGGTACGGGTAGTCCATAGCCTCTTTGCCAGTACAGATGACTGGGACAACCAGCTCGAGAGCCTGGAATCCGGTTGGCCGGCGTTTTTCCGAATTCTGGATCTGTACCTCTCCCAGTTTCGCGGACAACGGTGCTCGTACTTCAATGTGACGAGCATGGTACCGGGTCCGGAAGAGCCGGTTTGGAAGTCTCTGAGCACCGCGCCGCTGAAGGGCACGGTGAAAATGGTGAGAGACTCAGATCACGCATTCAAAGTGATCCAGTTGGAGGCGCCTGCGCCGGGAATCGCGCTCCTGAACACTTGTGGTATGGGAGCGCAGGTGATGGCGGCAATCACCTTTTATTTGTATGGGGAGCAGGGCGCGACCGCAGCGGCGCGCGACGAGGAGTGGTGGCAGGCGTGGATGAAGGAGCAGTTTCCCACCCCGGCTTGACGAACGGGAACGCGCTTCACCTCACTCGTATTTCAGCGTGATCGCTGGATCTACGCGCCACGTGAAATAACGGGCCGTGCATCCAGGTCGTGGCGGCATAACCACGGCCGAGGATGCCTCGGATGATATCCTGCGCTCTTGCTCCTCAGCTTACGAGCCGCGCGCGTGAGCAAGCGGTCCGCACTTGGATTCCTTCAATGTGCCGAGATTGTGCCGCATGCCTATACCTCGGACTGCGCGAAGGCGAGCAGTGGCTGGCGACACAAAATCGCTTCCACTCCACAACTGCTCGACTACGCATTTGATCGCCGGGATTATGTGCCCACACGAAATGGTGGCATTCCGAAGATGGAAGGCGCATGCTGCGGCAGCTGCGGCACACGGATTGCGGGCGGTAAGAAGAACAACGCCGGAACGTTGCAGTTCAAGTCCAAAATAAACAATTCATAATTGAACGGATTGAACATCTGGCCTCGTTCTGTGTGGCCACCCTGACCGTTGGCCCAATGGACAGCCTCGTGAACTAGAGTGGTGACCCTGAGCAAACCCAGGTCACGAGTGCTGGCAAAGCCGCATTGCTGGACGGAAGAATCGAAGCCGGGGTCCGCGTGGTCCAGGAAAGATTGGCCCACCTGGATTTCATAATCGAAGCCAGCCGCGGGATGGAATGCCGGCGGTATGGGAGAAAATCCCCACCCATTTGCTATCGCAGGATCGGTGATTCGTGAAATGAGACACCTGGGAGAGCTGAGGATCGTGGCGGCTCGGTCGTAGACACCCCGGACCAATTCGATTCTAATACCGGCTAGTGGGTCGTCTTGCGCAATTCCGAAGCAGCGCTGCAGTTTCGCCCATCCCGCGCTACTCGTTGGTGTGGGCGGCTGGCCCAACGACTCGGCCCACAGGGTGAACAGCCTCCCGGATGCTCCATCGATCGCCCTTTGAACACGTTGCAGGGCGGTAGTGACAGTCTGACAATCATGACCGCAGGCACCGTCTGGTATGGTCCTGAGGTTGGCAGCAATCTGAACCATCGCACGAGCCCCCCTCCGAAATAGTGGGTTTTTGAAAGGAAGCGTTACAGGGAATCATTTACACATCCACGAATGTTTCAGCTCTAGTGGATTTTGTCCGTATAGCTGCTACTTGTTTCCAGGTTCCCGTCGGCCGCCGCGGCGTGGGCCATGTGGAATTCCGCTTCGTGCAGGCGGGTAATCCGCGGATCAATGTGCGGTCTACCTGTTGGAGATCGCTGGGAGTTTGGGCGTCCGCCCAATACGATCGTACGAGAATACCATCGAAAATAGCGTTAAAGTAGGGAGGTGATCCGCCACCTCTTTACGCTCTTCGCCCTCCTCAGCTGTGCTGTTGTCCTGTCCGCCGCGCCGGCCTTTGACGTGTGGTCCGCCAAGCCCGAGATCCGCTCCGTCGAATCCAATACCTCCCTGAAACTCACCGGCCAGCGCGAGGGCGACTTCTACCGTGCCCGCCTCACCAATAGCGGCGCCATGCCGATTCACGTCCGCGAGGTCGCGCTCTTCCGTATCTCGCACGATCTGCCGGACGAGACCGCCCTCTATGGAGAGAGCTTCCAGATGCTTTCGCAGACGGCGGGCACACTCGGCAAGCCGCTGAACTTGGGTTACGACGAATTGGCCCACTACAAGCTTCCACAACCGGCCGACGCCAAGGTAGTCAGCGGCATGATGACCCTGACGCCGCCCGCCAGCGCTACGCTGTTGCTGGGCTTCACCAGTTGCCGGCGATTCAACGGCCGCTTCTATCTGCGTCCGAAGTCCATCGAAGTGGTGCTCGACACTGAAGGCCTCGCGATCGCGCCTGGAGAGACCTGGGACCTGGAGGAGTTCCTGTTCACTACCGGCTCCGATCGCGCCGCGCTCCTTACGCGACTGGCCGACCGCATTGACCGGAACCATCCGCCGCTGCGCTTCGAGCATCCACCGGCGGGTTGGTGCTCGTGGTATTGCTTCGGCGCCCGTGTGACCGCCAGGAACGTGATGGACAACCTTTCCGCCATCGCCAAAGACGTCCCCCAGTTGAAGTACGTGCAGCTCGACGATGGCTACCAGCCCGCCATGGGCGACTGGCTCGAGACCGGGAACGCTTTCGGCGGCGACGTCCAGGGCGTGTTGCAGGCCATTCGCCGGCAGGGCTTCGAGCCCGCGATTTGGGTTGCGCCATTCATTGCCGAGGCTGGCTCGCACCTCTTTCATCAGCATCCCGACTGGTTCATGAAGGGCGACGATGGCAAACCCCTTTCGGCCGACAAAGTGACGTTCCAAGGATGGCGTCGCGGCCCCTGGTATGCACTCGACGGAACCAACCCCGAGGTGCAGAAGCACCTGGAAAACGTGTTCCGCACCATGCGAAAAGACTGGGGGGTCACGTATTTCAAACTCGACGCCAACTTCTGGGGCGCCATGCACGGCGGCCATCTCCACGACCCACACGCCACGCGCATCGAAGCCTACCGCCGCGGCATGGAAGCTGTCCTGCGCGGCGCGGGCGACAGCTTCATTCTCGGATGCAATCACCCCATCTGGGCTTCGTTCGGGCTGATCCACGGCTCGCGCAGCTCGGGCGACATCAAGCGCTCATGGGACACATTCCAGAAGGTCGCCCGCCAGAATCTCAACCGCAACTGGCAGAATGGCCGCCTTTGGTGGAATGATCCCGACGCCCTCACGCTCAGCGGCACCATGCCGGCGGAGGAGTATCGCTTCCACGCCACCGCGGTCCTGGCTTCGGGCGGATTGGTGCTATCGGGTGACGATCTCAGCACCCTGCCGCCCGACCGTCTGGCCACGCTGAAGAAACTCCTGCCGCCTACCGGAGTCGCCGCCGAGTTTGCCGATGAGAATCTGCGCGTCGGTGTGGTCCATCTGAAAGATCGCAGCCTGGTGTGTGTTTTCAATTGGGGCGAGGAAGCGCAGAAGATTCCGGTGAAGTTGCCGCATGCCGGCAACGTGGCCGACCTCTGGTCGGGCCACGACTACGGCCCCCAGAAGAGCACTCTCGACGTGAGTCTGCAGCCGCACGAGGGCACCGTGCTGGTGCTCCGCTAATCTTTCCTGTAGGTGCGTGCGCTTGCGACCGCAAGCACTGTGGCGCAAACACTCCTGTTTGCCGCGTCGACACTCATGTCGACGCTTTTCGCGTGTCCACCCAGTCTGACTGCCAGGCGTTTTCGACGCAAACAAGACGCCGAAGCACTCGACCCGAAATGCGGTAACCCCCAGACGGATTTCGGCACCTCGGCCGTCGGAGCTCGCTCCGATCATAATTCTCAACACCATCTCCTGCATCTCCGCAACCTTACTTGTCGTCACTCTTTGCTCGTCGCTCTTCGCCCTTCTCCTCGATCTTCGTTTCTTCCTTCTTGCTATTCTTTTTTCATGCTGGTTCCTTTCGCTTTGCACTCTCACCGAGCGGCTTCTGCTGAGAAGCCTACAGCATCTCGGTTGACGAACCGGCAGTCCCCATCCGCGCGACGCACAATCACCACCAGACCGCTCACCCAAAACCGGAGCGTCCACCAATTCCTGCCCGTAGATTTCCCCCTTCGTCGCCTTTCTCTCCGTCTCTCGGCGATTTCGCTTCTGCTCGCTTGCCCGCTCCTGGCGCAAACCCAGCCCGCCTCAGCGTCCTACTGGCCCGATCGCCACTGGCGCACGGCCACGCCCGAATCGCAGGGCATCGACTCCCAAATCCTCGCCGCCGCCGTCGACCAGGTAACGGACCGCCACCTCGGCGTCCACAGCTTACTTGTGATCCGTCACGGCTACGCCGTCATGGAAGCCTACTTTTACCCCTACAACCCGGGCACGCCGCACGATCTTGCCTCCGTCACCAAGACCATCACCTCCACTCTCACCGGCATCGCCATCGGCCATAAGCTCCTGCAGATGGACCAACCCGTCCTCGACTTCTTTCCCCAGGAACAGCCCGCCAATATCGACGATCGCAAACGCTCCATGGTCGTCGGCAATCTGCTGCGCATGGAATCCGGACTCGACTGCGGATACGCTCCCGGCGAGCAGGAACTCGAGCAGATGAAGCGCTCCGCCAACTGGGTACGCTTCGCGCTCAGCCTCCCGATGAAGTACGATCCGGGCACGCATTCCTCCTACTGCAGCCCGGGATATCACCTCCTCGGATCGATCATCGGCGCCGCAGCCAAACAGACCGAGCTCGACTTCGCCCGCAAGAACCTCTTCGAGCCGCTCGGCATCCACGACGTCGTCTGGGCCGCCGATCCGCAAGGCCGCAGCCACGGATGGGGCGACAATCACCTCTATCCCGAGGACGTCGCCAAGATCGGTTATCTCTACCTTCACGGCGGGCAGTGGAAGGGTAAGTCGATCGTCTCTCGCGATTGGGTGGAGGTCTCCAGTGCTCTACCCGAAGGCAAGCGCGGCGATCCCGGAGGACTCGGCATCGAGTGGAACGCCTCCGATGGACCCAACGGCCGTCAGTACGGCGGTACCGGGCGCGGGGGCCAGAGTCTGATCGTCTGGCCCAGCCTCGACATGATCGTCGTGATTACCGCGGGCGGGAACGCCGGCCAGATGGCGGGATCGATCCGCCAGGCCGTGAAATCGGACCAACCTCTCCCCGCACAGCCCGACGCTGTCCGCCAACTGCAATCCAAAATCTCGGCGGCCGCGAAAGTGCCCACCGCGGCGCAGGTGGTCCCACTGCCCGAGATCGCGAAATCCGTCTCCGGCAAGCGATACGAGTTTCCGCTGAATCCCTCCCGGATCGACAGCCTCTCGCTTACCTTCCCCGGCGCCAGCGAAGCCCGCCTCGACGTGAAATATCTGGGCGACGACCTGAGCATGCCGCTCGGCCTTGACGGCGTCTATCGGTTCGGCCCCCACGGACCTCTGCATCTCCTCGCCGGAGCCACGGGCAAGTGGACCGCCGACAACGAATTCCTGCTCGATCTGAATTTCATCGCCAACATCAATCACTACACGCTGAAGATCCACTTCGATGGCGACAAGATCGATGTGACTGCCGACGAGGCCTCCGGCCTGATTCGCAACGGTCATCTCGTCGGCCAGGCAAAAGCGCGCTGACCGCATGGGTCATTGTTTCGCGGGTGTCTCGGTCTTCTTCTGAGCAGGCTGCCGGAAGCTGCGTTCCACCATATCTTTGGGATCGGTGGAGACCGGCCCGTCGCGCCAGAGCCAGCGCATCATCTCCGGTAAGATCATGCCGCTGAATTTCTGCCCGTGCAGATTCATGCTCCACGAGTAGTTCACGTCATAGCCCTTCTGCGTCAGCGCCTTCATCAGTCGCACGTTCTGATAGAACCAGTCGCGCTTCTCGTCGTAATCGCCGTTGGCGCGCAGCCCGCGGTTGTCATTCCGGCCGTCGCAGAGAAACACGCGGATCGGCTTCTTCTCTGACGCCAGCACCCGCTCCGGGTACACGAACCCACCTTGCAGATTCACGAAACTGCCCACGCTGCTCAGTACCTTGCGAAAGTCGTTGGGCCGCTCCCACGCGACCGCAAACGCCGCGATCGCTCCTGAACTCGATCCTCCGATCCCGTGCTGCTCCGGGTCTTTCGAGATGTTGTAGTCCTTGTTCAGTGCGGGCATCAACTCTTCCGTAATCACACGCGCGTACTTGTCGTCCGGTGTGTTGTACTCGATGCCGCGATTGGTCGTTCCATCGCCCCAACTCGTCTCCGGACTCGGTTCTGGCTGGTCCGGCTGCCGTCCCGGATTGATAAACACTCCGATCATCACCGGAATCTCGCGCCGGTAGATCAGATTGTCCATCACATTCTGCGCGCGCAGATCGCCCTTCTCGTCCTTGAATGCCTGCCCGTCCTGAAATACCATCAAGCTGGCCGGCACCGCGGGATCGTATTGCGCCGGCACGTAGACCCAATAGGTGTGCTGCGTACCTGGATAGGCGTTGCTGGGCAGCGTGTAGGGCCCGCGAATCTCGCCTTTCGGCACACCCTCTTGCGGCATCGAATCAGGCCCCAGTCGATACTGCGAGTTCGGATTTGGCCCCGGCGGCATCGGCTGTTGCCCGCCACCGCGTCGCGCGGGCGGCGGTTGCTGCGGAGCGGGCGCCTGGGCCAGGACGGCACTCGCCGCGGTCACGCATGTCAGAACTAAAGCTGCCATTTTCTTCATGGAACTGGACCTCTACGAAACTATACCCCATGCGGAGAAACCCGCGTTCATGGGGTGCAGAAGCGTTTCCAGGAAGTTTTCGCGACAGAAGTGGCGCAAACACCCTGTTTGCCGTCTCGACACTTTCTGTCGAGACTCTTCGAGCGTCCACCACGTCTGACCGAAGGCAAACCACTTCGTCCCGCAGATTTGGTGAGCGATCGAAAAGTGTCGACGCGGCAACGACGAATCTTTGCGCCACGTGCCGCGAAGGTTTCATCCTCTCATGCTGCCGCTCAATGATGAGGCGTCGATTCGGCGGGCGGAACGGCAGAGCGCACACGCTGCAGTTGCAGTGCTAAGAACTTCCCCAAAACGCGCCGACCCGCCCTCAAAATGTCGCCTCACTCACCGGACCGCCTGAAAGGAAGGAGTTCTCACGAAAGGCGGTCCCCCGGATATTGGCCCTCCCGCCGATCACAAGATTATTGGAACTGTAATTCCTATGAAATCAACAGGCACCCGCCCTCAGTGCCCTCAGAACCCTTGACACCACCTGATACCATCAGACTTGTAAGAGGCTTTCGCTCCACCGCGCAAGCCGCAACAAGCTTTATCCTGGCCAGGATTACGTTGCATTTCAGGTGGGATCTGAGCCCTCAAGCTTTCGAGCGCGGGGTCTTGGGTTCGAACCCATGAGTCAGAAGGCCTTAAAACGGCCTCAAAAAACATCTGGGGCGGCCGGAAACAGGATCGATACCTTCTGGGGAGGGGGTATCATCCCGCGGGACCGGCCGCCGCAACGTCGTTCGATACCTTTTCTCTAACCCGTAGTGTCTCTACCATCCACACCAGTAAGTCATGTTCGCAGCGCCGACATGGGATCGATGTGAGTCGCCTTGCGAGCCGGCAAATATGCCGCGGCAAAGGCCACCACAGCCAACACCAACGGAGCCAGCGTAAACGTCAGCGGATCGATGGCCGATATCCCGAACAGCTCGCTGCGCAGAAGATTCGTCAACCCCGCCGCGCCTCCCAGGCCAAGTAGCGCACCGGCAGCCGCGGCCAGCATCGACCTCCCCACCAGCGCGCGCCGCACATGGCGCGGAGTAGCCCCGAGAGCCATGCGAATCCCGATCTCATGCGTGGATCTTATGACCGTCCACGAGATCACCGAGAAGATGCCGGCCCCCGCCAGCAGAAGGGCCAGGGCCGCGAACACCGCTAGCAGCACCGTGTAGAGTCGTGGACGGGCGACTCGCTCCGCAACCACCTGGCTCATGGGCTTCAGATCGGCGATCGGCTGGTGCGCGTTGATCTCGTGAATCGCCGCGCGTACCGGTTGAGCCAGCGCCAGCGGATCGAGCGCGGAACGGAGCACCACCGCAGCCACCTGGGGAGCGAGCAGGGTCTGCTGGTAGCTGGTGTAGAGCTCCGAATCGGGATCCCCGCGCATCTCGTTGGCACGCACGCTTCCCACTACACCGGCGATCGTCAACCACGGCCCCTCGGTCGCATTCGCCAGGCTGATTCGTTTGCCCACCACGTCTTCGTTCGGCCAGAAATGTCGCGCCATCACTTCGCTCACAATCACCACTCCGGGCTGGCCATTGCGGTCGTTCTCGGTGAAAGCGCGCCCGCGCAGCAGCGGGATTCCCATGGTGCGGAAGTAGTCGGGACTGATGGCGCGATAGGCGACGCGCAAATCTTCCCCTGGGCCTGGAGCCGGGCGGCCTTCGATGAAGATGCGCGTGTTGATCTGCACCGAACCCAGCGGCAGCACCGTCACCAACCCCGCCGCGCTGACGCCCGGAATCGCCTGTACCTTCCCGACAATGTCGTGGAAATACTGCATCTTCCGCTGGTTCTCGCCGGGGTCGTTGCGCTGCGTGAGCGAGACCCACTCCGACGGGATCTGCAAGCTCAGGACATGCTCCGGCTGAAAGCCCAGGTGGACGTCGAGCAGGTTGGCAAAGCTGCGAATCAGCAGCCCTGCGCCGGCCAAAAGGATCACGGAGAGCGCCGTTTCGAGCGCGATGAGGCCGGCCAAAAGCCGCCTGCGCCCCAAACTGTCCGTGTTCGACCGGCTTCCTTCTTTGAGCGACTCCTCGATATTCGGCCGTGAGATTTGCCACGCGGGCAGCAGGCCGGAAAGGATTCCTGTGACGATGGTGGCGGCGATCGAAACCGCCAGCACCGTGCCGTTCAGACTCGCCTGCTCGGCGCCTGGAAGAATCGCGATGGTCCGCGAAGGCAGCATCGCCAGCAGGCCGCGCAGCCATCCGTGGGCGAAGAGCACGCCCAGTCCGCCGCCAGTCAATGCGATCCAAAGGCTCTCGACGAGCAACTGCATCAGCAATCTCGTGCGCGACGCGCCCAACGCCGTGCGCACCGCCATCTCGCGGGAACGTTCCATGCCGCGCGCCATCATGAGATTGGCGACGTTCATGCATGCGATGAGCAGGACAAAACCGACCGCCCCCAGGAGGGCGAACAGCACCGTCCGAAGGTTGCCCACGAGCTGTTCGTTTACCGGTTGCACCGTAGCTTTCCAGCCTGTATTGGTTGCGGGAAATTCATTGGCCAGCGATTCGGAAATGCCGCGCAATTCGGATTGTGCGGCTTCCCGTGTGACGCCCGGCTTCAAACGGCCGATCAGCGTATAGGTGTGGAGGTTGCGGTTGGATAGATCGGCGGGTGTGAATTGCAACGGCGTCCACACCTGAAATACAGGATGCGGGTACTGGAATTCCGGACGCATCACGCCGATCACCGAATATTCCGCGCCGTTCAACAGGATGCGCCGCCCCACGATTGCCGAGTCGCCTGCAAAGCTGCCCTGCCAGAGTCGGTGGGCGATGATCGCTACGGCCGGCGCGCCGGATTCGAAATCTCCCTCGGCAAAGGTCCGTCCGAGCAGCGGAGAAGCGCCGAGCGTTGCGAAACACTCCGCGGAGACCAGTTGGCCGTAAAGATTCTCGGGCTCGTGCGGTCCGAGCAATGTGAACGTCTGCAGCCGGGAGGTCCCGATTTGACGAAACGAACTCCCCTCCGTCTGAAAGGTCCGTAAATCCGGGATCGAGACTCCAGTGGCTTGCCCCTGCTTGTTGGTTCCTGAAATCTGCACCAGGCGGCCAGGGTCGGCATACCCAAAAGAGCGCAGCAGCACCGCGTGGACGACGCTGAACAGCGCGGTATTCGCACCGATTCCTAGGGCCAGAGTGAAAACCGAGACGAGGCTGAACCAGGGGCTGCGGCGCAACGTCCGCAGCCCGATGAAAACATCACGGAAGAGTGACACGGGAGTGTTAGAGGAGGCGGAAGTTGACTTCGATGTTGGCCTGGACGGTCACGGGTTGGCCATCTTTCATGCCGGGCTTAAATCGCCATTGTTTCACGGCCTCGATAGCCTTTTCGTCGAGTCCCAGCCCCAGACTGCGAACCACTTGGACGTTTTGCGCCTTTCCGTCGGGGCCAATTTCGACTCCCAGAAGCACGGTTCCCTGGTACTTTGCCGCGCGAGCCTCTTCGGTGTAGGCGGGATCAGTCTTAGAAAGTACGACTGGGGCACTGATTCCGCCGCCCACCTTCACGGCCGTAGTCGAACGAAGTGTGGCACTGTTCAGACTCGGATCGGCAGCAATGCTTTGCCGTCGAATCTCCGCGGCGCGATTGGCGATCGGGGTAGCTTCTCCCTGGCGATCCTGGTTGCGCAGGAAGCGGGCATACAACTCGAGAGTGACCGCCGTATCCAGCGAATCTGGAGGTTCGGCCGTCAGTGCTTTCTGCAGCAGAGACTCCACTTCCGCGGATGTGAGAAGGTCGTACTTCTGGGTCGTGGTGTTGTAGACCGTGGTGGTTTGGAATGTCGGAAGAGGAGCCGCAGCCCCGCCCGCCTGTGCTTCGCGAACGGCGGCCATCCACGTATAGGCACGCCCGGCTTCAGGCCCCGACGGCGCTACGTTGATGGCACGCTGCAAAAGGTCGGTGGCTTGGGCATAGTCCTTCTTGCCGTACGCGCGCATTCCCAGATATACCAACGCCGGAGCAACCTCCGGACGATCTCCGAGCGATACGGCCTTGGTGTAGAAGTTGGCTGCATCCACCGGCCGATTGCGCTTGGCTTCCAGGTCGCCCAGCTTCACCAGGCCGGCCGCATAGGCCGCGCTCTGTTGGCCCGATACCTCTCCGCGAATGGTCAACGCGGACTCCAGCAGGGTTTGCGCGGTGTCATAATTCCGCAGCTTCTCGTAGGCCGCCGCGGCATACTCCAGGATTTCGTGATTCTTCTGCGCATTCGCCGCACGAATGGTGGCATCGATTTCTGGCGCGACGGGTGGTGCCGGCACGGGATCCTGCGCGCGCACGGCCGCGAACGGCGCCACCAGCAATACGGCGAGCATCGCGATCAGAGCCGGGGTCCCGGCTCCTGCGATGGGGGTGCGATTGACGCGTGAATCGAGGATCGCAAGCAGGCGTCCTTCCAGTTGCGACCTGCGAGCCATGGCTACGGCGGCGGAACTGCCCAAGGCGGTGGTGTGCATCGAACGGGCCACCTCCAGTAGATGGCTGGCATATTCGGACGCGCGGGCGCCGGCGCGCAGCACCAGGTCGTCGGTCGCACGTTCCCGCTCCTTGAGGAACTCGCGCCAGGCTATCCAGGCGAGCGGGTTCCACCAGTTGAGGCTCAAGGCGGTGCGTGCCAGCAGATGAGTCGCCGCATCGCCGCGCCGGACGTGCGCCAGTTCATGCAGCAGCACGACACGGCGGCGCTCTTCGGTCCACGCGACGCAGTCGGAGGGCATGAACACCGCGGGGCGAAGGAATCCGAAGGTCATGGGCATGCCGCCTGACGCGGTCTCGAAGACCGGCACAGGCTGCTCGATCTCGAGGGACTTCGCCAAACTCGAAGTAAGCCCGCAGTCGTCGAGCGGCAGGGAATGGCGGCGCATCCGCCAGAGCGCCACGTAGGAGACCGACATCTTGAGAAGAGATGCTGCCGCGCCAGCGGCCCAGATCATCAGGAGCCAGAATCGCGTATCCCGCCGGAATGCGGCCTGGGAGGCCGCCGCGTGGGGCGGAGCGGGGGATGTGACGGGAACCGAGGAATCATCAACGCCCGCGATGCCGATCGCCCGGAAAACCAGGCTTGTATTGGCCGGTAGCGTCTCGCTGGAAACCGGCACCCGCAGTGCCGGTAACGCCAGCGTCAACAGGGGCAAGGCCAGCACTGCGGCCGCAGCCGCCGTCCACACCAGGTGGCGGGCCGCTGCCGAGCGGCCCCGTAGCAGCAACGCCAGAATCCACGCAGCCCCCAGCACGATCGTGCTTTTGAGCGCCGCTCCCAGGAACATCGAAAACCACACCGACTCGTTCCAGCCTGACATCTCAGTTCTCCTCTCGCTTGGCCTTCTCGATCATTTCCGACATGCGGTCAAGTTCCTCGCGCGTCAGCTTAGTCGCCGAGACATCGAGAAGCGCCGCCACAATCTGCTCCGGCGAACCCGCAAAGAAGGTATCCAGCAGATGCTTCACTGCCGATCGTTTGGCCTTCTCGCGCGCCACCACCGGCACATACACGTACTTCAGGCCCTCCGCCTGGTGTTTGACGTGTCCCTTCTCTTCCAGCACTCGCAACATGGCGCGCACCGCGGAATAACCAGGCGCATCCTCCATCGCCTCGCGCACGTCCGAGGCGGACGCTTTGCCTCGCTGGTAGAGAATGTCCATGATCTGCCGTTCCCGGCGGCTCAGGGCTCCCACGCTCACCGGCCGGCCTCCTGCTGAATTTTTAGCATCATGCTAGAAAATTAGCATCATCGAATCCGCGTGTCAAGGGGGATTGTAAGATTGATTTTGGGTGAGATCGGCGTGTCATGAAAGTTGAGTTGAATGATTTGCGACGCTTCGCCGTGGCGCGGAGCCTCGCGTCGCCCACGAACCTGGAAGCTGCCATCGAGCGCGTAAGCTTCGTCCAGGCCGACCCGATCCGCGCTCCTGCACGAGCGCAGGATCTGACGCTGCGCCTCCGCGTCCAGGACTACCGCGCGGGCGATCTGGCGCGATGTTACGAAGAACTAGGCATCGAAGAGGATTTCTTCGTAGTCTACGGCTTCGTGACCAGGTCGCTGCAGGCATTGATGCATCCACGGTCGGAAGTCGGTGAGCCTGCTGAAGGACTCGTCAAGTGGCCTGCCGCGCAACGAAAAAAGGCACGGCTGCTGCTCGAATTCATCCAGGAGCGCGGGGCTGTCCACCCGCGCGATGTCGATGCGCACTTCGCGCACGGCAAGGTAAAGAACTACTGGGGCGGAACTTCGAACGCGACCACGCATCTGATGGGCAAGATGCACTATCGCGGACTGCTGCGCGTGGTGCGGCGCGAGGCCGGCATCCGCATCTACGCCGTACACCAGCAGCGGCCTGCGCCGGATACTGAGGCGGAATGCCAGGCTCGCCTCGACGCGCTGGTGGACGCCGCCTTAGGAATTTATGCGCCTCTGCCGGGATCCTGTCTGGCCGACCTGGTCCGCCGCCTCAAGTATGCGGCGCCGCAGTGGCAGCCTGACTTGAAGAAAGCCCTGATGCGGGCGAAGGCAAGGCTGGCGTCCGCGCGAGTGGATGGCGTGGACTGGTATTGGCCCGCAGGAGAAGATTTGGCTGGCGTCGCCGCACCCGAAGGCGTGCGTTTGTTGACACCGTTCGATCCGATGGTGTGGGACCGCGACCGCTTCGAGCTGTTGTGGGGATGGGTTTACCGGTTCGAAGCCTATACGCCGGCACATAAGCGCAAGATGGGCTACTATGCGATGCCGATCCTCTGGCGAGATCGAGTGATCGGATGGGGAAATCTTGTCATGGAAAATGGAGAACTGAGGAGCGATTTTGGGTATGTGGGATCGGGCCCGCCGCGTGATCGCGCCTTCAAGCGCGAGTTGGAGGCGGAGTTGGAGAGGCTCCGCCGTTTTTTGCGATGAGGAGCGGTTCGCTATCATAAGGCATTGCCTCAAATGACCACTGCATCAACCGCCGGCAATGTCCCCTTCCGGTCGAATCGTTTCCTGCATGTTCTGCTACTCCTGTTTTCCATCGTGTTTGTACTCTCCGCGATTCATCCGAGGATGGTGGCGGACTGGCTCCTGGAGAATATGCTGGTCTTCGCGCTGATTGGCGCACTGGCCGCCACCTATCGCGCCCTGGCCTTATCTGAGCTATCGTATCTGCTGCTCTTCGTCTACCTCTCCATGCATGAGTGGGGCGCCCACAGCATCTACGGCAGCGTGCCTGCCGGGGAATGGATGAAGGTGATCACACACTCCACCCGCAACGACTTCGACCGCGTGGTGCACTTCGGGTTCGGGCTGCTGGTAGCCTATCCCCTGCGCGAGATGCTGCTGCGCAAGGCCAATCTGCGAGGCTTTTGGAACCTGTGGATCCCGGTGGTGTTTGCTTTGGGACTGGGCGCCGCTTACGAGATCATAGAGGCCGTGGTGGCGGTAATCGCTTCTCCCGACGCCGGCGAAGCCTTTCTCGGATTACAGGGCGACCCGTGGGACACTCACAAGGATATGTTCATGGGCTTCGCCGGTGCGGTCGTCAGCATGGGTCTGACCGGCATCGGTGTGCACATGCGCAAACGACGCCAACGCGAGCAGGAAGCCCGCGTAATGGCGTCGGTGGGACGGTAGGCCTCGGTTACTGAGGCAGTCCGCTGGTTGGCTCGAGCAGCAACTTACGAGCGGTGCCGCCGTTTTCGAAGTCGAACATCGTCTTGATGGAGCCCGCCATCGCGTCGAATGACGTTCCGCCGATTTGTCCCAGGTTCCAGTTGTCTTCAATGAAGCGCAGGATCGAGGTCTGGTCGGTGATCGCATGGTCTACGTAGTTGACCCGGGCGAAGTGCGACACCACCAATAACGGCAGGCGCTGGCCGTATCCGCAGCGTCCGGTAGGTGCGTTGGAGGGCTGGGCTCCGCAGGCGCCCTGCCCGTTCAGCGCATCTGCGTCCGTGGCGGAGCCGCTCACGATGGGAGGCATCGCGTGATCGTAGAGTCCGTCGGAGTCATCCCACGTAATGATCACCGCAGTGCTTTTCCAGTAGGCAGACTCCTGGAGCCGGTTGATCGTCGTCACCAGAAAAGTCTGCTCATCCAGTGGATCGGAATACCCGGCATGCCCATCCTCATAGGCCGGCGCCTTGAGGAAACTCACCGCTGGCAGGTTGCCCGCGTCTAGCGCTTTGAAGAAATCGCTGATGTCGTACTGGTGATTGGCCTGGTCGGTCTGGCCGATCATGGCGACCGAGGTCGCGGGCATATGGTGCGGATTCGCCGTGGATTGATAGAACTGGAACGGCTCGTGATTGGCTACGTAGTCGGCTACCGGGGCCGATCCATCGAACAGGGTGTGCTGGGTGTTGCACACGGCGGTTCCATCGGCGTTGCGCGAACTGGGAGCGAATCCGCCCGCAAACCATCCCCAGGTGACCTTCTTCTGATTCAGCAGATCGCCCACATTGGGGCCCGACATGGTCACGGTGTTTGCGGTTGCGGCCGAACAGTCGTCGAGCGCCGGGCGGATATCTCCGATGAGCGTGCCGTTGCGAATTACCGACGCGGCCGTTCCGGTGTCGCGGACCACGGTCACGCCGTTAGTCTGACCCGAGACCAGGTTCAGATGGCCGAGAGTGGAAGGCCCGAACTCGGTGCTGAAGAAGTTGTCGCTGAGCGCGAAGTACTGCGCGTAATTCCAAAGAGCCGTGACCGTGTTGCCGTCGTAAAAGCCCATCACCAGCCCCTTACCTTTGCCCGCATCGTTGCAATTCGCCGCGGTCTGTCCCAGGTTGTTGACGAACTGGTCCATCGCTCCGCCATCCATGGCCTTCTGCTCGGCGGTGTAGTCGTGATCCTGGTCGCAGATGACGGCCTGCGTCCGGTCGAGCCGGAACGGCTGAGTGGAGTTGGGGTTGTGAGTCATCAGCGGGCCGATCAACCCGTTGACGGTTGGAGTCGGGTGTCCGCCGATGTTCTGCGGTACGAAAACGGGCTGTCCGCCGGGGTTCGCGGCAACGGGATAGGTGGCGAAGTAATGATCGAACGACACGTTCTCCTGAAAGATCACGACTACATGTTCGATGGGTGTCGTGGGGGTCGTGGTCTGCGCCAGGACGCTCGCCAGAGGTGACGCGAGGCCGAGGCCGGCAGTAAGTAGCAGTTTCCAGTGCATCGATTTCTGATATCTCCTGTCTCGCATACTGGCGCGGGCCCGCCGCTATTCCCGAACGGACGAGAGTTAGCAGATGCAACTCGTGCGGCACAATCCACTCTGGTTGACCTGGAAGTGGAAGGGAGGCGCGCAATCGGCTCCGCTCCGTCACCGTCGCGGCTCGTAACCTACCCAGATACGTTCGCGCGATACGTGCGCTTGCGAGCCGCGCGCGTCAGCAAGCGATGTCCCGGATTTTTCACCGCTCCGTCACCGTCGCGGCTCGTAACCTACCCCAGATACCTTTGCGCGATACGTGCGCTTGCGAGCCGCGCGCGTCAGCAAGCGATGTCCCCGATTTTTCACAGCTTCTCACCGCCGCCGCTCGCAACCTACCCAGATACATTTGCGCCATACGTGCGCTTGCGAGCCGCGCGCGTGAGCAAGCGATGTCCCCGATTTTTCACAGCTTCTCACCGCCGCGGCTCGTCCGAGCGCCCTACTACGCTTCGGGGTGTTCACAACTTCTGAGGCTGAAACTGATTGTCCGGGCTGTCGTTTAGCCGACTCGAAGTACTTACTACCGTCCTCCCATACCGTTGGTAATCATCGAATTAGCCGGGAAGCAGAGTTATACTGCCGTTCTTATGCCGGACGGGTTTCTGTTTGAGAGTGGCGACGGGGATTTCCGGGTCCAGATGCTGATCAGCCATGACCTGGATAATGCCCAGCGGCTTTACGCGGCTTTCCGGAAGAAATATCCTGCAGGGGCCACGAGGAGCGGCCTCGATTTGCTCGCGCGCCAGCGGGATATGCCATCCAAAGAGGCTCTGTATCCCGAGACTCTGAAGGGCAAGCCTCAAGTCTGGTTGGCGCCAGTGCTCCGGCGTCTTCGCTGGCAAACCACACGGGGCGATGCCGTTCGGGAACACAGGAACCATCTGAGCGACATGGCCGCACTGCTTTTGCGCGATCTCAAACAGCCCACCGGCGAGGTGTTCGCCTCTCTGGCACGGCATGCCGATTGCATCCAGATGCCGGCCATCTTCGACTACCTGGACCGTATGGGGACGTTCGCCAAGGGCTTGGAGAAATCCGGGCCGCTCGCCGGCGACACGGCGGAGGCGCTGCGAGAACTGCTCGCGCACGCACAGCAGATCCACAAGACCACCACCGCGTGGCAACGCTTTGTCTGGCCATTCTTCCGGTCGGAGGCGGCGCTGACGCCCGCGGAACCGTGCTGGACCGCCGGCGTACGCCGCGACATCCAGAACATGGATTCGGAACTGCGGGCTCTGTGGCTCGCTGCCTTCGACGGCAGGAATCAACAGGCCGCGGGTGCCTGCGAACCAAGTACGTCATGCCGGTCGACATTAAAGGAACTGGGGTCCGGGCGTCAGGAGGCCGCCCTGCGGCGCTGGATCGCGCTTCTCAAGGAGGGGACGGCGCTTTCGCCAGCGGGCACGGTCATCTTCCGTCATGTTCTGCTGCTCATTCAGCGGCTCGAAGGCCAGGCCTGCGATGACCTCTTGTATGCCGTGGCCTGCGCTCCCTGGCGCCGCGCGAGCGATGCAGGGTGGATCGAAACCTACCTGTGGATTCTGGCCCGCCGTCCCAAGGATCGCTGCTTCGCCTGCCTGGAGGCGCTGGCCATGAACCCCGTGACCGCGACCGAAGATGTGCGCCGCGAGTACGAAGCCGCGCTCGAGGCATTCGTGGGCGAGGCGCGCGGTATTGGAATCGATGGCTACCGGTGGGACACGGTGCCGGCACTCGAGCCGCACCAGCGGCGCATCGAAGAGCTTCTGCAATTGAGCGCGCTGGCGGTGGCGCGGGGGCCATACGTACATCCCACAGTGTCGAGCCACCTGGCGGCAATGGGATCCATCCCCGAGGCGGAGCGGACCCCGGCGATCAAACTGCTCGCCGCGCAGCTGAGCGCGAAGCACCCATGGTTTGACGCCGGACCGGACGTCCGTGCCTCACTCGATTCCATCACCCGGGACATTCTCCGCCAGTTCTCTTCAGATCCCGTGGGCCTGAATCAGGCGGCGGTGAACCGGTGGGAGTGGATCCACGGGCGCGAGAAAGAGTATTCGACTGATCTGGTGAACGCGTGGAAGCAGTGTTTCTGGGGTTTCGGATGCGATCAGGGGCTCGCGCCGAGGTCGCTCAAACGGATTCGGCGTGTGCCGTCGAAGTCGCTGGTGGGAGTCATCCAAGGTAGTCCGGGGCGCTGGAAGGTCTTCGAATTGTGCCAGAAGCATGTGGCGGAGCACGGATGGAACGTGGAACTGGCGCAGGCGTTCCGCGAGTGGATTTCGACGCTGGGGACTTCGCATACCGACAATCAGTACCGAGCCAAGGCGGAGTGGTTCCTGTGGTTCGAAGACGTGCTGCCAATCAAGCTGGATGCGTGCTGGGGCGAGCGCGTGCGGAGCGATCTACGCTCGATGGACGAACAGGAGCGCGCGGCGTGGATTGCGTTGCTGGATGAGGCGACCTTCACGATCACGGAGAAGCCGACTAAGAAATGGTTCCAGCCGGCGCAGGCTGCCTTTCCGAAGATTGGGGCAGCGCTGTTCCGGCGGCGGTTCACGGACTGGTTTGCGCCCTTCGGCGCGGGCGAAGCACTGCGGCTCACGGTGACCGGCCGCAATGTGCTGCGGTTGCTGATTTGGGCGGCATTGATTGCCCAAGACCCCGTCGTAGATAAGGTGCTGGCGGGATTCGCGAAGGCGACCTGGAAGACCAAGGACAGCGAAAAGAAGGCGGCGCAGGCGGAGATGGCGTTTTCGTACGTGATGGCAGAACGGTCGCCCGAGAAGGCGCTGGCGATTCTGGAGGTCATGGTGAAGAGCGGGCGCGCCTTCCCCGGCAGCGCGAGCTATCGCATCTACGAGGGGCTGCGAGCGCGGCTCGGCAAAAGCGCGGGCAAGAGCGTGAAGTAGCCGCCTGGAGCCGCCCCACATTTGGTACGCCAGGATTTGCATTGGCCACCCCACACTCCCCGTGTTACAACAGTCCTTCATGGCCGAATTCGATATTGTGGGCGTCGGGCTGAACGCTACCGATACGCTCCTCGTGGTGCAGCATTTCCCCGCGTACGCCGGCAAGGTGCCGTTTCACGATGAGATTCTGAGCCCCGGCGGCCAGGTGGCCAGCGCCATGGTCGCCTGCGCACGCCTGGGACTGCGCGCGAAGTACATCGGGGCCATCGGCGACGATGAGCGGGGAAGGATTCAGATCGAGAGTCTGCGCGGCACCGGCATCAATCTGGACCACGTGCAGTTCTGCAAGAATTGTCCGAACCAGTCGGCCTACATCATCATCGACCGGTCGACTGGGGAGCGCACCGTTCTTTGGCGGCATGACGACTGCCTGCGCATCGACCCGGAGCGGATCGCGCCCGAACAGATCGCCGGCGCGCGGCTTCTGCACATCGACGGCTTCGACACTCGGGCTGCCGCACGCGCGGCGGCCATTGCACGCACTCACGGCATCCCGGTCACGGTCGACGTGGATACGATCTATCACGGCTTCGACCGCGTGCTGCCCTATGTCGACTACCTGATTGCCAGCTCCGAATTCCCCGCGGCATGGACGGGTGTCAACGATCCGTTCGAGGCGCTCGAGACTATCCAGATCGAATACGGGATGAAAGTGGCGGCCATGACGTTGGGGGCGCACGGGGCGTTGGCACGCAGCGGAGGACGCTTCTACTATTCGCCGGCGTTTGTCGTCAACTGTGTGGATACCACCGGCGCGGGGGACGTGTTTCACGGGGCGTTCTGCTATGCTGTTTTGCAGGGCATGCCAATGGGTGAAGCCCTGGAATTTTCCAACGCCATGGCGGCGCTCAATTGCACGGCGATCGGTGCCCGTGGCGGGTTGCGCGGCCTGGATGAGATACGAGCCCTGATCGCCAGGGGCGAGAGAAGGTCGCACCAGGAGGTCGCGGAACGGGCGGCCTCCCGTACCTGAATGTTTCCGCTACGCGACACACAGCCCAGCTATTCCAAACCAGTGGTTACGGTGTTGATCATCGTGATCAACCTGCTGGTATTTCTCTACGAAGCCTCGCTCGATCCGTACACGCAGAATGCCTTCATCGCGACTTACGGGCTGGTGCCGGATCATTTTCAATACGCCAACATTCTGACCTCGATGTTTCTGCACGGCGGCTGGATGCACGTGCTGGGGAATATGTGGTTTCTCTGGATTTTCGGAGACAACATCGAGGACATTCTTGGCCATGGCAAATACCTGGTGTTCTATCTGCTGTGCGGAGTTGTCGCGGCGCTGACGCAGGTGGTGTTCAACTACTACTCGCGGGTACCGATGGTGGGCGCGAGCGGCGCAATTGCCGGCGTGATGGGCGCGTACCTGGTGAAGTTTCCGAGTTCGCGGATCCGCACCGCAGTCTTCGTCTTCTTCATCTTGTTCCTGGATGTTCCGGCATGGGTGATGCTGATCTACTGGTTCGCGATCCAGCTTTTCAGCGGCGTGGGCTCGCTCGGCGATACGCAAGTGAGCCAGGGCGGCACGGCGTTCTTCGCTCACGTGGGCGGCTTTATCTCGGGCATCGTGCTGGTGAACCTGATGGGGGCGCGCCAGCGCTATTCGAGCCGCCGCGATCTCTACTGGCGATGAAGCCCAAAGTTACGTTGTACACGCGCGTGGGCTGCTGCCTCTGCGACGATGCCAAGCAGGTACTGATGGACGCCCGCCGCCGCGCCGATTTTGACTACGAAGAGTTCGATATCGATGCCGACCCCGCGTTGCGCGCACTATACAATGACGAAGTGCCGGTGATCGCGATCAATCAGCGGAAGGCCTTCAAGTACAGAGTGGATATGAAAGAATTCCTGAAAAGACTGGCGGCGCGTGTATGAATCTGGATGTTTTGGCGATTGCCGCGCATCCAGACGATGTGGAGCAGACCTGCGGCGGCACGCTGATTCGGATGGCGGACATGGGCTATCGGACCGGAGTCCTCGATCTGACGGCCGGCGATATGGGGACGCGTGGGACTCCGGAGCAGCGGGTTGCGGAGTCGGAGGCGGCGGCGAAGCATTTGAAGCTGCACTGGCGCGGCAATCAGTACATGCCCGATGCGCGCCTGGAGAATACGCTGACGGCGCGGATGACGCTGGCAGTTCGCATTCGCGAGTTGAAGCCGCGCGTGGTGATCGTCCCGTATTGGGAGGCGCGTCACCCCGATCACTATCGCTGCGGTGAAATCGCCTTCGAAGCGTGTTTCCTGGCGGGATTGAAGAAACTGGACGAATATTCGGAGCCGCACAGGCCCCAGAAGATCCTGTATTCCAGCCTGTATGCCGACGTGAAGCCGTCTTTCATCGTCGACATCAGCGCGCAATTCGAGCGCCGCATGACGGCGCTGCTGAGCTACGTTTCGCAGTACGGTGAAACGGCGGAGGGCGGCACATTATTTCCGAACGAGCAGGAGATACGAGACCGGCTAGGCGCGATCGCGCGGTTTTACGGCAATCAGATCGGCGTGAAGTACGGAGAGCCTTTCGTGGTGAAAGAGGCCATCCAGATCGACGATATCGTCTCGATGCCAGTCAGATCGATTTAGTAATCTGAACTTGTCTTGCCATTGTCTGGCAGTCATCCCGCAAGACTACGAATCGTAAGATGCCGGCACGTACCAGGCGGGGTAAAAACCAGATCTCCGGGTTACCCGCTGATGCGAAGCGCACACCGCAATCCGCTGCCGCCGTTGCGCATCGGGCGGTCAGTGAATTCGTGTTCAGGGCGCGCTGTGGCATGCAGACAAAGCCCTTGCCGATCGGCGGCAGCTTGGTCTCAACGCCACACAGTCGAATGCCTTTATGGCTGCCCTGGATGCGCCCCCTCGTCCCCTGCCTCACCTGGACTCCTGAAAAAGCGCGGGGTAAAAAGCGTTTTGAAAAATCTTGAAAGGGCTGCTCCCCTGGCGTCATTTCGTCAATGAGCACCAGAGCTTCGCGCTTGAGCCGGAAGACGCTCAAACAGGAATGGGGAAAGCCAATGAAAACGGATCTAAAAACGAGCACCTCTATGGGCGGCCGGTTCGGCCGTTGTCGCCGCCGCGGCTCTGTTCGGGGGGATCCCCGCAGTCCTAGATCTCCGTCTGATTGACCGGCTAGATCAGTTAATCCAGCGACGCTTTCAGGATCCGAATGGCAATCTCGGTATGAGCCGGACAGTCGGCCCCTCATCCTTCGGCGATCATTTCCGGCCTGACATGACCTCGCAGACCGACTTCGCGCCGGAGGGCCCTGCCGAGTTCGCGGCGATCTCGGCGCTTGAGGACGGGCAGAATCAGGTCGCCCTCCATTTTAGTCATGACCCTGATGGGAGCCGCGATTCCTGTCGCCGGTTTCTGCCAGACCCCGCCTCCACTGAGCGTGACCGAAATGTTGTACCTTCACGCGGAAGGCACCTACGGGCCATTGGAACTTGTGGGTGTGGCTGCCTACGCCGGAATCCTGCAGGAGATGGACGCTCCCAAGGAGTGGAAACAGGGGGCCGGGGCGTACGGCAAGCGCTTTGCTTATGGGAGCTTATCGGGAATGCTGCTTCGACTTCAAACGCACTTTCGGACGGCGCGCTACTTCTTACGCGACTCTGACGCGAATATATGGGTGCGTGCCTGATATAATCGGTCCGAATCGCGTATTACCGGGGGGGCCATGTTCGCATTCCGTCGAGCTCTTGCCCTAGGGATTTCGTTCTGTGCGATTGCGCTCGCCGCCCGCGCGCAGGCTACCCTCACGCCCGACGCCGGTGCGCGGGACCAGCCCCTCGTCTTCAAGACCAAAGTCAGCCTGATCATGGTTCCGGTAGTGGTGCGCGACAAGAAGGGCAAGACGGTCGCCACGCTGCATCAGGAAGACTTTGAGCTTTTCGACCAGGGGAAGCCGCAAGTCATTTCCAGTTTCTCAATAGAGAAATCGGGTGGAAAGGCCCTTCCGCCGATTCCAATGGCCGGCAGGACGCCGGTAGCGCGGCCCGGCCAGCCTCCCGTCATCGCGCCCGATCGCTTCATCGGGATTTTCATCGATGACGTGAACACGAAGTTCGCGGATATCTCCTATACGCGCAGCCAACTCCAGAAATTCATCGCCACCCGGCTGCAGCCCGGCGACCGCGCCGCCATCTTCACCACATCGGGCCAGAACGCTCTCGACTTTACCGGCGACCAGTACAAGCTCAACGCCAGAGCCCTGAAAATCACGCCTCATCCGTTTCCCCCGCCCCCTACATGCCCGGGCATGTCGGACGTGCAGGCCTATCGCATTGCCGACTTGGGCGATGGGGAATTGCTCCAGAAGAAGGGAGAGGAGGCCGTCGCCGCGCGATGCGCGCAGGATCTCTCGCAAGGGCTAGCTCTGGCAAGACGCGCGGCTCGAATCGTACTGGATGCCGTCGAAATCAACGCGAGAATCGCGTTAGGGACGATGACAAACGTGGTCCGCGCCATGTCGGAAAAGCCCGGGCAGCGCATTCTGGTTATCGCATCGTCCGGTTTTGTCCGCCCGTCATCGCTGCTTGCTGAGACCGGCGCCCTGATCGATCGGGCAATCCGCTCGCGGGTCCTTATTAGTACTATGGATGCCCGCGGTCTAGTCGCGTCTCCGGGCGGCGCACCGCTCAATCCCCTGGCGGAAGCGGTGCGGTCCGACTTTCTGTGGGAAGTGGCTGACGGAACCGGCGGTAAGTTCATCCACAACACCAACGGGCTCGAAGAGGGATTCGCGAGCGTCGCCGAAGCCCCCGAGGTCACGTATATGCTCGGATTCTCGCCCGGGAGCCTCAATCCCAACGGCAAGTTCCACGCCTTGAAGGTCAAACTGAAGGACGAACGCGGCTTCGAAGTGCAGGCCCGCCACGGCTACTTCGCCCCCGATCACGTTGTCACCGGCGCCGAAGACTTCAAGGAAGAAATTCGCAGGGCCGTTTTCTCGCAGGAGGAAATTCACGACATCCCCATCGTGATGACCACGGAGTCGGAGAAGATCAGCGACACTCAGACGAAGCTCACCGTGGTGTCGATCATCGATGTCGCCAAGCTCCATTTCCGCCAGGCCGGCGGTAAGGATGCCAATGAGATCGAGGTGGTCTCGGCGCTATTCGATCGCAATGGCAACTATATCGAAGGCGTCCAGAACAACGTGAGCCTTCGTCTGGTGGATGAAG
Organism: Bryobacteraceae bacterium; assembly: GCA_035295745.1. GTDB lineage: Bacteria > Acidobacteriota > Terriglobia > Bryobacterales > Bryobacteraceae > JAIQFL01. The sequence goes on along the minus strand of DATGIL010000031.1, from coordinate 21,738 downwards.
TCCTGCGTAGTCGCGAGAGCGCTCCCGTTCCGTCGCGCGCGGAGTTCAAGGTGGCCCCTGGGACATACGTGATCCGCCTGGTGGCGCGCGATAATGAAGGGGGGATGATGACCGCACAAAACGGCTCGGTAGAGATCCCCGAAACGACTACGACGCGAACGGCCGCCCCTCCGGCGCTCGCCAAAAGGGCTTCCGCTCCTCCGGACGCATCGGCTATCCTCGAGAAAGGCCGCGAGAAGGCGCTGGCATACGCGAGATCGCTGCCCGACTTCGTCTGCACCGAGGTCATCCATCGCTATCGGTTGCAGACGACCAACCGGTTTCGGCTCCGCGGCGAGCCGAACCCAACTTCCAGCACGGACTGGGCCCCGATCGACAAGCTCACCGTGAGGTTGAGCTTCTCTCAGCAGAAGGAACACCATAAGCTGGAACTGGTCGACGGCATGCCCACAAGGCTGCGGTACGATAGCCTGGACATTGGGGTCACAACGACGGGCGAATTCGGCGGAATGTTCCGGCACATTTTCGAACCCGATGTACAGGCGTCGTTCCACTGGGAAAGCTGGAAGAAGGTACGCAATCATCGCGTCGCAGTCTACGGTTATACGGTCGCGGTGGACCATTCGCAGTACTTCGTGGAACACGGAGCACGCGGTGGCGAGGTCCAGCGCGCCGTTGTGGGCTTTCACGGAACCGTAGCGATCGATAGCGAAACGGGCGACGTGCTCCATTTCGATTACACGGCGGACCACATTCCAGCGGCCATACAGTTGACCCGCGCGTCGACCGCGGTGGACTTTGACCTGGTCGACGTGGGAGGCACTCCCTATCTGCTGCCCGTACGCTCGGAGATGGAACTCGATGGCCAAAACTCTCTTAAGAACGACACCGAGTTTCGCGCTTTCGGTAGGTTTGCCGTCACCTCTACGGTGGACTTCGGCGCCGGCAAATAGAAAGCAGCGTGGGTGTTCTGGAACCTATGCCGCCAAAACCGCACAGCCGCGATGCAGCTTCCAGAAACACCTTTTCTGGTCTACAACCAGATTCTTATACCAAATAGCGCCGAAGATTTTATGCCAAATCATTCAGAAAGTGACACTCCGTTCCCTCATTTAAGTTGACATCCTCAACCTCCGTTATATATAAATAGGCTATGCCTCGGCTTCCTATGCCTCCGGGGACGTTGGCGATGCTCGTGTTGCGCGTGCTCCGCGGCACGCCCCTGCATGGGTACGCCATCGCCCAACGCATCCGCGCGCTTTCCAATTCGGTCCTGGAGGCGGAGGAGGGCTCTCTCTATCCGACCCTTCAACGCATGCTGCTGGAAGGCTGGGTGACTGCGGAAGCGGGCGTTTCCGAAACCGGCCGGCGAGTCCGCTTCTACACCCTGACCCGCGAAGGCGCGAAGCAGCTCCAGCGCGAAATCGCAGCTTACGAGCAGACCACCGCTGCTATCCAAGCCATTCTGAGGACCGCCTGATATGCGCAAACTCGCTCGACGCCTCTCGGCCTGGTTCCATCGCGACAGGTTGCAACAGGAACTTGCCGAAGAGATGGCCGCCCATCGGGAAATGATGCCGGCCGACCGGCAGCGTCACTTCGGCAGCACCCTGCTGCTCCAGGAGCAGGCCGCTGACCAGTGGGGCTGGACCACGCTCGATCAGTTCCGTCAGGACTTGGCCTATGGTGCCCGGTCGCTTCGCCGCGCGCCGGGCTTTGCGCTGACCGCCATCGCGGTCCTGTCCCTCGGGATCGGCGTGAACCTCGCCGAAATCCAGGTTTTTAGTGCGCTGCTCCACCGTCTGGAAGTTCGCGATCCGGACTCCCTGTACCGGTTCTACCGGGTGACTTCGGAAGGCGCGGAGGACCGCGTCTCCATGCCCGCGATCGAGTTTTATCGTCGGAACAACACGGTGCTTTCCGCGGTGATCGCCGAGATGGACGTTCCCGACGTGTTCCATGCGCAGGATCCCGAGGCGCTGCCGCATTGCAGCGTGGTGAGTCGAAACTACTTCACGGAGCTTGGGGTCACGGCCGCCTACGGCCGATTGCTGGACGAGCAGGACGCTAACCGGGGTTCCCTGCCGGTGGCAGTGCTGGGTTATGGCTACTGGCAGAGCCGCTTCGGAAGCGACCCCGGGATCGTCGGAAAGACCATTCGCCTGAACGGCAAGCCGGTCGACGTAGTCGGCATTGCGTCGTCCGAGTTCGGAGGCCTCGTCCAGCAGCCTATCTCGCTGTGGATGCCGATCTCGCAATACCCCTATCTCACGGGCGACGCCGGTCTGCTCGAAGACTACGGCACCAGGCGCACGTTCCTGTTCGGGCGTCTCAATCCCGGGACCTCGATCGCAGCCGCCGAAGCGCAATTCCGTTCGCTGACCGCACAGTTGCGAAGTCTCGAACCTCAATCCGGCGATCGGAATGAGTGGCTCAAGATCCAACCTGCCGAGCTTCCACCGAACCCCAAGCCGGGGGCGTTGCTGCTGCTTGGCACCTGCGTTTTGCTGGTTCTTCTGATCTTGCTGTCGGCCTGCGCCAACCTCGGAAACATGCTGTTGGCGCGGGGATTCGTCCGCCGGCGGGAAATCGAAATCCGGCTGGCCCTCGGCGCCAGCCGGTGGCGGCTGGTACGTCAGTTGATGACCGAGAATCTGATGCTCGCTGCCCTGGCCTCGGCCGCGGCGCTGCTGTTGGGGAGATTGGCTGCCCGCCTTCTGCTACGCATCATCGAGGCGCCGCCGAACCTTCGGGTGGTCACAGACTGGAAGATCGTACTGGCTTGCGCAGGGCTCGGTCTCCTGGCAACGTTGGCTTTCGGCCTGGCTCCCGCCTTCCAACTGGTGTCACAGGGCCCCGGCGCGAGCAGGGCGCGCAAGTTCCTCGTGTCCGTCCAGGTTGCCGCGAGCTGCGTCTTGCTGATCTTGAGCAGCTTCTTCACGCGCGCAGTCGAGAAGACCCTCGCCGCGGACGTCACCTTCGACGCCTCTCATATGGCCTTGGTCGACCCGTCTTTCTATCTTCATAGCTACACTCCTGCCGAGGCCCGCCAGGCGGCGCTCGATGTCGCCGCGCGTGTGCGTCAGCTACCAGGCATCGACGGCGCCTCGATTGCCACCATTCCGCCGATGAGGCGTTCCTGGATCGAACACGTCTCCGCCCAGCCGGTTTACATGAATGAAGTCGACCCGTCCTATTTCCCGATGATGCGCCTGCCCCTGCTGCAGGGCCGGATCTTCGGCCTGGTCGAGCCGGACGCGGTAGTGATCAGCCAGTCCGCGGCTCGCCGACTGTGGCCGCACGAGTCGCCGCTCGGAAAGACCTGCCTCATCGGGCAACGGAACCGCACGGTCACGGGCGTGGTGAAGGATAGCGGAATCAACCTGACGAATAATCCGGAATCCGTAGAGGCGTACCTGCCCGTCGAGGACAAGTATGCGGTGTACGCCACGATCCTGGTGCACGCGGCGAATGATCCGGGATCCATGTCGTTTGTCGTCCGCTCCGCGGCTACACTGCGCGGCAATATCCCCATGGTCTTCACCTTCCAGGGCCTGATCGATCGCCAATTGGACACGAGACGGAAGACCGTCGCGGTAGTAGTCTCCCTCGGTGTAATCGCCACTTTTTTAGCGCTGCTGGGTATCTTCGGGTTGCTCGCCTTTACGGTGGCGCAGAGAACGCGAGAGATTGGCGTGCGGATCGCGTTGGGTGCGCGCCGCATCGATGTGCTGCAATGCGTACTCGGACAATATGCATTCCCGGTTGGCATCGGCGCCGGCGTGGGCGTTGCCCTGGCAGCCGGCGCGTCGAAGGTGGCGCGGACGCTCCTCTATGGCTTCATGCCCTTCGATCTGGTGAGCTTTGGAGCCGGGCTACTGCTGTTTGCGGCGGTAGCGCTGGCAGCCTCGATTGCGCCGGTGCGCCGCGCCCTCCGGGTCGACCCCTCCTCGGCCTTGCGCTACGAGTGACCCATGTGGCGTTCACTCCAGCCGAAACGCCACTACCGACCGGCCGTCGCCATCGGGCCTCCCAGGCAGATCGCTCCGGGAGGCGCTCCCTCGCCCATCGTCCCGATCGGCGTTTCCCAGCGGGGCTTGCAGTCATTCAGGTCGAACGCCACCAGCGCGCCCCACGGTGGAGCATTGCAAGGCAGCCCCGCAGGCGAGACCAGCCAATCGCGATGCATCGCGTACGGCGTGCCGCTCTGCCGGGCGAATTCGCGGCACCAGGCGTATTCCTTCAGATCTTTCCGCGCGGCAGCCAATTCCTCCGCCGAATCAATTTCATTACCGCAGGCAGCCGATATCCAGTGGCTCGAAAAGCCATGAAGAGCTTCCAGGACGGCGGCAAGGGATTCGAGACCATGGTGGACAGCTGGAATATCGCCGCGAGGCCCGTGATCGCGAGCCAGGAGAGATGGGTGAGCTGCCACAACAATCCAGCCTTCCGCAGCGCCGGCGAGGTGAAACTTCCACCAGGCGATAGGTGGAGTCCTGTATGCCTTCCGGCGCGCGGGGAGCGGGCAAAGGCGGTAGGCAAGAAAACTGATTTCGAACTTCAGCGGCTCCTGATGGATGGGCGGGCGCAAGCACCTGCCCATCCAAATGAGTGGCAAGCAACTGACGGGCGTCAGAGAATCTGCAAACTCCTCAGAAGATGAACTTCATGGCAAGTTGCAGGGAGCGCGGCACGTTCGCGATGTTCGTGATCGTTCCGGCCGTTCCATAACTGATGCTGCCGTTCGAAAACGAAGGCGCGATCGACGTCCCTGGGGCCGCCAGAACCATGTGATTGAACACGTTGAAGCCTTCCGCGCGGAACTGCAGCCTCTTCGTTTCGGTAATGAGAATGTCCTTCACCAATGCGACATCCATGTTGATCCAACGCATAGTCCGGAGGAAACCGATTGGCGTGTCTCCGAAACCATACCCGGGACCCACTGCCAGTGAGGCAGGGCTCACGAAGCACGCCGGGTTGTACCACTGCGACGCGCTGGGGTTAGACACGGCAATCTGGCAGCCGGGTAGCACGCTCGGCCGGCTGTATCCCGTAATCGACCCGGCAGCATTCGAGAGATTGGCGGGATCGGTGCTTGTGGGGGCCACTCCGGCAATCGTGGCGGGCACGCAATTGGTCGCCGTAGCCGATGCACAGATGTTGCTCGCGCCGCCCCAGCTTGGATTGAATGCCTGTCCCGAACGCGCCAGGAATGTGTAGTTGGTCTCCCAGTTACCGAGAATCCGGGAGAGAACTCCCTGCTTCAGCCAGCGCTGTCCATGTCCCACGGGCAACTGGTATACAGCCGTGAAGGTGAACAGTTTGGGGATGTCGTAGGTGCAAAGGCCTTTGGAGAGGTGGCCGTTGAAGAAGTACTGATATGGGGCAGCCTCGGAGCCGTTCTCGGCGTTGAAGTCTCCGTTCGAATCGCCCAGGCACTTCTCGAAAGTGAAGGCCACCACGGTCTGCAGCCCATGCGAGAAGCGTTGCTGGAACTGCGCCTCCAACGCATTGAAAGTCGAAAAGCCTGTGGAATTGGAGTAATTCCAACCTTGTGCCGCAAACGGCATGTACTCCTTCTGCGCGATCTGCGCCTGGGTGAGAGGAGTTGTTGGACAGGTGTATCCTTGCGCCGGATTGCTCTCGCAGAACGGTCCACCCTGCGGGTAATTGGCCTTGCAGCACCATTCCAGACGCTGTGTGTGGCTGCCGACATATCCCACCGAGAACATGCTGGTGGCGGTCAACTGCCGTTCGATCTGGATGTTCCACTGCTGCGACCGCGGATCGCTGTAATTGGGGTCATTGGTGTACCCGCCGAAAGTAGAACCCCACGGCGTGGGCGCCACCACGATCGGATTGCTACCCGCCAGTCCCGTGAGCTGGGAAGTGGCGTAGCCGCCGTACGGGCCGCAACTGGTCAGACTGTTGCAAATGGGCGCTACGGTAGGAGTCGCAGCGGTTCCCATCGGTGCAGTGTTCAAAGTGTCGGAGACACCGCGCGTCCACGGCCAGATCGAGCCCTGCAGAGTGTTTTCGGCATACTGGCTGCGGTACGCAATGGGGTCGTAGAAGATGCCGTAGCCGGCGCGCAGAACAGTATTCTTGGCGAACGTCCAGGCCACCCCGATCCGCGGGCCGATGTTGTCACTGATGGACTTCAATGCGGGCTGGTTGTTCGAGAACACGATGTTATTGAGGGTGTTGTAGGTAACGCCGCCGACCGTGACCTGAAACGCCGGGTTGGCGCTGTTGAGGCCGCCCGGAACGCAGGGCGGCAGCTGCGGAGTGCCGCATCCCGTGGTGTAGGCGTCGGTCTGCTTTGCCCCGATGATGAACTTCTGGTTGGGCAGGTCCAGCGCATTCACCGTCTCTCCGCTGTTGACCAATAGATGGACGGCCGGGTTGTAGTCGTACCGCACGCCTACGTTGATGGTGAGGTTTGGCCTGACACGCCATTCGTCCTGCACGAAGAAGCCGATCGGCGTCATGCGGACGTGGACCTCCTCGTACTTCGGCACATTCACCGTCAGGGCGCTGGGCAGGTCGAGCAACATCGAGGCCAGGGCGTTGCCTTGGTTGCTTCCACAGGCAAACAGCCCGGACGCATTGGTGGGACAGGTCTGGGACGTGCTGGAGACAAACGTCTCGTAGGTATTGATCTCCTCGCGGTTCTCGTACAGGTATTCGCCGCCGAACCGGATGGTGTGTTTGCCGTGCGACCAGGTCAACGCGCCACTGAAGTTGTGCTCTGGGTTGGCGCGGTATTGAGGACCCACGTTGCCAATACCGCTGTTGGCGGAACCGATGTAACCGCCGACGTTCAGGAAGAATCCGGCTGTGGTATCGAGGTTATTGAAGCCGGCGTTGGTCTCCGGGGTGAAGCCTTGAGAATTGGTCGGATTCACCTGGACCGGGCGGGCGTTAATGCCGCCGCGGGCTTCCAGAATCACGTTGGGAGTGAAGACGTGGTCCCAGGCGCCGCCAATGTTCCAGGTGTGGAACGGGCTTGGAGTGATCGACGTGGTCCCCGCCACGATGCCGTTGTTGGTGTCCCACATCATGTAGGCCCGGCCGAAGACGATGTTCTTGTCGCTGAAGTGATGGTCCACGCGGAAATCGTAGTTGTTGGCGTTGTTCACGTTGCTGCGGGAATCCAGACAGTTGTCGATGGCGAAGGTGAGGTTAGGGGTGAACTGGCAGTTCTTATACTGCGGCGCGGTGTAGGCCGCGATCACATTCGCCAGCTTGGCATCGATCAGCCCCGTCGGAATCTTGTTGCAGGGGGCTCCGCCAGCCGCCTGAATGCCGTATCCGGGCTGGCCGAAGGAAAGGCCGGGAGTGAGCAGCGGCGTCGGATTCCCGGATGGATCGCAGGTGAACGGCACGGACGAGTTGGGTCCCGACTCCGCGAACGGATTAAAGATCTGGCTCGGCGTGATCGCCGACTTGGTGGCGTTCACCGCCCCGATCAGGGAGTGCGTGAAGTCCCCTGAGAGTTCATCCGAGGACGGAATCATGGCGTAGGTATTGGCGGGCGTCGAATACCTCCAGCCTTCATAGGCCACGTAGAAGAACGTCTTGTTGCGGATGATGGGGCCGCCGAAGGTACCACCGAATTCGTTCTGCGAGTAGCCGACGGGTGCGGCAGGGGTGCCGGACAAGATGGCGGCCGCGCCGGTTGCCGTCTGCGTACCAGCAGACACCTGGCTGGCCAGTTGGTTGGCCAGGGATGGACACAGGGCCGCGGTGCAGAAGCCGGTGAACGGATTGCGGGCGTCGAAGATCTGACTGCGCGCGAATTCCCAGGCTGACCCGTGAAACTGGTTCGTTCCCGACTTCGTTACGATGTTTACCACCGAGCCCAGCACGTTCCCGTACTGCGTGTCGTTATTGTGCGACTGGACCTTGAATTCCTGGATGGTGTCGGCGATCGGTGGGACCGCCCACCCGCCCCCGCGATCGTCGGTGTTGATGATGCCGTCCATGTAGTAGGCATTCGACCGGTTGCCCGCGCCGTTCGCCGAGACCTTATACACGGTGGAGCCGGGGATTGAGATGTTGCCTCCATCCGGGTTGCCGCCCGCGCCGGTCTTGCCGGATGAATTTCCTTGTGAGGTGTCCAAGGGATTGACGCCCGGCTGGAGGATCAGAAGTTGTGTGAAGTTGCGGCCGTTGAGAGGCAACTCATGCACCATCTGTTCGTCAAAAATCGTGCCCAATTCAGTGCTGGCACGCTGCACCATGACACCCACCGATTCGGCGCTCACTGTCACCGTCTCGCTGGTGGCGCCGATTTGCATTGTGATGGTTTCGGTGAGGATCTGATTCACGTCGAGCTTGAAGACAGGCAACTCGACTTTCTTGAAGCCACTCTTCTCCACCGTCATGGTGTAGTTGCCGGGTAGAAGATTGACGATGGTGAACGTGCCATCGGCGCCCGTGGTTTTGACGCTGGTCACATTGGTCTGCTGGTTGCGAACGGTCACCAGAGCCTCCGGCACGGACCCGCCGGAAGGATCCACTACCGAGCCGTTGACAACGGCCGCGGGGTTCTGCGCAAACAGCGCACCTCGTGGGTGCAGACAGAACAGGAGCAAGGCAATCGCGAGGGGATACAGCCCCCTGCAGACGCAAGTATGGGGCGTCTTCCCGGAATCGGCGAAGGTCATACGAAGTCCTTCCTGAAGCCTTTAACGCTAAATATTAACGCTAAAGAGATTATGTTGCAGAGAACTTCCCGTGTCAAACCGTTTCTTGGAATTTTTGGCGGCGGATGTCTTCGGCGCGAGGCGCAGGTGATGGCTCGGACATCTCGCCCCGAAGTTGGCTCCATTCAATGGGATGGACCGGTCCCAGTAACGGCTCCGATCTCGCACATCTTTTGGCGGTCATCGATTTGTCCGCACGATGGTCAAGGGAGCCGACAGCGAGCGACTGATTCTCGATGCCACCAGATGCAGAGGCAGGGTCCGCGACACCGCCTGAAGCGGCTGTGAAGCTCAGTGCGCCTCGTAGCCCAGCTTTTTCGCTTGCGCGAGATCTGCCTGTGACGCGGTGCGATTGCCCATGAGTTCTTCTGCGTGAGCGCGATTGGCGTAGGCGTAGCCGAAGTCGGGGGCGACCTTGATCGCGCTGGTGAAATCCTGCACTGCCTGCGGATATTCCTTGCGGTGAAGGTAGATGAGACCGCGTCCGTTGTACGCGCCCGGAATGTCGGCGCGGATGGCGAGGGCGCGGTTGAAGTTGGCCAGGGCGGCTTCCTCATCGTGCAGGCGGGCGTGGCAGATGCCGCTTTGCGACAGGGCGATGGCGTTGTGCGGATTGTGATTGAGGATTTCGGTGTAGTCGGCCAACGCATCTTCCGGACGATTCTGGTGTAGGTAGGCGGCGCCGCGGGCAAAATGGGCGCGAACGAAATCGGGCTTGATCGCGATCGCTTTCGAGAACTGTTCGATGGCCTCGGGGTATCGATTGCCGTGGACGAGTTGCTCCCCTTCGCGGAAAGCGGCGCGGGAGGCAGGTGGAATTTTGGTCTCGTTCGGTTCGGGTTCCTGGGGAATGGCGCCCGGAGCGTCGCCACCGGGCGGTTCCGCTCCGGCGGACTGCGGGGTCTTCGGTGGTTCGGAAGCGTTGGTCTTGGTTGCCGGGGGCGGCGGTGGCGCCTTGGGCGGCTCTGGAGAAGTGGTGGGAACCGGCGCGGGTGCTACCGCGGATGGTGGAGTGGTGACGGGCGTGGCGCGATCGGGCGATGCGGACGGGGCATTCGGAACTGAGGCAAGCGGCGGGCGCGCTTGCAGTATGGGGTTCGCCCAAGGCTTCCACATATAGAGGCCGAGCCCGAGGACGACAGCCGCTGCGGTACCGGCGAGCGCGATCCAGAGGCTGGTGTTCGATCTTGCAGGCAACGTTGCCCCCGAAGCAGGCGGCGGGGGCGCCATGGGCAGCGGACCAGTGGCCATTGGTCGCGGCGAGGTCGAAGCTGGAAGTGGCGGGGGTTGATATGCCGCCGATGGAGGCCGCGGTGGGGCCGCCGGGGCTACGGGAGCTGGAGCCGGCGCGGGCGGTGTAATCGGCGGAACGAACATGGCCTGCGTCTGCATCGCGGTGGGGGGGACTTCGCCGGCGAAGGCGCGCTCGAACGCGGCGACGAATCCGCCGCAACTCTGGAAGCGTTCCGCGGGGGGCTTGCGTAGAGCGCGCGCCACCACCTCTTCCACGCCCGCGGGCAAGCTGGGAACGTGCGTGCGCAAGGGCGGCGGCATCTCATTCACGATTTTGTATGCCAGCGTGGAGAAGGTCTGCTCGCCGTAGAGAGTGGTGCCGGTCAACATCTCGTAGGCCACCGCGGCGAGGGCGAACTGGTCGGTGCGTCCCTCGACCGGCTCCCCCTTCATCTGCTCGGGCGACATGTATTCAAGGGTGCCCATCACCATGCCCGCCGGAGTCATGGTGCGCGTGTCGGTGATGCGGGCGATGCCGAAGTCCATGATCTTGGCGCTGCCGCTGGAGGAATCGAGCATCACGTTGGCGGGCTTGATATCGCGATGGATGATGCCGCGCGCGTGGGTGTAGTCGAGTGCCGACGCCATCTCGCGGAGGATTTTTGTGATGAACGGGACGGGAGGGCGAGGGGTACGCGCCAGGTAGGCGGACAGGCTCTCGCCGGCGATGTACTCCATGACGAGGTAGCCGAATTGGCCCTCCTCGAGCACATCGTAGACGCTGACGATATTGGGGTGCGAAAGGCCGGCGGCGGCCCGGCCATCCCGCACCAGGCGATCGCGGAGGAAAGCCTGGCTGCGACGGTCATCGGGCGCGAGTTCGACAGTTTTGATCGCGACGCGGCGATTCAGGACGGGGTCCTCGGCAAGGTAGACCACTCCCATGGCGCCCTTGCCGAGTAATCCCAAAACGCGATAGCGTCCGACTTGCTGGTTCATTGCTGATTGGCGGCAGCGCTGGCGTTAGGGGCACGGGCAGGTGCCGGCGCCGGGTAATCGTTGAAGTGCAGGATCGAGTTGGCAAGCATCGTGAACTCGCCGAGATTCTGCCAGCGGTAACACGGGTTGGTGGCGAAGAGGACGACGTGGCCCTGTCCCACCGGGACATCGACGACGGCGGGGCGATTGCGCGTCTCGGCGACGCCGCGCATGAGTCCGCTCAGCACCGATTTATCGGTGCCGGGAAACTGCATGAGGATTTGCCCACGCTGCTCGGCGGGGACGCGCAGCAGCGGACCGCCGGCCCAGCGCACGGGAATCACCTTGTCCTTGTAGCCGTAGAAGATGGGATGCACGGGCTTGAGGATTTCAGCTTCCACGATGGGGCCGGGCGCGTAGAATTGTGCGGAAGTGTGAGCGGCGTCAACTGTGCGGGTGATGCCGAGCTCGGCAGGCATGAAGCTGGAGGCGCCGAGGGTGATGAGGATGCCGCCTTGATTGACAAACTTGTCGAGTTCGGCGACTCCGGCGAGTCCCATGCCGCCGGTGATGTCTTCGGATTCGCCATAGGCGCCGAGACTCGGGAATTCGCTGCTCTTGGTGTAGGCGTAGGGCTTGCCCTTCGACTCAATGTCGAAGATAAGGGCTTTGCCGCCGCCGCGTCCCTGGCTGGGGATCAGGATCACGTCGTAGCTGGCGCGCAGATTGCCCTTCTTGATGCGCTCCTTATAGATGAGCTCGTAGTCGACTTCGAAATGGTCGAAGGCATAGCGGACCCAACCTACATCCTGCGTGCCGCCCCAGGTGCTGAAGACGGCGAGGCGCGGGACTTCGAGGAGGTGCTTTGGGACATTCGGGGCCTGCGCGAGGGTGACCGCTTGCAGTCCGAGCGCTTCGATGGCGCTCTTCACTTTCGGGTCGGACGCGACCAGCAGGGAGCCCGCAGGAAGATCGACGTCGCCGCTCTTGTAAGGCTGTTCGATGGCTTCGAACTTCGTGTCCTTGAGGCGGTAGCGGAGGGTGGCTAGGGAGTTGGCGCCGTTCTGGAGAATCGCGGTGACAGGGCCGCTGCCCTTGATGGTGCCGGGTATGGCGAGGGTGTCGACGGCCTGGACGGGCACGTCGAGGATGGCCTTGTCGGCGATTTCGACGACTTGCGCCTGGCTCATGAGACCCATGGTCCAGCCGGTGTCGTCATAAGTGGTCAGGGCAGGGTCGGGGAAGTTCTGTTTTTCCAGCAGGATCTTGGCGAGGCGTCCGTAGGGCTGATTGCGCTTGATGATGAGGGACCCGGCGGGGTAGGAGCCTTCCTTGAGCTTGACTTCGGAAGTGGCGCGGCCGACCTCGATGCCTTGCAGGCGAAGCGTGTTCACGATGAAGGCGACGCGGGTCATGTCGGCCTGGCCGGCGGGGAGGACGTATCCGAAGGGAGCTTCGTTCTTGCCGGATTCGATGGAGTTGCGGCTCTTGTTGTAGAAGTTCTCGAGGACGGTCTTGGAGAAGCTCGCGGTCAGCTCGAGCGCGGAAAGGACCCCGGTCTCCATGTAGTTCGTGTTGTTGCGCATCGACCACTCGACAGTGCGATAGGGAGGGAGGGGACGATACCATTCGCGGCTGGTCATGCCGCCGCCACGTCCACCGCGTCCGCCGGCAGCTTCGGGTCCACCAGCCGGGGCTCCTCCGCCGCCACCGCCAGCGCCTTCGGGACCGCCCGCGACGTTGCGCCGCATAGTGTTGGCACCGCCATTGCCGAAGGTCTCGTACATGCGCAGCATGCCGTTGTGGTTGGACGACATGAAGCCGAGATATCCGGGCGACCACATGTCGACGAACGCGTGCGTCCATACGCCGGGCATTCCGTAGGCGATCATCTTGGTCATTTCGAAGTTGGAGAACCAGGGCATCTCGGCATAGAGGATGGGATCGAGCGTGGGGTTCTGGGGCGACTGGCCGCTGAAGGTGTACATGAACGGCTCGGACTCGTGGAGGTCGTGCATGATGGGCGGGTGCCACTCCAGGTAGAACTTGAGCCAGTTGCGCATCGTGACCTGCGAGTAGTTGATGTCGCGATTATTGTCGTGGAAGATGTACTTGCCCCAGTAGGGAGGGCCTGGGGCGCGGTCCTGCTCGTTCTCCTCGGCGATCTTGTACTTGTAATACCAGTCCACGTAGCGGTCGCGGCCATCAGGCTCGGCTGCGTTGGTCATCATCACGATGACGTTCTTGCGGATGGAGTCGTAGAGCGGGGAGTCTTCCACGGCGAGGCGGTATGCCAGTTCCATGAGCATCTCAGGCGGGCCGGTTTCGGCGCTGTGCAGGCCGCCCGTGAAGAGGTAGATCGGCTTGGCTTGCGAGATGATGCTCTTGGCTTCGGTGTCACTGAGGCCGCGGGGGTCGGCGAGGCGGGCGAGGTAGCCTTTGTAGGTATCGAGATTCTGAATGGTGGCCTCGTCGGCGATGGCTACGATCATGCACTCGCGGCCTTCGTCGGTAGTACCGGCGGGGAAGATCTTGACGCGCTTCGAGGCGGCGGCGAGGGCGCGATAGTAGCGGCCAAGGTCGGCGACGCGGGTGAGCTTTTTCGGAGCGCCGGAGTAGTAGCCGAGGACGTCTTTGGTGGTGGGGACGCCAGGCACTTTGGGGAGGTGGTCGACCAGCGGGCTCATGAACTCAGGCTTGGTAGTCCATTGTTTGACGAGTTTGGCGTACTCGTCGTCCATGGGTTGGGACGGTTGGGACCACGCGGAGAGGGCCGCCAATGTGGAGAGTGCAACGATACGTAGGAGTTTCATCGATATCCCTGGCTTTGGATAACAAGTATACAACTTAGGGGTTGGGGGCTAGGGGGGAGAGTTCGCTTCGCTCACGGGGCCGGCGGCCGGTGGCCAGGGGCCGGGGGTGGGGGCCGGGGAAGAAGTTCGCTTCGCTCACGGGGACCCGGGGGCCTGGGACCGCGGGCCAGGGATTGGGGCTCGCTTCGCTCGCGGCGGTCGGGAAACGGTCACTCGTTGATGAAGACGTAGACGCCGCTCGCGTGGAGGTCGGCGAATTGGAGCACTTCGAGGATTTCGCGGACTTCGTCGCGGTAGGCGCCAGGGTGACGGGTGGCCTTTTCGAGTCTGGCGAAATCGAGCGAACGGAAGGTGGAGAGGAATGTCTTCACGTCGCCGTGTGGCCAATAGGCCACAGACGGGTTGCCGTAGGAAGAAGTGGGAAGGGCGACGGGCGGGTTGTTGGCCTCGAAGGCGAAGCGCCACATTTCGGGAAACTGGTCCTCATCGAGATAGATCTCGACGGTGGTCTTGGAAGGCGAGAAGGTTTCCAGGACTTTCTGGAAGGCGTAGAGGACGCGCCCGGCCTCGTCGGATTCTTCGCATTCGAATCGGCCGTTGACGAGTTGTGTGAGGGATGAAGCCATGTCGTCATCAGGGTGGGCTGCGAGGATTTGCGCGATGGCTGCCGGGTCGGAACTGCGCGGAGCGGCGGAGATGCGCGGTTCGTCGGTGTAGACGCTGATGAAGTTTCCCAAAGACGGCTCCAGTCGAGTGATGAGATGCTGGAATCGGCGAGATATTACGAACGGCCCCCCGGTGAGCGCAGCGAAGCACATCTCTGATCCCTGGCCCTGGCTCCCGGTACCGTGAGCGAAGCGAACCCCACCACCAGCTTTTCAAGTACCATCAGGAGATACGTAAGGAGAGTATTTATGCGGCTGGCACCTCTGTTTCTGACGGCGGCATTGCTGTTTGCCCAGATGCCCTCGCGTGTCGCGACCGGCTACGATTCGATTCAGACTTCGCGGCTGAAGGCTGATTTGACCTTTCTCTCGTCCGATGCGCTCGAAGGGCGGCGATCGCTGGAGCGCGGGTCGGAAGTGGCAATTCAGTGGATCGCGAGCGAATTCGCCAAAGCGGGATTGAAGCCGCTGAGCGGCGACTCGTATCTGCAGCCGGTCCCGCTGATCGAGTATCAGGGCGACCGGGAGAAGACGACGTTGTCGGTACAACACGGCGACAAATCGGAGAGCTTCAGCGCACCGGATGCGACGTGCAACTTTCCGACGGAGACGACGGTGTCGGGCGCGGTGGTGTTCGCGGGTTACGGCATCTCGGCGCCGGAGTTGGGATATGACGACTATGCCGGCATCGATGTGAAGGGGAAGATCGTTCTTTACTTCAATCATGAACCGCAGGAGAACGATGCCAACTCGATTTTCAACGGCAAAGGCAACACGCGCTACACGAACAACTACGCGAAGGTATTGAACGCGCAGCGGCATGGGGCGGTGGCGGTGCTGACGACGGCCGATCCGAATCATGCCGGCCAAGGTGCGGGTCGAGGCCAGGGAAGGCAAGGAGGACGGGGAGCACAGCCGGGCGCCGCGGCTCCCAGACGTGGTGCACAGCAGGGGCGGCCGCGCATTCCGGCCGAAGCGCTGGCCGATGGAGGGACCGCGATTCCAGCGTTTGCGCTTTCGGCGAAGCTGGCGGCCGATTTGCTCTCGGCGGGCGGCAAAACTCCGGAGGCGCTGCAAACGGCGATCGACAGTACGCCGTCGCCCATGTCGATGGAACTGCCGAATACACGTGTGGAGCTGCACGCGGCGGTGGCGGAGCGCCGGCAGGCCAATTCGTACAACGTCGCGGGACTGCTGGAGGGCAGCGATCCGGGATTGAAGGCGGAGACAATCGTCTTCAGCGGCCACTTCGATCACGACGGGATGACGCCCGATGGGATCTTTCACGGCGCTGACGACAACGGCTCAGGGACCGTCGGAGTCGTGGAACTGGCCCGGGCCTTCTCGATGAATCCTCAAAAGCCGAAGCGGTCCGTGCTGTTCATTGTGTTCGCGGCGGAAGAGCGCGGATTGCTGGGGGCGTACTATTATGTGTCGCATCCTCTGCGGCCACTGGAGACGACGCGCGCCGAGATCAACTTCGACATGATCGGACGCAACGAGGCGGTGACCGGACGGGGCGGTACTCCCGCATCCGAGATTTCACCCGATACCTCGAACGAACTGGGGCTGATCGGGACACACTACAGTCCCGATTACCGGGCCGCTGTGGAGCGCGCCAACAAGACCGTGGGACTGAACCTGAATTACAAGTGGGATCTGGATTCCTCGCAGCAGGTGTTGTTCCGGAGCGATCAGTATCCTTTCCTGTTGCACGATATTCCGGCGGTGTGGTGGTTCACGGGCTTCCATCCCGACTATCACCAGTACACGGATACAGTGGAGAAGATCAACTTCGGGAAGATGACCAAGATTCTGAAGCTGGCGTACCTGACGGGCTTCGATTTCGCGGATGCGCCGACGCCTCCGAAATTGGAACCGAAGGCCAAGGCGCGGGGCTCCGAGTGAAGCCGTGCCTTCTGGCGATGGCGCTGGCCGCATGCGCTTTCGCGCAGCCCAAGCCGCAATATGAAATCTACGCGGTGCGCTACGCCACGATTCCGGATTTCGCCGTGAATCAACTGGTGGCGGGTGCGGAGGCGGGGCGCAAACTCGACATCGCGATGATGGTATGGCTGGTGCGCGGCAACGGCCGCAACATCCTGGTGGATGCGGGCTTCTATCGCGAGCAGTTTTTCAAGCAGTGGCATGTGAACGAGTTCGTGAAGCCCTCGGATGCGGTGAAGCGCGCCGGTGTGCAGCCCGAGGAGGTCACGGACGTGATCATTTCGCACATGCACTGGGACCACGCTGACGGCATGGATTTGTTTCCGAAGGCCAAGATCTGGCTGCAGAAGGAAGAGCTGGAGTATTACGCGGGCGAGGCTTGGCAGTCACGGCGGGCGCATGGCGGCATCGATCCGGACGACGTGCTGGCCGCGGTGAAGCTGAATCTCCAGGGCAGGGTCGGACTGGTCAATGGGGACGCGCAGGAGATTCTGCCGGGCATCACGTGTTACACCGGCGGGAAGCATACCTACGCATCGCAATTCGTGGCGGTAAACACGGCGGCGGGGATGGTAGTGCTGGCGAGCGACAACATGTACCTGTACGAGAACATGGAGAAGCATGTGCCGATCGCGGCGACCTTGGATGCGGCTTCCAATCTGCGCGCGCAGGACCGGATGAAGCAGATGGCGGCGAGCGTGCAGTTGGTGATTCCGGGGCACGATCCCGCGGTGATGACGAAGTTCCCGAGTTCGGCGCCGGGCGTAGTGAAGATTCAATAGCGCGGGCTGGTTCCGGGTGAAATGATATCCTCGGAAGTAAGGAAGGGCAATTGCGAATCGGTCTGCGGCAGGGCATCTGTTGGTTGGCATGCGGAGCGACGCTGGCTGGTGCGCTCTTTGCCTTTCAGCGGCCGTTCCGGGAGTTTGAGGGGATTGAATACAATCTCGGCTCGATCCCCATGCCGCCCGATTGGCAGGAGAAGACTGAGTGGACATTTGCGCGGCTGATGTTCCCTCCTGGTCCGCTAAACGGCTACGCTGGGCGAGACGCCGATTGGCACACCGGATACTCTCTCTGGTCGCAGGATTTTCCACGCGCGGACAGGCACTTCTCGCTGGCGGTGCGGCGGCTCACGCGTGTGCATACGCGGTCGGTGGAGCAGGTGGTGAATCTGGACGAAGGGGATGCATACGACTGGCCGTGGTTGTATGCGGTGCAAGTGGGCGAGTGGGGTTTGACAGATAAACAGGGTCAGGCGTTACGCGAGTATCTGCTGCGGGGCGGCTTCTTCATGGCGGACGATTTTCATACGAATGCCGAGTGGTATGAATTTGAGTCGCGGATGAAGAAGGCGTTTCCCGATCGGCCGATTGTGGATATTCCGGACGACGACCCGATCTTTCACACGGTCTACGATTTGAGCGAGCGGGTTCAGATTCCCGGACAGGCGCACTTGCGGCTGGGCTACAAGGGCGACTCGAGTGGGCGGGGTGCTCACTGGCGGGGCATCTACGACGACACCGGACGGATTCTGGTGGCGATCTCGTATAACTCCGACATCGGCGATGCGTGGGAGTATGCGGACGACGCGTTCTATCCCGCCAAGTTTGCCGATCTGGCGATTCGGCTGGGCGTGAATTACATTGTGTACGCGATGACGCGGTAGAGGTGGAGCGTGGTCAGCGAGCCGCGCGCGTAAGCAAGAGATGTCCCAATCGCTCCGAGAATCACTCCCTCACGGTCGTGGCTCGTTGCGAACTGCGGGCAAGCGTATCGTTGGTCAGCGAGCCGCGCGCGTAAGCAAGCGAAGTCCGGTCGCCCCGAGAATCACTCCCTCACGGTCGTGGCTCGTTGCGAACTGCGCGCAAGCATATCGTTCGTCAGCGAGTCGCGGTAAGCAAGCGATGTCCGGTCGATCCGAGAATCACTCCCTCACGGTCGTGGCTCGTTAAGAGCTGCGCGCAAGCGTGTCGTTGGTCAGCGAGCCGCGCGCGTAAGCAAGCGATGTACGGTCGCTCCGAGAATCACTCCCTCACGGTCGTGGCTCGTTGCGAGCTGCGCGCAAGCGTGTCGTTGGTCAGCGAGCCGCGCGCGCAAGCAAGCGATGTACGGTCGCTTCGAGAATCACTCCCTCACGGTCGTGGCTCGTCAACGCCAACATCCGCTCTCATACCGATCCCACCTGCGTAAGCAACCGGCGCCGCCCGCACAAGAGATCAGGTTCCACAGACGCACATCCTTGTCGTCGGCGATGCGCCCGTCTTCGCGAGGACGGCCGGTGACCTGAGGCTGCATCCAGAGCGGTCCGGCTTGCGCTTCGGCGTGCCAGAAGGGCTTGCCGCGAGCCCCAGCGCGCACCAGATCGGGCGCGTGGAACTGCTTCCACAATTCGCTGCCCTTGCGGGAGGCGATCCAGGTGAGGCCCCAGGTGTCCACCAGTTCGGCGGAGCGCCACTCGTTGTGCGCGGAACTGGGCAAGCTTTCGAGTGTGCCGGCCACACCGTGAGCGACGATGTGATGGTTCTTATCGAGGCGGCGGAACAGATCGGCGCGCCATTGCTGGAGACGAAAGGCATCATCGATTCGGAACTCCAGCCAGTCGAGACTCTCGGGATACCCGGAGAAGTTGCGTGGCGGATGCACGTTGTCCCAGTCGGCGTAGCTGTAGCGATACCAAGCTTTGCCTAGGTCGTCGAGCGAGGGGTAACGGCGGCGGAGCCACTCGCGGAATTTGCGTTGGCTGGCCTCGCAGAAGCAGTGCATGCGCTGGGGCGTCCCGCCGTCGTAGGTGTTTTCGTTCCAGAGGTCGTAGCCCAGCGTCGCGGGATGATTGCGATAGCGCTCGACGAGTGCGACCAGGAATTTTTCGGCAAGCGCGCGGACGTCTTCGTTGTCCAGGCAGAGTCCCGGAAATCCGCCGGTGGCGCTGGAACCGGAGATGCCGCTGTAAGTGATGGAATCGTCGCTGGCTTTGAAGCGGGCGTGAGGGTAGCGATCGAAAACCCACTCGGGTGCGGCGGTGACGAGCTCGGCGATGACGACCTTGATGCCGTTTTGCGCAGCCAGGTCCATCATGCGGTCGTAATCGCGCCAGTCGTATTTGCCCGGTGCGACCTCGATAGCCGACCACATGAACCAGTGACGGAAGGTATTCATCCCGATTTGCCGCGCGGTGGCGTGATCGCGCGCCCAATCGGCCTCCGGCGGGTTCGATTTACGGAAATAAACGGCGCCGTACGGGAAGATCGGATCGGCGGCGGGAATCGCGCGCGCGGTGGCGGCGAGGAGCAGGGCAGCGACCGCAACTCGTCTGCACCAAGTGGGTTGCATAGGTGTTAGCTTATCCGAACGCAGCCTCGGAGCGGCCGGCAGTGAAAGCCTGGTGCCGGTTTCTGCCACGCAGGTGTCGGCCCTTCGGCAGGTGCCGATTGGCAATGGCACCGCGGATTTCAGCATCTCTTGCAGTTTCAACCGGTTCCGAGTAGCGGGAGATGGCGTGTTACGTGCTTTTGCATCAATCGGCAACAGGCGGGCATCCAAATAGGCATCATTCACGTAGTACTGGGAGTAGACGGCGAAGGGGTGGGAAGTCGCAATGTTCGGGCAAGCGGGCAAAACTAAGCAACGGCGCAACCAATCAGACAGTTCGTGGGGATATCGGATCCACGATGGGGCTGCTCAATTTCGTTTCGAGCTGGAAGGGCCGTTGGCATCTGGTGACGTTGCCGAGCTGGATCAGTGTTGGCGTACAGCGGCTTCCACGATTGCCGGCAAGGCGTTAATAGTGGATGTGACCGCGCTCACAGCGATCGATGAGGGCGGGCGGGAGTTGTTGGGCCGGTGGCGCGAGGCGGGAGCGGAGTTTCTGACGGATACGGAATCGGCGGCGCTGTTGGGGGGCGTGGTTCCGTTCGAGCGGGTGGCCGTGTCACGGGCGGCACGGTCCACGCTACAGTCTGCTCTCTTCTGGCTCGCCGGACTGTTGATGTTGGGGTTTGCGGTGGCTTTACATGCCGCTGAGACGATTCCGGCGCCGGATCCCGTGGCGGCGTCCAATCTGGCGCTCTCGAAGTATTTCGCCAGCTTGCAAAGCAGCCAGTCTTGGGGTGAAGAGACGGTCGAAATCGAAGCGTCGCTGCCGAAATTGAAAGAGCACGGGCGGCTGAGTGCCATTCGCCGGTTGCTTCCGTTGGGAAAGCCGCAATACCAGGTGTTCGAGCAGGATGGATCGCGCACCGTTCGGCAGCAGGTGATCGCGCGGTACTTGTCCGCGGAGGTAGAATCGGCTTCGATGGCGCCTTCGGCAGTGTCGGTGTCGCCGGCGAATTACCGCTTTCAATATGAAGGCACCGTGGTGACCGACGGTGGAACCGAGTACGTGTTCCAGATTACACCGAAGAAGAAACGGACCGGAATGATCCAGGGGATGTTGTGGATCGATGCGGAGACCGGGTCGGCGCTGCGGTTATCGGGATACCTCGTGAAGAAGCCTTCGATCTTCATTAAGCGCGTGGATCTGACACGGGAGACCAACCTGCGCGACGGCGTGGCGGAGTCTCGCGTGACGCACCTGGCGCTGGATACGCGGCTGGTGGGACGCGCGGAATTGACGATTCATGAACGTCCTTGCACGAATTGCTCGGGTGCTCCCGCGGAGTCGAGCGGCGCGAACTGAGTCCTAAACTTCCATAATCTTCATCGCTTGGGTGAGACTCGCGGCGGCTTCGCGGCCGGGCGCCGGGGAGTATTCGTGTGCAACGTACCCGGTGTAACCGAGATCGGCGATGGCCTGCGCGACGAAGTGGTAGTTTAGCTCCTGGGTGTCGTCAATCTCGTGGCGTCCGGGATTGCCACCGGTGTGGAAGTGGCCGATCCACTGGAAATGGTCGCGAATGTTGCGCACGATGTCGCCGTCCATGATCTGCGCGTGATAGATGTCGTAGAGGATCTTCACGCGTGGTGAGTTCACACGCTTCATCACGTCCACGCCCCAGGCAATGTGATCGAACATGTAGTCCTTGTGGTTCACCTTGCTGTTGAGGTACTCCATGCAAATGGTAATGCCCTTGTCCTCGGCGTGGGACTTCACGCGGTTCAGGAACGCCACGCAGTTATCGGCGCCCTCGGTATCGGCCATCCCCCGCCGATTACCGGAGAAGGTGATGATGTTGGGGACGCCGTTGGCCGCCGCTTCGTCGAGGGCGGCGTGCATCGACTGCTCCAGCCTCTCGTGGTTTTCCTTGCGGTTCAAAGCATCGGGAATCGTCCCGCCCGGGCCTGGCGGATACATGGTCAGGATCAGGCCATACTTTTTGAGGGTAGGCCAGTCCTTGGGACCGATCAGGTCGTAGCCGAAACAGCCCTGGCGGGCGGCCTCGCGGCAAGTGT
>DATGIL010000030.1:0-43084 GCA_035295745.1 Bryobacteraceae bacterium | reverse complement strand
CATTGCCCTGGTGCGCCAGCGCATTTGGCAGCATCCCCTCCTTTTCTCGAATTCTCGTCGCAAGGTCACTATCCCGCACCGCCTCGTCCTCGCTCTGCACGAAGCGGCTTGCTATGCCCAATGATTGGATAAAGTCGAGGTCAAGGTGAGAGCGAAGAATTCGCGCGTGCGTAATCATATCCGCCATTTTTCTGTCCGTGTGTACAATTCGTCAGGTCGTGAGGAACTGATTCAGTTCAACGTTCCTGATGTAAATTTTGATATGCGGTCAGGCGATGTCGCCGTTTTCTCATATGTGGCAGGCAAACTCAAGTTCGTTCAGAACTTGACAATCGGACAGAACTTGAACGTCGGTGGGGGTTGCGCTTTTATTCTGGTTGTTTTCGCGACCGCGGTAGCCGGCATTTGTGGCATTGTCAAGTTTTTGGCCTAGATTACCACGGGCTTAATCCCCTTGATGGAACAACACCGCGATCGTTGGTTCTGGCGCCAGCCGCACTTTGATCCGGGAGCGACGAGGCATCAGACCAGCAGGATGATGGGCCACGCACTGCGGAGTGGAACTCCGGCGAGATCGGTGTGTCAGCTATGTCATTTGGATAAGTGAGGAATCGAACGGGAAGGGGCAGTTTCGCTAAAGACCGAGACCGGCGAACTGCTGGTGCTACTTTAGTCCAAGCGCCATGACCCTGAATCGGAACGACAGCCAGATTTACTATGAAGTCCACGGTACGGGCGATCCCGTGCTCCTTCTGCATGGATTCACGGGAACCAGCCAGGATTGGGCCAGCGTGGCGGCGGCCTGGTCGCGGCAGTTTCAGCTCATCGTGCCTGACTTTCGGGGACACGGCAGATCGGGCACACTCACGAAGCCGTTTCGTCATCAGGACGCAGCCAACGACGTCGTCGCGCTGCTCGATCATCTCCAGATCGGCACGTGCAAAGGAGTGGGCGTGAGCGGCGGAGGCAACGTTCTGCTCCACCTGGCCACGCGACAGCCCGAACGCATCGCCGCGATGGTGCTGGTGAGCGCGACCCCGTATTATCCCGCGCAGGCGCGCTCCATCATGCGGCAGTACCGGCAGCTTTTACCGGAATCGCAGCGCGCGCTTTTGCGGCAGAAACATCCCGGCGGGGATGCCCAGATCGATGCCCTCCTCTCGAGCACCGAAGCCTTCGCCGACAGCTACGACGACATGAACTTCACTCCACCGCACCTGGCGACCATTCGCGCGCGCACACTGATCGTGCAGGGCGATGGCGATCCACTCTATCCGGTGCAACTCTCGGTCGATATGGCACAGGCGATACCGCAAGCGAGTCTTTGGATTGTTCCGGGCGGAGGACATGGGCCGGTCATCGGCGAACGATGGCAGGAATTCTTGAAAACGGCTGAGGACTTTCTGCGGGGAGCCTGAAGCAGACCCCACGTTACAATAGAGGTCTGTATGCCATTCCAGGAAGTGGTCGAAGCGGAAGGCCACCTGATCGATTCCCATATCATGGAGAACATCTTCGATAAGGTCGTGGAGTATAGCGGCCGCTTCGAAGTGCAGCAATTCCGCATTGGCCGCACCAACAGTGAACCTTCCTATCTGCGCCTGAAGGTGGAGACGCCCGACGGCGAGGCGCTCGAACGGCTGATCGCCAGCCTGCTGGAACTGGGCTGCGCGCCAGTGGATGCGGGCGACGCACAGCTCCGTCCGGTGGAAGCGGACCGCTGCGCGCCGGAAGACTTCTACTCCACCACCAACCATCATACGCACGTGCGCAGCGGCGGCAAGTGGATCGAAGTGGAGGCGCAGCGCATGGACGCGATGATCGTCGTCCGCGAGGGTCGAGCGGTGTGCCGCAGGTTGCGCGATCTGCGCAACGGAGATCAGATCGTGGTGGGGCTGCGCGGCATTCGCGTGATCCCGGAGGCCAAGGAGCGCGACCGTTTGGCTTTCGCTTTCATGTCGAACGGCATCTCGTCGGAACGGCAAGTGGAGACCGCGGTCCGGCAGACCGCCGCGCTGGTCCGGCACGCCATAGGGCAGCAACAGAAGGTGATCGTGGTGGCAGGTCCGGTGGTGGTGCACACCGGCGGCGTGGCGGGACTGGCCTCGTTGATCCGCAACGGCTGCGTGCAGGCGGTGCTCAGTGGCAACGCGCTCGGGGTTCACGATATCGAGGCCGCCCTCTTCGGCACGTCGCTGGGAGTGCGCATGTCCGATGGCCGCGCCGAGGAGCACGGGCATCGCAATCACATGCGCGCGATCAACGCGATCAATCATGCGGGATCGGTCGCGCAGGCGGTGGAGTGCGGCCGGCTGCGCTCGGGCATTTTGTACGAATGCGTGAAGGCAGGGGTGCCGTTCGTACTGGCGGGGAGCCTTCGCGACGATGGGCCGCTGCCCGACACGATCACCGACATGAATCGCGCGCAGGACGCCTATGCCGAGCAATTGCGCGGCGCGGGGCTGGTGCTGTGCCTGGGTTCGATGCTCCACTCCATCGCCACCGGCAACATGCTGCCCAGTTGGGTCAAGATCGTTTGCGTGGATATCAATCCCGCGGTGGCCACGAAGGTGAGCGATCGCGGCACGGGGCAGGCGGTGGGCGTAGTGGCGGATGTCGGCCTGTTTCTGGATCTGC
Source organism: Bryobacteraceae bacterium (assembly GCA_035295745.1). Classification (GTDB taxonomy): domain Bacteria; phylum Acidobacteriota; class Terriglobia; order Bryobacterales; family Bryobacteraceae; genus JAIQFL01. The sequence goes on along the minus strand of DATGIL010000030.1, from coordinate 40,447 downwards.
TTTCGAAAGCCTTGGCATGAAACGCGAATATACCGATGAACACGCCAGGTCGGGGGTCGACGCACCTCTACCGGAGATCGAGACTTGGCCGAATCAGTACCCGGATTACGAGATCGAGATCGTGATTCCGGAGTTCACATCCGTCTGTCCCAAGACCGGGCTCCCGGATTTCGGCAAGCTGGTGCTGCGATACGTTCCGGAGCGGCACTGCCTGGAGTTGAAGTCGTACAAGATGTACCTGCTGGCCTATCGAAATCTGGGCATCTTTCAGGAGAATGTGGTGAATCGCGTGCTGCGCGATGTGGTGAACGCGGCGAAGCCCAAGATGGCCACAGTGATTGGCGATTTTGCGCCGCGCGGAGGACTCGGCACGATCGTGACGGCCACCTGGACTCGCCCAACCAAACGGAGCTCGAAGCGTGGAAAGCGCTGAACTGCTCGCGATTTTGCAGGAAGTCCGGGACCGCGTACGCGCGCGCCATCCGCAGGGGATGCCGGCAGGGAACGGCGCGTCGCCGGGAGTGCCCCAGATCGCGCTGCCCGATCTGATGCCGCTGCTTCACGCGCGCGATCGCGCGATGGGTAAGGTGGCCGCGATCGGGACCGTGAATCCGCGGCGCGGTGGGATCGTCAATGCGCTGGTCCAGAGCTGGAAGCGCATGGTGGCCCGCGTACTCGACTGGCATGTGCGCGAGCAGGTCGACTTCAATCGCAAAATCGTGGCCTGTATCGACAGCACCCTGGAAGCGCTGGCGGATGCCAATCGCGCCTTGGTGACCTTGGGCGCGGAGCTGAATGGACGCATCGAAGTGCTGGCGGGCCGGATCGGTGAAGAGGAGAAGATCGGCGAAGAGTTGAAGGATATTCGCAATCACTGGGCCGAGTGGCGCTTCGAATGGGAGCGTAAGCTGCAGCAGAACGAGATGCAGTTCCTGCGCAGCGTGGCGGACTTGCAGGGGGCGTTTCAGCATCGTGCCGACATGATGGATGCCACCTACCGCGACGCTCTTCATGCACAGCACACCGATTTCGAAGGCGCTTTGGGGCGGGCGAATATGGATATCCAGCAGCGGCTGTGGGCGGACCTGGAGCGCATTCGGTTGGAATACGAGCGGCTGATTCACTCCGAGCTCCGGACCATCCGGCAACGCGCGGTGATCCGTCCCGCGGCCGAAGCTCCTGCGGCGCCGGCTACAGAGCCGAGACGCGAGGCCGAACACAGTTTGCCCTTTGACTACGGCCGCTTCGCCGAGCGTTTCCGCGGGTCGGAAGAGTACGTGAAGAACGGGCAGAAGTTTTACTTGCCCTACTTCGCACAATGCCGCAGCGTCCTGGACATAGGATGTGGCCGCGGCGAATTTTTGGAGATGATGCGCGATGCGAACGTTCCGGCGCGCGGCATCGATCTGAGCGAAGAGTCGGTGGCGCTCTGCCGTCACAAGCAACTGGATGCCGAAGTGGCGGATCTCTACGAGTATTTGCAGGCTTTGCCGGAAGCGGCGCTCGACGGAATCTTTTGCTCGCAGGTCGTCGAGCATCTTCCCCCCGAGCGATTGCCGGAGATGGTCAAACTAGCCGCCAGCCGGCTCTCGCGCGGCGGGGTGATCGCGATCGAGACGCCGAATCCGGAATGCCTGGCGATCTTCGCTACGCACTTCTACCTGGACCCGACGCACACGCGTCCCGTGCCCCATCCGTTACTGGCGTTTTATCTGGAGGAGTTTGGCGTCGGGAATATCGAGGTGCGGCGCCTGGCGCCGGCAAGGGAATCCATGCCGTCGCTGGAACTGCTGCCGGAGCGATTCCGCGACGCCTTCTTCGGTTCCTTGGATTATGCGATCCTGGGCCGGAAACTGTAGCACGTAGGGTGCGGCGCAAACACCCTCTTTGCCGCGTCGAGGACTCCCTCAGCGCTTTTCAGCTGTTCGCCAAGTTTTTTTTCGAGAGCGGAATTCGTACACACCCGAAAAGTCCCGACAGGAGTGTCGAGACGGCAAACATAGTGTTTGCGCCACGTCTAAACGTCTAGATCAGGCGATCCTGGGCCGGAAACTGGAGCACGAGGGGCTTGAAACCCACGGGCCGCTTGACGATCATCAGAGGCCCCATCCGCATTTCTACCGCAGGCGTCGCGACCACCCACGGGCCGGTGATATTGGCCCGCACTGCGCCGGTACTGGCGGTCTCGATCGTCACTGTGATCGGCATCTCCTTTTTGTTCCGCACAACCAGAACCGTCACCGTCTTCTTCGAACGCACGGAGCGCAGCACACTGGTGATCTCACGAGACGTGGACACCTTGGAGTCGTCAATCTTCACGATCACATCGCCGGCCTTGATGCCGGCCTTCTCGGCGGGGGAATCCTTGCTGACCGACTTCACCAGCACGCCATCTTTCACGCCCAGAAACTCAGCGAACTGTTCCTCCTGCCCCAGACCCTCCCCGATGATTCCCAAAGTGGGGTTCTGGTAGGACATAGAGAAGCGTGGCAGTTCCATCGGCGGAATCGGCGGAATCGTAATCTCCGGAATCCGCATTTCGGGGAAATTCAGAGTCCCGCCGCCGCTGAAAACCATCGTGTGGCTGTTCTCAAGGGTCGGAGTGAGCGTCATCGTCGCCCCGTTTCGCCAAACCTGAACCTTGACCTGTCGTCCGGCGGGCGTCTCCCCGACCATACGGGTCAACTGATCGATGCCTTCGACGCGCTGCCCGTTGTACTCCAGGACGACATCGCCCTTCTGGAATCCGGCTTTCGCCGCAGGCCCGTCGTCCATAACGTTAGTGATCTCCGCGCCGCGAACTTCGGGAAGCTTCAGCGCCTTGGCGCGATCGCCATCGACGTCCTGCGCGCCGATGCCGAGATACCCCGGAGTCGAGACAGCGGCGGCCGACCGCGCCCGCGGCCGCACCGTGCCGACCTGGCCGAAAGCGGGCGTCAACCAGCTCGCCGCGGCCACAAGGATCATTCCTACACCCAAACGAGTTCTCATCGCTCACCTCACCGGTTTACTTTGCTTGCCGTTTCAGAAAGATCGTGCCACCCAGGCCCGAGATCTGCAGCAGGGGGCCGCCGCCATTCAAGGGCCCCTCCGCAATCAACTGCGGACCCTGCCGGCGAATCGCAATCTCACGAAAATCGGAGACGATCCGCAAGTTGTTCTGGGCCTGAATCGTTACACCCACGTTAGACGGAATTACTACCGTGATGTCACCGTTGCCCGTTGCGAGATATGATTCGCCCAACCGGCTCCCCAGCAGATTGGCCACGATGCTACCCCATGACGTGGAGACCCGCATCGGGCCCGAAATGTTGCTCACGTGAATGCCGCCGCTACCTGAGTCGCAGCGCACTCCAGCCGAAGACCATACCTGCACCGGTCCCGCCATATTGCGAACTGTGGCAATCCCGTTGGCCTTCTCGACGATGATTTCCCCGCCGCCACTGGTGGCCGTCACCGGGCCGCCGGCGGTTCCAATATGGACGCCGCCACCGCCGGTGGTCGCGTGAATCTGCCCGCCGGTCTCTTTGGCCACGATATCGCCGCCGATCGTCTCGAGAACGGCTTCGCCTTTTACTCTGCCAACCGTAATATGGCCGGCTCCCGTCGTGCACCGCAGCGAGCCACCAATCTTGCCCACATGCACATCGCCGCCGCCGGTCGCCAGCTTGCAATCACCCGCGATGCCATCGATCGTGAGCGCGCCTGCGCCGGTGTCTACCTCCAGGGGGCCATCCACACCATCCGCTTCCACGGCGCCATCCGACGTTGAAATCTCGACGCCAGTGAGGCGCGGCGTCTTCAGTAGAACGGCCGCCACTACAGGACCATTCGGCGCGGTCAGCACCGTCGTGTCCCCTTGCGAAATCACCCGCACTGCATACTGCTGCAACCAGCGGCGCGCCTCAGCCTCCGTTCGGGCACTGACGGTTACGGTCACGACATACTGCAGGTTCGGGGAGGTTCCACCTTGCAGCTTCACGGGTCCATGCGCGTTCACCCGCAGGCGAGCGGCTGCTGGGGCGGTTCCGTAAATGACCTTCTCGCAGGTCCCGTTCTTGCAGGTGAAACCCTTTTGGGCTCCGGCAAACGGCAGAAACGCGAGTATGGCCAGCGCGCTAAAAAGTGCCGATCGAAGCATTCATTTCCTTCAACGCCTTTTCCAGCTTCAGGCGAATGGTATTGTTGTCTTCCTGCTGGTACACATTCTGCAGAGCACTCACCAGGGATCCGTCTCGCTGCGCCACCAGAACATCCACCACTTCCTGGCGCACGGCGGCATTGTCGTCGGTCCGCAGTACCTGCAACAACGTCTTTCGTACGGCGGCATCCGCCAGGAGAGGCTTCAAGCCTTTCAGGGCATCCAGCCGAACCGCGACGATGGGGTCGTTCACCAGCCGGTTGAGGAGCTCATCTTTCACATCGCCCGAACCGGCCCGATCCTTCAACACGCCCACCGACTCCACCCGCACCGATGCATCCTGTTCGCGCGCTCCGGAGAGCAGCAACTGCTGGATGTTCCGATCTTCCATAGAGCCCGAAACGGTGCGGCGGCGGGTCTCGTCGAAAGCAATCTGTACGTGGCCGGCATTGTCCGGACGGACTGAGCGAACGGTAGCGAAGACTTCGTCGCCCGATCCCGTTCCCGCCATGGGATTGGCGGACGGACTGTTGGTGGTCAAACGCGCGGCGACGAATCCCAAAGCTATGAGCGCCATCGCGCCCACCGGCCGCTGCAGCCGGTTTAACCCCGCGAACGTTGAGCCCATGGCTTCTAGAAAAAGCGTCCAGGGTCCCTTGGAAGATTTCTCGGTGCGTGGCGCACCACCCTGGATGGCCGCCATCAAATCCATGCGGCAATCCTCCAGCAGCAACATCGGCACTTCGGCTTGCCGCCGGTCGAGAGCCGCCGCCATGGCCCGCTGGCGCGACAGGGCGCTGGTACATTCGGCGCACTCGTGAAGGTGATCCTCTACCTTGTCTTCCTCATCGGGGGTCAACTCGCCGTAAAAATAAAGCGGAATCAGCTTCGAAACCGAATCGCAAGTCATACGAAATCTCCCAGCACCGATCGCATTTTCTGAGTCGCCCGAAAGAGGCAGTTCTTGGCGGCCTCTTCGGTAGTCCCCAGCATCTCGCCGATATTTCGCAATCGCAGCCCCTGGTAATGCCTTAATTCAAAAACCATCCGCTCCCGCGGGGTGAGATCCCGCAGCGCGTCCTCAATCCGGTCCTTCAACTGGCGATTCCACATGCTGCGTTCGGGATCCGCCTGCGCTGCCTCTTCCTCAAACGCGTCCATGCGATCGATGGCGCCGTCCGACGTCTCCACGACTGAGGATTCTTCTTTTCGCACTTTACGTTTGCGGAGCTGGTCGAGACAGATATTCGTGACGATGCGGTACAGCCAGGTGTGAAAGCTGCAGTCGAACCGGAACGCGTGCAGGTTGCGGTAGACCCGCAGAAAGGCCTCCTGATACACGTCCCGCGCATCTTCGGGCGACCGCAACAAATTCATCGCGAGCCGAAGCACACTCTGATCGTAGGTGCGAACCAGTTGCTCAAATGCTTCCTGGTCGCCGCGTTGAGCAGCCCGAATTAGCGAATCAACCTGTGGACTCAAACGGGCGCCTACCGCTCCGGCTGCATCCTGCGCCATAACGCCACTTTTTATCTAGGACCTTTTACCGACTCCCCAATCTTCCTACCTGTGAACTTGGACGCGGCTGTGGCAAATTCGTCACTAGCTGAAATGTGCGAACTTGAGAAAAGTGTACAAAGTTTTGACAGCCCGGTTCAAGTCCTGCCGTGCCCAGTTGCCCTGTCACAACTTAGTGAACATCGCCTAAATTATTGATTACAATAAGCTGGCAGACAATTTGCTCATTTTCGAGGATTCCCCAGGGGTGTCCGCGCAGCGGCTAACCCATCCTTGGTCGCCTCCCGGACCACGGTCCGGACCACATAAGTCCCCGGCGGCGCGGTGAAAGAGGTGCTCGTGCGGATTCCGCGGGCCCGCAGATCCTCCAGGGTGCCGTCCGAGAGCGCCAGATCCATCACCGCCTGCTTGCCCGCGACGAAAGCCCCCGCGCTATCTTCGAGGAGGGTCACGAAGGTCAACTGTTGCCGGTGATGGGCCTCCTTCTCCTCAAAGACCAAGCCCTTGGCATCCACGGTGGTGATGACCTTTATGTTCAATTGTCCATCGCTCGCGGGAGCACCCGAGACCTCTACCGTCGCGGGGAAATCCTGCAGGGAGTCCTTGGAAATGGCAACGCGATCGATCCGTTCCTGCGGAGTCTCTGCCTTCGCGGGCGGCCTCTCCGGCTGCTTTTCGGGAACGGTGGCGAAGTACCCGGCACGGGATTCGATTTTGTAGGATCCGGATCTCCGGAGCATGACCTTGAGCGAGTGATACTGGTCGTCGGTTGCGCTCGTGGGGGCGATGCCGAGCATGTACATCGCTTCTGTGGGAGTGGTGAGGCTGCGGATCGCCGTGTCGAAGTCGTTGGTGTTCACGACGAGCTGCCCGCCGGTGGCCGGCGACAGAGAAGCCATCACGCCAGTCAAGGTCATCTGCCGAAGATTCATGGTCCGCTGCGCCCACTCGTAGCGGGTGCCGTCGCGGGTATTGAGCACTTCCGGAGAGAACGACGCGAGGCCGCTGGAATCCAGCGAATTCACTACGATGCGATTGCGTACAGCCAGGTCAATCAGGCGATCGATGGGACGGTCCATGGCCCCCGAAGGGAAGCCCGGCGACATCCACAGAAGAATGCGCTTTCCGGGCGCGGTAGCGAGGTGACGTAGCACAACGGCGAGCGTGTCGAGAGCAACCTCATTCTCGATCTGAGTCTGTTCCCATACCGATTGCGCGGCCGATTGCACGACGCCCTCTTGTCGTCGCGGGCAGTCGGCATCGCCCGCAAGGCAGTTGCAGGCGATGGCCTCCCGGAGCGCGACATTATTGGCCCCAAGGTCACTGCGCGAGATGATTCCATAGGCTTGGTAGCGCGTCAGCGTGGGGCAGATGCCAATTCCCTGGCTGCCGCTCTGCGGATGCACCCGCAGGTGCGAAAGCGCAGTCAAAAGGTGCGCGGGATTGTCGGTGAGGTCCTCGGTGACGGAGCCGGTCGCAGTGAAGATGCCAACGAGGTCGCCGGGCTGGAGGTGCGAGACGAGTTTCTCCGCTGCCGCTTTGGCGCGATTCAGTCCGAACGGCTCGGTGCGGGTGTCGTCGAAGTAGAGTGCCAGGGAACGCGGATCGGCGGACGGTGCTGAGACTGCAGCGGTGCCGGGACGCGTCTCGGACACGCCGGACGCGCTGGAGACGTGCGGCTTGTTTTCGTTGAAAAAGGTGACGGGCACGACCTTGCCGTCATCGAGCACTTGGAAATCGGAGACCACGAGCCCGTCCACTGGGTTGCCTTTGTGGTCGCGGACGGTGACTCCGATTTCGACGAGATTGGTTTCGACGGAAATGCGGGCGGGAGGCGGCTGCCAGGCTCCGCCGCGGATTCGGACCTCTCCAGGCTCGGTAGCTGCCAGCGCCCCTGTAATGGCGGAAAGCAGGAGAAGACGCCTGAAGGTCATGATTGGGGTCCATTATACTGCTTGAGGCATGTGGGGCAGAACGCAGAACGCCCCGTGAGGTGTCCACATACTCTGGCATTTGGAGGGCGGTAGCACACACCCCTCCAGACGTGATTTTGGAAGGAGGTTGAAGAGCCGCTACGTTCAAGCCGCTTTCGACACTGCTTTCGCCAGCCTGGACTGATACTCCGCCACCACCACCATCGCGCAGTACTCTTCCTGCTTCAACCCCATCTCCGCGTACGCTGCCTCCTGCTCTTTTCCGCGCTCCATCGTGGGAAACAGCGATCCGTCGGCGTATGCATCCAAAATGGCGGGATGCACATAATATTTCCGGCAGGTCGCTGGGCGATTGCCTAAACGCCGCGCCACCGACTTGATCGCCTGCACAATATTTCGCTTACTCGCCGTCTCACTGCTGGAGGGACCGGCGGCGCACAGTTCCCGGACCGCCAGCAGAGTTCCGGCCCAAGTTCGAAAATCTTTGGCCGTGAAATCCTGGCCCGCCACCTCGCGAATGTATTCGTTGACGTCGGCGGAATCGACCGCGCATCGTTGCCCGCTCTCGTCTATATATTGAAACAACTCATAACCCGGCAGATCCTGGCACTGCTTTACGATGCGTGCCAGCCGCCGGTCCGTCAGTTGGATCTGGTGGTCGAGCCCGCTTTTTCCCCGAAAGTGGAAGGTCAGTCTGGCGCCCGCAATCTGCACGTGGCGATTTCGCAGCGTCGTCAAGCCGAACGAGTCGTTCTCTTTCGCATACTCCTCGTTACCCACTCGAACGAAGCTGGTCTCCAGCAGGCGCACCACGGTGGCGAGCACTTTTTGCTTCGGGAGACCGGGCCTTTCCAGGTCTCGCATCACCTGTTGCCGGATCATTGCCAGCGACGCTCCGAACGCGATCATGCGCCCGAACTTCGACTGGTCGCGGACCGCTCGATATTGGGTGTGGTAGCGATACTGCCTGCGGCCGCGGGCATCGCGGCCTACCGCTTGCAAATGTCCGTTCGGTGTCGGACAAATCCGGACATCCTGCCACGCTGGAGGAATCACCAGTGCGCGAATCCGCGCCAGTTGTTTGGGGTCGCGCACCGGCTTGCCGTCTGGCCCAATGTACCGGAACGACTTGCCGCGCCCCACTCGCCGGATGCAGAGTGCTCCGCAGCGTACATATCGCAAGCCCGCCTCAGCCGCGGATTCTACCGGATCCGTAGAGAACATGACACTCTCGGCGACCGCAGATTCCGGGCCATTGTTGCGGCACTTACAATAGCTCCGGCTCCTTCGGGATCGCGTGCCTCTATTCACCAACCTGCCAGAAACTTCCTTGTAAGTCGCTCGCTCTCGCGCTAGCCTGAGATCGGAGAAACTTACCCTATGAAAGTGCAGTCACTAAACGAACTGTATATCTCGGAGTTACAGGACTTATATAGCGCGGAAGGGCAGATTCTCAAAGCTCTTCCGAAAGTAATCGAAAAGACAGACTCCCCCGAACTTCGGCAAGCCTTGGAAAGTCACCTTGCAGAAACTCGCAACCATGTTACGCGCCTGGAGAAGGTTTTCAGCATGCACGGCGTCGAAGCCAAGGCGCAGAAGTGTAAAGGCATGCAGGGCATATTGGATGAAGGCGATGAGATGATCGGCAAGGACGCGCCTCCCGCGGTCCGCGACGCCGCCATCATCTCGGCCTGCCAGCGCGTCGAACACTACGAAATCGCTGCGTATGGCACCGTGCGGACGTACGCCGAGCAACTCGGACAGGAGCGTGCTGCGACAGTACTACAGGACACCCTGGATGAGGAAACTGCGGCCGACGAAACCCTCACGGAAATCGCCCGCAACCGCGTCAATGTGGAAGCGACTCGAACCGCATAGGAGCTCACAAATATGCCAGAACGACTTGATGGATACCGTGTAGCCATCCTGGTCACCGATGGCTTCGAGCAGGTGGAAATGACGGAGCCGCGCAAGGCGCTGCAACAGGCCGGTGCCAAAACCACCCTGATTGCGCCCGAGAAATCCAGTGTGCAGGGCATGAATCACGACGAGAAAGGCGAGAAGTTTCCAGTTGACTTGAAGCTCGAATCCGCCTCGTCTTCCGAATTCGATGCCTTGCTGTTACCCGGAGGAGTGGCCAATCCCGATAAGCTTCGCACCATATCGAAGGCGGTGCAATTCGTGAAGGAATTCGCCGGCGCAGGTAAGCCGATCGCGGCGATTTGCCATGGCCCGTGGCTCTTGGTGGAAGCCGGATTGGTCACCGGCCGGAGAGTGACTTCGTGGCCGTCCCTCAAAACTGACATCCGCAATGCCGGCGGTAACTGGGAGGATCGCGAAGTAATTGAAGATCATGGCTTGGTGACAAGCCGCAAACCCGATGACCTGCCCGCATTCAATCGGGAAGTCATTCAATTGTTCGCCACTCACGCCCGCAAGCCGGTGGGAGTGAATTCATAGGTGGGTGCCGGCGTGGCGCAAACACTCCTGTTTGCCGTCTCGACACTCATGTCGAGACTTCTCGGAGCGTGCGGCGGGTCGAAGTAACAGGTTCACTAGACAGCCCAAAAGCGTCGAGAGAAGTCTCGAGTGTTTGCGCCACATTTTAGTCCCTCGTCACGTGGTAAACCCGAAGCTCCTCTTCACGCACTATCTTCCACGCGCCTTTGAACTTTGCAAACGTTAGCCTATCCTGCGCCTCTCCCGCGAAGTGCTTCACCCGATTTGCATCCCAGCTATCCCATCGTTTGCGAAAAGTCACCGACGGCCGTCCGTCCTGTCCCATCCTGTAATCGATATCCCGTATTTCGTACTCATCAGTGTGCGCCCAGCCGATCATCCCCGACCGTTTCATGGAGCGCAGCACTTCGCGATCCAGATTCTTGCGCCGGAAGAACACCTCTACCTTCGGCGCGTAACAGTTGACCTGGCCATTCAGGTCATTGCTGAGCATGGTCGTCCGCCAGTGCTCCAGAACAGCCATCACGGCGGCTCGCGACGGGTCACGTGTACGAGCGGCCTGGGGCGCGGGCTCTTTATGCGGCACGGTCCCGGCTGCCGTAGGAACCGGCGGCTCGGGATGAGTTTCAGACTGGGGAGCATCGATAGGCCTCGACACCGGAGATGGTTCGGCGGGCGGCTGACTCACGGGCGAGTTTCCTGCCGGACTGCTGGAAGATCCCGAAACCGACTCCGATCCGACGGGCCGGCCCACCATCAACAGTACGAGGCCCGCGACCATCGCGAAGGCGAGGATCACGAGAAGGCCCGCCGACGTCCCCCAGAAACTGATCGGGGGTGGCGCTTCTGGCTTAGGCGTCGCCGTTTTCTCCGGTTCGAGTCTCGGTGGGTCCGGCTTCGGCGGAGGCGGAACCGGCTGCCTCGCCACTCCAATCAATCCAGGCCATTCGCCTGGAAACAGCCCGCGCGCGCGAAGTCCCTGGAGCGCAAACGCCGCCCGCGCGTCGCTACCCGCGACTATATAGAAGGCGCTCTCGGTGGAAAAAAGCTCGGCCGACTCGAGAGTCCCCATCGACTCCGCGACGGCCGCGGTACTGGCCTGGACTTGCGCCTCGCCCGGCGTCCATTCACATACCGTGACCACCGAGTCGTTCGTTAGATCGCGGCCTTCCATCACCGCATTCGACGGCCCGCGATAACGTTCCTTGACCAACTCGAAACGGTACAACCGCTGCATCTACTTCCTAATCGCTGATTTCGATCCTCGGCCCAGTCTCCTGCGATACCTCTTCCGAGCGCTTTACCGTATTCCGGGCCAATTCCAAGAACGGCTCGCCTTCCCCTTTGCGCATCACTATGGGTTTTCCGCTGTCCCCGCCGATGCGCACCTGGGGATCCAATGGCAGCTCGGCCAAAAAATGCTGCTGCATCTCACTGGCCGTCCGCCGCCCGCCGCCGTGACTGAAAACGTCGATGCGCTCCTGGCAGTGCGGGCAGATCAGGAAGCTCATGTTCTCCACAATTCCCAAAATCGGCACTTTCACCTGGTGGAACATGAAGATCGCCTTGCGTGCGTCTTCCAGAGAGACGTCCGACGGGGTGGTCACCACGATTGCGCCGGTAATGGGCGCCGTCTGAATCAAGGAAAGCTGCACATCTCCCGTCCCCGGCGGCAGATCGATGATCAGGTAATCCAGATTGCCCCAGTCCACACCCCGCAGGAACTGTTGGATCACGCTGTGGAGCATGGGACCGCGCCATACCAGCGGCTTGTCGCCGGGATTCAGAAAGCCCATCGACATCAGCTTTACTCCGTACTGATCGAGAGGCTGAATCCGCTCCCCATAGGCCATGGGTGTGCGATTGATCCCCATCATCAAAGGAACGTTGGGTCCGTAGACGTCGGCGTCCATCAGCCCGGTCTTATAACCGAGTGAAGCCAACCCCACCGCGAGGTTGACTGACACCGTAGTTTTGCCGACACCTCCCTTCCCCGAACCCACCGCGATCAGGTATTTCACGCCGGCTATTGGCAACTTGGGCATTTGGCCCGGTTGGTTGGGAGTCATCGATTTCTATCGTAACAGTAGCGAGTGGAGCTTCGCTCCTGCACTGCCGGATACCAATTGGAAAAATCGGTCCTTTACTTTCAACCCGTTAGGATGGTAGGCTAAGTGTCTCATAATGCGCACAGTTGACTTGATTCAGCGGAAACGGGACGGGCAAGAGCTTGCTCCGGAAGAGATCGAGTTCCTCGTGGAAGGGTACACCAGGGAGGAGATTCCCGACTATCAGATGTCGGCCTTCCTGATGGCCGTATTTTTCTCGGGGATGTCTGACCGCGAGGTCAGCCGGCTCACGGAATGCATGCTGCGTTCCGGCGATACAGTCGACCTGTCGGACATTCCCGGAGTAAAAGTAGACAAACACTCCACGGGCGGTGTGGGAGACAAAACCAGCTTCATCGTAGCCCCGCTGGCAGCCGCGGCGGGGGTGGTCGTGCCCATGATGTCCGGACGTGCGCTCGGACATACGGGCGGCACACTCGACAAACTCGAGTCGATTCCCGGTTTCCGCACGAACCTCACCGCTGAGGAATTTCACAAGCAGCTCTCGGAGTTGGGACTCTGCTTCATCGGTCAGACCGAGAAACTCGCACCCGCCGATCGCAAACTGTACGCTCTCCGCGACGTCACCGCGACCGTGGAGTCAATTCCACTGATCTCCTCTTCGATCATGTCGAAGAAATTGGCCGAGGGTGTTGATGCGCTGGTGTTGGATGTGAAAGTGGGAAACGGCGCGTTCATGAAGAAGCAGGTGGAAGCCCGCCGTCTCGCGCAGACCATGGTCGGCATTGGCCGGCGCATGGATAAGAAGGTACAGGCGCTCATCACCGACATGAACCAGCCGCTGGGCTACGCCATCGGCAACGCCCTCGAGGTGATGGAGGCGTCCCAGACGCTGCAAAACGCCGGGCCCGCCGACCTTACCAAGCTCTCGATTGAACTCGCCGCGCGCATGATCTTTCTCGGCAAGAAAGCGCCGTCGCTCGACGATGCCCGCCGTGTCGCCGAGAAGCACCTGGTGGATGGCTCGGGTTATCGCAAGTTCAAGCAGGTGGTGGCGGCACAGGGTGGAAACGCCCAGGCACTCGACAAGTTCGAACTGCTGCCCAACGCCACCGGCATGCGGGAAATCACTTCTCCGCGTGGCGGATATGTGAGTTCCATCAGCGCTGAGGACATCGGCATCGCTTCGAACATGATTGGCGCGGGCCGCGATCGCAAGGAAGACGCCATCGACCCGGCAGTGGGTATCATCCTCGAAGTCAAGGTCGGCGAACGTGTAGACGCCGGCTCGGTGCTGTGCCGCCTGTATTACACGAAGGAAGATCGTGTGGAAGAGGCCGCCGAAATGGTGGAAGACGCCTTCTCTCTTTCCCCGCAGAAGCCTGACGAGCGCGAGCTCATTTTGGAAGTCGTAGGGTAGATGGGCCGATTCACGGGGTTGCTGGGCATTATCGTCATCCTGGGAGTTGCCTGGCTCTGTTCCGCTCACAAGCGTGACATCAAGCTGCGCATACTCGCCTGGGGCCTCAGCCTCCAGTTCGGCTTTGCACTGTTGGTGCTCAAAACCAATTTCGGAAAGGTGTTTCAGGCCATCGGCGCGGGTGTCAACGCGATGCTCGGCTACACTCAGGAGGGCGCTAAATTCCTATTCGGACCGCTGGGCGATAAGTCCGGACCGTATGGTGTGCTGTTCGCTTTTCAGGTACTGCCGATCATCATCTTTATTGCCTCGTTTTTTGCAATCCTGTATTACCTGGGGGTGATGCAGTGGGTTGTCAAAGGCATGGCGATCGTGATGCGCGAAGTCATGGGCGCGAGCGGCGCGGAATCGCTGAACGTGGCCGCCAGCATCTTCATGGGGCAGACCGAAGCTCCCCTGACAATCCGGCCGTTCCTCGCGGGCATGACGCAGTCGGAACTCTTCACCGTTATGACGAGCGGGATGGCGCACGTTTCGGGCTCGGTGATGGCGGCCTACGTGTTGATCGCCGGTGTCGACATTCAACATCTTCTGACTGCCGTGATCATGACTGCGCCTGCGACCATCATGCTGGCGAAGATCTTCTTTCCGGAAGTCGACAAGCCGGCGACCTCGGGCAAAGTGGATGTCAAAGTGGAGAGTTCGGCGGTGAATATTATCGATGCCGCCGGGCAAGGAGCGGGCGACGGCCTGCACCTGTCGCTGAACGTCGCGGCTATGCTGATCGCATTCTTGGCCTTGATCGCGATGGTGAACGGAATTCTGAACGGGATTCATGGCATGCACTTCATGGCTTGGTTTCCCTCGTCGCTGCAGCAAATCTTCGGCACTATCTTCGCGCCTGTGGCGTGGCTGCTGGGGGTGAGTTGGAAGGACGCTTCAGCAATCGGGAATTTGCTCGGAACGCGCTTGGTGCTGAATGAATTCGTGGCGTTTATCGATCTCGGCAAGATTAAGGCCACGCTGGATCCGCGGTCGTTCACCATCGCCACCTACGCGCTTTGCGGATTCGCCAATTTCAGCTCGATCGCCATCCAGGTGGGCGGCATCGGGGCCCTGGCGCCAACGCGGAAGTCCGATCTGGCGCGCTTGGGATTGAAGGCGGTGATGGCCGGCACCATGGCCAACTTCATGTCAGCCTGCATCGCGGGAATGCTGCTGTGACCGCCGAAGCCAAACAACTCATCGAGAGCCGCACTTCGCTCCAGCCGAAGATCGGCATTGTCCTGGGCAGCGGGCTGGGCGCCTTTGCGGACGAACTGACCGATCGCATTGACATCCCTTATGCGGAGATCCCCGGCTGGCCGCCTTCCACGGCCGTGGGTCACGCGGGGCGCCTGATCATTGGCAAACTGGGAACGCTCGATACCGTCGTGATGGCGGGGCGCGCGCATCTGTACGAGGGCAACACCCCGGCGCAGGTCACTTACGGAGTGCGCGTGCTCGGAGCGCTCGGCGTGCGGGTGATGGTATTTACTAACGCGGCGGGCGGCATCAATCTGACACTGGAGCGCGGCGGCCTCGTCCTGATATCCGACCACATCAACCTGCAGGGGTGCAATCCGCTGGTGGGGCCGAATGACGATTCGTTGGGCCCGCGCTTTCCCGACATGTCGGAGGCTTATCCAAGACAGCTTCGCATGATCGCCAGGGACGTGGCCACGGAATTGTGCGTTCCCGTCACCGAAGGCGTCTACGCCGCGATGCTTGGGCCCTCGTACGAAACGCCCGCGGAGATTCGTTATTTGCGGGCCATCGGCGCGGATGTCGTCGGCATGTCCACGGTGCTCGAAGTAATCACCGCGAATCACATGGGCATCAAGTCGCTCGGCATCTCGTGCGTCACTAATATGGCCGCCGGCGTTCTGCCCCAGAAGATCAATCACGAGGAAGTTCTGGAAGCCGGAGCCATGGTGCGCGACACCCTCGTGCGATTTCTCAAGGGGCTGGCCCCGCGCCTGGTGGAGCAGCTCGCCGGGCCATCCAGTTAGCTTATGCCGGACGCGTTGCTCTCCGCCGCGCTGGCTGTTCGCGAAAACGCCTTCGCGCCGTATTCCAAATTCAAAGTGGGCGCCGCACTCGAGGACTCGGACGGCCGCATCCACAGCGGATGCAACGTCGAGAACGCCACCTACGGCCTCACCGTTTGCGCCGAGCGGGTCGCGGTTTTCAAGGCGATTTCTGAAGGCGTGCGGAAGTTCCGGCGCGTCGCCGTGGCCGCCGACACGGACGTGCTCACGCCGCCCTGCGGAGCATGCCGGCAGATCCTCTGGGAATTCTGCGGGGATATCGAGATTACGCTGGTGAATCTTCAGGGCAAAACCGAAACCTATCGTCTGAAAGACCTTTTCCCGAAGCCCTTCGATGTTTCGTATCTGTAGCATCTTCCTCTTCGTCGTCTCCACGCTCTTCGCCGAACCGGCGGACTGGATCTGGAGCGCGCGTTATGTGATCACCGAGGACGCGCAGCACCGCGTCATCGAGAACGGCGCGGTAGCGATCCGCGGCGACCGCATCGTTGCTATCGGCACCAAGGCCGAAATCGATGCCAGGTATCAGGCCAGGCAGCGGCTCGACCGGCCGGACGCGATCCTCGCGCCGGGTTTGATCAATACCCACACGCACGCCGCGATGTCGCTGTTCCGCGGGATCGCCGACGACCTTAAGTTGCAGGATTGGCTCGAGAAGTTCATCTTCCCGGCGGAAGCCAAGAACGTGTCGCCTGAATTCGTCCGCTGGGGAACGCGCCTGGGCTGCCTGGAAATGCTCCTCGGCGGCACCACCACGTTCACCGACATGTATTACTTCGAGGACGTGGTGGCGGAAGTTGCCAAAGAAGCGGGCATGCGCGGGGTACTGGGCGAAACCATCATCGGCTTCCCGGTGGCGGACAACAAGACACCTGCCGAAGCATTGCAATTCACCGAAAAATATCTGACGCGTTTCCGCAACGATCCGCTGGTGGTGGCTGCCGTGGCGCCGCACGCGCTCTACACCAATTCCGACGAGACGCTGAAGGCATCCCGTGCGCTGGCCGACAAGTATGGTGCGCCGCTGGTCATCCACCTCTCCGAAACCAAAAAAGAGAATGACGACGCCATGGCGCAGCGGCACATGTCGCCCACCAAGGTGCTCGATTCGCTCGGCGTCCTGACGGGCCGCACGGTCGCTGCGCACTGCGTATGGGTCGACGATGAAGATATGGCAATTCTCAAGTCGCGCAATGTGGGGGTGGCGCACTGTCCGTCGAGCAATATGAAATTGGCGAGCGGTGTGGCGCCGGTGGTGCGCATGCTGGCGATGGATATGGCGGTGGGCCTCGGACCGGATGGTCCCGCGGGCAGCAACAACGACTTCAATTTGTTTGAGGAGATGGACCTCGCGGCCAAGTTGCAAAAGGTCATGACCAACGATCCGCGCGCCCTGCCCGCCACGGCGGCGCTCGAAATGGCGACCATCCGCGGCGCCCGCGCGTTGGGCTTGGAGAAGGAGATCGGCTCTCTCGAAAACGGGAAGCGCGCCGACATGATCATGGTGCGGATCGATCGCCCGAACGCGGTTCCGCTATACGACCCGATATCGCAGATGGTATACGCGCTCAAGGCGGACGACGTCCGCGATGTGATGGTCAACGGCAGACCGATCGTCCGCGACGCGAAGATTCTGACGTTGAACGCAGCGCAGATTTTGCAAAAGGCAACAGAGTATCGCGTGAAAATCAGCACTTCCCTGAAGTAGGCCTGTTCGGTACCGGGCTACAATAAGTACAGCTGTGGGGGCCCTCAAGAACAAGACGCTGGTGTGCTTGGCGATTGCCGCGCTTCTACTGAACGTACCGTGCATCGCCGCCTGTTTCGCGTGCGCGACTCCTCCACCCTCAGCGTCGCACTGTCATCACAAAGCGCCGCCTCACGACGATGGTAAGCAGCCGTGCCCGCACCAGCTGTTCCGGGCGACAGGGCCCGTCAGCCGGCTTGCACAGCAGCCAGCGAGTTACAGTCCGGCAGTGATCGCTGACGACATCAAGATTGAGGTTCCGCGCGTCGCTGGATCGGCGCAGGCTCCGCTGATCGGATGGTCCCCGCCCTTACCTGACTCGACTCGTCCTTCCATTCTGCGCGTCTAGGCCGTTTCTCTTTCCCAATTTGTATTAATAGTGCGAATTCAGGAGAAGAGAATGAAGAGGATGGTTGTGTGCCTTGTGTGGGCATCTGTCCTGGCGTGTGCGCAAGATCAGAAACCGCCAGATCAGAAACCGGCGAAGGACGAAAAGATGGAGAACATGCAGATGCCCGGCATGGATCACTCCCAAATGGACCACTCGCAGATGAAGGGCATGGACCATTCCGGTATGGCAGGCATGGCCGGCATGGACATGTCCAATGACGACCAGGCGGGCATGCTGTTGATGGAACAGGCGTCGGGCACCAGCGTCGGGCCGAAATCGTGGGCGATGCCGATGCACATGGTGAAACTCGGATCGTGGCAGACCATGTTAATGGGCAGCGCATTTGTGGTGGAGACGCAGCAGAGCGGCCCGCGCGGAGGCGACAAGCTTTTCGCGCCCAACTGGTTCATGGGAATGGCGCAACATCGCGTCGGGCGCGGAAGCTTCCTGTTTCAACTGATGCTGAGTCTCGACCCTGCGACGATTACGGGACGCAGCTTTCCCGAATTGTTCCAGACGGGCGAAACGGCGTTCGGCAGGCCGCTGGTGGACGCGCAGCATCCGCACAACTTCATCATGGCGATCGGGCTGAACTACGCGCGCCCGGTGAGCGAGAGCACGGTGCTGCAGTTTTACTTTGCGCCCGTGGGAGACCCGGCGCTCGGTCCGGTGGCATTTCCGCATCGCGCATCCGCATCCGAGCTGCCGCAAGCGCCACTGGGCCATCACTGGCAGGATTCGAGCCATATCGCCGACGAGGTGGTGACCGTCGGAGTCACGCACAAAAAGGTGCGGCTGGAGGCAAGTGGCTTCTACGGCACGGAGCCGGGGGAGAATCGCTGGATCATTGAAACTGGTCCGATCAATTCGTGGGCCACGCGCTTTTCGGTGTTCCCAACGAAGAATTGGATGGCGCAGGTTTCAGTGGGAAGGCTGGCGCATCCGGAGCGCGAGTCGCCTGGCGACGTGCTGCGGTCAACTGCGTCGCTGCATTATACGAAACCTCGGACGCAAGGGCCTTGGTCTTCGAGCTTCATTTGGGGTCGCAATCATAACACGTTCACGCATCGAAATCTGAATTCGTATCTGCTGGAAAGCGAGTACCCGGTGACGCGGCGCAACTTTTTGACGGGCCGCGCGGAACTCGTAGACAAAGACGAACTTTTCAGCGATCAGCCGGACCTCGAGGAGCGGCTGGACCGCACGGTGGGCAGCACCTTCCGGATCGGCGGCTACACGATCGGCTACACGCGCGATATTGCCGTGACGCGGTTATACCAGGCCGGCATCGGAGCCAATATCACGACGTACTCGATGCCGGACCCGATTCGTCCCTACTATGGCGATCACCCGATTGGCGTAACCATGTACCTGAGGTTCCGGCTGCGTTGAAGTGGAGCAGGAATGCGGAGCGGGTCACCGGCCTGCTCTTGCCGACGAAAACGGCGTGTTCGCCAGACAGATAGGCTCGGCCACGGCGACACGCCGCGACCCCAAACCCCAGCCCCCAACCCCCAACCCCCAACCCCTGCTTTCAAGGTTTGCGCCGCTTCACGAAGCGAGGATTCGCTCGGCGGCGTGACGGCCCATGCGGATGCAGTCGGGAATGCCGATGCCGCGATACGCATTGCCGGCTACGTGAAGTCCAGGAATGGAGGCCACACGCGATTCCACTTCTGTCACCCGGTCGGGATGGCCTACTGTGTATTGCGCCATGGACGCCGGCCATCGGAAGATGCGTGTGAAATGCGGCTCGGCGCGGAACCCGGCGATCTCCTGCAACTCGGAGCTCACAGCGCTGAGAATCTTGTCGTCCGGCTCACCGAGAATCGCGGCATCGTCCATCCCCCCCAGAAAGCAGCGGGCCAGGATGGTCCCTTCCGGAACGCGATACGAAAACTTCGTTCCGACCCAGGTACACGCCACCAGGCGTCGCCGTTCTTTCTTCGGCACCAGGAATCCGAACCCGTCCGGCGGGCGAGCGAAATCCGAAGTGCGATAGCCCAACGCCACCGTCATGGAAGAGCTGTACGGCACCATGCCCAACAGCTCGGCCAGCCGTGCATCGAGCCCCGAGAGGAGTTGCGCACCACTGTGCGCTTCGCAGGCGATCACGAGGCGGTCGGCCTCCATCCAGCCGTCCTCCAGGCGGATGCGGAATCCGCCTTGGTTGCGCTCCACAGCCTGTGCGCGCCCTTGGCGGAAGTCCACTTTGCCGCGAATGAATGTTGTGACGCCATCGACCATCTGTCCCAGTCCGCCCTTGAGTGTGCGGAACAGGGGCTCGGGAGCAGCGCCCGACGCATTCTTCGACTTGGCCTTCGCACGCTGCGCCAGCACGCCTCGCGTGAGGCTGCCGTATTGCTTGGCGAGATCGACGAAGCGGGGCAGCACGCTGGTGACGCTGAGCTCACTGGGATTGCCGCCGTAGATTCCGGAAAGCAGCGGCTCGGCAAGGTAGTCGACAGCCTCGCGCCCGTAGTGCTCGTCGATAAACTCGGCCACCGATTCGTCGCCGGGCCTCAGGCGCGGTGAGCGAAAAAGCTCCAGGCCCATGCGGAACTTCGTGCCCCAGCTCAGCAGGCGCGTGCCGACCAGAGGCAGGATTTTGGTAGGCACCATCATCATCAGGCCGTCCGGAAGCGGGATCAGACGGCCGCCTCGCCGGACATAGGTTTTGCGCAGTTGATCGTTCGAGCCGATCACCTGGTCGCTCAATCCTAAATCACGGATCAGTTCGAGCGCGGCGGGCTTAGCCGATAAGAAGCTGTCGGGCCCGGCCTCGATGGTACAGCCTTCCACCTTCTCGGTCTGGATCACGCCGCCCAAGCGGGGACGCGACTCCAGGATGGTGCAGTGGGCGCCACCTTTCGCGAGGTAATATGCGGCGGAAAGGCCTGAGATGCCGCCCCCGATGATGACGATTTTGGCCAATCAGAGCCCGCCCATTCTTTGCAGATATTGGTGCAGCTTATGGAGCATCTCCCCGTACTCCACGCTGGTTTGCTGCGGCATGAAGCGCGGTCCGGCCGCGATCTCGTCGGGAAGGTTCGAGGTGAAGAGGCTTCCTGGAGATTTCAGAGAGTCGAGTGCCAACTGTGCGACGCCGATTTCCTGGATCATGGCACCCGTCGTCGTGTCCGTGGAGCCGTGGTAGTTGCGGTAGGGCTCCTTCCATAGGCCGGGGCGCTCGAAGGAATCGACCAATGCCACAATCGTGGGAATGAAGTTCGCCTGCAGATGGGTGGTCTCGTGAAACATGCTCAAAGTGACGACGACAAGCGCCGCGGCGGGATCGTAGGCAGCGTCGAGCATCTGCTGAAAGGCCATGCCGGAATTGCGCGGTTGCGTGGACCGGCCCCCGGCCACTGCGGCTTCCAGTGCGTGCCGTAATTCGCCGAGCAGCGTGAGTTCATAGCGCATGACGGCCGCGCCGAAAGCATTCGAGTTGCGCGTGTGGATGCTGTTCAGCAATCCGGGATTGACGCTGGCGAGCCGGGGATTGCGGCCTGCCAGCTTACCGAGCTCACGCAGCGCATCGTCCTGCGCGCCTTCGGACGCCGAGAAGCGGCGCATGGTGCGCAGCACCTGGCGGTCCGCCAATTCCTTGGCCAGATTATGAGTGTGAAGCAGATAGCGTGCGATGAAGTCGCGGCCGCTGCCACGCGACAGGTAAAAAGAGGAAATCGTCTCGAAAGGACTCAGAATCGCAGTCGCGACGTCGTTGAATACATGGTCGCCCTGCTTGGGCGTTGCGAAGCCCCCCACAGCTACCTCCGCAAGAATCTTACAAACATCGTCCCGCCACCGCGGCCAACGCTTTCGTGAACGCCGGAGAGCCGTTCAACGATTCGGGCCTGTGAATCGTGATGCCCAGCTTGGCCGCATAGTCGCCGAACAATTGGTCGACGTCGAAGAGCACCTCGACGTGATCGCAGACGAAGCCGATGGGGTGGACGACTACTTCGCGCACACCCTCGGCGGCATAGCGATCGAGGCACGACTCGACGGTCGGCCCGAGCCAGCGATCTTCAGTCATGCCTTGGCTCTGATAAGCGAAATCATACTGTTCGAGCCCTACACAAGCGGCCACAGCGGCGGCGGTAGCGCGTGTTTCGCGATCGTAAGGATCACCGGCTTCCAGAATCTTCTCGGGCAGGCTGTGCGCCGTGAAGAGCACCCGCCGGCCCCCGAAACCCACCGCCCGCAGACGTTCCGCAAACGCCTCAATAAGCAGTGGCTCATCGTGAAAGCTCTTGGCCCAGGAGGTCTTGGCGGCCACTCCGGCATCACGCTTGGCCTCTTCGGTGCGTTTCATATAAAGTCCGACGCTCAGGCGCGAAAACTGAGGGGCAAGACAGACCGCCGCCAGCCGCTCCACGCCGGACTCGCGAACCTGGTCCATGGTTTCGCGAATGAAGGGATGCCAATTGCGCATTCCGAAGAACACGGGTATTCCCATCAATTGCTGTAGTGCTTCAGCCTGCACCCTCGTCCATCGCAAGAGCGGAGACGATCCGCCGATGGCTTTATACCGGTGGCTGACCTCTTCCAGAATTTGCGGCGAAGGCGGCCTCCCGGACCGTACAAATCCCAGGTACGCTTCAACGTCCTCGACTCGCTCCGGAGCTCCGTGCGCGAGCAGGAGGACGGCATTCTTGCTCAAGGGCGATACTCCCTCACCATTTCCACGACGGCTTTCACATGGTCAACCGGGGTCTCGGGTAGAATACCGTGTCCCAGATTGAAGATATGACCGGGCCGGGTGCCTGTACGTTTCATCAGTTCGTGCACCTTGGCTCGCAGTTCATGCATCGGCGCGAAGAGGGCTACGGGGTCGAGATTGCCCTGGATGGCGGAGCGGTAGCTGATGTCCATCCACGCCTGGTCGATATTGATGCGCCAATCCACGCCCATGACGTCGCCGCCCGCGGCGTGCAATTCCTTGAAGAAGCCGGAAGCGCCGGTGCCGAAGTGGATGACGGGAACGCCGGTGGAGCGGATGCGCTCGATGAGGGCGCGCGAATAAGGTGCGGCGAAGCGGACGTAGTCGTCCGACCCGAGCGCACCGACCCAACTGTCGAAAACCTGGATGGCGCGAGCCCCCGCGGCTACCTGAAGATGCGCAAAGGGCGCGAGCACGTCGACAATCTTGCCCATCAGACGGCGCCAGAGAGTTTCGTCGCTGTACATCAGGCGCTTGGTGCGGACGAAATTGCGCGAGGCTCCGCCTTCGATCATGTAACTTGCCATGGTGAAAGGCGCGCCCACAAAGCCGATGACGGGCACCTTGCCGGCGAGGGCTCGCACGACATGTTGAATCGCCTGGCCGACGTATCCCAACTCGTCCGTATTGGTCGTGGAAAGCGAATCTACGTCATCGGACGAGCGGACCGGGTTATCGATGATGGGGCCCTCGCCGGCGGCGTAGCGCAGTTTCAGGCCCATGGGCTCGATCGGCAAGAGCAGATCGGCGAAAATAATGGCGGCGTCGACATCCAGCAGTTCCACCGGCTGCAACGTTACGGTGGCCGCCAGGTCGGGGCGTTTGCAGATTTCCAGAATGCCGTGCTTCTCCCGAATCTGGCGATACTGCTTCATGTACCGGCCCGCCTGCCTCATAAACCATACCGGCCTCACATCCGTGGGCCGGCGCCGGCAGGCATCTAAGAAACGGCTGCTCATTGGAGCCACGCGCATGGCTGATCCGTCCTGTCCTCGCAAAAATACACGCGAAAGTCCTTTGGCTTATGCCTCGCCGCCCATTGGCGGCCATTCACGAAGTACGGTTTTGCCCAAGCCTCGCTGTCGATGGTACGCGGTGCGATCACCGAAACCGACAGACTGCCCTGAGCCGGGTAACCGGTTCGCGGGTCCATGATGTGGGCGTAGGTACGCCCCTCCGCACGGAAAAACTTCTCGTAACTACCCGAAGTGGACATAGAGGTGTCACGAAGGAACACCTCAGCCGAAGATTTCTTCGGGTCCTTGGGATCGCGGATGTCGATACGCCAGCCCTTAGACTCATCGGGCGGGGCTCCTATGCCGTAAATACTGCTGCCCGACCCGGCCACCAGCGCCATCGCGACCCCGTTCTTTTTCAAGACCTCTACCATCTTGTCGACTGCATACCCTTTGCCGATCCCGCCGGGGTCAAGTTCCACTCCCGGACGATCGAACCACACCGTCTGCGCGCCCTGATCCAGGTGGATGTGCTTGTATCCCACCTTAGTGAGCGCCGCCAACACTTCGGGGCGATGCGGCAGGTGGCCGCTGCCCTTATAGAACCCCCAGACCTTCATCAGCGGGCCCACCGAGATATCGAAAGCGCCCTCACTCTCCCGGCTGTACTCGACACAGGCGGCCAATAACTCGAAAAGTTCCGGCGACACCTTCACCGGCCGTTCCGCCGCAAGCCGGTTCACCTCGCTCCACTCACTCTCCGGCTTGTAATTCGAGAGCAGGTCGTCGAGCCGCCGCACTTCGTCGAAGGCCGCGTCCGCTGCCGCCTCCATCCGGATTCGATCGTTCCCGTACACGACGATCGAATAAGTCGACCCCATCGCGTCCGCGCTCTTTTCGAGGCGGAGCATTTCCGGCCGATCCGCAGCCACGGCCGCCGGCAGGAGACAGACGATGACAACCAGTCTTAACACACACCTAAGCCGTTTATTTTCAGTATCAGTTCGCTGATTCCAGTCGATCGGGCAACCGGTCACAAAGGTAACGGATACGCGACAATGCCGCTAACCAGCATGATATCAATACAGTTGTCGGTTTTGATAATAAATCTTAGCTCGCTTCGCTGACGGGCTGAGAACCCGGGACGAAGAAGGGCTGGGTTTAGCTGGTGCGGAGGGCTAGCAGCGGATCCACCCTTGCGGCGCGGATCGCCGGGGCCAGGCAGGCCAAAAGGCCCGTGATCGCAAGGATCGCGGCCACCGCCAGATAGGTCTCGGGGTCGCTCGTGGCGACCCTGTAAAGCATGGCGGCCATTAGCCTGGTGAGGGAGATCGCTCCGATCAGACCCCCGACTATCCCGGCTACTACCATCCCCATTCCTTGCCCCATGACCATCTTCACAATCTCAGTCCGGCCTGCCCCCAAGGCGACGCGAATTCCGATTTCCGCTGTGCGCTGGGCCACCAAATAGGCGATCACACCGTAGACTCCAATCAGGGCGAGCAGAACGGCGGTTCCTGCAAAGGTGGCGAGGAGTGCCATGCTGAATCGGCGCGGTGCCACCGAATTCGCTAACTCCTGTTGCAGTGTTTGCAACTGGAACACCGGGACATCTCTGTCGATGCTCGCCGTTAGCTTTCGCAGAGCAGGCGCCAGCAACAGGGGATCGCCCGAAGTCCGCAGCACCACTCGCACGGACCTGACCACCGGGGCCCTCGGATAGGCGGCGTAGACTTCGGCGACCGGCTCGGCATCCAATTGCCAGTCCTTGAAATTCGGGACCACCCCGGCCACCGTGGTACGAATGAAGGTCCCTTGCAGCAGCCGGCCCACAATGTCACCGACACCGGCCTCGCGGACCAGTTGCTCGTTGACAATCGCGAAATCGAACATATCGCTACGGGTGGGCCAGCGGCCCTCGCGCAACGGCATTCCCATCGCCCTGAGGTATCCGGGCGAAACATATCGCACTGCGGCGGAGGATTGGTCCGTGCCGGATTCCCGCGAGACACCTGCGATCTTCACGGGCTGCTGGAATCGTCCGCAATCGATCCCAAATTCCACAACGCCGGGCAGAGACTGCACAAGCTCGGAAAGCCGGTCGAGATATGCACTCTGCTGCGGCCAATTGTGGTCGTAACGCGGGCCGGAAAGTGAGAGGCGCATTGTCAGGATTCTGTCGGGCTCCATGCCGGAGGGCAAATCACTCATATGCCGGAAGCTTTTCAGCATCAGGCCCGCGCCAACCAATAGGATCAGCGCCAATGCCACCTCTGCTGCGACGAGGAAGCCACGCAGACGTAGCTTGCTGGCGGAAACGGAAGATGTCCGTGCGTCATGCCGCAGGATTTCATCCAGGCTCTCTCGGACGATGGTCAGTGCTGGAGCCAGTCCGAAGAGGATTCCCGTCAGGCAGGAGACCGCGAAAGCGAAGCCCATCACAGAACCGTCGATGTGGGCCTCGTCGAGTCGCGGGATTGCCGTGCCGAACCGCTTGATTACTCCGAGAGAGAGTTGCGCCAATGCAAGTCCGGCGGCGCCTCCGAGCAGCGCCAAAGTGGTGCTCTCTGCCAGGAACTGGCGAACCACACGCATCCGGCCCGCGCCAATCGCAACGCGGATGGCAATCTCACGTTCCCGCGTCGACGCGCGCGCGAGCAGGAGATTCGCAATATTTACAATCGCGATCAGCAGAACGAATCCGACAGCGCCGAGGAGAATCAGCAACGCCGGACGCGCATGGCTCGCAAGGCGCTCGTCTAGGGTTTCAAAAAGCAATCGATTCTTCTGACGATGACTGTAGGGGTTTGGATGCTCCGCAAACACTCGCTGGCTGATCACTTGCATTTCAGGGAGCGCCTGAGCAAAGGAAACGCCCGAACGGAGCTTCCCCACGATGCGGAACCACGGCGGGCAGGGGCCCTGAATGGGAGCGGGTTTCACGGGATCGCCCGGGAGTTCATGGCCGATGGTGGTTGGGATGTAGGCGTCGATTTCGCGCAACTCATCGCCGGCCCAATTGGCCTGAGGAAAGAGATTGCGGAAGGTGGCCGGCAGAACCCCCACCACGGTGAAAGAATGCCCTTCGATCGTGACCGCCTTGCCGACGACTCGCGGGTCGGCGCCAAATTTGCGCTGATAGAGCTCCCATGTCAATACCGCAACATTGGTGTCGTCACGTCTAAATACCTGGCCAAGCGCTGGTTTCGAATTCGTGATGGTCCAGAAATCGCCCTCAATCGAGCCGACCCGCTCTGTGCTCGCCTCGCCGTGATACACCATCGAGTAATCGTCATTACTCATGAGCGCCATACTCTCGAACGCGTGCGACTCCTCGCGATACATCAGATAGTCAGTGCGCGCGACCATGCAATCACCGCTGGAAAGAGGGCAGTCCTGGGAGATCCAGGTGAGCCGTTCCGGATCGGGATAGGGCACTGGCTGAAGAAGCACCGCATGAACTACGCTAAACACCGCGGTGTTCATTCCGATCCCCAGAGCGAGAGTCAGGATCGCGACCGTGGCGAATCCAGGATTCTTCCAAAGGACTCGGAGCGCGTATCGCAAATCTTGCGACAAATGATCCAGCCAGACGAACCTCCAGACGTCCCTCACTTCTTCCTGAATGCGCGCAACATTGCCGAACGTGCGGAGCGCGGCGAACCGGGCCTCGTCTGGCTCTATCCCGCGATCCACATTCTCCTGCGTCTCACGCCGGATGTGGTCCTCGATATCGAGGTCAAAGCCCTGCAGCATCCGCTTGCGACGCCAGATCATCGATCCTCTTTACGAGACATTGCAGGCGATCATATGCCCCCGTCCGGTAGAATGTCAAGGTGAGCGTGTCCGTCCGGCCTTTGCTGCCGGAGAATGGGGCAGGATCGCCGGGCAGCATTCCGGGAACAGATTTCCGATTTACTTCCATGCTGATTTGAGCTCCCATCCCTCTAGTGTGATCCGCCCTGTTTTTCCGGCTGCATAGAACTCCACGCCCTTAGCCGAGGCAGGCGGGTAAACCAGGCTGGTCATGGCGACTGCTCCGTCCATCGCGAAAACCTCAATCGTGGATCGGTCCACGAGGATCGTCAGTTGCAGCGGAGCATCACCCAATGCGAGCGGTGCCGAGGTGCGCGCCGGAAAATCGTTACTGAAGTCTGTGACGCCAGACTTCGTGCGGTCGACGAACAGTTTGCCATCGGCGTACCCCACGGTGGTGAACTTCCCGTCGCCGTCCAGCAGTCTCCACCCGACTTCCGCAGAGGCGCCTGAAACGGTGCTCCGCAACTCAAAGCTGTTGCCGCGGATTTTCCCGGTCAGTGCCCGGTTGAGATCTGCAATGCTTGTCCCGCGCCACGAGAAGTGCGCACCACGCAACGTCTGTATCGTCTCGGCGGGCGCCTGCACGAGGCGGAGTCCTTCCGGCAGCTTCCGCAGTTGCAGTCTCCGGGGGATCGTCATCTGCCCGCGCCAGGGCTGGGTCGGAACCTTCGCCGCGTACTGCCAGTTGTTCATCCAACCGATCATGACTGGCACTTCGCTGCGCGCCATTCCGTTGAATGTCAGGGCGCAGTAGCAGTCTTTCCCATAGTCGGTCCAGAGCGTCGTCGTAGAGGGATTATCGTTCGTGAACCGCATGCCATCGAAGTCTCCGACGAAATACTGCTCACCCGATCCTCCCTGCAGCCCGCCGGGATTCAATCCCACCTTGAGCACCCACCGCGTCTGGCGCGGACTGCCCTCCACCGGAACCTCCGTCAGCGTCGGACACTCCCACTGACCACCCGTAGCGCCCGCTGGCCCAAACTCACTCAGCCGCTCCCAGGCTTTCAAGTCGGGCGAACCGTAGAGCAGCACCTTGTGGTCGTTGGGCAAGGCGACGGCCATCACCCACCGCTTCGCCTGGTCCGACCAGAAGACGTGAGGATCGCGGAAATCCGAAAGGTGGAGGTCGAGCACGGGATTTCCGGAGTACTTGGTCCAGGTGCGTCCGTGGTCGTTGCTATACGCCAGATTCTGCGTCTGCAGGGCCGCTCGCGGAGGGGCTGGTGGTGTATGCCCCGTATAGATCGCCACCATACACGGCTTGCCACCCGAGCAGAAGCCACTGGAGTTGTGCGTGTCCAACACGGTGCTGCCGGTGAAGATCATGATGCCGTTCTCTTCGCGCAAGGCGACGGGCAGTTCCTGCCAGCGCATCAGGTCGCGGCTCACCGCGTGTCCCCAACTCATATGGCCCCAGACATCGCCGAACGGATTGTATTGGTAAAAGAGGTGGTACTCTCCATCGAAATAGACGAGTCCGTTGGGGTCGTTCGTCCAATTCTGGAGCGGTGAGAAGTGAAATTGGGGGCGGTAGGGCTGGTCGTAGGAAGTGGACTGGCCGAAGGCGCAGGCCCAGGCGAACAGAATGGGCGCGAGGCGGTGCATCACAGCAAGTGTGGCACACGCGCCTTGTCACAAACGATGCACCTCTCTCGTCGTAGCTGTGGGAGGTGGATATTTTGGAATCATTTACCGTAGTTGGCGGCGGACTAGCCGGCCTGGTGGCGGCCAACGCACTCGTCGGAGATGGCCGCAAAGTAGTGCTCCTGGAACAATCCCAACACTTAGGGGGCCGCGCCATCACGCAGCAGGATCGCGGCTATCTCTTGAATCTCGGACCACACGCCCTGTATCAGGGTGGCGTTGCGGCGCGGACTCTCCGCCAGTGGAAAGTTCCCTTTTCGGGCAAGCCGCCTGACACCACTTCAGCATGCTTTATGTTGAATGAGGGTCGCCTGTACCCGTTGATCCAAAACACGCGGCAACTCCTTTCCACTCGCTTATTCGGTGCTCGCGAAAAGTTCCAGGCGGCCCGCATCCTGCAGCAGTTTGTCAGCGGCCAGGCAGCAGAGGGCGAGTCCATGGAGCATTGGATCCACCAGCGGGCCCGCTCTCCGCGGGTTCGAAACCTGGTAGCGATGCTCACGCGGGTCAGCACCTATACCGCCGATCATGCGCGGTTGAGCGCTCGCGCCGCACTGGACCAATTCCGCACTGCCAAGGCCCACGGCGTGCTCTATCTCGACGGCGGTTGGCAGACCCTGGTTGATGGTCTTGCGCGACGCGCCCGATCTCTCGGCGTAGAGATCCGCCTGGGCCAGGTGATCGAGAGTCTGGAGCCGATCCGCACCGACGGCGTCATACTCGCCGTATCTCCGTCCAGCGTGGAGCGCATTACAGGCCGCAGCCTGCCGGCGATGCATCCTGTGCGGGCCGCTTGTCTGGACCTCGGCCTGCGAACGCTCCCAAGGGGATCTGCGCGCCTGGCCTTGGGCGTCGACCAGCCTCTTTATCTCTCCGTGCATTCCGCAGTCGCGAAGCTTGCTCCATCGGGCGCGGCTCTCGTTCACGTGGCGAAATACCTGTCCGGTGCGACCAACCCCGCAGACGACCGTCAGGAATTGGAGCGGCTGGCCGACCTCGCCATTCCAGGCTGGCGCGATCGCGCCGAAGTGGTAAGTTTTCTGCCGAACATGACAGTCACGCACGCCATTGTTTCTCCCGAAGGCCGGCCCGCCATTAACGCCCTCGGCCTTCCGGGTGTGGCCCTCGCCGGCGATTGGGTCGGCTCCGAGGGCATGCTTGCCGACGCCGCGGTGGCCAGTGCGCTCCATGCAGCCGGCATGGTACAACGGCAGGGGCTCCTTGCAGCCTGATCTCGCAGACAGACCTATGGACCGGGAGGGGCAGTTTCAGGAATTGCGCCCGCTGTTGTTCTCGCTGGCGTACCGAATGCTTGGCACACGGGCGGATGCCGAGGACGTAGTGCAGGATGCCTATCTGCGCTGGCAGTCGGCCGGCGACTTGGATGTGCGCTCGCCCAAATCGTACCTCACCACGGTTGTGGCTCGGCTGGCGCTCGACGGATTGAAGGCGGCGCATCGCAAACGGGAAACGTACATTGGACCTTGGCTTCCCGAACCTTTGGTGGAACCGCTGGGAACAGAAGCCGTGGAGATGGCAGAATCGCTCTCACTGGCTTTTCTCCACCTGCTGGAATCGCTCTCTCCCGCTGAGCGCGTGGCGTTTCTACTGCGCGAGGTCTTCGACGCCGGTTACGACGAGGTGGCCGCCGCGCTCGAAACCAGCGAGGGCAACAGCCGGCAGATCGTGAATCGGGCCCGCAAGCATATCCAGGATCGCCGCCCACGTTTCATCGTCGACCGCGACCGCCAAACAGCGGTGCTGCGCGAGTTCCTTTCCGCCTGCGCCACCGGCGATCCATCGCAGCTCACCGCGATGCTCACGGAGGACGCCGTTTTGTACTCGGATGGTGGAGGCAAAGTGAGCGCGGCGCTCAATCCGATTTTCGGTGCGGAGCGTGTGGTTCGTTTCCTGATCGGTGTTGCCGGGAAACTGCCGGCGCTGACCGTGGAGTTCGCCCAAGTCAATGGTGGCGTCGGAGCAGTTCTGCTGGAGGCCGGCAGACCCTTCAGCGTGATGGCGTGCGATCTGGCCCCCGATGACCGCATCTGCAGTTTGTACTTCGTCAACAATCCCGACAAGCTTCCGCGGTGAACGAAGGTCGTGTATCGTCGACTCACCCTGCGGCAGCCACCCGGCGCTTGGTACGAGTTACCGCGGCGCGGGTGGCCCATAGCAGCAAGAACACCAGCGCCAAAGCCGCGTAGTTGACGGCCATGAACCAACCCGTCTCCCACGGAATCCCATCCACATGTACGGACGAAACTGGCCACAGAAAGTGCGTCGCAAAAAGCCCCCGGTGAGTGAAGATGTCGATCAAAATGTGAAGAAGCCAGCCGAACATCTCCAGCACAGGCCTTCGCGCAAATAGCCACGCAGCTCCGAAAAACAACGCAAATACCAAGCCACTATGAACGCAGTTGTACAGAGTCCATACCCACTCGAAATGAGGCCCGTTCGCCTCGGGCAGCAGCGACTTTGACGCCCCGGTCAGCCGCCACCAAATCCTGAGGGTCGCCGGAATCGTAAAGCTGGCCAGGTCGGGAAAGACGCCCCAAAACGCTGCCAGGCCCAGATGAACCGGTCGGTCCACTTTCCGCCGCACGGCGGTAGCTGCCGCGGTGGTCCAAAGGACATGGGCGATGATATCCATTTGCACATATGGTATCGGCAAGCACGATCGGGTGTAACCTCGCGACGAACAGGTGCGATCTGAAATTAGTAAGCACCTGCGGGTGATGATCCCGCTGAACTCCGTCGAGCTCAGGTTCCTTCCGCCCGGGAGATCCTCAACCAGGTCAACTTCGATGCAGCGATTGCGTGGCCGCCCCTGGGCATGAGGGGACTGAACACAGCCTTGGTCGCGGTTTGCTGAACATGACTGCTCGCGCCGTGAGCCGGAGCAAAAAGACAGACGAAGCGGCCGATCCGGCCGCCCTCTTAACGTCGCGGCGGCGCACCGTTAAGAAACTTCTTGTGGATCTTAGCTACCACCACGTAGTTCGGGTCCACCATCTCGTCCAGGTGAATCTCCGCTGTCTTCGAGAGCAATTCGTAAGCGTCCATTTCCGAAAGGCCGGCGCGTTCGTGCATCCACTTGACGAGTTCCGTGAAGGCGATCCGCAGCGCGTCATCGAGAGGGCGATAAATGCCTACCGCCATCAGGTAGTTGTCATTCTCGAAGCGCGGCCAGCGAATCGACTTACCCTTGATCAAGTCCACCTGAATGCGTACCTTCATCGAGACTTCGATCGCGGTACCGGCGATCTCGCCGTCGCCCATGGCTGCGTGTCCATCGCCCAGATACAGCAAAGCGCCCGGAACGCTCACTGGGAGGTACAAAGTGTTGCCGGCACTGGCCTCGGGAGCATCCATGTTGCCGCCGAACTCCGCGGGAACGATCGAACTGCGCACCTCCCCTGCGGCTGGGGCCACGCCCACGCATCCCAGGAACGGGTGCAGCGGGATCTTTACCGAGAAGTTGGAATCGTTGGCGCGGAATGTGGCTACGTTGGCAGCTTTGTCGATTGGATACACCCACTCTTTCTTGGGAATCCCGCCGCCGAGCATGGGCGTGTAGTCGCTGCTGTTGAGCGCGCCGAAGCCCGGTCCGGCGTCGCCATAGCCTTCCTTGCCCTCGATATCGAGCGCGAGGAATCGGACCACCAGAGTGTCGCCGGGCGCTGCGCCTTCCACGTAGAAGGGGCCGGTCAGTGCATTGGGACCATCCGGCTTGACGCCGGCGGCTTCCTGGGCCTTGCCCTCCGCGTCCACGGTACGGCCACTTTCATCGGAAGTGCGTCCGGAGGCGGGTTCAACTCGTCGCCCGCGAACTCCCACTGCGAAACAACCCTTTTTAAGCCAACGGTACAATGGTTGACACTCATGACGACACACTCATGTTTCGTGGCGCCAAGGCGTCAGCGATGCCAGGAATTTCGGCTGATTGCGCTGCTGCTGATTTACGGCCCAGCGATCTTTGCTCAGAACTCCGCCGCCGATCTTGACGCGATTGTGAAACGAGTGATCGGGCAAGAACGAGTGGTGGGCGCTTCCGTTCTGGTCGCGCAAAAGAATGAGATCATTCTTCACAAGGGATACGGGTTTGCGGATGCCGGGTTGGACGCGTTGGCGAATGCGGAGACAGTCTACGGAGTCGTCGGACCGATGATGCCGTTCACCGGTGTCGCGGTGATGCAACTCGTCGAACGGGGCAAGTTATCGCTCGACGACGACATCTCCAAATTCGTCCCGGAGTTCCCCTTGCAAGGCCATCATGTCAGCGTCCGGCAGTTACTCAATCATACGTCGGGAATCGTCGATTACCACTATCTCGGCGATCCGATCGAGGCCACCAGCCGTCAGCCGAAGGCATTGGACGAGGTCATGGCGCTCTATGCCGACAAGAAGTGGGTTCACGAACCGGGTACGAAATGGGATTGGTCGATTTCGGGCTTCCAACTGCTGGTCACGATTCTGGAACGGGTCAGCGGACAGACCTACGAGGAGTTCGTCCGTCAGAATATCTTCAACCCGGCTGGAGTCAAGTCCACAGTCTATTGCGACGATTCCACGCTGGTCCGGGGATTGTCCCGCGCGTACCACCGGCTGGGCGAAGGCCATGTCCTTGCTCACGAGGATGGAATGGCCTACAACACAGACCTGCGGTATTGCAGCACGGTCGGCGATCTTTATCAAACCTGGCGCGCCATTGAGGACAAGAGACTCCTCCGTCCCGAGACGTTCCGGATGATGGCTACCGCCGTAGGCGCGGCAGAACAGATGAGCGCCCAAGACCCGAAGATGCATTATGGATTGGCGCTCACGCTGAATCACGAAGACGACCACCGCAGCATCGGCCAGCACGGATCGCTGCTCGGATTCAGCGGCAGTATGTACGAGTTTCCGGCCGATCAACTGACGATCGTGGTGCTCACCAATACGGAAGGACAGAACGCCTACGCGATATCCAGGGCGTTGGCGCGCGCGATCCTCGGCTTGCGAGAACTTCCGCAATCGCCAGCACCCCGGCCTATGTCTCCGCCTGCCGACCTCCCCATTTCCGCTGGTGAAATCAGCCAGTTGACTGGGACTTTTGTCCTCACCGCCGGGGAGGTGCCTTCCAACCTGCACGATTCCTACGCACAATACCGAAGAACCTACCGCGTGTTCAATGAGAATGGCAGGTTGATGATTCAAGCTTGGGGGCAGGCGCCGGAACGACTTCTCAAGCAGGAGGACGGTACTTTCACAACGCGTTCGTCCGCCCGTAATCGAATCTCTTTCGTGATGCGAGCCGATCGCGCCGCCGGCATGAAAATGACCTCACAGGGCGGCCTTCCGCTGTCCGGCGATCGCGTGGGCGACGGAGATCCGAAAACATTTCACCGGCAATAGGGCCCCCCGCGGCGCTTGGAACGCCATCGGCTGCAAAGTCGCCAGACGCCGTCGCCGGCCGATCAACGAATATCCGATAACCGAGGAAAGCTTACCGGAAAGGACCGCCGCTGCCCCCGGCTGTTCTAGTGACGAAGCATAAACCTCCGGCGATTCGATGAGGTGGGCCAAAACGCGAGAGGAGATGGGGCCACCGGAAAACAGTTGGCCCCACGAATTGAATTCGTCACGCGAGCTCTCGCGCGGACCTATTGACCTTCACAGCTCACGTCGTTATTCCAGTCCACGAAGGCGCCGGCGGGGTTGTCACGCCAGGCCCACACGTGCAGTTCGAAGAAGGCGGGCAAGCCGTAGCGGTTCGGGCTGCTGACGAACTGGAACGCTTGTCCCTCCAGCATCGGTGGGCTGCTATGATGCGCCAGCCATGTGGCGGAGTCCACAATGTACTCCACGCCCACCAACTGCAGACCGCCGCCAGACGGCTCATAGATCAGCGCTTCGGGCCGCGATTCATCGATCGCCCCGTCGCCATACAGGGAGAGGTTGATGTAGTGCACACCCATCGCGCCATGATCCGGACCGGTCACACAACCGAACAACGGCTGGTAGGATGCCGCAGTGGCGGCATTGACGTCGGCGTACTGAAAGGTGGCGTTGCGAACGGCGGTAACGAGCTTTGCGGGAACCGCGTGCGCGTGCGCGGCGTCGTGGGGACCGTCACCCGCTGCCAGGAACGGCGCGGCCGGTGTAAGCAGGCCCAGAAGTGCCAAGCCTGCGATTCTCATCTTTGAGTTGTTACTGAAAGTTCCGATTTGTGTTTTCATCTTCTTCTCCTTTGAAATTCGCTTCTCTTTGTCGTCGTTCTTTCCAGGGCCTTCAGAGTGCCTGGATGGGGTAATAGCCCTAATCACCCCGCCGTTTGGCGGGACGTTGAGCCGATTCGTCTCCGTGGCCATCTCGTGGTGCGTAAACCGGGCCGCAAGTGCGCCTGCAACGGCGTGTTCATAAGGTGTCCCCATGCAGGGAACCACTACCGTGCCGAGGCCAGATCGGCGACGCGACTCGCGTGAGAAATCCGTTCTGACCTGGCTTGAAAAGCGCTATACGGGGTTACATCTTGTTTGCGGCGTCCGCCGCAATCTCAAAACTAGCGCCAAACGCAGCGCCCACTCTTATAGGCGTCGGTGGCTGCGCATCCCGGTAAGTGGAAATCCGCCGCAACGGAGTCTCAAGAGCCCAATAGCTACGCTACGAACGCTCTGCGGTCGATCTCATGTTTCCCGCCTGCCGTATGCGCTGGCCGGGCTCATTGTAGTGTGATGTTCACCGGCGTGGCCGCAATCCACGCTGCGCTGATCTGGATCGTGGCCACTCCTTTTGCCGCATCCGCAGGTACTCGAAAGTTCACCTGATAGCCGTTCACCGAGCCCGGATATCCGACTGCGGCCAGCACCTCAGCGGGTTTCCCATTGACCGTTACGTCCACGGGCGAATTGACTGCGGCCGCTGGACTGGATGGAAAAGGTTGTCCGGGGTCAACGCCCGGATTCGTGGGACCCAGACCGGTCGCGAAGAGGGACAGGATCTCCCCCGCGGTAGCCGGCTTGGAGGCAGTTACCGGCGTGAAATCGCTGGAGTGCGTCACTGCTGGGCTGCCCGCGCTGGTCGCGATTTGCGGCGCAGACATCGGGATCACATGCAGGAAAAAACGAATCGTTCCGCCTCCGTTCGTGCGCCGGTTAGCAGGATCCTCCGCCATCGAAGCCGCACGAGGAGGAACCGCTTCCAGACTCTGCTGACGCTGCACCAGTTCCCCCCGCGCGCCGAGAAATGCTCCCGTGCCGCCGAAAATCGTGTAATTCCCTCTCACGGCGACAGGATTAGATGGCGCCCCTGGGGGAGGCAGGCCCCCATCCAGTCCAAAGGACATCATCGTCCCGATGGGCGTTCCGTCGCTCTTCAAGATCTCGAAGGTATGGGACCGGAGCGACGCGTGCGCGGCGTCGGCGATTGCTTGGCCAGCCTTGGGAGTCGGGGTCAGGACAACCCCCACTGGTCGCCCGACGTATACACCTTTGGCCGGCTCGCCATTGACGGCCACAATGTCCCCAAAGACCACGTTGACACTAAATACCCCTACCCCCGCTGAGGGTGTCACTTTGGGATTGGTCCCAAATTTCGATGGATCGGAGATGTCACCCTGGTACTCAACGACGTTCTGGACGTCAATAGTGAGGATGGTGGAGGGCTGCTGCCCTATGGCCAGCGTACAGTGCACGCCGGCCAACACAACTGTCATGGAAATGGTTTCTGCTATTCGAATCATCTTGCTCCTTATTTTTTGGTGATGGCCGTCGTCGCATTAAATGTGGTTCCAATCGCATTAATTAAGAGAATTCACACCAAGCAGCGAGCACTCTCCGAGGGCGCGTGACGCGGCCAGAGGAGTGCCTGTCCGAATCGCCGACCGCTCGCAGCCTTTCCCGACTCTCGCCGTGCCCGGATCGCCAGACGCCGATTAGCGGGTCACTCCTCCCTGTTTCCTAATTGCGGGGTGGAAGGGAGGAATTAGCGAGCCGCGAGAGATTATTCTTGATTAGAGTCAACTGGTCGAGACTTTGGAAGGCATGGTCCGAACTGCTCCATGATTCGGGCCGACTCGGGCTAACAACGCCAATGGCTACCTTATCGGCTCATACCGCATTGCCACCGCTCCCGAACCGAACTCCAGCCGGCTCACGAGCCTCAAGTCGACGGGCTTCGATAGTCCCGCGAACAACGTCGGCCCGCGGCCCGCTAGCCTGGGATGCACCACGAACTCGTACTCATCGATCAACCCCAGCTCCGCCAACGCCTGCGGGAGCTTCACGCCGCCCGTGAACAGTCCCTTGCCCGGCTCGCGCTTGAGCTGCTGAACGGCCTTTCCAAGATCCCCGCGCACGATCTCGGCGTTCCAATCGACCCGGTCGAGTGTGCTCGACACGACGTATTTCTTTGCCGCGTCGATCGTCCGGGCGAAGGGTTCCATCCAATCGGGCCTCGCTCCCGCCGGCGCCGGCGGCCGCCACGCCGCCTCCATCATTTCGTAAATCACCCGGCCAAAGAGGAGCGCATCGGCCTGCTGAAGGTTCTCGACGGCATGACGATGCAAGTCTTCGTCCGGGATCATTACACGATGGTCGCAGCACCCGTCCAACGTAACGTTGATGGAATAGCGAAGGGGTCGCATTACGCCAGAGTACCGCCGATGGGTACGGAACACGGACGCCACATAGCGCACAAGAAGTACCACCGTTTATCACTGAAGGTCACGTACTACATCGCTTGAGCTGTCCCGTTTTGGTGTTCCACTCCACTCGATGCAGGAACGCTTACTTTAGCGCGCGGCTCGCAATTTGCGCGTGCAACGAGACACCGCGATCGTAAAAGAGCAAAACCACCGCGAAGACGCGTTTCCTTGCAGCTCTTCTTCGCGTTAATCTCTGCGCCTCCGTGTCTCCGCAATGAACTCTTCCGCCCTTTCGCGCGCGTGTCGACCTCCGCATGGTGTTCGTAGTTTCGACCGGCGCGGTCGCATTTCCGGGCGCTTCGGAGGCATCCGTACGGGTCACGTTACGGTAACAGTTTGCGGCGCAGACCGGCTGGGTCGAATCCGGCGGCGCGGTAGATTTCGTCGGGCTTGCCGGAACGGGAGAATTGGTCCATGCCGAAGATTCGCGTGGTGTGGTCCGCAGGCAATAGGAACGGGTATAGGAAGCCGCGCCAGCCATTGTGCAGCGCGACCACGTACGCGCGCTCTTCGTCGCTCAGAATTGCGGATGCTTTCTGCGGGTCGGTGTGGCGCAACTCCTCGTAAAGCTGAGGCGAGGTCACGGCGACGATCTTGACGTCGTGCTGCTCCTCGAGTTCGGGCAGGATCGTCAGAACATTGGCCATCACCTGGCCGCCAGCGATCGCCAAGACCTTTTTGGGCTTTCCGTTCTGGCGGAAGGGCTTGAAGACGTATGCGCCATAGATGGCCTCACGCGCGGGAGGCACGCCATCGCCGCGATGGAGCACGGGAGTGCCGGGACGAACGGCAGAGAGGACGATCGGCTCGCCGCGAGTAGCCGCGTAGAACAGCATCTCGATGGCTTCGTTCGCGTCGAGGGGCTTGTAGACCTTAATGCCGGGATAGGCGGTGAACAGCGACATCCAGAAGAGGCCGTGATGGGTCGGGCCGTCCTCGCCGGTTTCGGGGCCATCGTGGGCGGCCAACATGATGAAGAAGCTGCGCGCCTGCGGATTGAGCTCGTTGTTGATCAAGGTCATGCGGACGCCATTCGCCATCATCGGTGTGAAGACGCCGTAGGTCGCGAAGGCGGTCATCGGACGGAAGCCGCCGGGCAGGACGTCCTGGCCGATCGCTGTGGACATCTGCGCCATATTCTGCTCGGCGATGCCGAAGCGAAGCCCGCGGCCGAGCACGTTGTCGCGGGTTTGGATGCCGTAGACACTTTCCGCCTTGCCAGTAAGGATCGACTTCATCAGGTCGCCCGCGCCCACGTAGAAGAAGGCCGTGTGCTTCATTGCCCAGGCGAACCATGCTTCCGTGGCCTTGCGAGTGGGCACGGAATCGCCTTCTTTGAAGACCAGTTCCGGAGGAAGAACGTCGGGCCGGACGAAGCTGGTGTAATCGGCGATCGGGCGGCCGGCGAGGGCGGTCTCCATGCGGTGGACGAGTTCCGGTTCGGGAGTAATCGCGGCGGCGGAGGCCTCGAGCCGTGCTGCGAGGTAATCGCGTTCGCGGGCCGCGAGGGAATCGACTACGACGCGGATGTCGGCGGCTGTATTCCCAGCAACGCCGGGGATCGCGAAGCCCAAAGCGCGCATGGCCTCGACGTATTCGTCATGCTTGAGAGGTGTGCCGTGCGAATCGGCCGAGTCCCGCAGGCGTCCATATGCCAGGCCTTTGGTGGTGTGGGCAATGACGACCGTAGGGCGGTCGCCGATTCCTTGCGCGGCCAGCCGGTATGCGTAGGCGAGCTCGCGCACGTTGTGGCCATCCGCCTCGATGATATTCCAGCCTTGCGAGAACCAGTGATTCAGGTACGGGAAGGGCAGCGCCTCGGCAATCGGGCCGTCGATGCCGAAGCGGTTGTAATCGAGCAGGACGGTGAGGTTGCGGACTCCCAGATTGGAGGCGAGATTGCGCGCTTCATAGCTCATGCCC
Source organism: Bryobacteraceae bacterium (assembly GCA_035295745.1). Lineage (GTDB taxonomy): Bacteria > Acidobacteriota > Terriglobia > Bryobacterales > Bryobacteraceae > JAIQFL01. Next base: position 920 of record DATGIL010000030.1, on the reverse strand, counting down.
TCTTCGGTTTCGGCATCGCCCGCGATGACGAAGGCGCGGGTGGCCAGTCCGCAGGAGCGGTGCAGAAGGGCGAAGCCGAGTCCGGCTGAGAAGCCATGTCCGGAGGAGCCGGTGGAGGTGTCGGCCAGCGCGTAGGTAGACTCGACATGTCCGCTGGGGCCGCCCCATCGGCGGAAGCGCGGGAGTTGCTCGGGATAGACGGCCGCGTGTTCCGCCTCTTGCGAGAGGACGACACCCTTCTGGCGTAAGGACTCGTAGATGAGCGACAGGAGCGCATGGAACAGGGGCGTGCAGTGGCCGGCGGACCAGACGACGCGGTCGCGTCCCGGATGCTTGGGATTGCGCGGGTCGAAGGCCAGGGCCCCGCTGAGCAGGAGGGTGAGCACCTGCTCGGTTTTGGACGAGGATCCGCCGGGGTGGCCGGATTGCGCGGCGTCTACGGCCGCGAAGGCGAATCCGCGTGCGATGCGGCAGAGGCTGGCGATCTTGTCCTCATCGATCTCGGGCAAGGGCTCGAGCGGAAGGCCCCGGAGGTTGAGGTATGCACCTCCCTCGGCGTGGTACTGGCGGCGTTCGGGTTCGCAGGCGGAGAGCGCTTCGAGGGCGCCTGGTTCGAGAAGCTGGTAGCGGCTGACGGCAACGGGCACGGTTTCCTCCACGTGGAGTATACAGGTATTATATATCTCTTTATCTGATTTAAAAAGAAAGGTGCAAGCAATGTGAGAGCAGGTCACCGGCCTGTCCTATTACTTGCTTTCAGAAGTCCGCCTGCGTATCGCCAAATCGCTTGCTTACGCGCGCGGCTCGCAAGCGCACGTATCCCGCGAAGGTAGCTTACGAGCCGCGACCGTGAGGGAGCGTTGCCACCACCCCGCTAAAGCAGTCAAGATCGCTTGCTGACGCGCGCGGCTCGTAAGCGC
>DATGIL010000029.1:0-16084 GCA_035295745.1 Bryobacteraceae bacterium | reverse complement strand
ACCCGGTTGGATGGATGTGGATCGGGAGCAGCTCAAGGGTCGCATCACCGCGTTGCCGAAGCGCGACGAGCTGGTGCAGATCCAGTTAAACGAGCAGCTCATTGTGGAGTTGTACTCCAAGTAACCGGACCGCGGACAGGGAGCGGTCCAGAGGAACTCGAAAAAATTATGTTCAAAGGCTTTCAGAAACCCAAGCGTCTGGTGGCCAATACCGAAACCCTCACGGAACGGTATGGCATGTTTACGGCGCAGCCTTTCCAGCGTGGATTCGGAACCACCATCGGCAATAGTTTGCGCCGAGTACTCTTGAGTTCGATTGAAGGCGCGGCGATCACCGCTGTGCGCATTGAAGGCGTCGAGCACGAGTTCAGCCCGATTCCCGGCGTGGTGGAAGACGCCACCGATATCATCCTCAACCTGAAGCAGATTCCATTCAAAATCATTGGCGAGGGAATCAAGACCGTGCGCCTGACCGTGGATCACCATGGCGATGTGCGCAGCGGCCAGATCGAAACCGATGCCGATGTCGAAGTACTGGATCGCGATGTCCACGTCGCCACCGTCAGCGAAGGCGGACGGCTGTCCATCGAAATGCGCCTCAAGAGCGGCCGCGGCTACGTCAGCGCGGATAAGAATTTCGATGAGGACCTGGCGCTCGGCTACATCCCGATCGACTCCGTCCACTCGCCCGTCCGCAAGGTCAACTTCTCGGTCGAAGCGGCCCGTCTGGGCCAGATGACCGACTACGACAAGCTCACTCTCGAAGTCTGGACCAACGGCGCGGTTTCGCCGCAGGATGCCATCGGGTATGCAGCCAAGCTGCTTAAAGACCACATGGCCATCTTCATCAACTTCGAGGAAGTGCCGGAGCAGACGGAAGAGGTCTCCGAGCGCGGCATGGACAAGATGAACGAGGTGCTGAACCGCTCCGTGGAGGAGCTGGAACTCAGCGTCCGTTCTTACAATTGCCTCAAGAACGCGAACATCCAGACCATCGGCGAGTTGGTGCAGAAGACCGAGGCGGAGATGCTGCGCACCAAGAACTTCGGGCGCAAATCACTCAACGAAATCAAAGAGATTCTTGCCAACATGGGCCTGTCGCTCGGAATGCGCGTGGATGCGCATGGCCGCCTGGTAGCGCCGCCGCAGAATTCCGGCGGAAGCGGCGGCGGTCCTGACTTCGGACCCGAGGAAGATGGGCATCCGGAGTCAATCGGAGAATAGGCCATGAGACACAATTACGGCGGATATAAGCTGAAGCGGCCCGTAGACAGCCGCAATGCGCTGCTGCGCAACCTCACCACCAGCGTCATTCTCGAAGAGCGCATCATCACTACGGTGCCTAAGGCAAAGGCGGTTCAGCCGTGGGTCGAGAAGATGATCACTCTGGCCAAGACGGACACGCTGCACTCGCGCCGCCAGGCGGCAGGCGTGCTCATGACTCCAGCGTCGGTCAAGAAGCTGTTCGATTCGCTAGGCACACGGTTTGGCCAGCGCAACGGCGGGTACACCCGTATCACGCGGCTGGGGCCCCGCAAGGGTGATGGCGCCGAGCAGGCCATGATTGAACTGGTCGGTTCGGAACTGGTGAAGCGCGCCGCCGATCGCGCCAAACGGCGCGAAGAGCGGCTCAAAGCGCAACGCGAAGGCCGCGAGCCGGAGCAGGAAGAGACGGAAGAGTAACTCCCTCTCAGGACCCGCACCACACCGGAAAGATCGTCTCTGAGTGGAACCGGTCCCGCACTTTTACGTCGGGACCGGTTCTGCAACCTCGCTGTGCCATATAGTCCTGGGGCAGCTTTTTCTCGTTCCAGGCCGAGCTATAACCCACCCAGAAGTGACTTCCCTGCAAATCCGAAATCTTCACGTTGCTTTTGACTTCGATCCGGGCTGCTTCTTTCGCGAGGGCGCCTAACTCGGAATCGCGAATGGGGGCCGCGAAGCCTGTCCTCTTGCCAGCCTTCAAAGTTTCCAGATAGAACCACACCGGGTAGTGCAGATATTTGTCTACCGAAAAGAATTTCACCTGGCCCGTGGTCGCCTTCTCCTGATCGAGGATCTCGACCACCAGAGTGTCAAACGGCGTCTTCTTGTCGTCGCCTTTGATGTGGTGTTGCACGGCAAGGAATGCCCACACGGCGCAGAGCAGCGCTCCCGTTATGCGCACCGCGCGTGCAGGCAGGCGGGAATACGCGCACACCACCATCATCAGGAACGGGATCGACAGGTAGATCATGTGCCGGTGTCCCCAGATCGAGCTCTTCATGATGTGCGAGGCGCCAAACGAGATTCCGACCGTTCCCAACAGGAAGAACGACAGGTAGCGCGTCATGTAGGCGAAGCGCCGGCTACGCAGGTCGCGGCGATTCACCCAGGCGGCGATCGCCATCGCGACGACCAGCAGGCCCAGCCCGGCGACCGCGCGCGGGCCGATCTCCGGGAACTCGCTGAAGCCTGCCAGGTCGACGAAGAACCACGTCAGATCTCCCACGCTTGGCTTCTGGATCCATTCGAGATTCGAGGCCAGCCCACCCTTCGCCACCGCGTATTTGGCGGCGACGTAAAGCCAGGGACAGAATGCCACGAAAGTCACGGCTACGGAGATCGCCGCCTGCTTCCAGTAAGATCGCTTCCAAAGCAGCAGATACAGGCACTCGAGCCCGACTACCAGCCAACCGTAATATTGCGAATGCACCATCACGATGTTCACCAGGGTCAGTTGGACGAACTTCGCCGTGGTGGTTGATTTCGTTCCACCGCGAATTGCCCGGTGGAATACCCAGAGCGACGTGACTGCCGAAAGCATCAGCAGCGTGTACATGCGGACGTGCTGCGAGTAGTACAGAACGAAGGGGTGAATTGCGGCAATCCCGATGACGCCGCTGATCTCGCCGGGCCGCAGGCGAAATTCCCGCGCCAGCAGGACCGACGGCACAATCGCCAGGATGCAGAAGAGCGCCGGCAGCAGGCGTACCCAAAAGAGCGAGTCGCCGCCTAGATACATCCAGAGTTTCAAGATGTAATAGAAGAGCGGTGGATGGATCGAATCGGCTCCCGCGGCCGCGGTCAGCGCACTCCAGCTTTTGCTCGAGACGCCAACACTGAAGATCTCATCGCCGTCCAGGCAGATCGCGGCAATGTGGTAGAGCCTGGCGACAATAAAGAGCGCCACCACGGCGGCGAAGACCCACTTGTCCCAGGTCGTCCAGCCTCTCCAACGAGGGGGAACCGCCGGAATGGACTTGATTTCCGGAGGATCCGAAATTTCCTTTCCTGTGGGCGCCAAAAGCGACTTGCCTCCGTTACGACGCGGAGCGTTTGCGGAATTCGCGAGATCCTATTGTCGCGCAATCGGCCGTTATTTGTGAAATTGACGGGCTGTGTCACGCTGGAAACATGCCCGAAGGATCGTACCTCTACTGCGACGTCAGCCTGCCGGTGCCGCTCGACCAGCCATTCACCTACGGCCTGCCGCTGACCTTGCGCCACCGCGTACGTCCCGGAAGCCGGCTTGTGGTGCCTTTCGGGCCTCGCAAACTCACCGGCCTGATTCTCCGCTGCCATGATGAGCCTCCGAGTGTGGCGATCCGTGAAGCTCTGCGGCTGCTCGACTCCGAGCCGGTCCTCAGCCCCGAGCTGCTGGCGCTGGGAAAGTGGATCGGCGGCTACTATTGCGCTCCGTTGGGGGAAGTACTGAGGAGCATGCTGCCGCTCGCCTCGGAGATCCGTAAAGGCAAGGTCTGGTCGCTGACGGACTCGGGCCGCGATGCCGCGCGCCAGCTCATGCTCGACGCCGCTCCTGACGACCCGGCTGCCGTGATCCTCGGCCTGCTGGAGAAAAGGCCCCGCTCGGCAGCGTATCTGGCGAAGACGCAGCCCCTCGCCGATAAAGCGATCCGCGCCCTGGAGCGCAAAGGGTTTATTGTGGCGGAGCAGGTCCAGACGGAGCGCGATCCTCTGCGCTCTCCCTCCGAGAGGCTGCGGATTGAATTGGCCGCCGGCGGAGCGGAAAGCAAACTCAACAAGCCCGAACGGGAACTGCGTGCATTCCTTGAACTGCATCCCGGATCGCACAACCTCAAGGACCTGGAAGAGGCCGTCAAGAATGCGAGCATGGCTGCGCGTTCTCTGGCGCGCAAAGGCATCGTCACGCTGAAGACGGAGGCGGTGCCCGTCGCCGCAGGGCCGATTCGCGTCCGCCACGCGCTCAATCCGCCGCAACAGGCAGCCTATGAAGCGATCCTGAATGGCGTGCGCTCTCACGAATTTTGTGCCTATCTGCTCCACGGCGTAACCGGATCGGGGAAGACCGAGGTCTATCTGAACGCCATCGAAGCGGTCATCGCGGAAGGGCGCAGCGCCTTGCTGCTGGTGCCGGAAATTGCCCTCACTCCCGCGATGGCAGGCCAGTTCTTCTCGCGGTTCGGCGACCGGGTAGCGATTCTGCATTCCGCTTTCACCGATGTGGAACGCTCCGATCAGTGGCGCCGCATCCGGTCCGGCGCGGCCTCCGTGGTCGTCGGGACGCGTTCCGGAGTGTTCGCGCCAGTGCGAAACCTGGGACTGATCGTGGTGGACGAGGAGCACGACGGCAGCTACAAGCAGGAGGAGACTCCGCGCTACAACGGCAGGGATGTCGCCGTGGTGCGCGCCCAGGCAGCCAAGGCATGCGTAGTCCTCGGGTCCGCGACCCCCAGCCTCGAAAGCCGGTACAACGTCGAGCGCGGCAAGTATACGCTCCTGGAACTGCCGGGGCGGATCGAGCAGCGCCCCATGCCCAAAGTGGAACTGATCGACATGCGCATCGAGTTCCTGGAGACGCGCAAACAGTCTACCTTTTCGCGCAAACTGCTGGAGGCGATCGGTAACCGGCTGGAGAACGGAGAGCAGACGATCGTACTGTTGAACCGCCGGGGTTTTTCGAGCTTTGTGGCATGCCGGTCCTGCGGTGAGCGCGTCCAGTGCATCAACTGCTCGCTGACCCTGACCTATCATAAGCGGGACCGCCGGCTGTTGTGCCACTACTGCGGCTATGCCGAAAAGGTTCCGGAGGTCTGCGCCAAATGTTCGAGCAACCATATCTACTTTCTCGGGATGGGATCCGAACGGGTGGAGGAGGAACTCCATCACGCTTTTCCCACCTCCCGGATCGCGCGGCTCGACCGCGATACGGTCACCGGAAAGCACCAATATGAGACCATCCTGCGCGACTTTCGGGAAGGAAACTACGACTTGATGGTTGGCACGCAGATGATCGCGAAAGGCCACGACATTCCCAATGTCACCCTGGTGGGCGTGGTATCGGCCGATATCGGGCTGGGAATGCCCGACTTTCGTGCCGCAGAACGAACATTCCAGCTCTTGACCCAAGTTGCCGGACGAGCGGGGCGGGGAAGTGTCCCGGGCGTAGTGTTGGTGCAGACGATCAATCCCGACCACTATGCCATCACCCTGGCCAGCGCACAGGATTACCAGGCATTCTACGAAAAAGAGCTGAACTTTCGCCGGATGATGCACTATCCTCCGTTCACCGCGATGGCCAACATTCTCGTGAGAAGCGAGAAGAAAGAGATGGCGATGCGCATGAGCACCGACTTGAGCATGGTGTTGACACCGCCTCCCGAGAAACTGAAAGTGATGGGGCCGGCGGAAGCACCCGTACCTCGACTGAAGAACGAATATCGCTATCAATTCCTGATCAAGGCAGCCAGCCGCAAGACGCTCAATGAACTGCTGTGCAAAATTCGAGCCTATGCACTCGATCACAAGTGGGGCGCCACTGCGCTGGTAATCGACGTCGACCCGCTGACATTGATGTAATCGAGCTTACGTGCCGCTGAGGAATGCCTTGACGCGCCGCAAAATCCGGTCGGAAGTGGCGCCTTCACTGTCCACAACAGCCACGTTGAGCTGCAGATTCGGGCGCACCGTTTTGCCGGCCAACAGACACGCGTACGCGCCGGATAACTGTTCCGCGATCGTTTTCGCGATCGTCTTTACTTCCGAAGAGGGAATCGTCAACATGGCGATGAATTCTTCGTTGCCCCACCGTGCGATCACGGCGGAGGGTGGAAGGATGTTGCGCAGGCGCTTCGTGAATGCGGCCGTCAGCTCCGCTGCCACCTCCGGCCGGAAGTGCACCTCCGCCAACCGGAATCCGTTGACTCTGGCGAGTAGCAGACAGTAGGCGCCAGAAGCTAAACGGATCCGTTCTTCCATTTCCCGGCGATTGTACAATTCCGTTAACTGATCCATCGACGCCGCGGCTTCCAGGGCATCGATCCGCTTGTGCAACACTCCCATTTCTACCTGGAGTTGGGAAACCGTGAGTTGGTGTTGTTTGCGAATCTCTTCCAGGCTCGACGCTACGTCATTAACGGCCGGCACCAATACCGCACTCAAGGCAGCACCCTGCGGAGACGTGGCGATTGCACGGATGCGCCCTAGGGCCGCGTGGACGCGCGCCTCGTGCTCGCCATCGGTTTGAGAAAGCGAGCTGAGAATCTGCTCCAAGGCATGGGACAATCCTTCGAGTTCCTGGCGCAAGCCGTTCACATACTGGGCAGCCTTGTCGCGATAATCGCGCAGCAGGCTTCGCAATGTAGCCCTGGATTCGTCCAGGACATCTACCCTTCCGGCGGATGCCTCGTCGGCTAAGGCATTCAGGTATTTACGCTGGGCTTCGGTGTTGCCCGGTTCCAACTCAATGGTGTAATGCGCCATTCCCCGGATTGCGCCCACGTAGCAGTCCATCGCGACGTCACGCTCCCGGTGACACTGTTCCAGCACGGTCATGGAATCTCGAATGGAAACCATCTTTGTCCTCACAGGGACTATCGGCAGATCGCGCGAGGTCCTTTAGCTGGTGGACGCATTTGTTCTTGATTTTCTCTTTTTATTCGCCCACAATAGGAGCAAGGAACTACATGGCACTGACCAAACGGCAGAAGCAGGTACTCGAGTTCATCGCCAACTTCCTCGACGAGAATCAATATTGCCCGAGCTACGAAGAGATCGCCCGGGGCCTGGACCTGGCTTCTCTAGCGACGGTGCACAAGCATATCTCCGTTCTCGAAGCCAAGAACTACCTGAAGCGGGGATTCAATCAAAGCCGCTCGATCGAGTTATCGGCGCGTTATCTGCAGGAGCAGCGGCGCACCCGGCCGGCAGTGCGCGAGATTCCGCTGTTGGGCCGCATTGCCGCCGGTTCTCCCGTGGAGTCCGTGGAGCAGCGCGAAGTTCTGAATTTTGCAGACTTCGCTGGCAACGGGGACACGTACGCCCTAGAGGTTCGAGGGAACTCGATGATCGACGATCACATCTGCGATGGCGATATGATCCTTCTGGAACGCGTCTCGCAAGTGCGGGATGGCGATATCGTGGTGGCCCTGGTCGGCGGGTCGGAGACCACGCTGAAGCGCTTCTATCGCGAACCCGGCGACAGGGTACGGCTGCAGCCCGCAAACGCCGCGCTGGAACCCATTATGGTTCCCGCCGCCGACGTAACCATTCAGGGCCGGCTGCTCGCCGTTCTCAGGAAATACCGCTAAATCGTCTGAATGAGGTACAGACAAAGTTCACCTGAGATCCCGCGGGGACTCTCAGGAGGAACTCACTTCCAAAGCTCTAGATTCACTCTCGAGAACTAACTCGACTTATGCAGTAAGAACGGTTGCGCGCGTGCGCAGTTCATTCTCGGCGCGGAGCCAGTCTTCTTCTGGGGAGCCTCCCTGACAGCCACGTTGTTCCCAATACAGAAACGCGAGCTTGGCAATTTCTCCATGTTCGAGCTGATCTGCGAGCTGTTCTACGGGGGGGGCGGCGACAGGGGCAACTACTTGAAGGACAGCGATTTCCGGCTCGGCGGCGGATGTCGTCGGCGCCTCGTTCGGTACAACATGCTTGGCGCGGGTCCGGCTGGCTGGTTTGCGGCGGGACGGCGTGGCGGAGGCTCCGGCGGATAGGCTCAGGTCGTTTTCGGAAGTACGCTTTCGTGTCATTATTGGTCTAAATTCTCCCTGACTAATTGATCCTTTCTATTTTACCGGATTCATAGTGTCAAACGCATCAAAACTTTCTATCAGTGGGATTAGGCCGGTATCTTTACGGACCAATATATCCGAGGCAGGTGTATAGTGGGGGTAGATTGCGGCGAAGCGGAACATGTGCGATCGGGATGGTGCTGCTAGCACAAGCGATCTGCGCGGCACCCAAGGTGCTGGCGGTGGATCTGGACGGGATGATTCACCCAATCACGGTCGACATTGTTTCGAGCGCGATTGACCAAGCCAAAAGAGATCATGCCGAGATAATTCTGGTGCGCCTAAACACGCCGGGCGGGCTGATGGATGCGATGCGCGAGACCATCGAGAAGATCGTCTCGTCGCCAATCCCTGTCATCACATTGGTCGGCCCCAGCGGCGGCCGTGCGGCATCTGCCGGGTTTTTCATCCTCGAGGCCGGCGACCTCGCTGCGATGGAGCCTGGTACTAACACCGGTGCCGCCCACCCGGTCGCCATGGGCGGCGAGATGGATGGCGTGATGATGCAGAAGGTGGAGAACGACGCCGCTGCTTACATGCGCAGCATCACCGCCAAGCGCGGCCGCAACAGTGCACTGGCCGAAACCACCGTGCGCGAAAGCAAATCGTTCACGGAGCGCGAAGCGCTGGACCAGCATCTGATCGACCTGGTTGCCGCCAACGAGCAGGCCTTGCTCACCGCAATCGATGGGCGAGAAGTGACGCGCTTCGACGGCAGCCGCCAGACGTTGCACACCGCAGGCGCCACCATCGAGGTCTATTCGAAGTCGTTACGCCAGGGAATCGTCTCGGCGATCGCCGATCCCAACATCGCCCTCGTCATCTTAGTGCTCGGCGCGCTCTTGATTTATGTCGAATTTACGCACCCTGGTGGAGTTGCCCCGGGAGTCGCTGGTTCCATCCTGGTGTTACTGGGACTCTCCGCGATTTCCGTGCTTCCCCTCAGTTGGTTAGGTGTCGCTCTGTTGTTGTTGGCATTCACGCTGTTCGGCCTGGAGGTCAAACTCGCCTCCCATGGAATTCTCGGCGCCGGCGGCGCTGTGGCGATGGTGCTGGGAGCGGTGATGCTCGTCGACACCGCGCAACCCGAATTGCGCATTCACTGGGTGACGGCGGTCAGTCTGGCGCTGCCTTTCTCGGCGATCACTCTCTTTCTGCTGTCACTGGCGGTAAGAGCGCGCCGGAATAAAGTAGTCACTGGAGAAGAGGGAATGATCGGCGAGGTTGGCTCCGCAGTCACCGAATTAATGCCGGAAGGCAAGGTGTTCGTGCACGGCGAATATTGGGACGCCGTGTCGGCGGCGCCTGTTACGGCGGGGACGCGGGTGACAGTGACCGCTGTGAACCGCTTGAAGTTGACGGTCGAGCCGCGCCCATAAGCGGCGGAAACGGAGCCTGCTATGAATTTGGTCGATCTGAGCCCGGTGCTTCTGATCTTCACGGCCATCGTGTTGATATGGCTGTTCAACTCCATCAAGATTCTGCGCGAGTACGAACGCGCCGTCATCTTCCGGCTGGGGCGCGTATTGCCGCACCCGGCGGGTCCGGGATTCATCTTCGTTTTTGCGCCGTTCGAGCGCATGGTGCGCGTGTCTTTGCGGATCGACACGTTGGAGGTTCCCTCGCAGGATGTGGTCACTCGCGACAACGTCACGGTGAAGGTCAACGCGGTGATTTATTTCCGGGTTGTCGATCCACGGCTGGCCATCCTCGAAGTTTCCAACTTCCTCTACGCCACCTCGCAACTGGCACAGACCACGCTGCGAAGCGTATTGGGTGAGGTGGACCTGGACTCACTTCTGAGCCAGCGCGAGAGCCTCAACGTACGCCTGCAGTCGATTCTCGATCAACACACGGCTCCCTGGGGCGTGAAGCTGTCGATGGTGGAAGTGAAGCAGGTGGACCTGGCGGAACAGATGATCCGTGTACTCGCGAGGCAAGCCGAAGCGGAACGCGAGCGGCGGGCCAAAATCATCCACGCGGAAGGCGAGTATACGGCGGCCGAGAAGCTGAGCATGGCGGCGGCGGTAATCCAGCAACAGCCGGCGGCGATTCAGCTCCGGTATCTGCAAACTCTGGTGGAGATCGGAGCGGAGAAGAACACAACCATTGTATTCCCGCTGCCGCTCGATATAATTGCTTCATTGGGGCGCGCGTTGGATCGAGCCGGGAAAGGACCTGAGACGGGCGCCGGAAATCCCCAGGTATGAGAAACAACGAAACCGGAGAAGTTGAGTTAGTCGTCGGCACGCGGCAACTTTTAAGTGGCTTTTTCATTGTCGTGTTGCTGTTTGCAGTGGCCTTTGCGATGGGGTATGTGGTGGGTGAGAACTCCAGAACGGCCAAGGCGCAAACCGAAATGGCCGCGAATCCCCCGGGTGCGCCGACTGGCGAGAGCCGGCCGCAACCGACTTCCCCCGCCACCAGTGCCCCTGCCACGAGCAACCCTCCCGCGGCGAGCCCGGTTACCTCGTCAGAGTCCCGGCCGCCCGTAAGTGCGCAGCCCCAACCCAGCACCCGGCCAGCCGCCGATGTGCCTCCGGTGACGCATGAAACTCCAGTGCACGAGCCCCCCGCTCCCAAGCGCGAGCCGCAGCGCAAGACCGAGCCTCCTGCCCCGCCCCGCGAGACCAAGGCGCCGCCTCCCCCCACCGTCGTCACTCCGCAACCTATACAGGGACCGCCCGGATCGTATTGGCAAGTGCTCGCGACGGCGAATCGCGATTCAGCTCAGGATATGGTGAAGGCGCTGCAGGGAAAAGGTCTCCCCGCCTCGATGAGTCCCGGGCCGAATAATCTGATGAGAGTCGTAGTCGGTCCTTATCACGATACGCAGGCGTTGGGGCGCGCCAAGACCGAACTGGAAGGAGCCGGGCTGCATCCGGTTCGGAGATAGGATGTCCGGCACGCTGGTGCAGATTGGGCCGCAGCCGCGGCCGAGGCTTCCCGAGTGGGCGCGCAAAGGCCGCACTCATTTCCAATCTCTCAACCGCCTGAAGAGCGACCTGCGGCAATTGAACCTGCACACGGTGTGCGAGTCGGCGCGCTGTCCGAATATTCACGAGTGCTTTCACCGCGGCGCCGCCACGTTCATGATTCTGGGCAACTGGTGCACCCGGGGCTGCGGATTCTGCTCGGTGCCGAAAGCCAATCCCGACAAGCAGGACATGCGGCTCGATCCCGATGAACCCGCCAACGTCGCGCGTATGGCGGCGCAGATGAATCTGCGTTACGTGGTGATTACCAGCGTCAATCGCGACGATCTGGCGGACGGCGGCTCGGAGCACTTCGCCGAGACGGTGCGTCAGGTGCGCCGGGCGCTGCCCGATGCCCGCGTCGAAGTCCTGACCCCCGATTTCTGCGGCGACCTGGATGCGGTTGCGCGGGTGTTGGAGGCCGGTCCGCACGTCTTCAATCACAATATGGAGACCGTGCCGCGGCTGTATAAACGTGTCCGGCCCCAGGCTGGGTATCAGCAGTCGCTGGACGTGCTGGCGTTTGCGCGTAGGTTCGCCGACGAATCACGGAATGCGGCGCCGCTGCTGACCAAGTCCGGTTTCATGGCCGGCTTGGGTGAGCGCGACGAAGAGGTGCGCGAACTTCTCCAGGATCTGCGCGGTTCGGGCACGGATATCGCGACGATCGGCCAGTACCTCCAGCCGACGCGGCGGAATCTGCCGGTGACGGCCTTCATCGAGCCCGAGCAGTTCGACGCCTGGCGCGACTATGGGCTGTCGCTAGGCTTCAAGGCGGTCTTCAGCGGACCCCTGGTGCGCAGTTCCTACATGGCCGACGAGGTGAGCGACGAAGTGCGACGGACATTGTGCTGAACTGGATTCTCTCACTCGCTTCGGCCCTGCTGCTGATCTTCACCTTTCCGCGATTCCACATCGTGTGGTTTGCTCCCATCGCTCTTACGCCGTTACTGGTGGCGATGACGCGCGAGGCGCGCCCCGCCCGCCGATTTTTGCTCGGATGGGTGTCCGGGGTGGTTTATTGGTTCGGCGTCTGTTATTGGATCCAGTTCGTTCTGGCCTTCCACGGCGGCATGGGCGACGTAGCCGGGTGGCTGGTATTTCTGCTTTTCTGCGTGGCGAAGGCCGTCCACATGGGTGCTTTCGGATTGGTCTCGGGGATTCTGATGCGGCGTTGGTGGGCTGTTCCCGCGGTATCGGCAGCCTGGGTGGCGATTGAGGTGACCCACGGCCCGCTCGGCTTCGCCTGGCTGACGCTCGGCAATGCGGGGATCGACATGGGAGTTCCGTTGCGCCTTGCGCCCCTGACCGGCGTCTATGGTCTCTCGTTCGTCTTCATGATGATGGCCACGGCCCTGGCTCTCTCCGCCATGCAACGGCCGCGCCGCGAACTGCTCTGGCTGGCTCCCCTGCCGCTGCTCTACCTGCTACCGGCGATGCCGGCCGCAGAGAATGGGAAGAGCACCGCACTCCTCGTCCAGCCGAACATCTCGGAGACCGAAGAATGGACTGAGCAATCCGTCGATCGAATGGAAAGGCAGCAGGTCGCTTTGTCGGCGCGCGGCGCACTCACCGGCACCGATCCCTCACCATCGATCGTGGCCTGGCCGGAAGTGCCTGCGCCACTCTACTACTATGAGGACGCGCGATTCCGAAATTACGTCGACACGCTGGCGCGCACCATCCACGCCTATCTGTTAGTGGGGATCGTTGCGCATCGGGCGGATGGGGCGCCGCTCAACTCCGCCGTGCTGGTTTCGCCTGAAGGCGTGCCCCTCAGCCGTTACGATAAGGTCAACCTGGTGCCTTTCGGTGAGTTCGTGCCGTGGCCATTGGGTGCCCTGACGCGCAAGATTTCGACGGAAGCCGGCGATTTTGCGGCTGGCCAGCGCGCCGTAGTCTCTCCGGCGGGCGATCATCACATCGCGACGTTCATCTGCTACGAATCGGTCTTCCCGAACTTCGTGCGTAAATTTGCCGAGGGCGGGGCAGAGGTTCTGTTCAATATCTCCAACGACGGCTGGTTCGGAAAGAGCGCAGCGCGTGCCCAGCACCTGGAAATCGTGCGCATGCGCGCCGCGGAGAATCGGCGGTGGATTCTTCGTGCCACCAACGACGGCATCACCGCTACCATCGACCCTGCCGGCCGTTTGCGAGGCACACTTCCTCTGTATGTAGAAGGCACTTCCTATACGGGCTTCAGTTACATCTCGCAGCGCACGATGTACACGCGGTGGGGCGACTGGTTCCCGTGGCTTTGCGCGACGATCCTGGTGATGGGGCTGGTGGCGGATCGCGTAGTGTAGCCTCTGCCATCGCGAGGTCCGTCTGTCCATGCGCATGCTTGTGATTCAAGGAGGTGGCGCAGAGACTCTTCTCTGCGGCGTCCCGACTCATCGGGACGCTTTTTGGGCCTTTCGTCTGCTATTAGGAGAAGGGCGATCCAGGAATTAGTGGACCCGCGAAAAGCGTCGAGAAAGTCTCGACGCGGCAAAGAAGAGTCTTTGCGCCACATCGCTCCGGGCGGCGGGTTACGAGTGACGAATGACCAGGACGTCGCCATCCTTCACGATGTACTCCTTGCCTTCCAGTCGTAGCAGGCCCTTCTCGCGCAACCCGGCATAGCCGCCGTGGTCCACCATGGCCTTCCAATTCGCCACTTCGGCGCGGATGAACTTCTTCTCGAAATCCGAATGGATGGCTCCGGCCGCCTTGACCGCGGTACTGCCCATGTGAATGGTCCAGGCGCGGCACTCATCTTCGCCTGCAGTCAGAAAGCTCATCAGCCCCAGCAGCGAGTAAGTCGCGGAAATCAGCCGCTCCAAACCAGACTCTTTCAGCCCGTAGCTGGCCAGATAGTCCTGCTGCTCCGCCCTGGGCAACTCCGCCAGTTCCGCCTCGATCTTGCCGCACACGGCGGCAACCGCGGTATGCTTTCGGCCCGCCAGGGGTCCCTCGCGGTACTCGTGCTCGCGCTCATGCAGTTTGTCCGCCTCGTTCTCGCCGAGGTTGAGCACATAGAGCACGGGCTTCTGGGAAAGGAACTGGAATCCGCGAATCCGCTTCTCGTCCTCCGCTTCGAACTCCAGTTGGCGGAGCGGACGGCCCTCGTCGAGTGCCGCTTTGCACCTTTCCAGCAGTTCGAATTCGCGATCCAGTTCCGGATTCTTGATCTTCTTGCGATCTTTGTCCAACCGCTCCAGCCGCTTCTCTACCACCACCAGGTCGCTGAGGATCAACTCGGTCTCGACGTCCTCCATATCGCGCACCGGGTCCACCGACCCTTTCTCGTGCGGGACTGTCTCGTCGGCAAACAGGCGCAGCACGTGCGCAAACGCATCGACTACGCGCAGACTCGCCATGGAACCGACGTCGCGCAGCGTCTCCTTGGAGATCGAGGGCATGTCCACATATTCCACCGTGGCGTGCGTCACTTTGGGCGGCTCGAACAATCGCGCGAGTGCTTCCAGTCGGGCATCCGGCACCTTGCTGACGCCCGTGCGCGCGGCGGTCGAGCCGATCCTGGTCTCCTGGTGGACACCGGTCAGGATCGTGAACAAAGAGGTCTTGCCTACCATGGGCAGGCCGATAATGGCTGTCTTCATATGGGGGAACGAATCTACAGGGGAACTTCCACCTGGCTCAGAATCTCTTCGATAATGCGCTCGCCCATATCGGCGCGGCGCTGCACCAGCGTGGTGCGCGTATTGATGACCACGCGATGCGCGAACAGCGGTCCGGCCAGGCGCTTCACGTCGTCGGGAATGGCGTAGTCGCGGCCTTCGAGCAGTGCCAGTGCCTGCACGGCCCGATAGAGCGCCTGCGAGCCGCGAGGACTGACGCCCAATGCCAGCGACTCATGATTGCGGGTCTTCTCAACGATCGCGAGCATGTAATCCACCAGGGCCTCTTCTACGACAATGCGGTGCACGGCGTCCTGGAGTTGGATGACATCGTCGGCCACCAGTCCAGAAGCAACCGCGGTGGGCAACTGCCGCTCGCTGTTGCGGACGATCTGGCGCTCGCTGGCGTGGTCGGGATAGCCGATCCGCAGCCGCATCAGAAAACGGTCCAACTGCGACTCGGGAAGCGGATAAGTGCCGTGATGCTCCACCGGGTTTTGCGTCGCGATCACCATGAACGGGCGTGGCAGTGAGTGGCACCGCCCGTCGATCGTCACCTGGCTTTCGTTCATCGCTTCGAGCAGCGCCGATTGGGTCTTCGGTGTGGTCCGGTTGATCTCATCCGCCAAAAGGAAATTACTGAAGATCGGCCCCGGCTTGAATTCGAAGACTTCGGAATGCGCGTTGTAGATGGTGACGCCCAGGACGTCGCTAGGAAGCATGTCGCTGGTGAATTGCAGGCGATGAAAACGGCAGGAAACCGAGCGCGCCAGCGCCTGCGCCAACGTAGTCTTACCGACGCCGGGAACGTCCTCAATCAGCAGGTGGCCGCGCGCCAGGAGACAGACCAGCGAGAGCCGCACTACTTCAGCTTTGCCGCGAATCGCGGCCCCTAGCGCGGCCTCAAGCTCGGCCAGCCCACGGAGGATTAGCGGAGAGAATGCAGCCGGCGGGGCTACCATTGATTCCCGCTGGGACATTACTGTCCCATCATACTAAAGTTCGCCATCCACTAGCCCTAAGAGCTGGCCAGCTTTAGCGCAAACGGAACGTTGCAGCGGGAGGTTCATTGTGTTATTTATGGGTTCAAGGTCGGACACGTTGATCCAACTGAGCCGCCCGCTCAAACTGAGCGGCGTCGGTCAATCATAATTCTCCAAAGGATGGCATCCCGTGGAAGCTGTCAATCGTAAGCTTATTCGTCCGTCTCTCAACGAGATCAAGGAACAGATCACCCCGCCCAGGCGCCCCCCCACCGCGCAGAAGAAGCCACCTCCACCGGATCAGACCAACGCCGAGAACTTCTACTATGTGAAGCAGATGCAGGCCAAGACCGCGATGGTTTTCGTCCTGCGTGACGGCGAGACCCTGCATGGAACCATCGAGTGGTACGACAAGTGCTGCCTGAAGGTAAACCGCACCGAAGGGCCCAATCTGCTGCTCT
>DATGIL010000028.1:0-100472 GCA_035295745.1 Bryobacteraceae bacterium | reverse complement strand
GCATTTGCTTCCTGAGGCTTCAGCCCACGGTCTTTCGCCGTGTCCTGCTCAGGTCGCTACATGTTCGAACGAGCAATTTACATGGTGGGCTCCTTACATCCCACAAGATCAAGCCAGGCTTATCCTGGCGCACCGCGCGTCAGCGAGCGATCTTGACTGCTTCAGCGGCGTGGTGGCAACGCTCCCTCACGGTCGCGGCTCGTAAGCTACCTTCGCGGGAATACGCGCGCTTGCGAGCCGCGCGCGTCTGCAAGCGATCTTGACTGCTTCAGCGGCGTGGTGGCAACGCTCCCTCACGGTCGCGGCTCGTAAGCTACCTTCGCGCGAATGCGCGCGCTTACGAGCGGCGCGCGTCAGCAAGCGATCTTGACTGCTTCAGCGGCGTGGTGGCAACGTCGTAAGCTACCTTCGCGCGAATACGTGCGCTTGCGAGCCGCGCGCGTCAGCAAGCGATCTGACGATATGTCGGCCGACTTCTGAAAACAGGTAGTAAGCGAACTATTGAAACGCCAGGCGCTTTACTCGGAGCGCAGCGCGGCCATCGGATCGATTCGCGAAGCCCGGCGCGCCGGCACATAGCCCGCTAGCGCGGCGACTCCCGTCAGAATCGCCAGCATGGTGAAAAACGTGACGAGATCGCCAGGCTTCACGCCAAACAGAAGCGACTGAAGCAGGCGAGCCGCACCCGCGGAACCGACCACGCCAATCAATGCGCCCGCCATGGCCAGTCCGACGGTCTGCCGCAGAACCGAAAACTGCACTTGCGACGCCGATGCTCCCAACGCCATGCGCACACCGATCTCCTGTGTTCGCTGGCTGACGGAGTACGACACTACACCGTAGATCCCCAGGGAGGCGAGCACCAGCGCGAGCGCCGCAAAGCCGCCCAGCAGCATCACCAGGAAGCGGCGCGGCGATACGGCACGATCCACCACCGCCTCCAGCGTGCGGAACTCGGCGGTCGGCAGTGTCGGATCGACACCCCGCAGAGCGGCGCGCACGCCGGGAGCAATCGACTCCGGCGCGAGCTTGGTACGCACCACCAGATCCACGGAATTTGCGCCGTTCTGCGAAATCGGCAGGTAGATCTCGGCGCTGCCCGCCTCCTCGAGGCTGGCGTGGCGCACATTCGCCACCACTCCCGCCACTCGCCAGGGCTTGTCGTCGGTCACGAACGCCTCCTGTCCTACGGCATCGCGATCGGGCCAAAGCTGGTGGGCCAGAAACTCGTTGATCACGATCACCCGCTCGCTGTCCGCGGTATCGCGCTCGGTAAAGGTGCGGCCGGCGCGGAGCGGTATCTGCATAGCGGGGATGTAACCCGCGTCCACCAGCCTCGGGAATGCGATCGGTACCTGTCCTGGCAGATAATTCACGCCCTTGGCCTGGACTCCCCATGCGCGATTTCGCCCGAGAGGCAGGCAGTCCGTGACACCACTCGACTCCACGCCGGGCACTGCCTCGACCGCGCGCTCCAGCCGGCGATAAAAGTCCGCCGATTGCGTGGTCGTCTTGAAGCGGCCGCCCGTCTCGATACTCCACACGGCGGCGCGCGCCGGCTGGAATCCAAGGTCGACGTCCATCACGTGGAGGAAACTGCGGATTAACAGTCCCGCGCCCACCAGGAGAATCGACGAGAGGGCGATTTCGGAGACCACCAGCGTCGCCCGTACCCATGCCCCCCGGCGTCCTTCCGTGGAGCCGCGGGAGCTGTCCTTGAGCCCCGACTGCACGTCCGCGCCCGAGATCTGCAAGGCGGGCGCAATGCCGAACAGCAGGCCGGCCCCGAGTGCCACTACGACTGCGAAGGCCAGCGTGGTTCCGTCCACCCGCACCGTGTGCAGCAGTGCAATGTTCATAGCCTGCAGACCGGCGAGTGCGCGAGTCGCACCCCACGCCACGGCGATCCCCACCAAACCGCCGCACCCGGAGAGCAGAAGGCTTTCGGTCAGCATCTGGCGGATCAGGCGTGCGCGGCCCGCACCCAGCGCCATCCGCACGGTCATCTCCTTGCGCCGGGAGGCGGCCCGTGCGAGCAGCAGGTTCGAGAGATTGGCGCATGCGATCAACAGCACAGCGCCCACCGCGCAGAGCAGCACCAGCAGTGCCAGGCGGAACTGTCCGCTCACCTGGTCCTGCAGGCCGGTCAATCGCACTCCCCACCGATTCCCGCGTTCCGGATGCGCCCGCCGAACCCGGTCCACCAGGAGTGCGAATTCCGCGCGCACCTGCGGAAGAGTAACTCCGGGCTTCATACGCCCCACCACGGCGAGCGTGTTGCCCCATCGGTCGGTTTCATCGCTGATAGGGAAGGGAACGAACAAGTCGACCTTCGTTCCCGGGACAAAGATCGAAGCGAAATCGAACCAGCGCGGCATGACGCCCACGACGGTGGTTGGCTGATCGTTGAGCACGATCGAGGTGCCGACAATGGCGGGGTCGGAGCCATAGCGCCGCTCCCAAAGACCGTAGGTCAGAATCGCGGCTTTGCGCCCGTTCCATTTGCTCTCTTCGCTATCGAAGTTGCGGCCCAGGATCGGCTGCACGCCGAGCATCGGGAAGAAATTCTGCGCTACACCGTATCCGGAGAGGCGTTCCGGCTCGCCCGTGCCCGTAAGGTTATAGCTGATGTAATCGGAGAAGGCGAAGTACGCGCTCATCTCTTCGAACGATTGATTCATCGCGCTGAGGTCGCGGTAATTCGACACGCGGGAGGTCGCGCCTGAGAGGCCGCTGGCGCCGGTATTGGTGATCCACACCATGCGCTCGGGAGCACGAAAGGGCAGTGGCCGCAAGAGCACTGTATTTACCACGCCGAAGATCGCGGTATTTGCGCCGATTCCGAGTCCCAGGATGAGCACCGCGACCACGCAGAATGCGGCGTCCTTGCGCATGGTGCGGACGGCGTATCGCACGTCCTGCAGGAAGCCTTCTTTCCAGCCCATAACGAGTTAGACTCCCGACTGGTGAGAAGAGTTAGTTGTGCCGGAGTTAACGCAGGAATACTACGGCCGACCCAACCAACGCCAGTAGAGCCATCATCGCGACCCAACTCCAGCGATTTCCCAGATTCAAGGTATAGCCGACCCCAAAGCGATGCTCCACCAGAATGGAGGGGTCCGCGGGATTCACGTAGACGAGCCCCCACTTCCAGCAGTGGTCGGGAGTGTGGTCGCCGGTAGGCGCCGCCGCAGGTGAGGGCAGTGTGCGTGTGCCGCCCTGCCCGGCCCGAAGCAGGACGACGCCGAACCCCACCATCAATGCGGTGAACGCCAACGCCCAGATCATTGATACGCGTGCCGTGGGCGCGAGCAGCGCAAAGACTGCGGGGGCGATTACCAGATACTCCGCGAGAAGAATCATGAGCGCGATTTGTCTGCGGAAGCGCCGCTCGGATCGGGCAGCGGGTCCCGAAGTCGCGATGCGGCGCGAGGCGTGCAGCAATCCCCAGGCAGTCCCGGCGAGCAACAGGCACGTGAGGGCGTAAACGGCCAGGAGCCCAAGCAGAGTACCGCGAGTGGTGGCTACCCAGCGGTCGGCACCCTGCAGTCCCCAATGCACGGCCATGCGAGCGGGCAACCGGTCCATATGTTGCGAAGCCCACAAGCCGAGGACTCCGAGCGCACCAATCGGAATCAGCGAAATCACTGCGCCGCCGGGCAGACGCTCGGGCGGCGCATCGAGATCGAGCTCCAGGATTGGGTCCGGCGCCGCGGCGTGCCGGAGCGTTCTTTGCCGCGAGAGGAGAAACGCCCATACGTATCCGGCAGCTTGGAGAGCCATGGCGAGGAGCGGCGCCCCCACCAACAGGAGAACGGCAATCGCCGCGAGCGTGGAGCTCCAAAGGATCTGCCGATATCTCTTGAGAATGCGGCGGCCTTCCTCCGATTCCCGGAGGCCCGGAGAAATCGTGACCGCAAAGAACAGGCCGGGACGAGTCAGTTGCGGCAGCATGTGAAGCAGAAAGCCGAAGACCAGAATGACGACGGCGGCTAGAACATTCACAAACTAACTCCTTTCCAGGTTGTCGGCGACCAGGCGTAGTTCGCGGGCGATGCGATCGCGCGGAAAACCTCGAGACTGGACCTCGGCTGCCAGCTCCCGCAGCCGGCGCCGAAATGAAGCTGCTGCTTCCGGATCGGCTTTCGCGGGCGCGCTGCGCTCAACCACGCGCGCGCCGTTGCGCCGTTCGATTGCCAGCCATCCTTCGTCCGCCAGCGTGCGATAGGCTTCCGCCACGGTGTTGAAGTGAACTCCCAGATCGAGCGCGAGCCGGCGCACAGGAGGCAACTGGTCGCCGACCCCGAGTTCGCCGTTCACCAACAGAATCCGCAGACCATCCACAATCTGGCGGTAGACGGGAATCGCGGAACTCAGATCGATGCGCAGCTTCATGCTTGTACTTTGTACACATACAGTGTACAATCAGCCCATGAAACCTGGCAAGTGGGCATTTCCGTTGCTTCTTTCGGGAGCACTGTTTGCGGCGGAGCCTGTGAGTCTGGATACGGGAACGGGGGTGCTCTACGGGACGCTCGAACTTCCCACGGTGAAGGCGCCTTATCCGGTCGTTTTGATCATTGCCGGCTCCGGCCCCACCGATCGGGACGGCAACAGTTCGCTGATCCCGAACCAGAACAACAGCCTGAAGATGGTGGCGGAAGCGTTGGCCGCTCGAGGCATCGCTTCACTGCGCTACGACAAGCGTGCCATTGGAGAAAGCAAGGCGGCCGCCGCCAGGGAGTCCGACCTGCGATTCGAAATGTACGTGAACGACGCCGCCAAGTGGGGCGAATACCTTCGGAAGGACAGCCGTTTCGGAGCGCTCGTGATCGCCGGCCACAGCGAAGGATCGCTGATCGGCATGCTGGCGGCGCAAAAACTACAGGCGAACGGATACATCTCCATCGCCGGGCCGGGCGAGGGCGGCGGTGAGATCATCCTCAAGCAACTACGCCCCCAACTGCCCGCCGACTCGATGAAGCTGGTGGAGGCCGCGGTCAAATCGCTCGAGGATGGCCACACGGTCGACCCGATTCCGCCTGGGATGGAAGGACTGCTCCGCGCCAGCGTCCAGCCCTATCTGATCTCCTGGTTCCGCTACGATCCGGCGCGCGAAATCGCGAAGTTGAAGATGCCGATCCTGATTCTGCAGGGCACTACCGACATTCAGATCAAGGTCGCCGACGCGAACCTGCTACACGACGCCAATCCCGCGGCGAAACTGGTCGTGATAGAGGGAATGAATCACGTTCTGAAGCTGGTGCCCGCCGTGCAGAAGGAGCAGTTGGCATCGTACGGAGATCCTTCGCTCGCTGTAGCGCCTAAGCTCATTGACGCTATGGTCGATCTGGCGCACCAGGCCGGCACTCGTTAGCGCGACAACGGGCCACTGCGATGCGAAGCTAAACCAGCAGCAGCACCTTGGCGCTTTCTCAATCGTTGGCGGACAATGTCAACATGCAAGACTGGCCCGATCGCCGCCTCCTCGATCTTTTGCACATCGAGATTCCGATCATACAGGCACCCATGGCCGGATCGGACTCCGTGGCATTGGCGCGGAGCGTGTCGTCGACAGGGGCGCTTGGTTCCCTCGGCTGCGCGCTGCTCAGTCCCGCCGCCGTCCGCGAAGCAATGCGGGCGCTCCGTGACGAAATGATGCGCCCTTTCAACCTGAACTTCTTCTGCCACGCTATGGAGTCTCCGGATGCCGCTGCGAAGGAGAAGTGGAAGAGTTTTTTGCGGCCGCACTATGAGCGGTGGAGCCTGGACATCGAGGCCGTTGCGGAAAGTCGTCTTCGACTCCCATTCGATGAAGAGATGTGCGCGGTTGTGGAGGAGGGCAAACCGGAAGTCGCGAGCTTTCACTTCGGGCTTCCCGCGCCCCATTACGTCGACCGCCTCAAAAGGCACGGGATCAAGATCGTCTCGTCTGCCACCAGTGTGAGGGAAGCAAAGTTGTTGGAATCGCGTGGCTGCGATGCCATCATCGCGCAAGGGGTCGAAGCCGGGGGGCACCGCGGCATGTTTCTGGAGACGAACATCGCCACTCAATCGGGACTGTTCGCGCTTCTGCCTCAAGTCGCCGATGCAGTCTCGGTACCGGTTATTGCCGCTGGAGGAATTGCGGACGCGCGCGGAATCGTTGCCGCATTCGCACTGGGCGCATGCGGTGTGCAGATGGGCACTGCCTACCTGCTCTGCCCGGAAGCCAATGTATCTCCCCTGCACCGCCGGGCTCTCGAACAGGCCGGCGACCACGAGACGGCCATGACCAACCTGTTCACTGGCCGCCCGGCGAGAGGCATTCTGAACCGCTATCTTCAGGAGTCGGGACCGATGTCTGACGCGGCGCCGGCTTTTCCCCACGCGGCGACGCTGGTTGCGCCCTTGCGGGCAGCTTCGGAGAAGGCGGGTTCGGCGGATTACATGCAGTTGTGGGCGGGCCAGGCGGCGGGCCTTGCGAAATCGATGCCGGCGGATCAACTCACTCGCCAACTTGCCGCCGCTGCGCTTAGTTTAGTGCGTGGTTTAGGAAGTCCGCCGGCGTAGCTCCTGTTCGCTTGCTAACGCGCGCGGCTCCCAACGAGGAACGACTGTAAGGGACCGGGCCCATCACGGCCCTGATTACGCCTCGTCCGCGGTGAAGTAGGAGCAGTCGGGGTGATGGAAGACAAGCGCGCTGACGCTCGCCTCCGGCTCCATCATCATGCCCTCGGTGAGATGGACTCCGATCTCCTCGGGCTTCAGCAGCTTCCAGATGCCCTGCTGATCTTCCATGTTGGGGCACGCCGGATAGCCGAAGCTGTATCGCTTGCCGCGATATTTGGACGTGAACCGATCGTGCATTGTAGTAGTGGGCGGATCCGGAAAGCCCCACTCTTCGCGAATGCGGCGATGCAGCCATTCTGACGTGCCTTCCGCAGTTTCCGTCGCCAGTGCCTGGATGGCGATCGATTTGAAATACTCGCCCGCGCTTTTCCACTCTTCGGCACGCTCGCGGATACAGGAGCCAGCGGTCACCACGAAGAGTGCCAGGTGGTCGCGGCGGCCGTCGTCGCTTTCCAGGATGTAGTCGCTCAGGCAGAGCCCATTCTCGCGCCGCTGCCGGCCGAACTGGAAAACCTGCACCGGCTCCACGCCTCCGGGAGCGAACAGACGGATCGCATTGCCATCCCGCTCCGCCTCGAAGAACTGCCACACCGCGCGCACCTTCATGAAGCGCGCGGCTTCCTGCTTCACAGCTTCCATGGCGTGGTATAGCTCAAGAGCCTTCGGCTCGTGCTCCGCCAGTTCTTTGTCGAAATTGCCCTTGTAACCGAGATTCTTGCCGTAGAGCATGTACGGATTGATGTAGCTCCACAACTCGGCGAGGTGCGGCACGTCGCGCACGCGGCGGTCCAGGTACGGCGCTGCGGGAATCGGGATGTCGACGCGGATCTTCGCGCTGCGGCGCGTGGTCATCGGCTCCAGAACCACTGGCGCGGGCTCAGTCACCACCGCGGCCGCGTGAAACTTGTGACTCTCCAGGACCGCGGGCCGCCCCTCCGGATCCATGATCTGGTTCATCAGGCTGAGGCCCGTCATGGCATCCTTGGCGTAGCACACCGCTTCGCCATAGGCCGGACCGATCTTGGTGCGGGTGAACTTCTCCGAGAGCGCGGCACCGCCAACCAGCAAGGGCACCGCGATGCCGGCGGTCTTGAGATCGGTCGCCGTCACCACCATCTGCTGCGTGCTCTTCACCAACAGGCCGGAGAGCCCGATCGCATCAGGCTTGTGCTCCTCATACGCGCGGATCAAAACGTCGGGGGGCACCTTGATGCCGAGATTCACCACCTGGTAGCCGTTGTTCGCCAGGATGATCTCCACCAGGTTCTTGCCGATGTCGTGCACATCGCCCTTCACCGTCGCCAGGATCACCTTTCCTCGTGCCGCGGTGTCGGCCTTCTCCATAAACTGCTCCAGGTAGCTCACCGCCGCCTTCATCGCCTCAGCCGACTGCAGCACCTCGGCCACGATCAGTTCATTGTTGTTGAAGAGGCGCCCGACCTCGCCCATCCCGGCCATCAGCGGACCGTTCACGATATCGAGCGGCGCCGCGCCTTCCGCCAACTTGCGCTCGAGATCGGCGACGAGCCCATCCTTGGTGCCTTCGATGATGTAGTTCGCCAGGCGCTGATCGAGCGGCAAGTCTTCGGCCCGCGCCTTCTCGCGCTTGCCGGTCTTGCGGAAATGCTCGGTAATCGCGGCAATGTGCCACTGATTCAGGCCCGCCTTCTGCTCGGCCGTCTGTTCGCGCCAATCCTCGGGTGCGGTGCGCAGAGACTCATCCGCGGCGTCCACCGCAGGCCGGTTAAACAGCAGATTCTCCGCCAGCCGACGCTCGTCTTCCGGAATCGAGGCAAATCGCTCCAGCTTCTCGGCATTCACAATCGCCAGGTCGAGCCCTGCCTTGGTGCAGTAATAGAGGAAGACGGAGTTGACCACTTCCCGCGCCGAGGCCGGAAGTCCGAACGAGATGTTCGAAATTCCAAGCACCGTCTTGACGAACGGAATCTGCTCCTTCACCAGGCGAATGCCCTCGATGGTCTCGACCGCCGCGCCGATGTAGTTGACGTCGCCCGTGGCGCACGGAAAGACCAGCGGATCGATGATGATGTCTTCCGCCGGAATGCCGTACTTCTCCGTGAGCAGTGTGACCGACCGCTGGGCCACCGCCAGCTTGCGCTCGCGCGTAAACGCCTGCGCCTGCAGTTTGTCCTCGTCGATGGAGCCCACCACCAGCGCCGCGCCATATCGCCTTGCGATGGGGCAGACCCGCTCGAACTTCTCCTCGCCATCCTCCAGATTGATGGAGTTGATGATGCTCTTGCCCTGGCAGTACGTGAGGGCCAGTTCGACGGCCTTCGGGTCGGTGGTGTCGACCATCACCGGCGCCTTAATCTTACGAATCAACTTCTCGTAGAAAGGCTTGATGTCCTGCATCTCATCGCGATCGGTGCTCTGCAGGCAGACGTCCACCACGTGCGCCCCGTTCTTCACCTGCCAGCGCGCGATCTCGGTGGCCTCTTCCCACTTCTCCGAGGCGACCATGTTCTTGAAGAGCCGCGATCCGATGACGTTGGTGCGTTCGCCGACGATCAGCGGGCGATTGCTCTCGTCGGCTTCCACCAGGTCGATGCCCGAATAGTAGGCGCGGTGGGAAGGCGCACGCACCGCGCGCGGGCGCTTACGCTCCGCCATCTGCGCGATCGCCCGAATGTGCGCAGGGGTGGTGCCGCAGCAGCCTCCCACGATATTCAGCCAGCCGTGATCGATGAAGCGTTCGAGCTGCGCCGTGAGCGAGTCCGGGGTCTCGCCGAATTTGCCTTCGCCGTTGGGCAGGCCCGCATTCGGATAACAGGAGATCCGGATCGACGACATCTCGTTCAAGGTGCGGATGTGATCGGTCATCAGATCGGGGCCCGTGGCGCAGTTCATGCCGACCGCGAGCAGATCGTGGTTGGCGATCGAGGCATACAGCGCGTCGATCGGCTGGCCGCCCAGCATCGTGCCGTTGCGCTCTATGGTGACGGAGGCGATCACCGGAATCGGAATCCCCAGGTCGTGGCGTAGTTGCTCGACGGCCACGAGTCCCGCTTTGAGACTGCCGGTGTCGAAACAGGTCTCGATCAGAAGGAAGTCGGCGCCGCCTTCGATGAGCGCTTTGGCCTGGTCGTAGTATTCGATGCGGAAATCTTCAAAGCTCGCAACCCCGGTGATGTTGACGTTCTTGGTGGTCGGTCCAATCGAGCCCGCAACGAAGCGAGGCCTGCCTGGAGTCGCGAACTGGTCGGCCACTTCGCGCGCGATCTTGGCCGCCGCGAAATTCAGCTCGTAGGCGCGGTCACCCAGTTTGTTATCGTCGAGCGTCATGCGCGCGCCACCGAAGGTGTTGGTCTCGATGATGTCGGCGCCCGCTTCCAGATACGCACGGTGCACGCCCTGAATCACATCGGGACGCGTGACGTTGAGGATTTCGGGACAATTCTCGCGCCCCAGGTAGTCGGCCTCGATGGAGAGCGGCACCTCGTGCAGCATCGTCCCCATGGCCCCATCGATCACGAGGACACGTTCATCCAGGATGTCGGTGAGCGCCTTCCGACGCTCTGTGGGTGTGTTCATGGCGAGGTACTTTCTCAATTTTAGCAGGAGAGGGAACAGTCGATCTCCTCGACAGAGAGGCCGATTCGCCCGCTCCGCTCGCATGCGATACACTGCACTTCTACAGGAGCGCACTATGAAACGCCCGCTTACTCTCGCGGCCATCGTCCTGATGCTCGGCCTCACAATCATGCTGGCGCAGAACCGCATGACCTTTCCTCTGGCATCCCAGGACAGCGGCCACCTCGCACTCGGACTCGCCTTGCGGAAACTGGGCGTCTCCGGCACTTTCCTGCAGACCGCAGCCCACCCCGACGACGAGCATAACGCCCTCTACGCGATGTTTACCCACGGGATGGGGCTGCGCTCCATCGACGTCCAGACGACGCGCGGCGATGGCGGGCAAAACGAGATTGGCCCCGAGTTATTCGGAGACATGGGCGTGCTGCGCACCTCGGAACTGCTCTCGGCGCATCGCATCGATGGCGCCGAGCAGTACTTCACGCGCGCCATCGACTACGGCTATTCCTTCGATCCGAACGAGGTGATCGAGAAGTGGGGCCGCCAGGAGATTGTGGGCGACTTCGTCCGCCTGATTCGTACTTTCCGTCCCGACGTCGTGCTCACGATGAATATTCAGGGCCGCGGCGGCGACCGGGCGCACGAAGCCACCACCATCCTGACCCGCGAGGCGTACAATGCGGCGGGCGACCCCTCCATGTTCCCCGAGCAGATTCGCGAAGGTCTCCGCCCCTGGCAGCCGAAGAAGCTCTACTTCACCGGAGGCATGGGTGGCGGCGGACGAGGTGGTGCGCCTGCGCCCGAAGGCCGGGGTGGACGCGGCGGACCCGCAACTCCGCCCGTGAAACTGGCGATGGTGAACACGGCAATGTACGACCCGCTGCTGGGCCGCACTTACGCCGAAATCGGCAGCGATGCCCGCAGCAATCACAAGTGCCAGGGAACCACTGGACTCCCGGCGCTACCCGGCGGCGCGGGCGGACGAGGCGGCGGCCGCGGCGCCGGCTACCAACTCGTCAGCAGCACCATTCCCGGCCAAATGGAGCAAACGGAAACATCGCTATTCGACGGTGTGGATACGAGCCTGGAGAGCCTGGCACACTATGCCGGGGCCAATCCACCGCAGGCGCTGACTGCAGCGCTGGCCGGTATCTCCGAACAGGCTCGGCATGCGCGTGCCGCGTTCGATTCGGGCAACGACGCAGGCACCGCCGGTCCTGTCGAGGCTGGTCTCACGGCGGTGCGGGCTTTGCGTGCCCAACTTGCATCGATGGGGCTGAACGATACCGCCCGCTACGAAATCGATTTCCGCCTCAAGACCAAAGAGCGCGATTACGAGGACGCCGTTCTCGCCGCGCACAATATGACCTTCGACGCGGTCGCCGATGACGGCCTGCTGGTCGGCGGGCAGCCCGTGAAACTCACCATCCTGGCCGTCAACCGCGGGCCTTCGGAAGTCAACGTCGGGAAGGTCTCGATTGCGGGATTCGATTCGCCGGGCAACTGCAATCCTGGAGCAGTTAAGAAGGATGCAGTCTACACTTGCGCGGCCGACCTGCACGTTCCCAAGGATGCGCGGCTGACCACGCCCTACTTTTCCGATGCCTATTGGAAGACTCCTGCCAATCACGCCATTAATGTCTTCGAGCCCGACGTGCCTTTCGGAATCCCGTTCCGTCCCACGCCCTTCCGTGTGACCTTCCAAATCAAAGCAGGCGCCGTTGACGTGAGCCGCGAAGTGCCGGTTCAATTCCGCTACGTGAAGGACATCTACAACGGCGATAAGCGGATGGAGTTGAATGTGGTGCCGGCATTTTCGGTGAGGACCACTCCGCCGCTGCTGGTGGTTCCGGCCGCTTCCAGTGCCGCTGCGAAGCCGGTGCAGCGCGAGGTATTCGTCTCCGTCACCAACGGGTCCAAAGCCGCCGCCGACGCCTCCGTGACACTCGAGTTGCCCTCGGGCTGGAAGGCAACTCCCGCGACTGCGCCCGTCCATTTCGTGCATGAGGACGAGTCGCTCTCCGTCCGCTTTCAGCTTACAGCTCCCGCGCAAGTGAAGCCCGGCGGCTACAGCCTGCGCGCCGTGGTGAGTTCCCCCGCGACCGGCGACGAGAAGTTCTCCACCGGATACCAGGAGATCGAATACCCGCACGTCCAGCGGCGCCAGGTGATCAAGCCGGCGGAGACGACCCTCAAGGTGATCGATGTGAAGGTCGCGCCAAACGTCTCGGTGGGATACATCGTGGGTGTCGGCGACCAGGTTCCTGCGGCGATCCAGCAACTGGGCGCCAAGCTGAGTCTGATCGACCAGGACGAGCTGGCGTGGGGCGATCTGTCGAAGTATGAAGTGATTGTGACGGGAGTGCGCGCCTACGAGCGGCGCTCCGATCTTCGCGCTTACAATCACCGGCTGCTCGAATATGCGGAGCGCGGCGGAACGGTGGTGGTGCAGTACAACAAGATGGAGTTCAACCAGGCGGAGTATGGACCGTTTCCGGCGAAGGTGAGCGGCAATCGGGTGTGCGATGAGACGGTGCCGGTGAAGCTGTTGGTGCCGGGACATCCGGCGTTCAACTTCCCCAATCGAATCGGCCCCGCAACGTGGGCGGGGTGGGTGCAGGAGCGCGGACTCTATTTCCTGGGCGAGAAGGACAAGCGCTACACGGATTTGGTCTCGATGGTGGACTCGTTCCCGGATAATCCTGGAGAGAAGCTGGGCTCGTTCGTGGAAGGCCGCGCGGGCAAGGGCCGCTGGATCTATCTGGGGCTCGGATTGTGGCGTCAATTGCCCGCCGGGACGGAAGGTGCGTATCAACTGCTGGCGAATCTGATCAGTTTGGGAAAGGCGCCCGCCGAGAAGACGCCCGCCCGCAAGACGTCGGCGGCGTTGCCCTAGGCAGCAGATTCATTTGGTATATGATCTACCGAGGAGGCTACTCCTTTGTCCGAATCTACTCTGAGCCGGAGAGACATTCTCAGGGGCGCGCGGTATCTGGCCGCGACTCCCCTCGTCGGCACTGCCATGGCGCAGACGCCGTTTCAGGTCAAGGCAGTCTCCAAACTCAAGGGGTCGGCGAACTCGGTAGTCATTCCCACGCACGAATTCGCAGGACCGAACGGGGCGCCTTGGATCGAAGAGCGCCTCGACTTCCCCGCAAGCTGGGACCTGCACGTGATGGACATGGCCGGACACAATATGCCCGTCCTGACACCACAGCAGATCGCACAGCAGTCCAGTGAACCGATTGGCAGCAAGCCTCTGAGCGAACTGGCCGCCGGCAAGAAGACGGTCGCCGTCAGCTTCGACGACCTCACCCGCACCACGCCTGCTTATGCGGTGACACCCTGGCTTATGTCCGAATTGTCCAAGGCCGGCATCAAGGACGAAAACGTACTCTTCATCGGATCGTTCGGTACGCACCGCGCCATGACGCAGGAGGAGGTCGGCAGGAAACTGGGGGCGGACATCGCGAAGCGCTACGCATGGCTCAATCACGATGTCTTTGATAACGTCAAGGAAGTGGGGACGACCACTCGCGGCAACAAGATCCTGCTCAACCAGACCTTCCTGGGCGCCGATTTGAAGATTTGTATCAGCGGCGTGAAAGTGCATCAGGACGCGGGCTACGGTGGTGGCGCCAAGGCGATCCTGCCGGGGCT
Source organism: Bryobacteraceae bacterium (assembly GCA_035295745.1). Classification (GTDB taxonomy): domain Bacteria; phylum Acidobacteriota; class Terriglobia; order Bryobacterales; family Bryobacteraceae; genus JAIQFL01. The sequence continues at coordinate 86,645 of DATGIL010000028.1, read as the reverse complement.
CGCCGCACTTCCCTCGGTGGAGTACAACCACACGCAGATCCTGACCAAAGTGCGGACGACCGGACCGGTGAAGATTTTCCAGAACGACATGCGGCTCGACATGATCGAAGCCGCGAAGATGGCGAGCGTCGACTACACGCTGCAGATCCTGTACAACGACCGCCTGAGGCCTACGCGTATCTGGGGCGGCGACATCGTGGAGGCGCATCATGCGGGCGTTCGCGTGGCCGCCAAGACGTACTGCACGCCAACACTGCAAGATGCCGATATCGTGGTGGCTAACGCCTATCCGCAGAGCGCGCAGGCGTTCCACGGCGGCTTGTGGATCAACTACTCGGTCCGCGACGGAGGCACCGGCGTGATGATCGTGCAGCATCCCTTGGGACTCGACCCGGTGCATTACCTGAACAACCGGCTGGCGGGACGCAGCGGAGCCACGCAGTTCGATCTGACGGCGCGGCGTACCAACCCCACGGCCCGCAGCGGCGCCAAGAAAACGAACATGATCGTGTATTCGCAATACCTGACGCGCAATATGCGGAATATGTATCGCACGGGCACGTTCTTCTACGACAAGTGGGACGATGTGATCGCGAAACTGCGTGAATTGCACCCGGGTGATCCGAAGGTGGCCGTCTATCCGTACGCCGGCATGCAGCACCAGGAAATCGAGTTGGATGGGTAAGCCACGCCGGCGTCTAATGCGTGCGGTTCCGATTCTGCTTGCGGCCGCCGCGATGGCATCCGCACAGGAGGGCACCGCTGTCTTCCTGCGAGCCTGCGTGCGCTGCCACTCCCCCAACAGCGATGCACATGCTCCGATGCCCGAAGAGATCGGCAAGATGCCCTGGCAGGACGTCCTCAAATCGCTTGAATCCGGATCGATGAAGGCGCAGGGAGAGGCTCTTTCGGCAGACGATCGCCGCGCGGTGGCGCGCTATCTCGGAGCAGCGGGACCGCCGATTCTGCCTGAGATGAAGGGATTCTGCGCGGCCGGGCAGAAGCCCACCAGTTCGTCGCAGTCGTGGAATGGCTGGGGCGTGGACGATGCCAACTCGCGATTCCAGCCGGCGGCTGCCGCCGGACTCGCCGCGGAAAAAGTTCCTTCTCTGAAATTGAAATGGGCGTTCGGCATGCCTAACGGCACCTCCGCCTATTCGCAGCCCACCATAGTGGCCGGGCGTCTCTTCATCGGCAGCAACGACGGCACCATTTACGCGCTCGACGCCCGCTCGGGGTGCATTTATTGGCGTTACCAGGCGAAGGCGCTGGTGCGCGCCGCCGCGGTCGTTGGTCCTGGCCCGCGAGTGTACGTCGGCGATCTCGAATCGAACTTCTACGCGCTGGATGGCGACACCGGCAAGGTAGTCTGGCAGAAAAAACTCGACGATCAGCCGTACACGCGCATTACCGGAACGGCCAAACTTCACGAGGGCCGCCTGTACATTCCTATCGCATCGCAAGAAGAGAACGCGGGCGCCGTTCCGCAGTACAACTGCTGCCGGTTCCGCGGCAACGTGGTGGCGCTCAACGCGAAAGACGGCGCTGAGATCTGGCGGACCTTCACCACGCCTGAGCCTAAGCCCACTAAGGTCAGCAAGACAGGAGTGCAGTTCTACGGTCCTTCGGGCGCCACGGTCTGGTCGTCCCCGACCATCGATGGGAAGCGCAATCTTCTCTACGTCACGACGGGAAACGGCTACTCCGCGCCCGAGATTACGACTGCCGACGCGCTCATCGCCCTCGATCTCAAGACGGGCGCGATTCGCTGGTCCAAACAGGCAATGTCCGATATGTTCAATTGGGATTGCGGGCGGCCGGGCGGGAACGGCGGCAATTGTCCCGAGAATCCGGGGGAAGATGTGGATTTCGGATCGTCCGCCATCCTGGTACCGCTGGCCGGCGGCCACGACATGCTGGTCGCGGGTCAGAAGGCGGGCGTGGTCTATGGATTCGATCCCGACCGCAAAGGTGAGATCGCCTGGCAGACCCGCTTGGGGACGGGCGGAAAACTCGGCGGAATCCTGTGGGGCATGGCGGCGAAGGACGGTGTGGTGTACGCGCCGCTTTCCGACTTCAATCGTACGGAGCCCGCGGCCGGTGGCGGACTCTTCGCTCTCGACGCGGCCACCGGCAAGGTGAAGTGGCACACGGCGGCGCCGCCGCTTTCGTGCACTGCGCAACGCGGCTGCAATGCCGCTCAAATGGCGCCGCCCAGCGCAATTCCCGGTATCGTTTTCTCCGCGTCGATGGACGGCCACCTGCGCGCGTATGCGATGGAGAGCGGCAAGATCGTGTGGGATTATGACGCGGCTCACGACTTTACGACCGTCAACGGCATGCCGGCAAAAGGCGGGTCGTTTAGCGCCACGGGGCCGACCATCGTGGATGGAATGCTGTACACCACGTCGGGGTATTCGCAAGGGATGCCAGGGAATGTGCTGCTGGCATTTTCGGTGGCGCAATGAAGACGGCAGCTTTATTCCTGCTTGCAGGAATTTGTGCGCACTGGGGCCGCGCGGCCCGGACGCTCGATGTGTACGACATCGACGTGGAAGGCGGTAAGGCCGTCCTGATCGTCTCGCCTTCAGGTGAATCGATGCTCTACGATGTCGGGTGGCCTGGCAACGATGGGCGCGATGTAAACCGGATCGTCGCCGCCGCCAAGGCCGCTGGATTAGAGCAAATTGATTACCTGGTGATCTCGCATTACGACATCGATCACCTGGGCGACGTGCCCCTGCTGGTTTCGAAATTTCCGGTGAAACACATAATCGACCACGGCCCCATGGAGGCCAGCGGCAAGACGCCGACACCTCAATATCTGGCGTACGCTGCCGTTCGCGATCGCATGGACCACATCGCCATGAAACCCGGCGACCACCTTCCGATCCGCGGCATCGACGTGCTCGTCGTGACCGCTGCCGGGAAGTATCTCGAAAAACCGCTGGCAGGAGCAGGCACACCGAACGCGCTGTGTGCCACCACTCCGCGGGAGCCGGAACGTCCGACGGATGTGGAGGACAACATGTCGATGGGGCTGCTGTTCACGTTCGGCAAATTCCGCATGCTCGACCTGGCGGATCTCGAATCGGCCTACGATTACAAGTTGATGTGCCCGAACAATCCCATCGGCAGTGTGGACGTCTACCAGGTGAACGTTCACGGCCAGGAGAAGGGTGTTTCTCCGGTGCTCGCGCAGGCGCTCCACGCGCGCGTGGCTTTGATGGGCAACGGGCCACGCAAGGGCGGCGATCCGCAGAGTTGGACGACTCTCCGCGGCGCGCCCGGACTCGCGGATATCTGGCAGGTGCACTATTCCATTTCGGGCGGGAAGGAGCACAATCCCGCGGACGACTATATTGCCAATCTCGAGGGCTCCACGGACCAGGCGAACTGGATTCGACTCTCCGCATCAAACGACGGAAGCTTTGCTGTCACCAATACCCGCAATGGATTTAGCAAGACGTACCAACGTCAATGAGGACCCCCATGAAACGAATTCTGATGTGCATGCCCCTTTTGGCCGGCATGCTGCTCGCGCAGGCTCCGAATATGCCGAAAGCGGATCTGCTCTGGGCCGACGGCGCTCCGGGCGCGCAAGGGACACAGGACGAAGACAAGCCGACACTCGCGCCGTACATCGTGCCGCAGGGACGCGGGACGGGAACGGCCGTGATCGTGTGTCCGGGCGGCGGGTACGAGCACCTGTCGATGGACAAAGAAGGCGATCAGATCGCGCGGTGGTTGAACTCCCTCGGCGTGACGGCGTTTGTGCTGAAGTACCGGCTGGGTCCAAAGTATCGACATCCCATCGAATTGGGAGATGCGCAGCGCGCCATCCGCACCGTGCGGTACAAGGCGGAACAGTACCGCGTGCAGGCCGACCGGATCGGCATCATGGGATTCTCGGCGGGCGGGCATCTGGCATCAACGGCGGGAACTCACTTCGATATGGGCAATGCGAGCGCCGCGGACCCGATCGACCGGATGGGCAGCAGGCCTGATTTTCTGGTGCTGGTATATCCCGTGATCTCGTTCAATCCGCCGTACGTGCATCGCGGATCTCTGCGGGCGCTGCTCGGAGAACAGCCTGATCCGAAGCTGGTGGAGAATCTCTCGAACGAACTCCAGGTGACCGCGCAGACGCCCCCTACGTTTCTGTTCCACACTTCCACGGACACCACCGTGCCCGCGGAAAACAGTGCGCTGTTCTATCTTGCGCTGAGGAAGGCAGGAGTGCCGGCCGAGATGCACATCTACGAGAAGGGTCCGCATGGCGTGGGATTAGCGCAGACCGACGAAGCGCTCTCGTCATGGCCCGCCCGCCTCGCCGACTGGCTCCGCGGCCGCGGCCTCCTGAACGGCAGCGCCAAGTAGCGCTTTGGTGGATTCGTGGCGCAAACACTCCTGTTTGCCGCGTCGAGACTCATCTCGACGCGTTTTCGTGCGTCCAACGAATCTGCCGCACGTAATCTTTCGACGCTCCCTCACGGTCGCGGCTCGTAGTCGCGTTTTGCACTCGCATTTGTAGTTGCGTTTTGGACTCGCGTTTTGCACTTGCGTTTTGTAATCGCATTTTGCAGTCGCGTTTTGCAGTGGCATTTGCAGCGTTTTGCAGTGCGTTTTGCAGTCGCATTTTGGCAGTCGCATTTTGGCATTCGCGTTTTGCACTCGCGTTTTGCAGTGGCATTTGCAGCGTTTTGCAGTGCGTTTTGCAGTCGCATTTTGGCAGTCGCATTTTGGCAGTCGCATTTTGGCATTAGCGTTTTGCAGTCGCATTTTGAATCGCATTTGTAGTTAGCGTTGCATTAGCGTTTTGTAGTCGCATTTTGCACTCGCGTTTTGAATCGCGTTAGTCGTCGGGACTCCACCGTACATGCGCGCTTTGCGAGCCGCGACCGTCAGGGAGCGTTTCGGCCACGCGTGTGTCAGCAAGTACTGCTTCCCTTCCCTAGTAGACGTTCTGCCAAAGAGCTATGGTAGACTGTCTGCTAGACGAAATGGGCAAACAGGAACCCTACCTCAATCACATCGAAGTCCTGCAGGGAACCCTCGACATGCTGATTCTCCGGACCTTGCAGTGGGGCCCGCAGCACGGCCACGGAATCGGCCAGACCCTGCGCCACCGCTCCGAAGAAACCTTACAGATTGAGCACGGCTCGTTGTACCCCGCGCTGCACCGACTGGAGAAGCAGGGATGGCTGGCTTCGGAGTGGAAGCAATCGGAAGCCAACCGCCGGGCCAAATACTACAAACTCACCGCCGCCGGCAAACGTCAACTGGCGCGCGAGCAATCGAAATGGGACGCGATAGTGCGAACCGTTGCGCGCATCATGCGGCCCTCCGAAGGGAGGTAAGAACGTGCCTTGGCCTTTCCGCCGGCCTGCCCGGGAACAGGAACTCGATGACGAGATCGCGGCCCATATGGCCATCGAGGTGAAACAGCGGGTCGAGGCGGGAGAGAGTCCCGAGACGGCGGAGATCGGCGCCCGCCGCGAGTTCGGCAGCGTGGCGCTTTCCATGGAGGTGACGCGCGGAATGTGGGGATACGGATGGCTGCAGGCCGCACACCAGGATCTGCGATACGCCGCCAAGTCAATGCGTAAGGGCCGGGCCTTCACCGCCGCCGCGACCCTCACACTGGCACTGGGCATCGGCGCCACCACCGCGGTCTTCAGCGTGGCGAACGGCATCTTGTTGCGGCCCCTGCCCTATCCGCAAGCCGACCGGGTCGCGGTTCTCTGGAGGCTCGCTCCACCGGCCGCCGCTTTCGGAGGTGATGAGTTTCCCTGGGGCCGCCTGGACTTCAGCATGTTTCAGGAGCATGCGAAGACATTTGACTCGCTGGGCGCCTTTCAACCCGACACTTTCAACCTGACGGGAAGGGGCGACCCGGTGCTTCTCGAAGGCATCCGCGCCTCCGCCGGTTTCTTTCCCTCGCTGGGCGTTACGCCGGCTCTGGGCCGCTTCTATACCGCCGAAGAGGACCGCCCCGGACACGAACACGTCATCGTCCTGGGCGACCGTTTGTGGCGCGAGCGCTTCGGCGGCGATCGCACCATTCTAGGACGCAGCATCGATCTCAACGGCTTCGGTTACACCGTGGTCGGCGTCATGCCGCCGGGCTTCTCGTTCCCGCATGGCGAAGAGATGCTGGCCACGCTGGAGTTTCCGCGCGAAGCAGAACTGTGGGTTCCGCTCTCCATCAAGCCGGGTGAGGCGGGACCCAGCGAACTCGGGGTCGTGGGACGGATGCGCGGCGGCGCCGGAATCGCGCAGGCGCAAGCGGAACTGGATGTCTTCGCCCATACATTCGAACTGCGCTTCCCTACTTCGAAGGGCTGGTCGAGATCACGCGCAAAGCCCCTCGCCAGCCAGATCGTCGGCGATACGCGCCGCCCACTGCTGATGTTGCTCGGCGCGGTAGGACTCGTGTTGCTGATCGCCTGTTCCAATGTGGCAGGACTGGTGCTGACGCGGTCTCTCGGCCGGCGGCGCGAGTTCGAACTGCGGACTGCGCTGGGCGCTGGGCAGGGGCGACTGATGCGCCAGTTGTTGACGGAAAGCCTGCTGCTCGCTGCGGCGGGAGGAGCGTTGGGAATCGTCATCGCCGCCGCTGCCATCGATTTCGTAAAGAAATTCGGGCCTGTCACGGTGCCCCGTTTGCAGGAGGTCGGCCTCGATCCGATGGTGCTTGCCTTCTGCGTCACCCTGACCTTTCTGACGGGACTGCTGTTCGGCGCCGCACCCGCGCTGGGTGTGCGTCGCGGAAAGGTAGGAGACTCTTTCAGGGGCGGCGCGCGGATCGCGGGCGGCCATCTCTCGCCCGCGCTGCGCAATGCCCTGTCGGTCGGACAAGTGGCGTTGGCGCTCGTCCTGGCAGTGGCGGCTGGTCTGCTGGCGCGGACTTTTTACGGCATGCTGGCCACCGACAGCGGCTTCAAAGTGGACCGCGTGCTCACCTTCGAGCTCTCCTTACCCTCCGCCCACTATCCCGATCCCGCCCACGAGGCGCAGCTCTATCGCAAGGCGCTCGACAAACTCCGGATACTGCCGGGAATCGAATCGACAGGCATGGTCCACGCGGTTCCGATGGGCGGCGAGCCCGATGCCACGATGATCCGCATCCCCGGCCGGGACCCTAAAAAAGAGGCACGGCCTTATGTCAATTACATGTTCGCGTCGCCAGGCTATTTCGCCACCGTGCGCACGCCGCTGCTGCGCGGGCGAGAGTTCGCGGATACCGATACGCTCGATGCCCCGCCGGTCACGATCGTCAATCGCGCCATGGCAGACGCGCTGTGGCCGGGCGAGGAGGCCGTCGGAAAACAGGTTGGTGTGCTGACGCCGACAATTCCCTTGCGCACCGTGATTGCCGTTGTGGCCAATGTGAAACAGAGCTCGCTGAAGGAAAAGCCGCTGCCCCAGATGTATGTGCCCTACACTCAGAGCGAAATCAAAAATTGGCCGCCGATGCACACGATGCAGGTAGCCGTGCGCACCACAGCCGATCCGGCGCAAATGACCGCCAGCCTGCGCGACGCGATGCGTGCCGTGGATCCCGACCTGCCACTGGCGAGAGTCGCGACCTTGAGTACGCTTCTGGACCGGTCGCTCACACAGCCCCGCTTCGCCATGTTGCTGCTGGCAGCATTCGGCGTACTCGCGTTGACGCTAGCATCGATCGGGATGTACGGCGTCATCTCTTATTCCGTCACACAGCGGACCAGGGAGATCGGCGTACGCATGGCGCTCGGTGCGGAGCGCGCCAGCGTGTTCAGCATGGTATTGGGCGAAGGTGCGCGGCTCGCGGGGCTGGGGGTGGCGATCGGCCTGGCGGGAGCATTCGCCGGGGCCCGTGCAATGTCGAGTTTTTTGTACGGGGTTCGTCCCTCCGACCCGCTGACATTCGGCGCGGTCTCGTTGCTTTTGGGATCGGTGGCGCTGCTCGCGTGCTATCTGCCGGCGCGCCGCGCCATGCGGGTGGACCCGGTCGTAGCTCTGCGTCACGAGTGATGCGGCCTTCAGCCAAATTGGCCGGGTGTGATCGCGTGTTCTATCCCACCCTGTGGCAGTGATTGCCACCTGCTAATCGAAGGAAATCGCCGGGGCTCGCAGGCATGCCGATATATCATGTACATGGGTGACGCGGGCATTGGTGTGCGCCCTCCGCAACTACGGTAGGCAACTGCGCTACGCTCCGGACCCGAAACCGCAAACACTACGCGATGAACGAACTCGATTGAGCGGGGCCGGCGGGCAAGGTCGAGGTTACTCCCAATAAGCCGGTATTTCGTTGGCGGGGAGCGGAGCGACGATGAAAACGGAATTGCTGCGATTCAACGGAGCGGTCGAACGGGACCCCGCCATCGATGCATGGATGAAAGAGCGTGCAGGTGAATTGGGAGCCATCGCGCATGAGTGGTTTGAGGTGATGCGAAGATGCGGAGACGAAGTTCGCGAGCTCTTGCATGACGGCTGTCCGGTTGCGTGTCTGGGAGACGCGCCCTTCGGCTACGTCAATGTATTCACTTCGCACGCAAACGTGGGGTTCTTTCACGGTGCGGCGCTGCCAGATCCGGCCCGCTTGTTGCAAGGCACCGGCAAATTCATGCGCCATGTGAAGTTGAGACCGGGAACGGCCACAAACGCCGCAGCTCTTAGCAAGCTCATCGAGATGGCGTATTCGGATATAAAGGCACGCGTCGAAAACGGCTAGGTCAGAGTAAACGGGCTTGAGCGACGCTACAACTCGACCGGCACCGGCGTGCAGATGAAAGCAACGCGCGTAGTTACAACGTGGGTGGCGCGTTGATATGGCCGCTGCGGAACTACCTCATGCGACAGGATTCCCTCGTCCCCTTTTGATTCGCGCGATGCAGCGAATTCCCGGCGTTCCATTCCTCGCGAACCGCAGCGCCGCCAGAACTCCCAGACCACCGGCGAACAACAGGGGACTCACTGGCTCCGGAAGCACTGAGATGGTCAATTGGCCGGGCGCGGCAGGCGCACTACCTTCTGAAACGGCGTTAAAGGCGGTGTACGTGCCGGGCGCGGTGGCGCCGAAGAAAAGGCTCTGCCAGCCACCGTCGGGCGCGAAAGCACTCAGGCCGCAGGAAGAAGGTGTGGTGGTCAATGATGCACCCGCGGTACCGAACTGAAAACAGCCGGTGCCGGACGCCTGAGTGAGAGTAGCCTGGGTGAACGTGACGCCGTCCACCTGGAACGGAGCGATGGCGAACTCCCCGGTCGTGGTAAGGATGGCAGATTCGAGGAATGAAAAGCTGTACCGGTTTGGACCATTGCTCGAGAACGTGTACCGGAAGGCCGAAACGTCCTGGATGGTTAAGAGGTTGGGGGCGGAAGGCGCACTTCCGCCCGAAGCGGTGTTGAAGGCTGTGTAGGTGCCAGGGGCAGTCGCGCCGAGAAAAAGGCTCTGCCATCCGCCGTTAGGAGCGAAAGCGCTGAAACCGCAGGAGAACGCTGTTGCGGTCAACGATGCACCCGCAGTACCGAACTGAAAACAGCCGATGCCGTTAGTTTGGGTAAGAGTTGCCTGGGTGAATGTGAGTCCGTCCACCTGGAACGGAGGGATGGCGAACGCTCCGGTCGTGCTGAGAACGCCGGGTTCCAGAAGCGAGAAGCTGTACGGATTGGCGCCGGTGTTGGCGAAGGTATAAAGAACTGCGGCGTGACCGAGGGTGGCGCCAAGAGCGAGACCGATGGCTGCTTGCATACAGCGGGGAAACATGAGGCGAGCGCCGGTCGTCATCATGCTCCAAAAGCGATGCTTCCAAGGGCCGCTTGTGGAAAAACCTACGGACGCCTTGCAGTGCCTGACGATCGATAGCAAGGCACAAATGGGCAACGCCCACCCAACGCGTTGCATATTCCAGTGGCTACTCAAGCGTTCTCCTTTCACGCCCCGCGGGGCTTCACGTCAAGAGTAGGCGGTCTATACGGGAACACGGAAGGTTCGAATGGGTAACGGCGGGGTATCGATACCTCAGATTGGTGTTCAATTCAGACGAGTTACGGATGCGAGACGGGATTTGCCGCGGGATCGCCTGTCACGGAGGACCACGCCGCAGGTCGAGCCCCTTAGGGCGGGGAGATCTTCACCTCTTCCCCGCCTTCCGTCCCGAAAACACTGAGCACCCACCGTCGGATTCGCAGCGAAAATGAGTTTTGGGCTGGTCTGTGCGGAGCTACTCGGCGATCCTGATCAGACTTTCCGGTGCGGTGCCGTTGACTACCGCGGCAGCGTCTTCAGCCGTAAAGCTCTCCACTTTGGCGGAGATGTTCATCGAGCAGAACTTTGGCCCGCACATGGAGCAGAAGTGGGCGTCTTTGAAGCCCTCTTCCGGCAGCGTCTCGTCGTGCATGGAGCGCGCCGTTTCCGGATCCAGCGAGAGATCGAACTGGCGATTCCAGTCAAACGTGTAACGCGCGCGCGAAAGTGCATCGTCGCGGTCGCGCGCTCCGGGCCTGTGCCGTGCGATGTCCGCGGCGTGCGCCGCAATCTTGTAGGCGATGATTCCCGCTTTCACATCATCGCGATTGGGCAGGCCCAGATGCTCCTTGGGCGTCACATAACAGAGCATGGAGGCGCCGTACCATCCGATCATCGCCGCGCCGATGGCCGAGGTGATGTGGTCGTATCCGGGCGCGATGTCGGTCACCAGCGGTCCAAGTGTGTAGAAGGGCGCTTCGAAGCAGATCTCGTTTTCCTTCTGAACCTGCAACTCAATCTGGTCCATGGGAATGTGGCCGGGCCCTTCGATCATCACCTGTACGTCGTACTCCCAGGCTTTCTTGGTGAGCTCGCCGAGTGTCTTTAATTCCGCGAACTGGGCCTCATCACTGGCGTCCGCCACGCTGCCGGGGCGCAGGCCGTCGCCCAACGAAAAGCTCACGTCATGCTTCTGGAAGATCTTGCAGATATCTTCGAAGCACTCGTACAGCATATTCTGCTTGTGATTCTTGACCATCCATTCGGCCAGGATGGAGCCGCCACGGCTCACGATCCCGGTGACCCGCCGCGTCGTCAGCGGAATGTGCTGTACCAGCACTCCGGCGTGAATCGTCATGTAGTCGACGCCCTGCTCGGCCTGCTCCTCGATCACCTCGAGCATCACTTCGCGGCTGAGGTCCTCCACGCGGCGAACGCGCGACAGAGCTTCGTAAATCGGGACCGTCCCAATCGGTACCGGGGATGCCGCGATGATCGCCTTGCGGATGGCGGGAATGTCGCCGCCGGTAGACAGGTCCATGACCGTGTCTGCTCCGTACTTCACCGAGTACTGCAGCTTCTCGAGTTCGCCTTCGATGTTCGACGTAACCGCGGAGTTCCCGATATTCGAATTAATTTTGCAATTGGAAGCCACGCCGATACACATGGGCTCCAGGTTCGGATGGTTCACATTCGCCGGAATAATCATCCGGCCACGGGCAACCTCGGAGCGCACCAACTCCGGAGAGATCCGCTCGCGTTTGGCTACGAACTGCATCTCCTCGGTGACCACGCCTTGCCGGGCATAGTGCATCTGGGTACGGATTTTGTCGTTTTTACGTTTCGTTATCCACTGTGTGCGCATTGATGGCTCCCCTGACGGCCGCGGACGGACCAGCATGGCTGGCGGTCCGCCCGCAATCAGCCTCGTATCGGCGGGTTGAATGCCGCCATTATTTATTCTTCTTCGGCTTCTTGGTTTCCTTCTTCGGGCTCTTGTCCTTGGCCACGGAAATCCTCCCTTACGTTGAGATTATACCCGCTTGCGACACAGACGTTCGCGAAAATGTAATGCGGACAGGTGGCGAGTCGAGAAAGCCACTCAGTTTCCGCTCGTCCCGCCCCGCATCATCGGTGAGATCGCGGCCCGCAAAAAACGTGACACAATCTACCAATGAAGCTTCCACAGATTCTCTGCGCGGTCATGGTCGTGGTGCTGGGCGGTACGGCGGCAGCGCAGAACACGGCACCCACCAGCGGCAAGCGAGTTCGCCGCCTGCTGATCCATAACGCCATCGTGGTGGATGGCAACGGGACCCCTGCCAGTGGGCCCAAGGACATCGTGGTGGAGAACAACCTGATCACCGACGTAATTGCGCTCGACCCCGTGGCTCTCAGCCGCGGCGCTCGCAACCAGGTACAGGCCGACGCCGTGATCGACGCCACCGGTAAGTACGTGCTGCCGGGTCTGATCAACGCCCATGCGCATTTGCAGGAAGAGCGCGGCGGCAAGCCTCAGCCGATTGAATACGAGCTGAACATCTGGCTGGCCTGCGGCATCACTACCATCCGCGATGTGGGCAGCGACACCAAACGCGCGCTGGAACTTCGCAAGCAAAGCGCCGAGGGCGAAATCGCCGCGCCGCGCATCTTCGTTTACCCCATGTTCGGCCGCCCGCGTAATGCCGAGGAAGCGCGGGCCCGCGTTCGTGCACTCAAGGAGATGGGGGCCGACGGCATCAAGATCCTGGGCATCGATCGCGACACCATGCAGGCCATGGAGGAGGAAGCCCACAAGCTCGACCTGCGGATTGCGCATCATGCCGGGGTGGAGGAGACCAATGCCTGGGACGACATCAAGTTCGGAACCACCAGCATCGAGCACTGGTATGGCGTTCCCGACGCGGCCATCGAGAGCGGCGTGCAGAACTTCCCCTCGAGCTACAACTACAACAACGAGACCGACCGTTTTCGCTATGCCGGCCACCTCTTCCGCGAGGCAAATCCCGAACGTCTGACCAAAGTGCTGGAGGGCATGGTGCAGGCCCACGTGGCGTGGGACCCGACCATGGACATTTACGAGGCCAGCCGCGACCTGCAGCGCGCGCAGACGCAGCCCTGGTTCGCCGACTATCTGCATCCCGTGCTGGAAGAGTACTTCAAGCCAAATCCCGCTAACCACGGCTCCTATTTCATCGGCTGGACCTCAAGTGACGAGATGTACTGGAAAGAGAACTACCGGCTGTGGATGGCGGCGCTGCGCCAGTTCGACCGGCTGGGAGGATTGATCGGCATGGGCGATGACGCTGGATTCATTTACCAGATGTACGGCTTCGGTCTCATTCGCGGCATGGAACTGCACCAGGAGGCGGGGTTCCACCCCATCAAGATCATCCAGCAGGCAACCGGGAACAATGCCAAGATTCTGGGACAGGAAGGGCGTCTGGGACGCGTGAGAGCCGGATTCGCGGCAGATCTGATTGTTGTGAACGGAAATCCACTCGAGAACCTCAAAGTGCTCTACCCCAGCGGCGTGGATGAGATCCGCAACGGTAAAGTGGTGCACACCGGCGGCGTGGAGTGGACAATCAAGGACGGGATTCCGTATCACGCCCCTACGCTGATGGCGAGAGTGAAGGAGATCGTGGCCCAGGCGCGCAAGGGCGGGCCGACGGCGCGGGGCGCTCAGTAGATGGGCCTCAAAAATAAATTTGCAGCCGTTGTCGATTTCCGCCGTCCCGAACGTCGTTGAGATGAAGGAAAACAAAATGCCTACCTTGCAATCTACCGAAATCGATCAAGCCCTGGAATTCTTCGACCGTACTCGCAAACGCGCCGCGGAAGCCGCCAATGGCCTCTCCGAGGCACAATGGCACTTCAAACCATCCGCGAACTGCTGGTCGGCTGCCGAAATCCTGGAACATATGGTGATGGTGCAGGAACGAGTCCTGGGGCCGGCGCGGGCACTACTCCTCCAGGCGCCCCCACCGCCGCCGGAGCACGAGACTGGCGTGATCGACAAGATCATCATGGAGCGAATCCCCGACCGTTCCCGCAAGGCTGAGGCGCCGGAGCCGATCAAGCCCAGCGGGCAGTGGGATCGGACAACCACCTTGGAGCGCCTGTCGAAGAACTACAATGCGCTTGCGGAGTTCGTCGCGTCCACTCCCGGTTTGCGCGATCATGCGGTAGAGTCCAAACCGCTGCAGTTCATCACGAATGGCGCGTACACCAAGATCGACGGATATCAATTGACGCTGCTCGTAGCGGCGCACGATGAGCGTCATATCCGGCAGATTTTGGAGTTGCGGGCTGATCCGAACTATCCGAAGAATTGAATCGTGTGGGTATGCCAGGGAGCTCGCGGACGCATACCCGCCACTGGAACCAGGCATGCGATACATGATGCTGATCTATTCGAAGGAGCAGCCCGACCCCTCCGCGCGCAATTACAGCGGCCATGGGAAGGTGATGGAAGAGGCCCGAAGCAAAGGCGTCTTCATTGCGGCCGAGCCGCTGGCCCCCACCTCCACTGCCACTACGGTGCGCGTCGCCGGAGGAAAAGCGCTGGTCAGCGACGGCCCGTTCGCCGAGACCAAAGAGCAGCTTGCGGGGTATTACATTCTCGACTGCAAGAATCTGGACGAGGCCATCGAGTGGGCCGCCAAGATCCCCACGGCCTGCAAAGGCGGTGAGGGCTGCGTCGAGATTCGGCCTTTGCCCGGACTGCCCTCCGCATCGGCGAATGGATGATTTCCGCTCGGTTGCGGAAGCAGTGTTCCGCGAGGCATCGGGCCGAATTCTGGCTTGTCTGATCCGGATTTCCGGCTCGTTCGATCGCGCGGAAGAGGCGCTGCAGGAGGCCTTCGCGTCCGCGCTGGCTGCGTGGCAGGAAAACGGCGTGCCGGAGAATGCCGCGGCCTGGATTATGGCGTCCGCGCATCGCAAGCTCATCGATGCGGTGCGGCGCGAGAACACTCGCCGCGTGAAGCACGACTGGCTGCGCTATGCCGCGGAACTGGCGAGCACCGTGGATCCGGAGATCGGGGAGCCTGCGATGGATTTGGCGGACGATCGCCTTCGTCTGATTTTCACCTGCTGCCATCCGGCATTGAACCAGGAGGCTCAGGTGGCCCTCACCCTGCGAACGCTCGGCGGGCTGACCACTCTGGAGATCGCCAAGGCTTTCCTGCTGCCGGAGCCCACCCTGGCGCAGCGCATCGTCAGGGCGAAGCGGAAGATCCAGGAAGCGCACATTCCGTACGAGGTGCCGCCCGCGAATCGGCTGCGCGAACGTCTCACCTCAGTGCAAGCAGTGATTTATCTGATCTTCAATGAGGGCTACGCGGCCGCGACGGGAGATGCGTTGGTGCGCACCGATCTGTGCGTGGAGGCGATCCGCCTGGCTCGGGTCTTGTGTGATCTGATGCCGGCCGAACCGGAGAATCTGGCGCTCCTGTCTTTGATGCTGCTGCACGATTCGCGCCGCGAAGCTCGGGTGCGCAACGGAGAGCTGGTGACAATGGAGGAGCAGGATCGCTCTCTGTGGGACGAGGCGGCGATTGCCGAAGGCCTGGTGCTGCTGGAACGGGCGCTGAGCGGCGGCGCTTCGGGTCCCTACCAATTGCAGGCGGCGATCGCGGCACTGCATGCGCAGGCGAAGGCGCCCGGCGACACGGATTGGCCGCAGATCGCGGCGCTGTACGAGAGCCTGCTGCGCTGGAATCCGTCGCCTGTCGTCCGGCTGAACCACGCGGTCGCAGTGGCCTTGGGCGTAGCCTTGGAAGACGGGTTGCATGAGATCGAGGAGATCGGCGAGGCGGGCGAATTGGAGCACTATTACCTCTTCCACGCGGCACGAGGCGACATCCTGCGGCGCTTGCAACGTAATACGGAAGCAGCGGAGGCCTACCGGCGCGCGCTCGCGCTCGCCACTAATCGCGTGGAGCGGAGTTTCCTCGAGCGGCGATTGCAGGCGCTGGGCTGATGTGACCGTTCTGCTCTGATATAACTACAACCAATGGAACCCATCACCCGCCGGCACGCGCTTCTCGGGATTGCCGGATCCGCCGGATTGCTGGCGGCCGCGGCGAATTCGGCGGTCATCGAGACGCATGTCCACTTGTTCGACCCGGCTCGCATCCCATACGCCCCGAATGCGCCTTACAAACCGGCGGCCTACACGCTCGAAGATCATGTCAAGTTGGTGGAGTCCGCTGGCCTGACCCACTCCATCGTCGTGCACCCCGAGCCCTACCAGGACGATCACCGCTACCTGGAATACTGCCTGGCGCACGAGCCTCGTCCCGGTTATTTCAAGGGCACCTGCCTCTTCGATCCCTTTCGCGCGGATACGCCGGACCGGCTGCGAGCCTTGGTAGACCGGTGGCCCAAGCGCATCGTGGCGATGCGGATTCACGAAGTCTCGAAGAGCTACGAAGCGGAGGGTCCGATCCGCAATCGCGATATGCGCGATCCGCGCATGCTGGCGTGCTGGAAGACGCTCGCCGGATTGGGGCTGGCGGTTCAGATGCACTTCATCCCGATGCAGGCTGCCCATATCTACACGCTGGCGGAGAAGGTGCCTGACGCGACGGTGCTTCTCGATCACATGGGCCGCCCGGGCGATGGCACAGAATCGGAATATCAGGAAGTGTTGAAGCTCGCAAAGTTGCCGCACGTGATTCTGAAGTATTCCAACTGGCCTGCGTACAAAGGCGATCTGCCGCAGCTCACGAGGCGCCTCTACGACGCTTTTGGTCCCGATCGCATGGTCTGGGGCATGCTGGGCAACACGATCGACGACTATCGGAAGCAATCGGCGCGCTTCGAAGAGTTGCTGTCGTTCGCTCCTGAAGTGGACCGTGCCAAAATTCGTGGCGGTACCGCACAACGACTGTTCTTCCACTAGAAGACTACGATCGGGGCTGTACCAGGCCGCCGGGGTCGACGGCGTGCCAAGTTTGGCAACCGCAAACCGAGCCCTCTCGACGCTCCTCAGATGCCTCGCGCCCTCTGCTAAGTACACCGTTTCAGAAATACGGTCTCGTATTCTTGGCAAGAACACTCCCTCACGGGGCGTGGCTCGTACCTTACCAATACGTTCGGAGAATGCGCGTGCTTGCGAGCCGCGCGCGTCAGCAAGCGATCTTGACTGCTTTAGCGGCGTGGTGGCAACGCTCCCTCACGGTCGCGGCTCGTCACCTCAGCTACCTTCCCGGCGGTAGGTGTGCATGCGAGCCGCGCGCGTGAGCAAGCGATGCCTCATCCTATGTGGGGCAGGCGCTCCCGGATTTTTCACAGCTTCTGACGCGCGCGGCTCGCAGCGAGGGTGCTTAGTCGACGACTGCTGCCGAAATTTGCCATTATGGCAACGCCGGCCGCGGTCTGCTTTCTCAGGCACACCGCGTCATGCTCGATTTTCACGCCATAAAGCTGACAATGGAACAGTGTGTTCCCGTATCATGAGTGGAGGCGCGCTATGGTATCGCCCACTTCCACGTTCGACCTCCTCGAACAGGCCAGGAATGGCGACCGGCAAGCCCTTTCCCGCGCTTTCGAAAAGCACCGCAGGCGCCTCGCCGTACTAGTCCATTGCAAGCTGGGTGCGCGCGAGCGCGAATTTACAGACGCCGAAGACGTCGTGCAAGAGACTTGCCTGCGCGCCTTCCGCGATATCGGGAGCTTCTCGTATCAGTCACCCGGCAGTTTCTTCCGCTGGCTCTCGGCGATTGCCGATCACGTGATCGCCGATCGGATCCGCTATCGAAACCGCGAATGCCGGGCCGGAGAGGAGCTTCGCTTCCGGTCGCAGAGCAATCCGCAGGGTCCGGAGCCGGCGGACACCAAGACTCCCAGCCGCCTGCTGGCGCAACAGGAAGCCGTGCAGCGGCTGCTGGATCGTTTGGAATCCTTGCCTGATGACTACCGGCAGGCCATCCTCATGGCCAAAATCGAACGACTTTCCACCGCCGAGATGGCGGAGCGCCTCGGCAAGTCGCGCGAAGCGGTCGCGCTGCTCGTCTATCGCGCCGTGAAGCGCTTCCGCCAGCTCTCGGACGCCGCGGAGGTGTAATGGACGCCGATTCCGAGCAGAAGCTAGCCGAGGCGTTGGCCGATCTTCTTGACCGGCGCGCGTCGGGCGCCACCGCGCATTCGCCGGAACTCGCTCCCGAACTCGCCGCTCTCTCCGAGATCGATCGCGTTTTGGAGCCCGCGCCGCCGTTGCCCGAACGCCTGTCGGGGCACAAGATCGTCAACGAAATCGGCGCTGGTGGAATGGGCCGCGTCCTGCTCGCTGTGGACGAGGCGCTGAATCGCAAGGTGGCGATCAAGACTCTGGCGCCGCGCTACGCGGGGGACTCCGAGCTGCGCGCGCGATTCATGGAGGAAGCCCGCGCCATGGCACGCCTGAGCCATCCGTGGGTAGCTCGGATATACAGTCTCGGGCCTGCCGATGAGCCTGCGCACTTCGTGATGGAGTATCTGACCGGTGCGCCGCTCACCCTCGCCGCCGCGCGGCTCGATTTCCGTCAGAAGGCGGAGTTGATGGTCAAGGTCGCATTGGCAGCGCAGTTCCTGCACGACCAGGGCCTGGTGCATCGCGATCTCAAACCTGCCAATATCCTGGTCGATTCGGAATTCGACCCCAAACTGCTGGATTTCGGACTCGCCCTCGATCTCGCCAGCGCGAACGACCGCGCGCGTCACCCTGTGGCAGGGACTCCCGAATATCTTTCTCCCGAACAGGCCGCCGGCCAGCCACTCGACGCGCGCAGCGACGTCTTCGCACTCGGCGCCATCTTGTACGAGTTGCTGACCGGCGCCACGCCATTCCGCGGCGACTCTGTTTCCGGCATTCTGCGCGCGATTCGTGAGGACGAACCGGCGCTTCCGCGTCGGCGTACTCCGTCGGTGCCGCGCGATCTGCAGAACATCTGTCTCAAGGCGCTGGAAAAGGAGCCTTCCGCAAGATATGCCTCAGCGCGCGAGATGGCTGAGGATCTGAATCGCTTCCTCGCCGGTGAAGCGGTATTGGCTGAGCCCGCCGCCTATGCGCGGCTGATCGCGGGGAAGGTCGGGGAGCATCTGCGCGACCTGGAAAGCTGGCGTCACGATCAGATTGTTTCCGAGGCTGAGTACGATGGCCTGCGGAAGCGCTACGGCAGGTTGATTGAGCGCGAGGATGCCTGGATCATGGAGGCGCGCCGTCTCACGTTACCGCAGGTCACCCTTTACTTGGGGGCTTGGGTGCTGGCGGTCGGGGCAGCGTTTCTGGCGTCTTTCTCGTACCCGGCCGTCACCGGTGCACCGGCGATCCTCGCGGCGTGGGCGGCGGCGATTCCCAGCGCCTGGTTGGGCATTCGCAGTTGGAATCGCGGGAATCCACGGGTGGCGATTGCCTTTCTACTGGCGGTCTGCCTGGTGGCTCCGATTGCGGCGCTGGTCACGTGGCAGGAGGCTCACCTGTTCACAGCGCTCACTCGCGGCCAATTGGATCTGGAGCTGTTCCATCGGCTCGATCTCGGCAAACAGGCTACCAACGCGCAGATCTGGTGGTCACTGCTGGCGGCGCTTCCGGTTTGCTGGTGGCTGCGACGTGTCACGCGCGCCCCGGTCTTCTCGCTGATGTTCGCTACGTATGCGGCGCTGTTGTGCCTGGCCACTCTGCTGCGATTCGGAATGCTCGATTGGCTCGATCACGACCCGGGACGCTTCTACTTCCACCTGCTGCCGTGCGCCTTGCTGTTCCTGGTTGCCGGATTCGTCTTCGAGCGCCTTCGATTGCCGGACGATTCCCGCTACTTCTATCCCTTCGCGGTGGCCTTCACGTGGGCGGCATTGAGCGGCGTGGCGGCGTTCCACCAGCCATACGCCGATTGGCTGAAATCCGTCGCGCCCTGGACTCGCGGACAACCGGAGTACCTGTTCATCGGGAACGCCGCGATTTATTTCACGCTCGATTGGCTCTCGCGGCTGCAATCCTCGCCGCTGCTGCGCCTGGTCGGCCACGCTTTTCGATTCGTGATTCCGGGCCACGTGATGACCTCGCTGCTGCTGCTGGGACTCAACGCCGAATCGCCTGCCGAGTCGCGAATCTTCTCCTGGATGCTTCCTTCCGTGGCCGCCGTTTTCGTATTCGCCAGCATCCCGCGGCAGATGAAGAATTACCTTGCGAGCGGACTGCTCTTTTTGGCCATCGGCGTCTACCGGCTGCAACGGCATGAGTTCCCCGGCCGCGCGTTCTGGCCGATCGTGCTGCTGGTTTCCGGGATCGCTCTGATGCTCATTGCGGGCAACTATGCCCCTCTCAAGGTGACCCTGGTTCGCTGGTGGAGGAAATTGGGGTGGAGGCCAATTTAGGTTTCTGGTCAGGCCCGGGCTCCCGAGAGCCACTCGATCTCCGCAAAATCCAGGCGGCGTGGCTGAAAATCACGAACCTCACTTTGAAAGTGATTCTGCGAGAGGCGTACGGCGTCAAGCCTTATTAGGTCTACGCCATCGACGACAATCCCGAGACCGGGCCCTCCATCTTCCCGCGGTCGAGGAGCAGTTGGGGTTGAAACTTGAGACGAGGGGACTCGCTGGAGATGCTGGTGATCGTTCACGCCGAGGGGCCGTCAGCCAACTGATGCATTTTTTTCGCCCGGAGTGCAATCCCAGCCATGCAGCGACGCTGTTCCTGGATGGAGGCACACAAGATGAAAACTCTGGCACTCTCTCTGATGGTAGCCGGCGCGATGACGCTCACAGGCTGCTCAAACGTAGTCTCCTTAAATCCGTTCGTCACCACGGAACAGGCGGTGATGGATCCCGCTCTTCTGGGCACGTGGATCAGTTCCGACGGCAAGGATATCTACTCGATCCGGCAGGACGGCTCCGGCTACACTATCCGCTACCTCACCGATTCTTCAGAAGTCTATCAAGTCAAAGCGCGCCTGATGACGGCGGGAGACGTGAAAATTCTCGACGTGACCGCCGCCAATGAAGACCCGTTCCAGTTGGCGGTGCACACCGGAATGCGGGTGTGGACGGATGGCGATACGCTGCGCTTCGCGATCCTGCAAACCGACTGGCTGAAGGAGCAGGCGCTGCGGCAATTGAGCACCGCGCCGATCTCCGACCGCATGCTGATCACCTCGCCCGGCGACGCCGTCGGCGCTTTCCTCGCTAAGGCGGCAAGCGACGCCAAGGCGACGGATGAGGCTGAGGTGCTTCACCGCGTGCAATAGGCCGTAAATGAGCGCTTCCTGAGGGAGCATCTCCGCCCTCTGATTAGTGATCGCTTGCTGACGCGCGCGGCTCGCAAGCGCACGTAGCGCAAGCGCACGTATCGCGCGGACGCATTTGGGTGGGTTACGAGAAGCGCCCAGAGGGAGTGTCTCCGTCCTTCGGATTAGTGAACGCTTGCTCACGCGCGCGGCTCGCAAGTGCACGTATCGCAAGCGCGCGGCTCGCAAGCGCACATATCGCAAGCGCACGTATCGCGGCCGTGAGGTGAGGCGACACGTGACAGAATCGCCCGGAACCCGGCAGGAGCGGTTTTACGCCACCGAGTTGCGGGAGCCAGATTTGATCGGGTCACCAGTTCCCCGTTCAATTCGCCGCCACACCCAGCTTGCTATTGAGCTTGACGAGTTCTTTCCGAAAGAGCGGGTTCGTGGGGTACTGATGCGAAAGATCCGTCAGTAGTCTTTGCGCTTCCCGGGGTTTCTTTTCGCGCAAGCTGATAATCCCCAGCAGAATCTTGGCGAATGCCTTGAAATAGTGGCCCTCGCGCGAGACCAGTTCCAGATTCTGCTTGCCTCGCTCTTTGTTGCCGCTCACGTTGTCGAAATGAATGAACCAGCGAATAAAGAACGGCAGGCTCCCGATCATGTATTCCGAGAGGCCCGCGGTCATGTAGGCATCGTAAAACTGCGGATCGACGCGCAGCAGGCGCTGCGCATAGTCGTTCGAGCGCCGTGCCGCCGAGAGGCTGGAGATCTGATGTTTCTCGACAAACGCCATGTAGTCGGTGGCGACGCCTTGGGAAATACACATCGCGAACAAGGCATCGCGGTCCATGGGATTGGCCTTCAGTGCCTTATCAGCGCGGCTCCCGGTGTCGTCCAGTGCTTTGAGAAAACGCGTCCGGATTTCCGGGTCGGGGGACGCCGGGTTTTTCTTATCGATAATGCGGTTATCGTCGATCAGAAATTCGCTTTCGAGAACGCCCAAGCGGTCCAATTCCGAAAAGAGGTAGGCGGAAGAACGAAAGGCGAAGGGCAGCGGGTCCTGCGGATGTGCGGCGATGTAGCGATCCAGAATCTGATGGGTGGCGGGAAAATCGAAGTCGTACAGGTGCTGGACCACGTCATCAAGCGTGGGCGGGCTGTCGGATGCGCTCACGCGCATGCAAAGGGCCACCGCCAATACGAAGAGCCGTAACATCGCAAACGATCGTTTATCTTACCTCACTCTGAAATCCGCCGTATTGTTGGCTCAAGTTAACCCGACAGCACGCCTGTGACGGCGCGCCGCATCGACTCCAACGAGGTGCGCCCGAACTTTCTTTGCACTGCGCGTGCGATGGGATAACCGATTCTGGCCGGAATCGCCCGCGGTTTCGACATGGCAGCGATCTCATACCGGACCGAATCGTCGTCCGGGTTCCAGGAGACCGTGAATCGCTCCTCACCGCTTTCCGCATGCTGGCGCAAGGTGCCATACGCGAATCCAAACAGGGGGAGCGGCTTCTCGGTATCGATCACGTACACGATCCGGCAGAGGTTGACAGAAAAGAATCCGAAGTGCGCGGGCACAACTGCCACGACCGATCCTTTGCGAATGGCAAGGGTCTCCGGGAAGATACGAATCCAGGCTCGATCAAACATCTCCCAGCGCCGGACCGCGGCTTTGGCCGCGAGCCAGGTGGGCCTGCCTTTACCCAGTTCGGTGCGATGACGGTCGAAGTTGTAGGCGGCCGGTACATTGCCAGTGCGGGTGGCGCCCACATCCGGATAAGAGAAGGATTGATTCCGATTTCGCCTTATAATCGAGCGAACCTGTTCATCGGACGGCCTGAAGAGACGGAACAAGACTTCACGCTAACATGCCGGATGTCCAATCGATCGGGACTTACTGGCGCCGTTACTCGATCAAGGTAGTTTTTACCTGATGATAACGGGAGCTTTTTCTCATATCTTTCGCAGCATCCGCATACTTACGTTGAACAGCATACGGAGATCGAGCCAACTGACGGGTCGCGACGAAGAGGGCACCGGGGCAGCGGTCGCCGCCCTGCCAGTGCCCTCCGCAACGGGTGGATGCGGTTGCACAGCATCACGATATTGTTGCAACAGCTGAACTTCATCACACTCCACAGCCTGCGCGTACTGGCGGATGTAGCTGACATCGTAGTACCCGCCAGGGAGCTTGGCGTATTGACCGCTTTCAATCGCCTCCAGGTAACGGACTGCGATTTTGGTGCTGTGGGATATCTCGCCAAGCGAAACGCCCCTATTTCGCCTCAGACTGGCGAGGTCTGGCTGGACCCGATGGGTTGGCATGTTCTGGTATTAGCAATTCTAGTACAAATACCCATAATTACAACCTTATTCCCACAGATCCGTGCTCAAATATTTCATTCCGGAGTCATTAATCAGCGTAATTACGATCCTGCCGGGCGCCAATTTCAATGCGGCGGCGACGTTCGCGCCGGAGGAGAATCCCGCGAAAATGCCTTCTTCCCGCGCCAGTCGCCGGGCCATTTCGATGGCCTCCGTGTCATTCACCTGGACATAGCCATCCACATCGTACCGGCGCAGCAGTGGCAATTCCGCCATCGCATAGCCGCCGCCCTGGATGCGATGGTTCGCGTCCACCACTCCCTTTCCGGCCAACACCGCGCAGCCAACCGGTTCCACCAGGTAGCATGCAATTTGCGGATTCCGCTCCTTGAAGGCGGCGGCGCAACCGGCGAAGGCGCCGCCGGTGCCCGCAAAGTCGCAGAACGTATCGATGCGGCCCTCGGCCTGACGCCAGATTTCGGGTCCGGTGTGGAGATAGTGCGCCCGGAAATTGCCGGGATGATGGAACTGATCGGCGCGAAACGCGCCTCGTTCGCGGGCGATGCGTTGCGTCGCTTGCTCCACCAATTCGAGATCGCCTCCCGACACCTGTCCCGGATGCGAGCCGGGTAGCTGCTCGACCAGGACGACCTCCGCACCCAGGGCACGCATCATCCGCGCGCGCTCCCCGGAGTTACCTTTCGACATCACTGCGACGAACGGATACCCCTTGATACCGCAGACGATCGCGAGGCCCGTACCGGTGTTGCCGCTGGTCAACTCGACCACGGTCTGGCCGGGACGCAGACTGCCATCCGCCTCCGCGTCTTCGATGATCTGGCGAGCGATCCGATCCTTTTTGGAGAGGCCCGGATTCAAATATTCCAACTTGGCGAGAATTCTCCCTTGGCAGCCTCGGGAGATGCGCGCAAGCTCCACCAGGGGCGTTTCGCCGATGGCCTCGATTGCCGAAGACAGAATGGACATTCAGAGCTGTAAGCGCGCGCGGTACGGCGGTGTCAGAGTCAACTGCGTGCCGTCCTGCAAGATCACATTATAGGTACCTTTGAACAGAGGCTGCAGTTCGCGGATCCGGTCCAGATTCACAATGTAGCAGCGATGGATCCGGATGAAGCGCGCCGGGTCGAGCGACGATTCCACGTGATGCATGGTATCGCGATGCAGGTATGTCTCAGCGCCGACATGCAGCCGCACATAGTTGCCCGCCGATTCGACCCAGTCGATGTCCCCATGCTTGAGGATGCGAATGCTCCCGCCGGTGTGGACCAGGACGCGGTTCCAGATTCCGTCGCCTGACGTGGCCGGGACGGGTGCGCGGGCTTGCGCCAATTGCTCGCGGCCCCGCTGCAAGGCGGATCGGAAGCGCTCGTCGTCAAACGGTTTCACCAGGTAGTCGAGCGCCTGCACTTCGAACGCCCGAAGGGCATATTCGTCGTAGGCGGTCACGAAGATCACCACCGGATGGCGCTTCACCCCGGCCCGCCGGAGCACCTCGAAGGCATCGCACTCCGGCAGATGAATGTCGAGGAACAGAAGGTCCGGCTCCAGATCCCGAATCGCCTGAATCGCCGATTCACCGTCGCCGCACTCGCCGATCACCTCGACGTCGCGATGCGACGCCAGATGGCGGGCGATCTTCTCGCGCGCCAGCGGTTCATCGTCAATGACTAAAGTGCGCATCATGCCAGTAGTTTCCGGCCCGATAGGGAAGTTCCATCGCCACGCGGAATCCGCCGCTCGCTCCAGTGCTGATGGCCAGGCGCTGCCGGTCGCCGTAGAGGGTGGCCAGGCGGGATCGGGCGTTCGTGATACCGACACCCTCGTGGATGTCGTGCGGCGGTTTTCCTTCATCTTCCACCTCCACCAGCAGATTGTTCTCGCGGCGGCTGGCACGGATCCACATCTTGCCGCCTCCGGCGCGTGCGCCCACGCCGTGTCGAATCGCGTTCTCCACCAGCGGTTGCAAAATGAGGGTCGGCACCAGGGCGTCCAGCACATCGGGCTGAATCACGTGCTCCACTACCAGGCGGTCGAGAAAGCGCACCTTTTCGATGTCGAGATAGCGGTCGGTATACTCCAGTTCCGTCTGCAGGCATACTTCCTGCGAGCGCGCGGTTTCGAGCGCCAGACGGAGGAATCCGGCCAGACGGTTCAATACGCGATCGGCCGCCGGCACGTCCTTGTACATCAGCGAGGAGATGGTGTTCAACGTATTGAAGAGGAAATGCGGCTGCAACTGCATGCGGAGCGCCTGCAGCCGTGCCTGCACCAGGCTGGTCTCGAGCTGGCTCGCTCGACGCTCGCGTTCGCGCACCTGCTGGTAATACTCCATGGCCTGCCGCAATCCAGCCAACAGCCAATAGGTCAAGAGATCGAACTGCAGGCGAATGGGCATCAGAGTCAAAAAGAGGGAGCGCTGTCCCACGGTGTAGTATCCGACTTGAGGCAGCAGTTTTACGAAGACCCAGAGGTGAATGAATGCGAAGATGATTCCCGCCAGGAACTGCGTCGCCGCCACCCAACGCCATCGCACGCGGGACGGCGAAAAACGCTCGGCTACCAGCAGAATCACGGGTGTCAGCGCGGCCCACACCAAGGCATCCAGCAGCGCGAATGCATATACAGGCCACCACGGCACCCTCCCCAGGTAAGCGCGTGTAACGTAGGTCTGCGTTCCGTTGAAGAGCCCGAAAATCAGCCATGCAGCGACGATCGCTGCCCAACGGCGCGCGGGCTTGGGTATGTTCATCGGTCAGAACCAATAATATCTCCTACGCTTTTGGAGGTGCGTTCCGTTCCGGGTTTTTCGCTCCCCGATGGCAAGTCCAGCAGGAAATACCAGCCGCGGACTGCTCGAAGTATTCCGGCTTGGTGGATCGCACCATCGCCATCATCTGTCGTGCAGTCTGTTTCGCGGGTTTATCGTCGCTCTGCCAGTCGCCCGAGACGTGGCAGTGGCTGCAATCCACCCCCAACGAGATGCTGAAGAGCGCCATTACGGTGGGGAGTCTTCCGGCAGGAACGCCGGAAAAAGTTTGAATATTGTGGAAGACGCGCTCCGCCGGCTGATTCTCCTGGTCTGGTTTGAGAGCAAGCTCAGGCGGCCAGGCAGGGTCGCGCAGGGCGGACTGGGCCAGCGGTTCGGGCTGTGGTTTGCCGCGGTGGCAGGTCCAGCACCCGACGCCGTCGTAGGCTTTGAGGGGTCCGGCATTCATGCCGGCGCGCATGCGGAACATCTGGCGGGTGCGCGCGAAGGCGGGCTTCTCTGCGCTTTCCCACTTCCCTTCCACATGGCAGTGGGTGCAGTTCACGCCGAGGAAGCTGTTGAACGCCTGCATCACCGCGGGAATCCGGGCGTCCGGAACACCCTTCAGGATGTCGAGATTTTTGTAAGAGGAACTACTCTGCGCCTGGAGAGGTGCAGGAATGAGTAAGAGGATCGGAATCAGCGAGTGCTTCGTCTTCACAGTCGATATACCTCGGTCCGTTTCTCTCCGTTTGTACTCGTTGCCCGGGCAACCTTCGGGATCTTTGGACTCAATGTCCCTCGATTCCAGGTAGCGAGCAAGACTTTCGTGATGAAACGGGACTGTGAAGGGACGAAACTGAGGGGCACGCGCGAAGCATGCCCCTCACTGCCTGTCAGGCGCCAAGATAATTCACATGAACGTAAGTACCCGTACGCGGATTGTAGGCGAGGTACCAGCCGGGATGATCAGGGTCTTCGTAGATAACGATCTGATCGCTGCCCCATAACCAATCGCCGGCATACGCGTAATCAAACGGAGCTACCGCAAAAGCGCCGCCGTTGATCCAGAAACGTTCTCGGTCTCCGCGCAAGATTCGGAACTCGTGGCCGGGGCCGAAGCCTCCCGTCCATCGCCCATGCTCGTAAGGATGCTCCAAATGGAAACGGGCATCGTTGCGCGCGTAGTCGTGACCCACCCACTCTCCGTTCGGATGGACATGAGGCGCGTCCGGGTGCCCTTCATGATCGCGGAAATCATGATGTTCTACCGCGCGATTCGCTCCCCGCTCCGGGGTGCTGTGATTCTCTTGTCTTGCGGGCGGGGGCCCGTGCGGCGGGACGTATCCGTGACCCGTGCTCTGCGGCTCCTCATGCCGCCGTTCCTGCGCCAGAATCGGAATCGTGAGAAGCAGGACCACCGAAGAGATACCGATGAACTTTCTCATGCGACCCTTTCCGTCGGAAGCGTGGTTTGGGCCTCCAAAGCGCAACCGGCATGGTTGCAATTGCAGGAGAGTTCCAGTGTGTCGCCAGCATCTTTGCAGTACTGGCTACAGTATTTGTCGTTTTCCGGCGCCGTGCAATTGCATGTTGGATGCGCGCATTTCTTGATTTCTGCCATGACTCCTCCTCAAATGGGAGATCCCGGGAGGAATGTGCACCCAGCGTGCCAATGTGCCGGTAGCGACTCTTCGGGGCGGCTATGGCTCAATCGAGCCCCGTTTCTTAGGACACCAGAGCGCGCATCACAATCCACGATTTCTCGAGCGACGACAACCGCACGCGGCGTGTGAAGACATCATAATCGGCGCGCTCGATGCGATCCAGCAGCCCGGAATAGATCGAGACCAGAGCCCATAAGGACGGGCGGCTTCGCGGATGGATCAAGTCCAGCAGCGGCGCCGACTCTTTGTAGTAGCCCCTTGCCCGCGCTGCTTCGAAGCGCATCAACTCGAGGAACGCATCGCTGCGATTGCCCTTGCGAAGATCGTCTTCCGTCACTCCGAAACGATCCATGTCTTCGCGGGGCAAGTATACGCGGCCGTTACCGGCATCCTCGCGAATGTCGCGCAGGATATTGGTAAGTTGGAAGGCCACGCCGCACTTCTCGGCGAGAGGCAGAGCGGTTCGCGTATCGAAACCGAAGATGTGGATGATGGTTAGTCCCACAACTGAAGCCACCTGGTAGCAGTAGTGGTAAAGGTCGTCGAAGGTTTGAAAGCGCCGCGGTTCCAGATCCGAGGCCACCCCTTCGATCATCTCGCGAAAATACTGGTGCGGGATGCCGAAGCGGCGGACCGTGTGATGAAATGCGGGCCACAGGGGATGCTCGCTGAAGCGCCCTTCGAGCGCGTCTTCCATCTCTAAGCGCCACCGCTCGATGGCATCGCGCGACGCACCCGGTTCGTCGCTCAAGTCGTCGCAATAGCGCATGAAGGCGTAGATGGCGCACATTGCTTTGCGCTGCTGTGCCGTAAGCAGCAGAAACGAATAGTAGAAATTCTTGGCGCGCGATCGCGCAACGCGGCGGCAGTATTCGTATGACTGCTGAATCGCGTTCTTCATGCCGCACGCGAAAAAGCCAGCCGCATCAGCGATCCCAGCAACAGGCGCACCCGTTCGCTCTTGGAAATAGCGGGGCGCGCACTCAGCACATCGTAGCCCTGCTGTTCGATCTTGCGCAGTACGTGCATCCCGCCGCGGCTGAACAGATCGAGATCCAGCGCCAGGCGCCGGTTGACCATCCCAATCAGCGGCAAGCCCTCAACAAACAATCCGCGCGCCTTCTCCACAATCTCCTGCATCACCTCGCGGAAGGCGGGAGTGAATCGGTGCGCGAATAACTCATCGACAGTGTAGCCGTGCCGTCGCATGACGTCGAGCGGGATGTAGACGCGATCCTTGAGTAAGTCGACGGTGACGTCCTGCCAGAAATTGGCGAGTTGCAGCGCAGTGCAGGTCGCGTCCGACAACTTCTGACGCGCCGAATCGGAGTATCCGCACAAATACAGCACCAGACGCCCCACCGGGTTCGCTGAATTCCTGCAGTATCCGAATAACTCGTCCCAATTGGCATAGCGCGGCACCTTCTGATCCTGAATGAAGGCGTCGACCAGATCGGAGAATGGCTGCCGGGGAATTCCGTATTGCTTCACCGTGGGACCGAGCGCGACGAACACCGGATGTGATGCGCGTCCCGCGTACATGGCGTCCAGTTCCGCGCGCCACCAGTCGAGCAGGCGGAGGCTCTCCTCCTTGTCACCCGTCTCGTCGCCCAAGTCGTCCGCCCAGCGGCAATACGAGTAGACGTTATAAAAATCCTGGTGCAGGCGTTTGGGCAGGAGAAAACTCACGACATGGAAGTTTTCATAGTGATTCGTCGCCAGCCAGTTGGTGTAGGCGCGAGACTCTTCGAGCGACCACGTCTTTTGCATGGTCTCGGGGGAGCGAACGAACTCGACGGGAGGCAGAGGCATAACGCGGGCCGAAGGGATGCCTCACAAGGCGTAATAAGTCAACCCGGACCACTCCCTCACGGTTATGGCTCGTAACTCATGGCAAGTATGCCGGGCAGCAGGTGCGCTCTGACGAGCCACGACCGTGAGGGAGTGGTCATCTTTCAACGCATCCGTAGCGGGCATGCAGCTAATTCTCACACTTTCTCGCGATCACGGCTCTTGGTGTTACGGTACGATCGCAGTCTTCAAGTGGCCGTTGTGACTCATCAGATGGCGCATCACTTCCAGCAGATTAGCAAGAGGCTCCTGGCTGTTGACGAAGAATGACGCCGTCACGTGACCTGCGTACACCAGGTCGAGAGCCTTTTGCACATACGCGGGCGTGTGATGGAAACTGGCCTTGCAGGTGATCTCCGAGTAGTGGAGCAGGGCGGTATCGAGATTGACCGTGCTTTCGTTGGGGCAGCCGCCGAAGAAGTTGACCATGCCTCCGCGCCGCACCATATTGACGGCCCACTCCCAGGTCTGCGGCTGGCCGACCGCCTCGATGGCGATATCCACGCCGCGTCCGTGAGTCATTTCGCGGATCGCGCGCACCGGATCGGCGCCTTCACCTGCCACCACGAGTTCATCCGCGCCTAATGCGCCGGCACGCTCGAGTTGCGTCTTGCGCCGTCCTACGGCAATCACGCGGCAGCCGTACAGCTTGGCGAGCTTCGCAAACATCAGGCCGATCGGGCCTAGTCCGATGATCGCAATGGTATCTCCCGGCCGCGGATTGGTTTCCTCGAAACCTCGCACCACGCATGCGAGGGGCTCCGCCAGCGCGGCGTCCTGATAGCCGACCTGGTCGGGGATCTTGTAGGTATTGCGCTCGACGATGCGGGCCGGAATGCGGATGTACTCCGCGTAGGCGCCGTTATTGAACAGCAGATCTTCGCAGAGATTCTGCAGACCGCGTTGGCAGAAGTAACACGCCTCGCAGGGGGCGGAATTGGCAGCTACCACGCGATCGCCGATGGAGAAGTTTGTGACGCCGGAGCCGATTGCGACAACGTCGCCGGCCAATTCGTGCCCGAAAACGGCAGGGGGCACAATCATCCGTGCATGGTATCCACGCTTGAAAACCTTGACGTCCGTGCCGCACGTCAACGCCACTTTCACCCGTACGAGGATGTCTCCGCGATCAATCGTAGGGACGGCTACGGGCTCCACCTGCAAGTGCTCTTTGCCGTAAAGCACGGCCGCCATCATGCGGTTATTCACTATGCCCACCTCTGTGGCTGAACGATTATTTTCAACGATTTAGGTCCTGGATGCAAGGCCATATCGAAACCCGACCGAATTTTGACGAGCGGCAGACAGTGTGAGATCAGCTCCTCGACCGGCAACTCCCCTCCAAACACCAGCCTGGCGGACTCGGATTGCAGGTCTACTGATGCACTATAGCACCCGAACAGAGTACGCTCTCCCACACAGATGTCGGCGCCGGACGTTTCGATGCGTTCGGTGGCGGAAGTTTGTGCAAAAAGCAGAATTCGCGCGCCCGGCCGCGAGCAAGCGATGGCTTGTTCTACAATGCCGGGAACGGACGCCGCCACGATCACCAGATCGGCGCCCCGCCCGGCGGTCAGAGCTTTGACTTGGGCGGCAGCATCGACAGTACGAGGATTCCACGAGAATTCCGCCCCGCATCGCGCCGAAATCGCCAGGCGCTCGGCGATTGTGTCGGTGACTGCCACACGGGCGCCGGTGCGATGTACCAGCATCGTAAACATCAGCCCGATCGGCCCCTGGCCCATCACCAGGACGAAATCCTCCGGCTGGGGATCGCACTGCACCGCAGCTTTCAGGCAGGTGTTGAGCGGCTCCACGAGGGTGGCCCGTTCAAAGGAGACGCCATCCGGGATTTTCTCGACACCGCGCTCCACGATCCAATCCATGACACGCACGTACTGGGCAAATCCCCCGCCTGCCGGCTCAAATCCCGCGGTAATTCCGACCTTCTTGTATACCGTGCACTGGGCGTAGGTTTTCCGATGGCAATAGAAGCACTGAAGGCAGGGAATGTGGTGGAAGGCCACGACGCGGTCGCCGGGTCGGAACCTGGTGACATCCGAGCCGATCGCCACTACCACCCCGGCGGTCTCGTGGCCATAGACGCGGGGCGGGGTCAGGAGATTATGCTCGATCTTCTTGAGATCGGTATGGCAGATGCCGCATGCCTCCACACGGAGCAGGATCTCCCCGGGCCGGATGGCAGGCGTAGGGATCTCCTCGACATTCACGACACTCTGGCCACGGTAAACGGCTGCGTGCATGGTTTCGGGGATGATACCCAGGTCAGAATCGGCAATCGGCAAAGAACTCTCCCAGAACTCGCGCAGCCCGGTTACAACGCTTCCGCAACCGGAGCAACTCCGGAAGCCGGGCGGTCGGATGCCGCAAACTCCTCCGTAAGATAAGCATTGTATCGAAGTGGCCGTCAGAACGGAGAGCCGAATTGAAGTCGTTAACCATAGTCTCTCCCGCCAAATCCGTGACTACTTTCACACAATGGAACGCTAATCCCAGGGATTGGGCGCGCTCGCCGACGCCCGCCGCTTCCATTTCCACCACGCAAGCTCCGGACGAGCGAAGCAGTCTCTTTTCTTCGGAAGTCTGCGCAACGTGATCCAGGGAACAGACCGCACCCGTGCGATAGGGCGCCGGGCTCGTCACAGGCCGGCACGAGATTCGGTTGGCTCCTGTCCCCGCTACGACATCGCCCACTACCACGTCCCCGACGGCCAAGCCGTCCTCTAGGGCGCCACAGAATCCTGTGCTAACGATGGCATGGGGACGGAAGCTCTGAGCCGCGTCGACGGCCGCGGCTGCGCGCTTCCAGCCGACCCCATTTGCTGCCAGAAGGACATCGTTGCCCCCTAAATTCGCGGACCGGCTCCAATCCACCTTGGACGATTCGGGCTGCACCTGAGTGGCTTTCGCGAGGATGCCAGTGAATTCCATAGGATCGGAGGCCACGAACAGAATCCTCATCAGGCCGCGGTCGAGTGAGCGGTCCCGGCTCCGCGTGCCTGGAACCACTCAACGGCACGAGTCAGGGCGGCCTCGGCGGGACCGGGTTGGAAGCCCAGTTCGCGGGTCGCCTTCTCATGAGTGACCCACATCTTCTTCCGCGCCATGCGGACGCCGTTCAAAGGAACCCGCGGAGGATTGCCGGTCAGTGACGCCCAAGCCGTGCTGCAGGCTCCCGCGCAATAGGCCACAGCGTAGGGCAGTCGCACATTGGGGGCCTTGCGGCCGGTGATTTGCGCCAGTTTCTGGAGAATCTGGGCGAGGGTCAGGTTCTCGGAGCCGAGAATGTACCGTTCACCGACTCGTCCGTGCTCGCAAGCCTGCCAGTGACCCTCAGCGGTGTCGCGAACGTCCACCACGTTCAGTCCGGTATCGATGAACGCGGGCATGTCGCCATTCAGGAAATCGACCACGATCTTGCCGGTCGGAGTGGGCTTGACGTCGTGGTCGCCAATCGGCGCCGTGGGATTGACGATGACGACGGGCAGTCCCTCGCGCGCGAACTCGGAAGCCACCTGCTCGGCGAGGAATTTCGAGCGCTTGTAGTCTCCCGCCATGTCGGCCAAGGAGACGGGAGTGTCTTCATTGCCAATGCCGCCATGGGGAATGCCAATGCATCCAACGGTGCTGGTGTAGACCACGCGTTCTACGCCGGCTTTTCTGGAAGCCGCCAGCAGATTCCGCGTACCCTCGACATTGGAGCTATACAGGTCCTGCGGATTTTTGGCCCACAATCGATAGTCCGCGGCGACATGAAAGACCAGCCCGCATCCCGCCACGGCACGTTCCAAAGAAGCTGCGTCGCGCAAGTCGCCGGTCGCCAGGTCGACATCGAGATCGGCGACGTGACTGCCGGGGCGCACCAGCGCCCGAACTGGGTAGTCCCGCTCCCGCAGCACACGGGCTACGTGCCAGCCGAGAAACCCCGAAGCTCCGGTTACCAGTGCGGGCCTCATAAAGGCGGGGGCCCGGAGGCTGGTAAGAAAACGGACCAGGGAGCATTCGCAGCCTCGCGAATCGTTCCTCCCTCTGACTTGGTGGACACCCGAAACGCGTCGAGAGGAGTCTCGAAGCGGCAAACAGGAGTGTTTGCGCCACGGCTGCTTGCGAGCCGCCCCCAGTCCCCCGGGCCCCCCGTTATCTCAAGGTCCATGCCAGCATCTTAAGATTGTCCGCAAGGCCGACGTTAATGCCCAGGGCGGCGGAAGGCTCGAAGCCGCAGTGCACCATGCAATGCTCGCAACGCGGATCGTTGCCTTGCCCGTAGCTCTCCCACGGCGTCTCGGTCATGAGACCTTCGAACGTCTTGTAATGGCCGTCGGTGATGAGGTAGCAGGGACCCTTCCAGCCTTTGATGTTGTATGTCGGATTGCCCCACGCGGTGCACGGCATCTCGTGCTTGCCCTTGAGGAAATCGAGGTAGACCGGGGTCTGCCGGATCGGATACTTCTTCGCTAACCGGTCAATGTCCTTGAACTTCTCGTGAACATCCTCGCGGGTCAGGAAGATTTCGCGGTCGTTGACCGCCGAATAGCCGTAAGCCGGTGCGATCTGATGTCCGTCCACACCCAGCGTGGCGAGGTACTCGAACAACTCTTCCACCTCGCGCATATCGGTCTCTTTGTAGACCGTGGTGTTGGTGCAGACCATGAAACCCGCGGCCTTGGCCAACTTGACGCCCTCGATGGCTTCGCGGAAGACGCCTTCTTTTTCCACGGCGATGTCGTGGTTCTTCTCCATCCCGTCCAGATGCACGTTGAAGTAGAAGCGCTTGTCCGGAGTGAACTCCTTGAGCCGCTTCTTGATGAACATGCCGTTGGTGCAGAGATAGATATGGCGGTTGCGCTCGAGAATTCCCGCGACCAATTCGCCGATCTGCGGGTACATCATCGGCTCGCCGCCGCAGATGGACACTACCGGCGCGCCGCACTCGTCCACCGCCGCCAGGCACTCTTCGAGCGGCACCCGCTCGGTGATGGTCGACTCGTACTCGCGGATGCGGCCGCAGCCGGTGCAAGTCAGATTACAGGCATGCAGCGGTTCCAGCATCAGCACGATCGGGAAGCGCTTGTTGATCATCGGATGGGGTTGGCGCTTCTCCCCGGTCTTGGGCGGCAGGATGCGAAACGGATTGGACGCATCGGCTGCCCGCACCACGTTCTTCTGCCATTCCGGACGCGGCCGCATCTTGTTCTTGATGATGTAGCCAGCCAGTTCGGCAGTCATCGACAGGGGAAATTTCATAGGCTATCCATTCGAAGTACGAGCTTTCACAAACGCAGACAGCGCGAGTAACGGGAAATAATCCTTATACAAATGGTAATTCAAATAGAAAACTTTGGGGAAACCGGTGCCGGTGGCCAGTTCCTCGGCCCAACTGCCATCGGGCCGCTGCGTCTCGAGCAGATACTCGATGCCATGCTGCACGCTGAGGCTGTTGGGATCGCCGCCCGCTATCAGGCCCAGGATCGCCCAGGCAGTTTGCGACGGGGTGCTCGGAGCCGCGGTAAAAGTTCCGTTATCGTAACTGGCGCAGCTTTCGCCCCAGCCGCCATCGGCATTCTGAATGGACCGCAACCACTCACCGGCACGCAGAATGTGGGCCTCGCGATCGCTCTCACCCGACGCTGCCAGTCCGCGGAGCGCGAAGCAGGTGCCG
The DNA here is from genome assembly GCA_035295745.1 of Bryobacteraceae bacterium. Lineage (GTDB taxonomy): Bacteria > Acidobacteriota > Terriglobia > Bryobacterales > Bryobacteraceae > JAIQFL01. The sequence continues at coordinate 51,394 of DATGIL010000028.1, read as the reverse complement.
TAGATGTACGCGACACCCCAGCGCCCGTACCAGCTTCCGTCCGATTCCTGATGCCGCACCAGCCAGTCGACGCCGCGGCGGACCGCGCGATGACTACTCTCAACTCCGTGGGCCGCCAGCGCTTCCAAGACCCGGCCCGTGATGTCAGGGCAAGTCGGATCGAGCATGGCGTTGTGATCGGCGAAGGGAACCTTGTTCAGGAACTCCCAATTGTTGTCGGCATCGAATGCAGCCCAACCGCCATCGCTCGATTGCATTGCCAGTAGCCAGTCGAGACCGCGTTTGTGGCAAGCTTTCTGCGCCGCGGGGTTCGATCCCGTGGTGGCGCTCAGAGCAAGCATCACCATGGCAGTGTCGTCGATATCGGGATAGTGCTCGTTGTTGTAGAAGAACGCCCAACCCGACGCCTCGGTGCGCGGGCGCTTGACCGACCACTCGGCCTTGCGGCGAATCTCGCGGGCGAGTAGCCAATCCGCCGAATTCCGCAGCGCGGGACTCTTCCGATCGGACTGCGCCAGCGCGTAAGCTCCGATTGCCGTGTCCCACACGGGCGAGAAGCAGGGCTGGAAGAAGAAGCGCTCGCCGTCATCGACCATCAGTTCATCGAACTCGCGGAGGGCTCGAACACGGGTCGGGTCATCCGAGTCAACCCCCAGAGCGTCCAATGCCATGATCGAGTACATCATCGGCGGATAGATTGCACCCAACCCATCGGAGTGGTCCATGCGCTCGATCATCCACTCACGCGCCTTGGCAATCGCCTTTTTGCGAATCGACTGGCTGCCGTTGCGTTCCCACCACTTCAAGAGCCGGTCGGTACCCAGGAAGACGTTGTGCCACGTAAACCACCGCGCGTCCTTTTGAAACTCGGGACTCACGCCGGGAAGCCAGATCTCCTCCAGATTGAATCCTGCGGGCACCGGGCGCCGTGGGTTGGCCGCGTGTACTATTGCCAACGACACCACGATCGCGCGCGTCCACGCCGACATCTGGTACAGGAAATCAAACGGCAGCAGTACGACCTCGGGCGGGATGCTGGGGCAGTATTGCCGCGGATACTGGTCGAACAGGCTGAGATTGACCTTTACGTAGCTGTTGGCCGCCTGAATTCCGCCGAGTTCGAGGATCCGGTCGCGCAGACGAATCATGCGCGGGTCAGCCGCCTCCAATCCCGCCAGTTTCAGCGCGAAATACGCCTTGACCGACGCGTTGACTTCAGACGGTCCCTTGACGTAGATATTAAAGCCGCCGTCCGGAAGCTGGCGATTGAGGATGGAGCGTGCGGCCTTGTCGATGAAAGGCCGGCTCCGCGGCGACCACACTCCGTCTACTGGCGGATAGAGCCAGAGTTGGAAAAGAATGTAGTCCGATTCGAGCGTGGTGTCGGCGGTAAGCTCCGCACACCAATGACCGTCGCGTTTCTGAAGATTCGCGAGATAGTTTGCCGCACGGCGTTTAGCCTGTTCAGCGGCGGACTCCAGGGTGTTTCGGACTTGTAGGGGAGCGCTCATCGAATCGATATGGTCAGCTCGGCGGGTAGCGAGAACCGCACGTCTTCATCCACCAGTTCGATCTCTTCCATCTGGTGGAAGCCAAGGTCGCGAAGGAATTCGATTAGTTCCTGAACCAGGTGCTCGGGCGCCGAAGCGCCGGCGGTCACCCCAACATTGCGGACGCCATCCAGCCAGCCTGCATCCACATCACTTCGATCATTTACCAGGTACGAACGTATGCCGAAATTGTCGCCCACTTCCACCAGGCGCTTGGAATTGGAGCTGTTTTGCGAGCCCACTACTAACAACAGTTCCACGTGATCGGATATGGCTTTCACCGCCATCTGCCGGTTCTCGGTGGCGTAGCAGATGTCCTGCGCCGGAGGACCTTCCACAAAAGGAAAGCGTTCCTTCAACCGGGTGACGATGTCACGAGTCTCATCCAGGCTTAGTGTAGTCTGGGTCAGATACCGGACACGCGTGGGATCGGGTACTTCCAGACCGTCCACATCTTCCACGGTCTCCACCAGGAAGCTGCGGTCGGGCACCTCACCGAGAGTACCAATGACTTCGTCGTGGTCCTTGTGTCCGATCAGGACGATGCTGTAACCGTCACGAGCGAACCTCACTGCCTCCAGGTGTACTTTCGTCACCAGCGGGCAGGTGGCATCGATCACATCCAATTGACGGTCGCGGGCCTGTTTGCGTACCGAAGGGGCGACGCCGTGGGCGCTGAAAATCGCGCGGCCGCCGGTAGGCACCTCATCCAACTCTTCGACGAAGACGGCACCGGCTTCTCGCAATTCGTCCACTACGTGCTTATTGTGGACAATCTCCTTGCGGACGTATACCGGAGGTCCATAGAGGTCGAGAGCGATCTTGACTACATCGATTGCCCTGACCACTCCGGCGCAAAATCCGCGCGGCTTAAGCAGAAAAATCTTTTTGTCCGCCCCAAGATTAGGTGCGAAAAGCTTAAGAGGCATAGAGGAGAATGTTTACGATTATAGCAGGCAAGCAAGTCAGGTGCCACCGGAAAAACCGTGAAGGGTAAGCATTTGTCCCCCGCAGGTGCCCGGAATTGGGCACAAATGCGAATTGAAAATCACGCTTCCCCTGTCGATTTCCCACTCGCCGATTCGACACACCAGCGGAAGGAGAAAGAATGACGGGCTACGCCGATGTCAATGGATTGCGGCTGTATTACGAAGCTAGTGGCGTCGGAGAGCCCCTGATCCTGCTGCACGGCGGGCTGGGTTCAACGGCAATGTCGAGCGAAATCCGGCCATTGCTCGCCGAGGGGCGGCGCGTCATTGCCGTGGATTTGCAGGGGCACGGAAGGACAGCCGATGTCGAGCGGCCGATCAGCTACCTGACGATGGCTGACGACATTTCGACATTGATCGGGCACCTGCGGCTCGAAAAGGCGGATGTGATGGGGTATTCGTTGGGCGCGGGTGTGGCATTGCGGCTTGCGATTCAGCATCCTTCACTGGTTCGGAAACTGGTGATCGTCTCGACACCTTTCCGACGGGACGGGTGGTATCCCGAGATACTGGATGCGATCTCACAGATGGATGAACGGGCGGCCGAGCGCATGATGCATAGTCCCCTTTATCAGCAGTACGCCCGGGTGGCGCCGCATCCCGAAAAGTGGCCGGTGCTGGTGACTAAACTGCGCGACATGCTGGGGAAAGATTACGACTGGTCGGCAGAGGTTGCGGCCATCCGGCTTCCAGTGTTGCTCGCCTTTGCCGACGCCGATTCGATTCATCCGGAGCACATTGTGGAATTCTTCGAACTTCTGGGTGGCGGGCAACGGGATGGCGGATGGGACGGATCGGGAAGGCCCGCATCCCGGCTGGCGATTCTGCCGGGGCTCACGCACTACAACATCATCTCGTCGCGGGCTTTGGTGGAAGCGGTCAGGGCGTTCCTGGAAGCGACGTAACTGGATTTCAGATCAATTCGTTCGATTTTAAATAAAAAGGAGATTAAAAGCCGTGAGATTCATGATGATCGTAAAAGCGAGCAAAGATTCCGAAGCCGGCATCATGCCGAGCGAGGAACTATTGAACGAAATGAGTAAATATAACGAGGAATTAATGAAGGCCGGTGTGCTTGTAGACGCCACCGGCTTGCAGCCGAGTTCCAAGGGGGCTCGGATCGTGTTTTCCGGCGGTAAGAAGACCGTGATCGATGGCCCTTTCACCGAGACCAAGGAACTCATCGCCGGGTATTGGATCATCAAAGTGAACTCGAGGGCGGAAGCGATGGAGTGGGCGATGCGCGCGCCGGCGCCGCACCCTGGCGGCAACGGCGAAATCGAAGTTCGCCCGTATTTTGAGTTAGAAGACTTCGCACCTTGCGAGGCTGTGGAACGTGCCAAGGAGTTGAGCAAGAAGCTGAAGTGAGCTGGTAGACACTTAAGTACACCGTTTCAGAAATGCAGTCGCGTAATTTGCCATAGAACACTCCCTTACGGTCGCGGCTCGTAAGCTACGCACGGCGCGATGGGTGCGCTTGCGACCGCGCGCGTAAGGAAGCGGTGACCAATCATGACGCAGTGGCGCTCGTTGCCTACGCTCGGCGCGATATGCGCTTGCGAGCCGCGCGCGTGAGCAAGCGGTGACCAATCATGACGCTGTGGCGCTCCCTCACGGTCGCGGCTCGTTGCCTACGCTCGGCGCGATGGGTGCGCTTGCGACCGCGCGCGTAAGCAAGCGGTGACCAATCATGACGCAGTGGCGCTCGTTGCCTACGCTCGGCGCGATATGCGCTTGCGAGCCGCGCGCGTGAGCAAGCGATGACCAATCATGACGCAGTGGCGCTCCCTCACGGTCGCGGCTCGTTGCCTGCGCACGGCACGATGGGTGCGCTTGCGAGCCGCGCGCGTAAGCAAGCGGTGGCCAATCATGACGCAGTGGCGCTCGTTGCCTGCGCACGGCACGATGTGCGCTTGCGACCGCGCGCGTGAGCAAGCGGTGACCAATCATGACGCAGTGGCGCTCGTTGCCTACGCTCGCACGATATACGCTTGCGAGCCGCGCGCGTGAGCAAGCGATGTGTCGATAAACCGGCGGACTTCTGAAACCACGTGCTTAGCGAGCAGGGTGGGGCGCTTTTCAGTCTGTCCCACCTCAGTCCGGATATGGCAGACTGAATTCATGTTGCAGTGGATCGAGACGCAAGTGGAAAACGGGCCGAACCTTGTGCTGGCGGCTGGTTCAGCAGGGATTCGTATCATTGCTTTCGCCCCGTTCCGGGCCCCTGATGGCGCTCAACGCGCCACCGCGCCGGTGCCGATTTTCACCGAGACGGTGCGCCAGCTGGAAGCCTACTTCCGCGGCGAACTACGCGAGTTTGATCTGCCGCTCGACATACAGGGCACCGATTTTCAGACCCGGGTGTGGCGCCAATTGCTCACCATCCCTTACGGACAGACTCGCAGCTACACTCAGATCGCGCAAGCCATCGGCTCGGCCAACGCGGTACGTGCAGTCGGGGCGGCGAATGGTGCCAATCCGATTGCCATTGTGGTGCCGTGCCACCGCGTGATCGGCGCCAGCGGCAAGCTGGTGGGCTACGGAGGCGGACTGCCACTCAAGAAGAAATTGCTGGCGTTGGAGGGCGTGATCCCCGCTAGTCTGGAGATGGCCGGGCCGCGATAGGTGGCGAACTTCCTCCAGGCCGAGGTCGTCAGCAAGCATTTCGGCGGGGTGGCGGCACTCCGCGGCGCACGATTCACACTCCGGCCGGGCGAAGTCCACGCACTCATCGGCGAAAACGGTGCGGGTAAAAGCACACTTGCGAAGATCCTCGCCGGGGCGGTGCGACCGGACCACGCCGCGATCACACTCAACGATCGGCCCGTCACCATCGCGACTCCACTCGACGCGCAACGCCTGGGAATCGGCATCATCTACCAGGAGCTGGATCTCTTTCCGCATCTGACCGTGGGTGAGAACATGGCGATCGCGAATCTGAGGCTTGCCGAAGGCCATCTGGTTCGCCCTCGCCGCCTCGCAGCGTTCTGCCGGCCTTACCTCGACCAGGTAGGCCTGACCTGCAGTCTCCGCCAGATGGCCGGCTCGCTCCCGATCGGCCAGTTGCAACTGCTGGCGATTGCCCGCGCTCTCAGCATGGACGCGCGAATCCTCATCATGGACGAGCCGACCAGTTCGCTCTCGGATGACGCCGTCGATCGCCTCTTCAGCCTTATCCGCGAATTGCGGACGCGCGGTGTCTCGACTGTGTACGTTTCGCACAAAATGGACGAACTCTTCCGTATTTGTGATCGCGCGACGGTCTTGCGAGATGGCGAGACTGTCCAGACCGTCGAGATCGCGACCACCAGCCCCGCCGAGATCGTCCGTCTGATGGTAGGCCGTGATCTGCAGATCTCCGAGCGGCCCGAGCATCGCGAAAGTGGAGAGGTCTTGCTCCGGGTAGAGCGGCTCTCGACCGCCAAGCTGAAGTCCGTCTCGTTCGAACTACGCCGCGGCGAGGTGTTAGGGGTGGCCGGACTGGTGGGAGCAGGGCGCAGCGAGTTAGGCGCAGCGCTCTTCGGACTCGACCCGATCAGGGGCGGGACGATCCACCGTGACGGCAGGCCGATCCTGCCGCGCTCCCCGCACCAGGCGATGCGCCACGGAATTGGCCTGACGCCCGAGGATCGGCGCGGGGAAGGGCTGATGATGAGCATGAGCGTGCTGGAGAACGGTACCATGACGGTGCTCCGCCGCATGCAATCGTGGGGATTCCTGCGGCATGTGCGCGAGAGGGAGGCGCTCGCCTCGATCGCAGGACGTCTCAGGCTGAACTGCCCGTCCGTTGCGGCCGAAGTCGCCACGCTGAGCGGCGGCAATCAGCAGAAGGTGCTGCTGGCCCGGTGGCTGCTGCTCGACCCCGAGGTGCTGTTTCTCGATGACCCGACACGCGGGATCGATGTCGGGGCCAAGCAGGACATCTATCGCATCATCGACAGCCTCGCGGCGGGTGGTAAGGGGGTGATCCTGGTCAGTTCGGAACTTCCGGAACTGCTTCGCTGCTCGGATCGCATCCTGGTGTTGCGCGACGGAAGCGTTACCGCGGTATTGGATGGCCGCGAAGCCACGCAGGAGAAGATCATGGCAGCGGCCACTCATTCGCCGGCTTCCGGGGACGCTGCATGATGGAGGTCCTTCGCCGGTTTCAGAGCTTCGCCGCGTTGTTGGGGATTGTGGTGTTGGCGATTCTAGTGAGCCCGTCGGCCTCCGATGGCTCCCGCATCTTCCTGCAGGCCGGCAACCTCACTGATATCCTGCGGCAGATCTCGTTGATTGGAATCATCTCGCTGGCGATGACATTCGTCATCCTGACGGGTGGAATCGACCTGAGCGTGGGCAGCATTCTGGCGCTGTCTACGACGTTGGTAGCGATGGGGCTGACGCGCGCGTGGCAAAGTGCCGCGTACGGGAGCCATATTCTGTGGGCCATCGTCGCGGCAGTGGCTGCATGCACGCTCGCGGGGGCTCTGAATGGAGTGGTGATCGCGTCGCTGCGTATTCAGCCTTTCGTGGTGACGCTGGCGTCGATGATCGGCGTCCGCGGGCTGGCGAAGTGGCTGTCTAAGAATGAGAACATCGACATCGGTTTCGGTCACGATGTTGCCGCCCGGTTCGCCTCCATCTTTCGCGAGAAGGCGCTGGTGATCGGGTCATACGCCTGCGCCGCCGCCGTGTTCTGGGTGCTCCTGGGACGCACCGTCTTCGGCCGCCACGTCCGCGCCATCGGCGACAACGAAAAGGCGGCTGTGTATGCCGGATTGCCGATCGTGAGGACGCGCGTGTGGGTGTATGCTCTGTCAGGTTTGCTTTCGGGGTTCGCCGGTGTGCTGTACGCTGCTGAAAATCACCAGGGCAATCCGAATGCGGGTATGGCGTACGAACTCGATGCCATCGCCGCAGTGGTGATCGGCGGCACGCGGCTTTCCGGCGGCAAAGGGTCGATTTCGGGCACCATCGTGGGGACCCTGATCATGGGGGTGCTGACGAATCTGCTGCGTCTGAACAATGTGGACAGCAACGTAGAGATGATGATCAAAGCCGTGATTATCGTGTTGGCGGTGGCAGTGCAGCACGCCGGAAGTGGAAACTCCTGATCCGAGCCGAATGAGCGACCCGGTGGGAGCCATTCCAGAAGCACGATGCGCGTTGCCAGCAGAAGGGTTACTCCCCTCGGAGGATTTCCATTGGATCCACCGAAGCTGCGCGACGCGCGGGAAGGTAAGTGGCAGCCATCGCGGCGGCCAGCAGCGCTGTAGCAGCAGCACCATAAGTGGCGGGGTCGAACCAGGTCACGCCGAATAGCAACGAGGACATCAGGCGTAAGAAAGATGCCGCGGCAGCCAGCCCCAAGGTTATGCCGGCGCATGCCAGCAATAATCCCCGGAGCAGAAATATCCGTTTCACGGCAGCCGCGGGCGCGCCAAGCGCCATGCGGATGCCAACCTCGCGCCTTCGCTGCTCGACCGTGTATGCGATCACTCCGTAGACCCCTATTACGCCCAACACAAGGGCCATGCCTCCGGCAATCGCCAGCATGACCAGGGCAAAAGAAGTCTGCGCCATGGAGTCTCCATAAATCTCCTGGAGCGTGCGAGGGCGGACAACGGGCGAAGTGGGACTTACCGCAGCGACGACTTGCCGGACCTGTTTTAGGAAGGCTTCCGTCCCAGCGGCGTGGCTGCGGACGGCGAACGCTACATTCCGCTGAACATTCAACGGCGCTCCGTTGAAATTTGCGGTTGCAAACAGCCAATACACGATAGGAGGCGGCTGCTTTTGGATGCCATCATCGTGGACGTTCTCGACCACTCCGACGACCTCGCGCCACCGGATCTCGTTGCCCATCTCGCGTATCCGTTTGCCGACCGCGGCCGTGGAAGAACCCCAAAGCTCCCGGGCAAGGTTCTCGGAAACCAGGACAACTGAGCGATGGTTGTAGATATCGTCCCAAACGAGATCGCGTCCAGCGATCGTGCGGGTTCCGGTGGCTGCCAGGAATCCGGGCGACACAAATTTGAAGGTTCGGACCGGCGGGTTCGTCCCGGGTTCGGTGCTGCTGTTTTCTGCGAGAATCGGGTTCAGGTTCTTGGTATCGTCCATGGGGAGAGAATTCGCGAGACCTGCCGCTGATACGCCGGGAATCGCCGCAAGGTCTTTGATGATTTCACTCCATATTTGAACCACACGTTCCGGTTGCGCTACTTGGGATCCAGGAATTGCGAGGCTGAAGACCTGAACCTGCTCGGGGTTTGTGAAACCCGGCCGCACCTTACGGGTCTCCTGGAAGGTGCGCAGCATCAAGCCCGACATCACCAGAAGAACCAGTGCGAGCGAGATCTGCCCTGCGAGCAGGACGTTTTGCGCACGATGGCGGTCGCGGCTCGTACCGGCGGAACGGCCTGCCAGGCGCAACGCCGGGCCCAGGTGGGAACCCGCGAATTTCAAAGCAGGAAGCAGCCCAAACAGCAAACACGAAAGGAGCGATGCGGCCAGGGCGAATAGCAGGACCGAAGCATCGATGGAAATCTCCTGAAGTCGAGGCAGGTCTCGTGGATTCATCAAGCGCAACAGACGGATCCCGCGATATGCAAGGCCTAGTCCGAATAAGCCCCCTGCCGCACCTAACAAGAGGCTTTCCGCGAGCGACTCCTGCGCGATCTGCGCTCGACCGGCGCCAAGGGCCATTCGGACGCCGCGTTCGTGCTGACGGGATTCCGCTCTGACTAATAAAAGGTTGGCAACGTTAGCACAGGCGATCAGCAGGATGAGTCCGACAGCGCCCATAACCAACCACAGAGATTTTCCGATATCTCCGACAACATCATCTTTCAACGGACGAAGCGCCGGGCTGAAGCGCGCCTTCTCAAACACTTCCCTACCGAATCGAGCATTGGGGCCAGGCCAACTTTGGAGCCAGATGGGCAGCATGCGGGCAACGTCCGAGTTGGCTTGGGCAAGGCTAACACCGGGCTTGAGACGGGCGATTCCCAGGAAACCCAAGTCTCCCAGATGCAGTCGATTCCGGTCGAGCCGCAGGGGGATGAAGAGGTCCGGGTCCTGGCCCATTAAACGGAAAAAGGACGGCGGCATCACGCCGATAATCTGACGTGGCCTTGAATCGACCGTGATGGCGCGGCCGACTATATTCGGGTCACCTCCAAACTGCCTCTGCCAGTAGCCGTAACTCAACAGGACGACTTCCGGCGAACCCTCCGTGTCCTCTTCCTGTGACAGCCAACGCCCGGTGAGAGGAGGGACGTTGAGCGCCTGGAGGGTGCCGAAAGTGATCAGCAGCGCCCGTACCCGCTGGGGCTCGGCGAGGTCCGTCACCGTCGCGGCGTCAGGGGACCATCCTCCGATGGATTGAAAAACACGGCCCTCTTCACGGTATGTGAACAGCATGGAAGGCGACATGCCGACGGGCGTCTCGAAGCCCATGCCCGGAGCAAAGTGCGAGACGCTCAGAAGCTGATCGGCAGCTGGATAAGGCAACGGCTTGATCAGGACGCCGTTCACGACGGAGAAGATCGCCGTGGTGGCGCCGATGCCCAGGGCCAGCGTCAGGGTGGCAGCGGCCGTGAACACGGGTTCGCGACGGAGGGTGCGGCACCAATAGCGTAGCGCCGTCGAGAGTGATTCGAGGATGGGTATCGTGTTCATGTAGTAGATCTCCTCTCGAAGGAGGGTGCGGTTGCCCAATTTCCTGCGGGCTGCAGCGCGAGCGGCATCCGGGTTCATGCCTCGCGCGACGTACTCGCTGGTAGTGATTTCCAGATAGGATTCGAGCTCCTGCCGCAGGTCGGCATCGGCTTGCTCCCGCTTGAAGAACCTCTGCCAGTTCATTCGTTGTGCTCCGTGGCCGGATTCAAGATGCGGCCGATCGCCCGCACAACCTGCTCCCAGCGGGAGGTCTGCGATGCCAATTGCTTGCGGCCCTCTGCTGTCAAGCGGTAGTACTTCGCTTTGCGGTTATTCTCGGATGTCCCCCAGAAAGAGGCGATCCAGCCGCGGTTATCCAGCCGGTGCAACGCCGGATAGAGGGAACCGTGCTCCACTTGCAGCACCTCCTCCGAGCGCCTCTCGATCGCGTGAGCGATCGTCTGTCCATGAGCGGGGCCTAAGGCCAGGGTTTGGAGGATCAGCATGTCCAGGGTTCCCTGGAGCATTTCGAATTGCAGGGGCGATTCGCGTCTTGGCATGATCTTGTGTCGGTGATCGACTAGAGCTGTATATCAATATACCCGAAGAAATACCGCTCGTCACGCAATCTCCGTAAAGATCATCAACCACGTAATATAAGGCACGATCGGGAGTTGGGGTGAGGGTTGGGGAAGTCGGAGTTCTGCTGCCCCGAGCGGGCTGGGGTTGATCTGGTTCCACGGCGAAACTGCGCGAAACCACGCCTGAATGCCCGGACGAGGCGGAAGCTACAGCCAGCGAGTAGCCAGGCCGGGGTCGATTTCAGGTAACCTCGTGCGGCCAATCCGGAGCTAATGCCGCAGCCATTTTCCGGCGCTGCAACGATTACTTACTGACTTCGCTTCCCCTTACTGTCCCTCCCGGCCTGGGGAATGCCAAGGTAAACGCACGCATCCGCCATCTGTCCGAGAGTAAGCAGGCTGCCCGCGAATGCGCTGCGACAACCGCCAGGCCCAACGCAGCTAAAAATACCACCGCCCAGGTACTCTTCCGCGGTAAAATCCCGAAACGGTGGCCGCTGAAGAGGTATCAGCACGGGCCGAATCTGCGTCTTTAGCGCGCTCTCAAACTTACGATAGTCGGGATTCCGCAAGCTGACACCCGGCGGCGGAGGATCGAGTTCACCACCGATCGGAATCACCGTATAGATTCGCCCCGGGTGTGCCTTTTCGAGCGTTCTCGCCAAGTCCGCGCTTGTACCAAAGGTGGCGGGCGCATCCCGGTAGAAGTGAGCGGCGCCGTAGATCACGAGGGCCTTCCCGTGCTTCGAGAGGACCTGCTCCTCAAGAACTGCGACGGCGGCGGTTTCGCGGTCTCGCTGGTCTGTTGGTCCGGGGTCGCCCCCGAACACGCGAATTCGCGCATCGGCAGGCAACCTCGAGTTGACATCACGAACGGCCGTGAAAAAGTCCGCGTAAATTGGAGAGTCCCAGACTCCGTTGGATGTGGTCTTCCAGACCCGCTCCAGTTGGGCTCTGGATACGTTCTCGCCTCGGATGTAGCGATCAAGGGTCGGCTGCGCTGTGGTGCTTCCGAACTCTACTACGATGGACCGCACCTTTTTAGCGAAATCGGGATGGCGAACCAGAGCGATTCGTAGTTCGGAATCCGCTCTCCGCCCGTGTGCCTCGCCTAGCGCGACAATATCGGCCTGGTCGAACACAGAAATCAGGGCCTGGACAATCCAGTCAATACCGGCGGCTTCGTCCGGCAGGCGAAAGCTCGGCCGTTCCGCCGTTTTGGGCATCTGAGCATGAAAAATGGACTCGTTCGTGAGGCCAACCATGAGCACGGCGGCCCTGGCGACGGTGATCGCTCCGACGATTCGCAGCACCGCCTTCCTTGCGGCAGAGGATCGGAACGACATGGCGGGCTCCTTTGCGCCTTGGACGAGCACCTCGGTGCAAGGTTAGTCTAGAATATGACGATCCACGTAATCATCGCGCTGGCCGTGGCGGTACTGCACGCCGGAGAATAGAAATTCAATGATGCAGAGAACCGTGATGGCCGCATGCCTGTCGGCGGCCTTGCTCGCCTCGTGTGGCAGCGGAGGAAAGAAGCAACTGGTAGTGGCCTTCAGCCAGGCGAACAATGCGGAGCCGTATCGGGCCGCGCAGAATGCCCTGATGGAGAAGCTGTTCGCGCAGTATCCGGACGTCAAGCTGGTAATCTCCGACGGGCAGCAGGACAACAGCAAGCAAGTCGCCCAGGTGGAAACCTTCATCCGCCAGAAGCCCGACCTGCTGGTTGTCGCCCCCAACGAAAGAGCGGCGCTGACCGCGGTGATGGGCCAGGCGATGGAAGCGAAAATTCCCGTGATCTGCCTGGAGCGAGACATCCTGCAGCCCAATTACACCTCGTACATTCACAGCGACAATACCGCGATCGGACGGCTGGCCGGCAAGTTCATTGTCGATCAGCTCACCAAGAGGTACGGCAAGCCCAAGGGCAATATCGTGGCGATGCGCGGCCTTTTGGGAGTGGAGGGGGAGATCAATCGCGACCGCGGCGCCAAAGAGATTTTCGACCAATACCCCGACATCAAGATTGTGGCCGATCCGGTGGCCGACTGGATTCAGGCCAAAGCGAAAGATCGCATGACCGAGGTCCTGCGGGCGGAGCCGAAGATCGATGTCGTGTATGGGCATAACGATCCGATGGCGATCGGCGCATACCTGGCGGCGAAGGAACTGGGCCGCGAGAAAGAGATGATCTTCGTTGGAGTAGACGGACTGGGCGGCGAAGCAGGCGGCATCAAGAAGGTGATGGACGGTATTCTGGCCGCCACATTTGTCTATCCGCTATGCGTAGACAAGGCTGTGGAGGTGGCGAATCGGATCCTGCACGAACCCGGCTTTCCGCCCGACCGCGATTACGTGCTGGATTCGATCATGGTGACTCCCGAGAACGCCGCCGAGATGTACCAGAAGTTCACTGTAGTTCTCCGATAGTGCAGAATAGAAGGCCCATCGAAAAGCCTCAGGAGGAGTCTCGATGCGGCAAAAAGGAGTGGTCTTGGCTGCTTCGCCGCCATGGGATTCCGATGAAAGCGGAGCGTTCGTCGGGCAGATCCGCTCGGCCATGGGGACACGCCGCGAACCCCCAATCCCCAACCCCTGCTTTCAAGGGTGTGTGCGCCACCTCCCTACCCGATTCCCAGATCGTCGATGCGCTCGAGAGGCGTGCCGCAGACGCGACAGATCACGGCATGACAATCGCCGCACACCAGCGGATCCGGCACCGCCTTGGCGCACGTGGGACAGTAGAATTCGGATGCTGGCTCTGGCATATCCCTTCGAAACGTGAAGTAAGGGCAGATCGGGATCTGCCCCACCCGCTCTCGTCTTACTTCGCGCCTTCGATCTTCTCGACCGTGATCGTCTTCGTCTTATCGTCCACGGTTCCAGTCACCGTCGCCTTTTTTCCGGCGTACTTGGCGGGCGCCTTCTGGTCGCTCAGCATGTAGCTTTCCTTGCCGTCATACAGCATGTACTTGCCCTTCATGCTCTTGATGCACTCGTCGACGCACTTGACGTCGTCGCCCATGTTCATGTCTTTGTGATTCCCGGTTTTGCACATGTCATCGGTGATGACGCCGGTGATTTTCTGCGCGGCCGAGGCCGAAAACGCCAGCGCGGCCGATGCGATGAGGATGACGATCTGCTTTCTCATTGGATTCTCCCGTTCTTCTTTTCGATGCGGAGCCAAAGCTCGTTGTAGCCGGCTTCCGCGAGTGGTTGCTTCAACTGAAAATGAAAATCCTTCTCCAGCGTGGTAATGGTGAGGTCGAATCGGCTGGAACTGCTGATGTTCTCGATGTCGATATAGCGCCAGGTGCGCGATTCCTCAGCCTTCGGAGTGGAATACACCACCGCCCCATCTTGAAAGGCGAGCGTGCCTTCGGAACCGGTAATATGGCCCAGATGCTTCACGGGCACGGTCAGTGCGGCGCCCGCGCCCGGGGGTGTCCCGAGCATCGCCACAAGCCGTTGATCCATACGCTCCCTCAAAATTGCGTAGACCTCATCCGCCGGAATCGTTCCCGTGAACTGGTATCCCTCGTCCGCACCCAGTCTGAGTTTCTTGTCCCTATATGTCAGTATATGAATACTTCGGGGGCTCAACTGAAATTCCTGGATGTCCTGAATCTTCCAGCTCCAGACGTGCCCCTTCGTACCTGTGAAGGAGACGCCCTCGCGATTCACCAGAAAGACGCCATTGCAGGCGTGCTGCAAAGCATGATGCCGTACTGTGAACTGCGCGTCTGCCGCGGCAGCGCACGCCACCGCTACGATGAGACAGCCTGCCGCTTTACCGATTGCCATTTCCAAACCTCATAAATCGCCGGATAGACTACCAACTCCAGCAGGAACGAAGTGAAAATCCCGCCGATCATCGGGGCGGCGATCCGTTTCATCACGTCCGCTCCGGCGCTCGTGGACCACATGATCGGCGCTAGGCCCACGAACATCGTCGCCACCGTCATCACTTTCGGCCGGATGCGCTTCACCGCGCCCTGCACGATCGCCTCACGCAGGTCGGTGAGGGTGTGCATTCTGCCGATCAGGCGCCGTTCCTCAAAGGCCAGGTCGAGATACAGCAGCATGAAGACGCCGGTCTCGGCATCCACCCCCATCAGCGCAATCAGCCCCACCCACACTCCGATACTCATGTTGTAGCCGAGCAGGTGCAGCAGCCAGATCGCACCCACCGCGGAAAAAGGAACCGCCAGCAGGATCATCACCGTCTTGCCCGCGGACCTGGTATTGAGGTAGAGCAGGAGGAAGATCAAGAACAAGGTGAGCGGCAGGACGAGCTTTAGCCGTTCGCGCACCCTCTCCATGGCCTCGAATTGCCCACTCCACGACAGTGTGTAGCCCACCGGCAATCGCACGTTCTCGCTCACCACCCGCCTGGCCTCGGCCACGTAGCTCCCCACGTCGCGCCCGGCGACATCCACATACACGTAGCCGCTGCGCATCCCGTTTTCATTGCGGATCATCGAAGGGCCATTGGTGAGCTTGAGGGTCGCGATTTCTGCGAGCGGAACCTGCAGCTTGCCGTCCATCGCGGGCACGAGCGCTCGCCCCAGGCGATTGAGCGAACTCCGCGAGTCGCGGTAGTAGCGCACGTTGATGGGATAGCGTTCGATGCCTTCGATCGCGGTGCTGACGTTGTCCCCGCCGATGGCGTTCATCACCACCATCTGGGCATCGTCCACACTCAGGCCGTAGCGGGCCAGCCGATCGCGCTTGAGATCGAAATCCAGGAAGTAGCCGCCACCCACTCTTTCCGCGAAGGCGCTGCGCGTCCCGGCCACCGCCGGTAGCACGCGCTCGATCTGCGTGCCGATGCGTTCGATCACTCGTAGATCGGCCCCGTGGATCTTAATGCCGACCGGCGTGCGGACGCCCGTGGTCAGCATGTCGATGCGGTTTTTAATGGGCATCGTCCAGGCGTTGGAGACGCCCGGGATGCGCAGCGCCTGGTTCATTTTGGTAATGAGCTGTTCGGTGGAGATTCCGGCGCGCCATTGTGCCTTGGGCTTCAGCACGACGACGGTTTCCATCATCGAGAAGGGTGCGGGATCGGTAGACGTCTCGGCGCGCCCGGCTTTTCCCAGCACATGGTCTACTTCGGGAAATCGCATCAGGATGCGATCCTGGACCTGCATCAGCTTCTGAGCTTCAGCGATGGAAATGCCCGGCATCGTGGTTGGCATGAACAACAGCACGCCCTCATCGAGCGGCGGCATGAACTCCGAGCCGAGCTGCCGGTATACCGGCACGGTCGCCACGACCAGAGCGCAGGCGCCCAGAATGACGCCCCATTTCCATCGCAGGCACCATCCCACCACAGGCTCATACGCCCGCATCAACACACGGCTGATGGGATGCTTTTCCTCGGAGTGGATCCTGCCCACCAGCACGCCATTCAATAGCGACCCGAGCCATCGCGGGCGCAGCCGGAATCCCTCCTTGCGGAAAAACAGAATGCGCAGCGCCGGGTCGAGCGTGATGGCGAGCACCGCCGCCACGATCATGGAGAGGTTCTTGGTGTACGCCAGTGGCTTGAAAAGACGCCCCTCCTGCGCCTCCAGTGTCAGCACGGGAAGAAACGACACGGCGATCACCAACAGCGCGAAGAAGCTCGGTCCGCCGACCTCCTTCACCGCCTCTACAATGGCGTGCTGGTAGTCGCGGCGCGTCCAGCTTGGGTCGGCCTGCTCCAGTTTCTTATGCGTCTGCTCGACCACCACGATGGCGGCGTCCACCATGGCGCCGATGGCGATCGCGATCCCGCCCAGCGACATGATGTTGGCACTCATCCCCATCGCGCGCATCGGCACGAAGGCGATCAGGATCGCAATCGGAATCGTCAGGATGGGAATGACGGCGCTCGGAATGTGCCAGAGGAAGATGAGGATCACGCCGCCGACGACGGCCAGTTCTTCGAGCAGCGTGTGCTTCAGGTTGTCGATCGAGGCGAGAATCAGCTCCGAGCGGTCGTAGACGGTGACCACTTTGACACCCGGTGGAAGGCCGGGCTCGATCTCTTTGAGCCTGGTCTTCACGCGATCGATAACGGTGAGAGCGTTCTCGCCCTGCCGGATGACCACGATGCCGGAGACCGTTTCGCCCTGGCCGTTCAGATCGGCCACGCCGCGGCGAATGTCGGGGCCGAGCGATACGCTGCCGACATCGCGGATCAGGATGGGAACGCCGGAAGGACTAGCCCCCAGGGAGATGCTCTCCAGGTCGGCGGTGGAGCGTGCATATCCGCGGCCGCGCACCATGTACTCGCGGCCGGTAAACTCCACCAGCCGGCCACCCACGTCGTTATTCCCACCGCGCACCGCGGCCACCACTTTCGAGATCGGCACGCCATACGCGGCCAGCCGATTCGGGTCGACGTTTACCTGATACTGCCGCACGAATCCGCCGAGCGGCGCCACCTCCGCCACGCCGGGCACAGATTGCAACTGGTAGCGCAAAAACCAATCCTGCAGCGAACGCAATTCGGCGAGATTGTGGCGCGGCCCGCCTGGCGAGTCCACCAGCGCATACTGAAAAACCCAGCCGACACCGGTAGCATCCGGACCGAGTTCCGTTTTCACATCCTGCGGTAGCCGCGGCAGGATCTTCGACAAGTTCTCCAGCGTGCGCGAGCGCGCCCAGTAGAGGTCTGTGCCCTCGTCGAAGATGATGTAGACGTAAGAATAGCCGAAGTCCGAAAAGCCGCGTACGTCCTTCACCTTCGGCGCGCCCAGCATGGCGCTTACGATCGGGTAGGTCACCTGATCTTCCAGAATGTCGGGACTGCGGTCCCACCGCGAGTAGACGATTACCTGAGTGTCGCTGAGGTCGGGAATGGCGTCGAGCGGGATCGTCTTCATCGACCACCAGCCCGTCGCCGCCGCGGCCGTAACGAACAGCAGCACGAGGAAGCGATTGCGCGCGGAGAGTTCGATGATCCGGTTGATCATTTGAGCCGGCTTTCCGAATCGAGCAGGAAGTTGCCCGAGGTCACGATGCGATCGCCCGCCTGTAAACCGCTCAGGATCTCCACGCGGCTGTCCGTTTGCTCGCCGATCGTCACCGGCCGCGGTTCGAAAAATCCGTTGCCCCGGTCGACGAACACCGTCTGGCGGTCGCCGGAGTTCAGCACGGCGCTCGCGGGCACCACCAGTCGGCGCGTGCCTCCAGTCTGGAGTTCCACCTCCCCGAACATCTCGGGCTTGAGCAGGAATCCTGGATTTTCAAACTCTATCCGCACCTTGAGAGTGCGCGTGTTGGCGTCTACTTGCGGCAGGATATAGCTGACGCGCCCATGGAAACTGCGTCCGGGCAGGTAGGCCAGCGTCAAAGTGGCCGGCGTGTTCAGTTTGACATTTGCGGCTTCATATTCGAACACGTCGGCGATCACCCACACGTTGGAGAGGTCGGCTATCGTATACAGGGGCGTGTCGGGCGCAATGTGCTGCTTGGGATAGGCTCCGCGTTCTATCACGAAGCCCGAGATGGGCGAGTCCAAGGTCAGGTTCTGCAGCGTCTTGCCGGTAGTCGCAATTTCGTCAATCTGGCGGTCGGCGATGTCCCAAAGTTCCAGGCGCTTCCGGGCCGCTGCGACCAGATTCTCGGTGCTGGCCGCCATCTCGGGCATCGAGTTGTCGTGCATGAGATGTCGCGCCTTCATCGCCAGGAGGAATTCCTGCTGGGTGGCGAGCGCGTCGGGACTATAGACGGTGAGCAACGGATCGCCCTTACGCACAGCCTTCCCCGTGAAGTCCACGTATACGCGGTCGATCCAGCCTTCCAGCTTGCTCTGTACTTTGGCAATCTTAGTCTCGTCGAGCGTGACGCGTGCGGAGGCGCGAATCGATCCGCTCACCGTCTCGTATTTCGCGACGCCGTACTCCACGCCGATGAGTTGTTGCTTCTCTGGTGTGATTTCGACAGTGCCTGGCGGCAGCTTGCCCTCGGACTGTTTCTCTTCTCCCTGGTACACCGGCGTCAGTTTCATGCCGCAATCAGGCGCAGTGCCGGGCTGGTCCGACTTGTACCAGGGATGCATCGGGTCGACCCAATACAGCACCTTGCGTGCGGGCGCTCCCGTCGCGGCCGAGACGGGCTTGCCATACCAGCGGCCATATCCGAATCCGCCGGTAAAGGCGGCGGCGATCAGCAGAGTTGTTGCCAGCTTTTTCACTGCGGTCCCCTCTCTGCATCCGGCAGGGAGAAGCATGCATTCCCCTCGAGGCGCGCCAGGGCGACGTGGAACTGCATGACTTCCTCGTGGTACATCAACTCGTAATCCACCACGTTCATGAAATTCGAGAAGACCGCCAGGAAATCGAGCTTGCCAGTTTCGTAGCCTGACATCGACGATTCGAGCGCTAGTTGTGCTTCGGGAATCGCCGATTTCTGGTAGAGATCGATCAGTTTGCGGGCAGTCTCCGCGATGGCATAGTCCTCGCGGATGCGCGCCTCCAGCGCCACGTTCACGGCTTCGTAGTTGTGGCGCGATTGGCTGGTGGTGAACTCCTGCTCGGTAACCGCGGCGTGCTGCTTGCGCCAGATCCACGCGGGCAACTTGACGTCTACGCGGACCTGCCACATCGGCGGCATGCTGCCCTGGTTGAAGTACCCTCCCGAAACTGTGTAGTCCGGCAGGTAGTCCCTGCGTGCCAGGTTCGAGGCGGCTTCGTCTCTCTCCACCAATTTCTGCTCGCGGGCGACCGCAGGCCCGTGGATGCGTGCATTGGACAGCATTTCCTCCAACGTTGCGGGAAGTTCGCCGATTGCCATTTCCATGGGCACCTCGATATGCCTGCCCTGGCGCCGATTGAGCAGCGCGTTAATTTCGATTTCGCGCGCGGTCCTTTCCTGCTGGTATCGGAGAAGCTGCGCCTGGAAGATCGAGAACTGGGTCTGCATCTTGAAGATGTCCTGCTGCGCGGCGCGTCCTACCGAGTAGCGTGCCTCTGCGATGCGCAGCATATTGCGGAGTAGTTCCTGTTCTCGCACGATGAAGGCGGCGCCGGCGTTGGCGTGATGCAGTTCGTGATAGGCCTGTTTGAGACGCGAGGCGATGTCGAGCCGCACGGCAAGGTATTGCTGAAATTCGGCATCGGCTTCCTTCGATGCGATCTCCGTGCGCAACTGGCGCTTGCCGGGAAAGGGCATTTCCTGAGAGACCATCAGACCCACGTTGCTGGTAGCCGCGCGTCCGATGCCGGCGACGGGCCACGGTCCGCCATTTGAGGTGTAGCCCAATGAGATGGAGGGATCGGGTAGCGCGCCTGCCTGACTGGGACGCTGCCGCGCCGCCTCGTATTTCTTTTGCGCGGCCAGAATCTCGCGATTGCTTCGCAGCGCCTCATCCACGAGCGAAGCCAGCGGCTGCGCCCCTGCGAGCGCAGGCACCATGATGCATAAAATAAATTGAATTCTCATCTCCCTCTCCCTGGACAACGTGGCGCAAACACTCCTGTTTGCCGTCTCGACACTTCTGTCGGAGACTTTTCGGGTGGGCGCCAAACGCCGACGTTTTCGAAATGGGTCTAGATTCGCAGAGAGAGAGGATCAGGCGGGGCGTGCAGCAGCGGAACAGAAGAACTGTAGGGAAGAGCCTGGGTCCGGGTAACTGGATGCGGCATTGCGACTACATTGACTGCGGCTGGCGCCGGCGCAGCCTGTTGGCTTCGCTCGGCCTGCACAAAGTGGCGCAGCCCCTGAGTACTGCACTTTTCGGTAGCCGGTTTACCGTGATGGCAGCACCTGTGGGCGGGCTGGTAGGTATGCGGACAAGAGAAACAGTTTCCCCAAAAGAGCGCTGCGATCACCAATGCCGCCATCACGGAATTGAGTAGAATCCGCATCTGAAACTCCATTTTGCCATGGAATGCGGAATTCTTCAACAGATTTTCAGATAATTTTGCCCTTTTCTGCGAACCTTCAGGAAGCCGCGACTGTGCTAAGGTGGCCTGCGACCAGGCGCCATCCTCCCGGACGCTTGTGCCAGATGCGTGTGTAGCGCAGCGTCGCGCTTACTGGCGCGCCATCGATGATGGCCTCCGCGTTCATTCGAACACTCACTACCGACGTAGCTCCCAGATGCAACAACTGGCGATGGGTCGGGTCCATCCGGGTGATGCGTAACTGCCCCGAGCGGTGCAACTCCAGATCGTCGCTCTTGGTGGCGAGGGTTCCGTCGATATTGGTGAACACCAGTTGATCGTCGAGCAGGCGATCGAGCGCCGCGATATCGCCGGTGAGTTGGGCCTGCCGGAGTTCGGACTCGCAAGCCAGGATTTCATCATCTATCGTCATTCATCCTCCTTATGGCATCTGCGGACCGGCGCTCTCCAGCATCCTGGCGACCCATGCACTGTGCGGCAAGCCGCAGGCCCTCAGCGTGCGGAGTTCCCGATCGAGATCGTACTCCACGCGCCGGATCGAAGCCTCGCGATCGTCCAGCAATAGGTACTTCGCGCGGCGATCGCCATCGTAGGGCAGGCCCACGCTGCCCGAGTTGGCCACCGTTAATCCCGCAATCTTGCGAACGAACGGGCGGTGAATATGCCCGTAGACAGCGACCGGCTGGCCCAGCGGTCCGTAC
Organism: Bryobacteraceae bacterium; assembly: GCA_035295745.1. Taxonomy (GTDB): domain Bacteria; phylum Acidobacteriota; class Terriglobia; order Bryobacterales; family Bryobacteraceae; genus JAIQFL01. Next base: position 30,033 of record DATGIL010000028.1, on the reverse strand, counting down.
ACCGATTCCAACTCGGCATCACTGGCCGCATCCGCGGGAGAAAGCCAGCAACTCGCGGGACTCGCATGAACCATCGCCAGCGGCTCACGAATCAGCTTCTGCGGCAGTCCGGCAAGCCACGCAATTCGCTGCTGGCCGAGGGCATCGCGCGTCCACGCCGCCATCTCCGCGATGGCTGCCCACAGGGTCGTCAATTGGGGCGCACGGCTCGCGAATTCTGTCAACGATTCAGGCCGGAACATCATCTCATCGGTATTTCCAAGCACTCCGGTCCAGCCCAGATCGCGAATCCGGTCCGCCACCTCGGCCGGACTCGATCCGCCATGCGGCAGATCGCCTCCGTGCAGGATGAGATCGGGGGATGTCTCTCGCAAATCGGCAACGACAGCCTCCAACGCCGTGCGATTGCCGTGGACATCGGAAACGATGGCGACGCGCATGTTGCCAGTCTCGCACAGGCCGGTTTTGCGGCTTTCCCTACTTCATTGACAGGGATTAGGGCGATGGTACAATGATGTTGATTTCGATGTATGATAATTCCTTTGAATCCAGCTACATGCGATATTCGCATCCGAGTTGGCGTTCAATGAATCCAAGGAAGTGATCATGGCGTTGCTCCCCATTCCGCATCTCGCCCGTACCGAAGCCGAGCCTCTGCTCGCGACCATCGGAAACACTCCGTTGGTGCGCCTCGAGCGCATCCCCAATGAATTTCCGGGCATCGAGATCTGCGCCAAAGCCGAGTACTTCAACCCCGGCGGATCGGTCAAGGATCGCGCTGCGCTGAACATGGTGCTGGATGGCGAGCGCTCCGGGAAACTCAATCACAATCGGATCATTCTCGATTCCACCAGCGGCAATACCGGCATCGCCTATGCGATGATCGGCGCCAATCGCGGCTACAAGGTCAAACTGGTGCTGCCGGGGAATGCGTCGCCCGAGCGGAAGCGCATCCTGAAAGCCTACGGCGCAGAGATGCTCTTCAGCGATCCGAACGAGGGTTCCGATGGCGCCATCCGCATGGTGCGCGAAATTTACATGGCGGATCCCGACCTCTATTTCTACCCCGACCAGTACAACAATCCCGCCAACTGGAAAGCGCATTTCGAACACACTGGCCCCGAGATCATCAAACAAACCGGCGGACGCATGACGCACTTCGTCGCCGCGATGGGTACGAGCGGAACCTTTACCGGCACGACTCGACGCTTGCGCCGCGATCTGCCCGAAGTGAAGTGCTACTCCGCGCAGCCTTCCAGCGGCTTCCACGGGCTGGAAGGGCTCAAGCACATGCCGACCGCCATTCGGCCGGGCTTCTACGATGACCAGATGGCCGACGGCAATCTGTGGATCGAAACCGAGGATGCCTACAAAATGGTCCGCCGGCTGGCCAAGGAAGAGGGCCTGCTAGTGGGTATTTCTTCGGGCTGCAATGTGTTCGCGGCCACCGTGCTCGCCCGCGAACTCGCCGCACGCGGCGAATCCGCTATGATTGTCACCATACTCTGTGACAGTGCCGAGAAGTATTTGAGCGAGCATTTCTGGGACGATTAAGTTAATGATCCGGGTCGAATCCGATGCCTGGGCGGCCATGGTAGCGCACGCCCGCCAGGCTTATCCAAACGAGTGCTGCGGAGCCATGCTCGGCTCCATCGACGCAGATGATAAGACCGTGCGCATCGCCATGCCTCTGGAGAATTCCTATGGGGGCGCGCAGGCCACGCGGTACGAACTGCGGCCCGCGGATCTGCTGGCTGCCGACAAAGCGGCGCGCGAGAAGAAGATGGACCTTATCGGCATCTATCACTCGCATCCCGATTGCGACGCCTACTTTTCGACGACTGATTTACAGAATTCCTGCCCGTGGTATTCCTTCGTGGTGCTCTCCATTCAACGCGGCGAGTTTCACCACGCCAACAGTTGGCTGCCGAACTACGATCAGACCGCGGCGGCAAAAGAGGAGTTGATCTACTGATATGGCCAAAGTTTTGATACCGACGCCCCTGCGGCAGTTCACCGGAAAACAGGATTCCGTGACCGTCACGGGAGGCACCGTGGGTGAGGTATTGCGCTCGCTCACCGATCAGTTTCCCGAACTTCGCAAACAGATCTTCACCGACGAAGGCAAAGTGCGCAGCTTCGTCAACGTCTATTTGAACGACGAAGACATCCGCTACATGAGTAAGGATGCGACGTCTACCAAGGAAGACGACACCATCTCGCTGGTTCCTTCAATCGCCGGCGGCTCCCCTGTCGCTGCGCCGCCGGAAGAGGCCGCTCTCACCAAAGACGAGATCCTGCGCTACAGCCGGCACCTGATCATCCCGGAAGTGGGAATCGAAGGGCAGCAGAAGCTGAAGGCGGCGAAGGTGCTGCTGGTGGGCGCCGGCGGACTCGGCGCACCGCTGGGACTCTACCTCGCGGCGGCCGGAATCGGGCGCATCGGCATTGTCGATTTCGACGTAGTGGACTTCACCAATCTGCAGCGCCAGGTGATTCATTCGACTGCGGACGTTGGGCGGAAGAAGATCGACTCGGCGGCGGAGAAGATGCAGGGCATCAATCCGAATCTCACCGTGGTCAAGCACGAGACGGCTCTCTCCAGCGAAAACGCGCTCGACATTCTCAAAGATTACGACGTGGTGGTGGATGGGACCGACAATTTTCCTACGCGGTACCTGGTGAACGATGCGTGCGTCCTCCTGGGCAAGCCGAATGTGTACGGCTCGATCTTCCGGTTCGAGGGGCAGGCCACGATCTTCGCGTATGAGGGAGGCCCCTGCTATCGCTGCCTGTATCCGGAACCGCCACCTCCCGGCCTGGTGCCGAGCTGCGCCGAAGGCGGCGTGCTGGGGATCCTGCCCGGCACCATCGGCCTGATTCAGGCGACGGAAACGGTGAAGCTGATCTTGGGAATCGGCCAGCCTCTGGTGGGACGACTGCTGCTCTACGATGCCCTGGGAATGAAGTTCCGCGAGCTGAAGCTGCGAAAGAATCCGGAATGCCCGGTGTGCGGCGACCATCCCACGGTCACGAAACTGATCGATTACCAACAATTCTGTGGGGTGCCGCAGCAAAGCCCGGCGCCCGTCGAGGAGAGCAAGGTGAACGAAGGCGAAATCGATGTTGTGGAACTGAAAGAGAAGATCGATCGCGGCGACAACTTCGTGCTGATCGACGTGCGCGAACCGCACGAGTACAAGATCTGCTCGATTCCGGGCGCGAAACTGATTCCCCTCGGCGAATTTCCGAAGCACGTGGGCGAATTCGATCCTGAGGCGGATATCGTGATCCACTGCCGCAGCGGCATGCGCAGCGCGAAAGCATGCGCGGTGTTGCGCCAGGCCGGCTTCCAGCACGTGCGAAACGTGGTGGGTGGCATTCTCGCCTGGAGCGACAAGGTCGACCCCAGCGTCCCGAAGTATTAAAGCGTTAAAGCTTCAGTTTGGCAGGCGGCCGCACACCGGGCCGCCTGTAGTGTCTTTACTTCCGTAATTAACTCCGCAGTCGCCGCTACATTGAATCCCGCTCAATCGGATGCGCATCTAGAAAATCTAAAGGGACCTGATTGACGAGATGGGGGGATTCACTTACATGGGCACGTCGGCAGTCGCAGTCGCGGAGCCAGACCGGTCCACAGCCGATCGTTACGAATCGCTGATACGGATCGCGAACTCCATCCGTGCTGGAAAAGAACCGCGTGAGTTATTCGGCATCCTGGTGCACGAGCTCAGCCAGGTCGTTCCGTTCGACGGCATCGCGCAATTTGACGAGCAGTCGAACAAAGTCAATTGGCACTTCGGCACTGGCTGCCGCAAGCAGGAGCGCGGCCAATCGGAAATCGAACGCGAGGCAACGCTGGCGGCCTGGGTCTTTCGCAACCAGGAGACGGTGGTGCTGGGCACTCTCGATGGCGAGACTCGCTTCCCTGCTTCGACCCCCGTCATGCGGACGGCCGGACTTCAATCTCTAATCGCATTTCCTCTGACGACTGCGCACCGGCGGCTGGGCAGCATTGTGATTGCAAGCGTGAAGCGCAATGCGTACTCGGAGGATGAGGTTCGTTTCTGCGCCTTGGTGGCCGACCAGATCGCGCTGGCGATGGACGATGCGATCAACTTTCGCGCATCGCAACGGGCGCACGAGCGCCTGGAACTGCTGCTCGACCTTACCAATCGCGTGGTCTCGAGTCTCAATCTGCACGAGGTGCTGACTGAAATCTCGGCGCACATTCGCCGTGTCATGAAATGCGACGGGGTCGGGATCGATCTTCCGGATCCAGAAGACGGGAAGCTGCGGATTTATGCGTTGGACTTTCCGGATGCTCCACTCAAGATCGAAGAAGGATACGAACCCGATGCCGGTGAAAAGACTAGCGCCGTTCGCGTCTTTCAGAGCGGTGAAGCAGCAATTCTGAGCCGCGAAGACATCCAGAACGAAGGTCTGGAACACTTCGGCATACAATCGCTGGCACATGTGCCGCTCAAGGGCCGCAGTGGCATCTTAGGAGTGCTGTCATTGGGCACGCGGCGCGAGGACGCGTTTTGTCCGGACGATCTCGCGTTTGTGGCGCAGATGGCCAACCAGGTGGCGATCGCCATCGAGAATGCCCGCGTCTTCGGCGAAGTTTCGAATCTTAAGAACAAGCTGACGCAGGAGAAGCTGTACCTCGAAGACGAGATCCGCAGCGAACTGAAGTTCGAAGAGATCATCGGCCGGAGCGAGGCTCTGCGGCTTGTGCTGGAGCAGATCGAGACCGTGGCGCCCACCGATTCCACTGTCCTGATTTATGGGGAGACGGGTTCGGGCAAGGAGTTGATCGCGCGGGCCGTGCACAATTTGAGCTCACGCAAATCCAACGCCTTCGTCAAACTGAACTGCGCGGCGATTCCCACGGGGTTGCTCGAGAGCGAACTTTTCGGGCACGAGCGCGGGGCGTTCACGGGAGCGATTGCACAGCGCATCGGCCGCTTCGAACTGGCCAACCGGGGCACCATGTTCCTGGACGAAATCGGCGAGGTGCCGATCGAGCTGCAGCCCAAGCTTCTGCGGGTTTTGCAGGAGCGTGAATTCGAACGGCTCGGCTCCGCGCGAACCTTGCGCACGGACGCGCGTCTGATCGCGGCGACCAATCGCGATCTGGAGGCTCTGGTGGCCGAACAGAAGTTCCGTTCGGACCTTTATTACCGTCTCAACGTGTTTCCGGTTCGCGTTCCGGCGCTGCGGGAACGTCCCGAAGACATTCCACTCCTGGTCCGCCATTTCGTCCAGCAGTTCGCCCGGCGCCTGGGCAAGGCGATCGACGCGATCCCGTCCGAAACCATGAGCGCGCTGGTTCGCTATCCGTGGCCCGGGAACATTCGCGAGCTGCAGAACGTGATTGAGCGAGCCGTCATTCTCACGAACGGTCCGGTGTTGGCGGTGCGCAGCGACGATTTGCGCACCAATGGTCATACGCCCGTGTCCGCCGCAGCGCCAGTGAACGGTCACGCGCTGCCCGCACCGGCAAAAGCCGGCATGCGCGCCGCTCTCGAAGAGGCCGAGCGGCAGCAGATTCTGGAAGCGCTGGAGCAAACCAACTGGGTGGTCGCCGGTCCCGAAGGCGCCGCGGCCCGTCTGGGCCTGAAGCGTTCCACCCTGCAGTCCCGCATGCAAAAACTCGGCATCCGCATTTCGCGCACCGGCGCCTGACGCGGTCAAATGCCGAAATTCCGGTAGCGTGCCGCTTCCCGGTCACGGGTGCAGCTTCTCGCCGGCTGCGGAAAAGGCTCGAGAAAGCACTGGCGAACCCGCCCGGCGTCTATTTCAGCGCGTGTTTGCAGGCAGTTACGAGCCGCGACCGTGAGGGCGCCGGTCCGGCAAGTTCGCAACGTAGGCGTGGTGTTCCGCATGCCATTACACCTCTGAGGTGATGGCGATGCTGCGCGTCTCGTACACGGAAACCGCTGCCGGACAGCGGTGGAGTCTCTGCGGAGACCTTGCCGGACCATGGGTGGAGGAGTTGCGTGCCAGTTGGCTGAACGCGCGGCAACTCGCCCCTCGCGCGCCGGCGACGCTGGACCTCAGCGACGTGCTGTTCATCGACGAGGCTGGGGAAAAGCTTCTTTCGGAGATGCAGCGCGCGGGAACGGAGTTCGTCACCGCGGGAGTCGACAACAAACACGTGCTCGCCAGCCTGAAGGCCAGAGGGAAACGTCCCCTGCGCCGCCGCGTGGAGCACCTGGGCAATCCCTGCGAGGAACGCGGCTGAGAGTGCCGCGCGCAGCCACCGTGCCGGCAGCATGTAAGATGGGTAGAGGATGCTGCAAATCACGCGTAGCCCCCGCGTCTTCGACGTAGTGGTCGTCGGGTCCGGGGCAGGGGGCGGCACTGCCGTCAAGGTTCTCACTGAAAAAGGACTCAACGTCGCACTCCTCGAGGCCGGGCCCATGCTCAATCCGGCCAAAGATTTCAAAGAGCACGTCTTGCCCTACCAGGTAGACCATCGGGGCGCCGGGCCGCATGCGGAGATGTACTTCGGGCGCAGCGAGAAGGCATTCGGATACTTTTCGGCTCCCAACGGCAACTGGACCCTTCCGGGCGAGCCCTACACGGTCGCACCAGGCAGCCAGTTTACGTGGTTTCGGTCGCGAATTCTGGGCGGCCGCACGAACCACTACGGACGCATTTCCTTACGCTTCTCCGACTACGATTTCCAACCGGAAGACGGGCTCAGTGACCCGTGGCCGGTGACCTATGCCGAGATGTCGCCGTGGTACGACAAGGCCGAAGGTTTCATCGGTGTGACGGGCACGAAAGAAGGTCTGCGCACTGCACCCGACGGCAATTTTCTCCCTCCCATCCCGCCGCGCGTGCATGAGACGCTGGTGCAGAAGTCTTGCGCGAAGCTGAATATTCCGTGCATCCCTTCGCGGATGGCGATGCTGACGAAGTCCATCAATGGACGTGCGGCATGTCACTACTGCGGGCAATGCGGACGGGGATGCCAAACCGCGTCGGCTTTCACCTCCAGCCAGGCGATGATCTTTCCCGCGATGAAGACCGGCAAGCTCACCCTGATCACCGGCGCGATGGCTCGCGAACTGGTGACCGACAGCTCCGGTAAGGTGACGGCGGTTTCCTATGTCGACAAAGCCACGCGCACGGAAAAGCAGATCCGCTGCCGAGCCGTGGTGGTGGCCGCGAGCGCCTGCGAATCGGCCCGCCTGCTGTTGAATTCCAAGTCGGCGCGATTTCCGAACGGCATCGCCAATACCTCCGGCGTGGTCGGCCGCTATTTGACCGATTCCGTGGGCTACAGCGCCAGCGGCCTGGTCCCGGCGCTGGTGAATCTCCCGCGGCACAATAGCGACGGGATCGGCGGCATGCACGTTTATGTGCCGTGGTGGCTGTACGGCGATAAGCAGAAGGACTTCCCGCGCGGCTATCACATCGAAATCGGCGGCGGCTTCGGCATGCCAGGACTGGGGTCGTTCTCCGGTCAATGCGCGCGTCATGAAGGCTACGGCAAGTCGCTGAAGGACAAAATTCGCGAAGAATACGGAGCCACGGTTTCCTTCGCCGGACGCGGCGAGATGCTCCCCAATCCGAATAGCTACTGCGATATCGATCCGCAGCGTGTGGACGCCTGGGGGATCCCGGTGCTCCGCTTCCACTTTGCCTGGGGCGAGAGCGAGATCAAGCAGGTGCGCCACATGGAACAGACCTTCGCATCGATCATCGAGACCATGGGCGGAACGGTGCTCGGCCAGCAGCCCCAGGCGGACAAGGCGATCTCGGTGGGCGGTTTCATCATTCACGAAGCGGGCACGGTGCGGATGGGCAAGGATGGTAAGACCTCGGCGCTGAATCAATATAACCAGGCGCACGACGTCAAAAATCTGTTTGTCTGCGACGCGGCGCCGTTCGTGAGCCAGCCCGACAAGAACGTGACCTTGAGCATCGTGGCGTTCGCCTGGCGCGCCTCCGAATATCTGGTTGAGGAGATGAGGAAGGGCAATGTCTGAGAATCTGGAGTTTTCGCGGCGCGATCTGCTGGTCCGCATCGGCGCGGCCGTGAGCCTGGCTGCCGTCGGCGAGGAAGTGTTGAGCGCGCAGGACTCGCAACACGTCCACCAAGCGATAGCGCAGGACGCCGCGGGACAGAAGGGCAAGTACCAGCCGAAGGGGCTGACGGCGCACGAGTACGCCACGCTGCAGCGGCTCTCGGACCTGATCCTTCCAACCGACGAGCATTCCAAAGGTGCGCTGGAGGCGGGTGCGGCCGACTTCATCGATTTCCTGTGTGCGGCGAGCGACGAGATGCGCGACATCTACACGGGCGGACTGGCATGGCTTGACGACGAGAGCCGGCGCCGCAATGACGGGGTCGATTTCGTGAGCGCTCCGCCCGCACGACAGACCGAACTGCTCGACGCGATCGCCTATCGCAAGAACGAATCGCAGGCGTTAAATCCGGGGATTCAGTTCTTCGCATGGGCCCGCCGCATGGTGGCTGATGCTTATTACACCAGCCCGATCGGGATCAAGGATCTCGGGTACATGGGCAATAGCGCGATGTCGCAATTCAGCGTCCCGCAGGAAGCAGTCGATTACGCTATAAAACGCAGTCCGTTCGCGTAGGGTGCGCCGGCATGCAGCGTTCCGCGCCCGTCATTGCCGCCGTGATCCTGATTCCGGTCGCGGCGGTGGCCGCACTGCCCCTGATGCGCTACCTCCAGTCCGACCAGGAGACCCTCGTGATGAACGACGAGGCGCGGCGCGGCGTTTCGGGCAGCTTCGTGAAGTTGACCGACGGCGTGACGCATTACCAACTGGGCGGACCGGCAACGGGCGTGCCCCTGCTGCTGGTTCCGGGCTTTTCGACGCCGTACAACGTCTGGGACCCGACTTTTGAGGGGCTCACCGGCGCTGGCCTCCATGTGCTTCGTTACGAACTTTTCGGACGCGGCTATTCCGATCGCCCGGATGCCCGCTACGACGCGGACTTTTATGATCGGCAGATCGCGGATCTGCTGAATGCCCTGGGCATCGCGCAGGTGGATATCGCGGGTATCTCAATGGGAGGCCCGCTGGCGCTCACCTTCGCCAATCGTCATCCGGAAAAAGTGCGGCGCGTGGTCTTGATCGATCCAGGCTATTGGACGGCGATTTCGCTGCCGTACGGCCTGCGCTTGCCGGTCCTCGGGACCTACAACATGGCGGTCGGAGTGGCGCCGGGACTGGCGCAATCGCAGTGGGCCGATTTCGCGCACCCAAGTCAATACCCGCATTATCTCGACCCGTACCTCGACCAGATGCGCTATATCGGCTTCCGCGGGGCGATCCTGCAGACGATGCGGAACTACCTGACGCAGGACGTGACGCATGAGTTTCTGGCGGCCGGCAAGAGCGGCAAGCCAGTACTGCTGATCTGGGGTAAGGCGGATCGGGATGTGCCGATCGAACTGAGTGCGGACGTGCGGCGAGCGATTCCGCAGGCCGAATTTCACGCCATCGAGGATGCGGCGCACATTCCGCAGTACGAGCACCCGGAAGTCGTGAATCCACTGGTGATCGCTTTTCTGAAGTAGGTACCAGATCGTTTCATCAGAGAAGTTGATAGAAGCATTGCACGCCGGCTGATTAAGGCCTGGCGCAAACATTCCTATTTGCCGTCGCCACACTGCTGTCGAGACTTTCCGGCGCGCAGCAACTTCACCCCGCGAGATCTTGTTCGTACCCAGACTCAGAGGACCCACGAAAAGCGTCGAGAGGAGTCTCGACGCGGCAAACAGGAGTGTTTGCGCCACGCCCGCTCGGAACAATCACTTCGACCGTGCCAGGTTTGCTGACCTGCGCGAGGAGATGCGCCAGCAGGTCAGAGAAGTTGATAGAAGCATTCGACGCCGGCTGATTAAGGCCTGGCGCAAACATTCCTATTTGCCGTCTCCACACCGCTGTCGAGACTTTCCGGTGCGCAGCAATTTCAACCCGCGAGATCTTGTTCGTACCCAGACTCAGCGGACCCACGAAAAGCGTCGAGAGGAGTCTCGACGCGGCAAACAGGAGTGTTTGCGCCACGCCCGCTCGGAACAATCACTTCGACCGTGGCACGTTTGCTGAGCGTGGGCGATCGTCGCGAATCATTGGCCGGAGCTTCAAACTGCGGACGAATGCAATCGCCTTCTGATCGGCATTCGGTCCCATGCTATGGAGCACACGAATGTTGGCCGCCTCAACCGACAACACCACCACAGTTGCATCAGGCGGAAGAGGCGAAAGCCGCACCGCAGCCTGCCGATCGCGGAAGCGAACTTCGCCTTTCAGCCCTGCGCCGTCGATTCGGAAATGGAATGACTCCTGGCGCGTCGCGATCGTCGCCTCATCCGCATTCACAGAGGCGCTCTCGATCGGCAGCACCGTGCCGGCATAGGTCACACTACCTGCCAGATCCATCGCCTCCTGATGCATGCTGAGATAAATCTTCGCCGGGCCGCCAGGGGTCTCAACGGTACCTTCCCAGCGACCCGAAAAACTTTGCGCTATGAGGCCCAACGGGACAAGCGCCAACAGTGCTGCAGTGCGAAGCATGTTCGATACTCCCTGCTCCAGCCGATTCTCTCATGTCGACCACATCCGGAATCGTCCCTACTTCTGCTACCATGCGAAACTATGAGGCTAGTACGGACGGCGTCGTTGTTGGTGTTTCCGCTGCTTGTGGTTGCGCAGCAGGCGGACCTTTTCAAGGAACTGAAGTTTCGACTGGTCGGCCCATTCCGCGGAGGACGATCGGTAGCCGTTACCGGCGTTCCCTCGCAGCCCAGCACGTATTACTTCGGTGGCGTCGGCGGAGGCGTCTGGAAGACCACAGATGGGGGTGCCACGTGGGCTCCCATCTCGGACGGCTTCTTCAAAACCAGTTCCGTCGGTGCCATCGCAGTGGCCGATTCTGACCCCAACGTGATCTATGTTGGCATGGGCGAAGCCTGCGTTCGCGGCAACGCGTCTAACGGCGATGGCGTCTACAAATCGGTGGACGGCGGCAAAACCTGGCGCAATGTCGGATTGCAGGACACCTACCACATTGGCGCCGTTCGCATACACCCGAAGAATCCGGACATCGCCTATGTCGCGGCGCTTGGCCATCTGTTTGGGCCCAACGAGCAGCGCGGCGTCTTCCGCACTACCGATGGCGGCGCGACGTGGAAACAGGTGCTCACTCGCGGCGCGGACGCCGGCGCCGTGGATATTGCACTCGACCCCAACAATCCGCGTGTGCTCTATGCCGGCTTCTGGCAAGTACGCCGCAATCCGTATCATTTCGATAGCGGCGGGCCGGGCAGCGGACTGTGGAAGTCGACTGACGGGGGTGACACCTGGACCGATCTGTCGCGCGCTCCCGGCATGCCGCGCGGCGTGCTCGGCCGGATTGGCGTGACCGTCTCTCCGGCGAATCCGGAACGCGTGTGGGCTTTGGTGGAAGCCACCGATGGCGGCGTCTTCCGCTCCGAGAACGCCGGCCGCACCTGGACCAAGGTGAACGAGCAGAGCATCCTCCGCCAGCGCGCCTGGTATTACTCGCATATCTTTGCCGATCCGCAGAGCCCCGACACCGTGTACGCACTCAACGTGGGCATGCACAAGTCGATCGATGGCGGAAAGACCTGGTCGACCATGCGCCCGCCGCATGGCGACAATCATGACCTCTGGATCGCGCCCGACAATCCGCAGCGCATGATCGAGAGCAACGATGGCGGCGCCAACATCACTACCGACGGCGGACATACCTGGTCGAGCATCATGAACCAGCCCACCGCCCAGTTCTACCGCGTGGCGCTCGACAACGATTTCCCATACAACATCTATGGCGCGCAGCAGGACAACACCACCGTGCGCACCGCCAGCCGTACGTCCGGCGCCGGCATCACGGAGCAGGACTGGTACGACGTGGGAGGAGGCGAAAGCGGCTGGATTGCACCCGATCCGCGCGATTCCCAGGTTGTCTACGCGGGCTCCTATGACGGCCTCATCACCCGCCAGGATCATCGCACCGGCCAGAGCCGCAACATCAACGCCTGGCCCGACAACACCATGGGATATGGCGTCGAAGCGATGAAGTACCGCTTCCAGTGGAGCTACCCGATCGCTTTCTCGCCGCACGATCCGAAGACGCTCTACATCGGCGCCAACGTATTGTTGAAGACCACCAATGAAGGCCAGAGTTGGGAACCCATCAGCGGCGACCTGACGCGCAATGACAAGTCGAAGATGGGCACCTCCGGCGGACCCATTACGCAGGACAACACCAGCATCGAGTATTACTGCACCATTTTCACCTTCATGGAGTCACCTGTGACCAAGGGCGTCATCTGGACAGGTTCGGACGACGGCCTGGTGCACGTCACGCGCGATGCCGGAAAGAACTGGAGCAACGTGACCCCGAAGGACATGCCGGAATGGATCCAGATCAATTCCATCGACGCCTCGGCGCACGATGCCGGAACGGCCTACGTCGCGGGAACCATGTACAAGTCGGACGACTTCCGGCCGTATCTCTACAAGACCAGCGACTACGGCAAGACGTGGAAGAAGATCGTCAACGGAATTCCGGAACACTCCTTTACGCGCGTGGTGCGCGAAGATCCCAATCACAAGGGTTTGCTGATCGCGGGGACGGAGTTCGGACTCTACATCTCGCATGACGATGGCGAGAATTGGAAGCCGTTCCAACTCAACATCCCCATCACGCCAATTACGGATGTGGCCTTTCACAAGCGGGAGCAAGAGCTGGTAGTGGCGACGCAGGGACGCGCATTCTACGTCCTGGACGACGTGCCGCTGCTCTATCAGATCAAAGACAGCGTGTCGACCGAGGATGCCCATCTCTTCAAGCCGAAAGACACCTATCGTTTCGGCAGCGGAGGCCGCGGGCCGCGTGGGGTCGCCGCATTCGGCGAGAATCCTCCCGGTGGAGCGGCAGTCTACTACTACCTGAAGAATCGGCCGCAGGGCGAAGTGACGCTCGAGTTCCTGGACTCCGCCGGAAAGCTGGTGAAGAAGTTCTCCAGCAAGGTAATCGAGCCTCCTCCCGGCGCCGCTGGCGAGGAGGACGATAATCCCTTCCGCGGCGGTCCACCCGCCCGTCTGGCGACCCAGGCCGGCATGAATCGCTTCGTCTGGAATCTGCGCTATGAGGACGCTACCACTTTCCCGGGCCTGATCATGTGGGCCGGTGGCGTGACCGGGCCGCGCGTCTCGCCAGGCTCCTACCAGGTGCGCCTCACGGTAGACGGCAAATCGCAGACGGAGAGCTTCGAAGTGAAGAAGGATCCCCGTCTCAAAACCACTCCCGAAGATTATGCCAAGCAGATCTCGCTGGCTCTGCAGCTTCGCGACAAGCTTTCCGAGACGAACCAAGGCGTGATCCGCATTCGCGAATTGCGCAAACAGCTTGACGAGTACGCGCGGCGCAACGACAAGCGCGTGGCTGATGCGGCCAGGGAGCTAAGCCGCAAGCTCACCGCGGTCGAAGAGAATCTCTATCAGACCAAGAATCGTGCCAGCGAGGATCCGCTCAACTATCCCATCAAGCTGAACAACAAACTCGCGCACGTGCTGGGCGTGGTGGAGAGTTCCGACGATCCGCCCACTGCGCAGTCGTACATGGTCTATGAGGATCTGGCTACGCGCGCGAACGCCGAGTTGAAATCGCTGAACAACCTGCTCACCACGGATGTGGCGGCCTTCAACAAGCTGGTTCGCGACTCGAATATTCCAGCACTAGAGGCCCCGGCGAAATAGGCCAATCGGCGCAACATGAAAGGGGAGCAGCGGGGCCACTCCCTTTTCGTCAGGTGTCCGAGTAGTTTCGAATTCAGGCTTTGCTGTGGCCCCTCTTATTGACCAACATCCCCCTGTTGTTTTTGAACTTCTCGAAAGGATGTGCGCCCGACAGCAACTCGTCACAGACATCGCCAAATGAAAAGATATCGGTCTGCTCGTTGGCTCGCTGGCCTTCGATCTGTTCCGGCGCGAGGTACGGGGGGTGCAGGGAATGCCGATGGCCTGCGATACGACGACGGTATCGCGGTTGGGGGCAATCGCAATGCCGAAATCCATAATCTTCACGTTGCCATCCGGCAGCAACATGATATTTCGGTTTTGATATCGCGGTGAACGACGCCTTTGGCATGGGCAAACGCAAGTCCTTCCGCAGCCCTGCGTCATGATTTGCACTTTCTGCAGAAGTGTCAAGGGTCTGCGTTTTTGGATCACGGTCAGAATCAGCAGGAACCTGGGGGCAAATCCGCGATACTGCTACATAAGGTCTTGCGCTGCGTGCAAATTGTAAAGCGCAAACTGCGTTGTGACAAACAGGACAAATCGATAATGTGAAATTGGAAACCATAAATATTTTGTGCTAGGCTCCAAAGCGCCTGAGTGACTACGGTTTTGAAACCTTTTGGCGGAGTCACAGCCGGTCTAGGGTCTCTAAAGACTATGCGGGTCGAGCTTCACTTCTCAAGTCAGCTCCGGATCGGCGGAATGTTATGGCGTTTCGGGCGTTTTACTTTTGACCCGCCGCGCGGGTACCGCAGCCCGCCTGATGCCCGGCGCCGTTTCGTATCGATACCAACAAAGGAAAATTGCTCGAAGGCCCGTTCATTAAGCAGGGAAATAAGTCATGAAACCTGGACTACATGTCGCGATTTTGTTATTCACTTCTGCGGTAACTGGGTGGCACATTTACGCACAGACCGCTCCCGATCCTCGAGATCTGCTTACGCGCTCGGACGGGCCAGTAATCGACAGTTTCAACGGCGCCGGAACCACGACGCTGGCGTTGCAAGCATCTATCTCGTTACTCATGGAGGCACCGGGCACCCGGACGAAGGTCGACACTTCCATCACCCTGGAGTCCTCGACCAATCGCTTCCGATATCGCGCATCAGCGGGATCGGTCGAGACTTTGACCGTGGTGGCGGACGGCAAGAACACCTGGGCTTACTCTCCGGGCACTAAAACTTACACTGTGACCGAGGGTACCCAGCGCTCATCCATAGCAGCTCTTGAAAACATTTTATATGGCCGCGCTCCTGCGAACATTCAGTCGGCGCAATTGCAGGGGGAGGAGTCACTTGAGTTCGAAGGCCACCAGGTTCGGTGCTTCGTGGTGCGTGCGGAGTATGCGCGCGTGCCGGGACTCCGCAACTCCCAGAATGCGGTGCGCACCGTCTGGCTCGAAAAGGAACGCGACCTGGTTCTGAAGGACGTCTGGGAGGGCAAGCTCATTCAACCGAATGGTGACCCCGCCCAGGCACACTACAGTTTCATCTATTCTTCGATCCGTACGGGTGGGCCGATGGACGAAGCGCTCTTTAGTTTCCTGCCTCCCGAAGGTAGCACTCGGGTGGCCGGAACACCGGCGAACAGCGGAAGTCCTCGGCTCACTTTGGAGCCGAGCATCATTGCGCCCCCGAATGTATACCTGCCCCCAATCGCCTCGGGTGATCCGTCGCGTCCCCCGGCGGCTCCCCCTGCCAGCGCGTGGATTCCCGTCCAAAAAGTAGCCGCACAGTATTCCGAAGAGGCCCGAGCGGCAGGGTTTCAGGGCACTGCAATCGTGTACGTGGAGGTGGGCGACTCTCGAAATCCCGTGAATGTGGAACTGATCGCAGGCTTGGGTATGGGACTTGACGAGAAGGCCCTCGAAGCGGTGAAGCAATGGCAGTTCAAGCCCTCGTCTACGACGCTTGCCGAAGCGGTGGAAGTACCTTTCCAACTCGAACCCGAAGGATGGCGGTTGAAGGCAGTGCCTTTCATCGTAGAAAGGGACAGGCGGAAACGTGTTACCAGCATCATTCCCCCCGTGCTCAGCCACTATGTGCGGCCCGATCCCGCGGCCTGCGGCGCGGGGACGGCGTCGGTGAAACTGGACGCTGTGATCGGTACGGATGGAAAGCCGCGCGGTCTGAAGGTGGCCGAAGGAGAAAACTCCGCGATCAATGATGCGGCCATGAAAGCGGTGGAGGGCTGGAGATTCAGTCCGGCCCAGGTGGACGGAAAGCCTGCCGAGGCGAATGGAACCTTTGACCTGGAATGCCGCTCGCAGTCCTCACCGGAGCAGACTCCGAATCTCACTGGTGGACAGGAGAAGCCCGGCCCCATGTACCGCGTGGGTGGCGGGGTATCGGCGCCCATAGTCTTGTCCAAGGTCGATCCGGATTATAGCGAGGCAGCTCGCAAGGCCAAATACCAGGGGAGTGTGCTGCTTTCGCTCGAAGTGGATCCGTCAGGCAGAGCCAGGAACATCCGAGTGGTACGGATGCTCGGGATGGGATTGGACGCGAAGGCGATCGAGGCGGTGGCGAGATGGCGCTTCAGGCCGGGGATGAAAGAGGGCAAGCCCGTCACGGTTGCCGCAACGATTGAAGTCAATTTCAGGCTGCTATAGAAGCAGTCACGGTTGGAAAAGGCATCGTCTTTGCCTCAGACCGGGCGGCACTCCACGAGTCCTCGGCCCGATGGATGCCGCCCGGTCGCGCTGATTTCCAATCCCGCTCCGCGAGCCAGAGCGCGAAACTCTTCCAGCGTCCTGCCCTTTCCGCCGACCAGCACCATCATCAGCAGTTCAGGCGAAGCATCCGGTTGCGATTCGACAGACGTAAACACCACTACGCGACCCGAGGGACGCGCTGCTTCGGCACACCGTGCGAGTATTGCCTGGGCTTCACGATCGGGCCAATCGCCGATGACGCTCTTCAAAACATAGACATCTTTGCCAGGAGGCAATGGATCGAAGAAGCTCTGGGCGACCGCCGTTACACGATCGCTGACGGCTGCTGCCCCAAAGACCTCCGCCGACCGCGCAATTACGCGCGGAAGATCCACTAAAATGCCGCGTACCGCGGGATGCGCTTTCAGGATTTCCGCTAACAGGACACCGGTACCGCCGCCCACATCCACCACCGTGCGAACCGAGTCCCAGTCCGCCGGATTCACCAGAATCTGCGGGTCCGGAACGCCATGGCCCATCACTCCCATGAGCGCGTCGAAGCTCGCGGCGATGTCGGGATTGGCCTGCAGGTCGTCCCAAAAGCCCCGGCCGAACACCTCGTGATAGGCGGGCCTGCCCGTGCGAACCGCCGGAAGCAATGTGCTCCAGGCATGAGCCATCCGTCCACCGATCCCATTCAGATCGAGGCCAATCAGGGTGGACTCTTCGAGCAGTCCCCGTGAGACATCGTTCAGCGCGAAATTGCTGTGCGAAGGCCGCTCGAAAACACCCTTCTCGACGAGATGACGCATTACGCGATGCAAGGAATCGCGATCAACGCCACACAACGTTGCCAACTCCTCAATCGACGTGTGCCCCGCCTCGATGTGATGCGCCACGCGCAGGGTCGCCACCACGTGGATACACCACGGAGTCGTCAGGTCGGTCAGTGTCCACAAGTTCATAAAGTGCCGTTACGGCAATGAAGCCGTCTGGACCGCGAGTTCCATGGTGTCAGAGCCTACGCCGCAGGGAGGAAGCTTGATGGTGAAGCGCGTGCCCCGTCCGGGAGTGCTGTCGACTTCGATCTTGCCGTGGTGCGCCTTTACGATCCAGGCGACAAAGCTCAGCCCCAGTCCGAGACCCTGTTCCGGGCTTGGAGCAGTTCCGGAACCGGGCACACGATAGAAGCGATCGAAGATGTGCGGCAGGTACTCGGGTGCAATTCCCTGCCCGGTGTCCTGCACTACGATCTCGACGTGATCGGGTAGTGATTGAATCGCCACCCTCACCGAGCCGCCCTTCGGGGTGAACTTAAGTGCGTTCGAAAGCAGGTTGGTGAGCATGCGCTCGATCTGGACGCGGTCGGCCTCCACCAGGCACTCGGGTGGTAAGTCCCCCGTGAGACTGATACGTGCCTCTTCGGCGGGAATCTGGAATTGCTCCACCAGGTCTCCCACCACCTCGGCGAGGTTCAAGCGAGACTTCTGCAAAGCCAGTTGGCCGGATTCGGCCTGCGAAAGCAGGAGCAGCGCACGCACGATCTGGGAAAGACGATCCACGTCCTGCAGCGCGTTGAAGATGGCTTCGCGATACTGTTCGGTGGTTTTCGCTGTAAACAGGGCGACTTCCAATTGTCCGCGAATCGCCGTGATCGGGGTGCGCAGCTCATGCGACACATCGGCGGAGAACTGCTTCATCTGTTGGAAAGACGCCTCCAACCGCTCGATCATGCGGTTGAACGTCAACACCAGGTAATCCAGTTCGTCTCCCGCCTGCCGCGTCGGTATCCGCAGGCTTAAATTCGAGCTGGAGATTCGTTGCGCAGTCTGTGCCACGGCCAGCACCGGAGTCAGTGCGCGGCCGGCCATGATCCATCCCAAAAAGCATCCTAGAATCACCGCGCCGGGAATGACTCCCAGATAAGTGAACGTAAACCGCCGCAGAATCTTCTCATTGTCAGCCAGCGAATGCCCGATCGCCACATAGAATGGGGCCTGGTGGCGCTCGGAATACACGATCCCGGAGCGGATCTTGAAGGCTTCCCCCTGTGAATTTCTGCGTATAGTCCAGAAAGTCTTCCCAGGCGTGTTCGGCTTCGCGGCGACCATCGATTGCACACGCTTGGCGATCTCCGCCGGCGGATCTGCGCCCAGATCGTCGTATGTCGTCGAGATCTCGTTTTCCTTGGTCTTGGCGTTCTGCAGGATGTTGCCGTACTGATCGGTGATCAGGTAGACCTTCTTGATGTCGCCTACCGTGGTGCTTTCGTCCGCATCCTCATCATCGTAGTACCAGCTAGCCGCATCCTTCCCGGACTCCGGATCCCAATCGATTCGAAGGTAACCGCCCTTGGCCGCGCCATAGTCGCTGCTCAGTTCTTCTTCGATCTGATTATTCAGCTTCGACTTGAGGCTTTCGCGGAACAGCCCGGCGACGCCGATCAGGATCACCGTGAAGAACAATGCGTAGCTCGCCGTCAGCCGAAAACGCAGCCCTCGGCTGATACGGCGAAGATGAATCTCGCGCAGCACATCACACCTGCCGTTCGGATGCCGGCTCCACGGAACGTTCGGCTGGTTTATCGGGAGCTTCGATCATGTACCCGATGCCGCGGACCGTCTGGATCAGCTTTTGCGGAAAACGGTCGTCGATCTTGCTGCGCAGGTGCCGGATATAGACGTCCACAATATTGGTGAGGCCATCGTAGTCCATGTCCCACACGTGCTCCACGATCATCGTGCGGCTGAGCGGGCGGCCGCGGTTGCGCATCATGTATTCGAGAATGCCGAACTCCTTGGGAGCGAGTTCGATGTTCTCCACGCCGCGCAGTACTTTCCGCCGGATGCAGTCGAGCGAAAGATCGGCTACCTGCAGCCGCTCAGGCGCCGGCTGGCCGCGCCGCAGAAGTGCGCGCACACGAGCCAGCAACTCTACGAAGGCGAATGGCTTGACCAGGTAATCGTCCGCTCCCTGCTCCAGGCCTTTCACGCGATCGTCGAGCCCGCCACGCGCGCTGAGAATCAGGACCGGGGGGCCGACCTTGCGGTTCCGGACCTTTTCCAGGACCTGAAGGCCGTCCATGTCCGGCAGCATCAAGTCCAGAATCACCAGATCGTAGTCAGCCGAGTGGATATGATCCAGTGCAATCGCGCCGGTCGGCGCGGCATCCACGGCGTAGCCCGCACCCTCCAGGCCCCTGCAGAGAAAGTCGGCGATGCGCTTTTCGTCCTCGACGACCAGGATTCTCATCCACTTCAGCTTATCAAACCGGAAGCTCTTGCTATTTAAACTTCAAGGAGATTCGATTCTCCTTGCCGCCGTAAATCAGCTCCAGGTCCTTCATCTTCTGCTTCTCCATCGGGAAGTAAAGCAGGCCGCTGACCGGCTGATCGGTCTTCTTTTCGGGGAGAATCCTGGTTTCGAGGGTCTTTTCCAGAGATTCTTGCTTGTCGTTATTCTTCATGGTGGCTTTGGTGGGACCCTTGGGCTCGCTGGCGCCGCCGCTGCCCGCACCCATTCCCATGCCGCCCATGCTCCACTTCGACTTCTTCTGCTTAGCCTCGCCCTCCTCTTCGGAGAGCACCAACACGGCCTGCCCGGCAATCTGGCTGGCGGCGTACGGTTTGGCCTTCTCGCCATCCTTGTCCGTGCGAAGTTGGAAATCGTCCCGGTCGACCGAAATCTCCTTGCCGTACTTGGGATCCACTTTTACGTCCACGACAATATAATGTCCGTCGAGGTCATTGCCGATTAACTCTTTGACATCGGACGGTTCCAGGTAAAGAGTCGCTGTCACGATCAAGTCCTCGTTTTCGCCTTTTGCGGTGGCAACGGTCTTTTTGGAAGCTGCGCTTAAGATCATCACTGGCAAGAGGACGACGGCGGCGAGCCGGGTAGCCATAAGGAGAACCTCTGGACCGATTATATCGTCCTGACTGCATGTTGAAAAAGGATAACGTACTCCGAAGTGGCATGGCTGTTACAATGAGCATTCACCCCATCTTTCAGGAGTTTTCCCCAAATGGACGAAAAAGAGCGCGCACGCGCCTTAGACCTCGCTCTCGGGCAGATCGAAAAGCAATTCGGCAAGGGTTCGATCTTGCGTCTCGGGTCGAAGGACGCGATCGTTCCGGTATCGGTGATCTCGACGGGCTCGATCTCACTGGACGCTGCGTTGGGCGTCGGCGGTTTTCCTCGGGGCCGCATCAACGAAATCTTTGGCCCGGAGTCTTCCGGCAAAACCACCATCGCCCTGCAGGTAGTTGCTGAGGCACAGAAGAAGGGCGGGATCGCGGCGTTCATTGACGTGGAACACGCGCTGGATCCGGCGTATGCCCGGAAACTCGGGGTCGATATCGACAATCTCCTGGTTTCGCAGCCGGACTACGGCGAACAGGCGCTCGAGATTACCAATCACCTGACCGCCTCCGGCCAGATCGACGTGCTGGTAGTGGACTCGGTCGCGGCGTTGGTGCCCAAGGCAGAGCTTGATGGCGAAATGGGCGACAGCCACATGGGATTGCAGGCTCGCCTGATGTCGCAGGCACTTCGCAAACTCACGGGCGTCGTCTCCAAGTCGCGCACCTGTTTGATCTTCATCAACCAGATCCGCGAGAAGATCGGCGTCATGTTTGGCAACCCCGAAACTACTACGGGCGGCCGCGCCCTGAAGTTCTACGCTTCGGTCCGGCTCGACATCCGCCGCATCGCGGCGATCAAGGACGGCGAATCGGTAGTCGGCAATCGAACCAAAGCGAAGGTGGTCAAGAACAAAGTTGCCTCCCCTTTCCGCGAAGCCGAGTTCGACATTATTTACGGTGAGGGCGTTTCGAAAGAGGGCGATCTGCTCGACCTAGGGGTGGCGCAGAGCCTGGTGGAAAAGAGCGGCTCGTGGTTCAGCTACAAAGGTGACCGCATCGGCCAGGGCCGCGAGAATGCCCGCCAGTTCCTGAAGGACAATCCTGACGTCCGACAGTCCATTGATACCGAACTTCGCAAGACGCTGGGACTGATCGCGCCCGACGCCGCAGCTGCCGCGGCCGAGGCCGCACCAGCTCCCACACCGGCACCCAAGCCCGTTCCCGCGCGACGGTAAAAGCGAGGCCAGGGGCCTGATGGGCTGACTCCGCGCGAATCGTTTTTCGCCATGTCCACCACTGCCGAACACCACGCACGATCCCTGGCCCCCGGCCCCTGGCCCCTGGCCCCCGGTGTTTGGCCCGCGGCTTCTGCTTAAATGCGCCGGGTGTCCGAAATCCCGGAAGAGCATCGGCAGCGCGCCATTCGCAAACGCCTTGCGAACATGCAAACCACTCCGCTGGCAGCCTTTCCGACCGGCTTTGCGCGTCTGGATGCGGCGTTAGGCGGCGGAATTCCGCGTGGACGCATCATCGAGCTGTACGGCCCGGCGTCCAGTGGAAAGACCACTCTCGCCCTGCAGATATTGGCTACTCTTCAGCAGACCGGCTTGTCCGCCGCCTGGATTGACGCCGAGCACACATTCGATCCCGCATACGCCGCGTCACTGGGAGTGGTGATCGAGCGCCTGCCTGTCGCCCAGCCGGATTCCGCCGAACAGGCACTGGAGATAGCGCGTCGCCTGGCGGCCTCCGGCGCTGTCGACCTTCTGGCGATCGATTCGGCGGCGGCACTGGTGCCCAGCCTGGAGCTCGCCACCGCGCTCGGCACGAGTGCGCCGGGCTTGCACGGCCGCGTGATGGCTTCGGGACTCCGCAGTCTGGCGATGACTCTCGCAAGAGTGAGCGTGTCTGCGCTCTTTCTCAACCACGCGCGAGGCCGTATGGAAGCGTCCGCCGACGAGGGCGAGACCAGCGCAGGTGGCCCGGCGCTGAAGCTTTACGCCGCAGTCCGGATTGCATTGCGGCCGGCACCGCGGAATCGGGTGAACTTCCGAGTGCTGAAAAACAAGGCGTCAGCTGCATTCGGCGAAGGCGAATTCGTTTGGAAATCCGGCGTAGGTTTCGCGGAAACCCCGTAGATTGGGCTCTTCAGCTCTAGCCTCGGAAAAAAGACGCGGAAATCGGCCTTTTTTCTTGCGATTCTCTTTACATCAACATGCCCTTCCCTTATGATTGAAATCGATCGAACGGGCTCGGCAGAACGCTTCGGTCTACAATCCTGTTCAATATGGCGGTGCGGCCCAGACGAGACCAGGCACCCCGACGGAACAATCAATAACGGGAGAACCAAAGGAGAATCATGGCGAATCAGAGAATGACCCAGACGCAACTGGTGAGGTCGCTCGCCGAAACCTGCGAAGTAAACAATAAGACGGCGCGCGGATTCCTCGACAGCCTCGCCGGAATGGCAATCGCCGAAGTGAAGAAGAATGGCGTGTTTGTCCTGCCAGGCATCGGACGGTTAGTACGTGTGGATCGCAAAGCCCGCATGGGCCGCAATCCTTCCACCGGGGAAGCCATCAAGATCCCGGCCAAGAAGGTCGTGAAGTTCCGGGTGGCGAAGGCCGCCAAGGACGCGATCGTGCCGCCGAAGAAGGCCAAGTAATCCGCCCCCAAGGCCCACAAAGAGTGAAACCCCGCGAAGCCGTTAAGCCTCGCGGGGTTTCTCGTTTGTTCGATTTAGTTCTGAAGCCGAGATGAAACCAACTCTCCGTGCGGGTGGTTCCTCGAAGCCCTATGCCTGCTTCTTCTCTTCGACCTTCTCATCTTCCTTCAAAGCGGTTTTGAAGTTTTTGATACCTTCCCCTAATCCCTTGGCCAGTTCGGGGAGTTTTTTGCCTCCGAAAAGCACCACAAACACGATTGCGATCACGAGGATTTCGGGAAAGCCAAGACCGCCTAGAGCACCTGCGCTCTGAATAGGTTCCATACGGCCTCCTTTATTGCCTGTAGCTCCATTGTAGCGAATTCGGCGTCCTTTTGGGCAGCCACGCGCGAACTCTTCTCCTTTACTTGTCATCGTCGTCCGGATCGGTCGCCTTCCGCTTGTCTTTCAGGAAGAAATTCGCGTCCTTTGGCGCGGAAATCGCCTGATACGGCCGCGGCGCCTTGCTCAAGTCGTAGAACGCCGTGAAATCGTTGACCGCGCGGGCATCCGCAAAATTCAATGAGCCCTGGACGATTCCGAAATTGTGCTCCAAAAGCCGCAAAATGCTGCCGAAGTCATGCCGTGCGTTGTTGATATATCCCTTGGGCGTATAGGCTGACACGAAGATCAGCGGAACCCGAAAGCCGTACTGATAATCACCCTGCGGCTGGCTCAAAATCGTAGGTGACTCGTGGTCGTACCAGCCTCCCCAATCGTCCCAGGTGATCACGATCGCGGTATTGTTCCAATATCCGGCGTTGTTGTCGCACGTAGTGCTATTGCCGATGGCGTTCACAATGGACGCGACCCAGGAAGGCCCGCCGCCATCGTTCACCTTGGCGTGATCCGAATTCGCACCCGACGGAATCACCCAACTGATCGACCGGAGACTGCAACTCGCAATGTCCTTCAGAACGTCAGACGAGGTCAGATCCACGTTGTCGTTCCAGTCCTTCCCATCGCACTTTCCCCCCATGCCCGTCGATTGGCAGATGTGCTGGATCGCGTTGGGAGCGGTCCAGATCGAACCCGCATTGGGAGCGTAATACCGCCACGTCAGCGACGAGTGCAGCAGGTCCGCCATGGTGGAGTGCTCGAAACACGGGTAGATCTTCTTGTTTTCTCCCGAGGGATCGATCAGTTCCACCGTGGTCCCCGCCGGTGCGGCGCATCCGGCCGTTTTACTGGCGCCCGACATATTCTCCGAGGCGAAGATGCCTGCCGCGTCATCAGCCGCGCTGGGCGCCGAAGTGCCTCCAAAGATGAACTGGTGCGCCGGAAAACTGGGTCCCTGGTTCGTCTGGAACATGAAATTCGCCCAACCATACTGCGTCGCCAGATCGAGATAAGGATTCAGCAGGTGCTTGGAATTGTCGACAAATCGGAACTGTGGCTTCGCGGAACACGTGCCGCTACACGCGATGCTTCCAGCGCCGTCCATTTTGCAGGCGCCTGTGGAATCGGCATCGCACATCGCGACGAACGCCGAGTGGGCATGGCTCAGATCGTATTTGTTGGCGAGCGCCACCGGCGTGGGCTGCGTGACGCCTGTCGACGAGCCCTTGTCGAGCCAGTTATTAGTTTTGATGTTGTACTGGGTTGCGGCTGCGGCTGCAGACAACGTCGGAACCGTGGTGCTGCACGTCTCCGCCGATCCGTAAGGGGCGCTGCAAAGGCCCTGGAACAAGTTATCCGGGGTCCGATTCTCCTGAACGATAACGACGATATGTTGAAAGCCGGGAATCTGGGCGTGCACCAGTAGTGCCGCGGGCCAGAATGAAAGCAGACACGTGACGAGGCGTTTCACTTGTCTTTCCTCCGTTATGTTTTGCGCAAAGTGTGCGTGAATCTCTACACATCTGCATCAACCCAGGGCGGAGAATTCAGTTGCGGGCGCGGAGGGCAGAATGGTACCGAACTCGACGCGGAGTCTTGAACTGCCTAGTGGAGCACATATTCGAACTTCAGCAGATCCTGCCGCATCCGTGCCGAATACGGCGCCAACAGTATGTTCATTACAAACCACATCGTACCGACTGAGAGCAGGGTACGAGTCAGACGGTTTCGCCCCAGCACGATTCTCAGTACAATGGCCAGCACAAATGGCAGGATCGCAGTTGCCACTCTTGCATGCGGGCTCAGACTTTCCAGGAGGCTTACCACTGTGAGGAGTTTGGCAAGGCGGATAGGTACGGTCAAGCTATCGTCGGTTAGGCTGCAAGCGCTTACCGGCGGGCGGTCCGTCACACATCCATTGGGCAACCCTTGCTGGGATAATATCGGCAGACGCCATGGACTTCAAGGATCAGCTCAAATCTTCGGTTGAGATTTCCGCCGTCATCGGCAAATACGTCCGGCTGCAGAAGGCTGGCGCTCAGTCGTTCAAGGGCCTCTGTCCCTTCCACAACGAGAAGACTCCATCCTTCAATGTTCATGTAACCAGGCAATTTTATAAGTGCTTTTCGTGTGGTGCGGGCGGCGACGTCTTCAAGTTCGTCATGGAAATTGAGGGGATCAGTTTCTATGAGGCGTTGAAAATGCTCGCCGAGCAGCATGGCGTTCCCATGCCCAAGCGCTCGGTCGTCGCCGACGACGATTCCAAACTCCGCGAAGCGGTCTTTCACATGCACGAACTCGCCCAGGAGAATTTCCGTGCGAATTTCCAAGGGCCCTCGGGTGAGCCCGCCCGCACCTACATCGAGCGGCGGGGAGTAGCGCCCGAGACCATAGAACAGTTTGGATTGGGTTACTCGGACCGGTCCGGGAAAAGCATGCTGCGCCTCTTCGAACATCATCAGTTCACGACGCAGCAAATCGAAGAATCCGGGCTGGTCCGCAAACGGGAAGACGGCACGTTCTACGATTATTTTCGCAACCGTCTGATGTTTCCGATCCACAACGAATCAGGCAAAATTATCGGATTTGGCGGCCGCGCACTGTCTTCCGAGGACAATCCGAAGTATCTGAATTCGCCGAAAACGCCGATATATGAAAAGAGCCGGGTGCTCTACAATCTGCACCGGGCCAAGGAGGTGATTCGCAAAGAAGACCGGGGCATTCTCGTGGAAGGTTACATGGACGCGATCGGGGTCACCGCCGCGGGTTTCCACGGCGTGGTCGCCAGTTGTGGGACGTCGCTCACTACCCAACAGGTGCAGGCGCTCAAGCGATTCTCGCCACGTATCGTCGTCAATTTCGATCCCGATGGACCGGGCGCGAACGCTGCCGAGCGGTCGATCAGCCTGCTGCTAGAGGAGAGCATGCACGTCCGCATCATGGAACTGGATGGCGATCTGGATCCCGACGAATACTGCAAGGAGCGAGGCGCCAAGGCCTATAATGACCGGCTGGTCAATGCCAAGGGATACTTCTACTGGCTCGCCGACCGCGCGCGCAAGAAGTTCGACCTGCACACATCGGAAGGAATCGTGGCCACATTGCAGTTCCTGAAGCCTGCGGTACAGCGCGTATCGGACAAGCTGGAACGAATGGCGGTTGCGAATGACCTTGCCAGTTATATTGGCGTGGAGCGCGGCATGGTGCTCGACAGCTTCCGCAAAGCCATTGCGGACCGGCAGGAGAAGCCGATGGCGCTTCCCAAAGTCGAAATCCGGCACGATGAGCGCGTGCTGTTGAACGGGTTGTTTGGCGAGGTGGAATTGGCTGGGGAAATCATTCGGGAGCTGAGATCGATTGACGCCACCGAGTCTCTCCTCTCGCGGCGCATTTTCCAGACTGTCTTCGCGATCGAGCAGGCTGGCGAGACTTTGAGCTTCGATCAAGTCAATGCGCGCCTCGAGGATGGAGACCGGAACCTGCTCGCTGAGGCGGTGCTGCGCGAAGAGACCGAGGTATCGCGCGAAGAGGTAGCGGCGGCGATCGAAAGTGTCCGCCGGTCGAGCGTCCGGAACCAGCGGGCACAGTTGAAGAATCGGATAAAGGAGTCTGAACGCGGCGGACGTTGGCAGGAAGCGCTTCGACTCATGCAGGAGCTACAACAGCTCGAACAGGGGGAGCCAAGATGACGGTTCTCGGGGTGGGAAGACCGCCCATCTTGCGCCGCGCCGTGGTGTACAATGATCTGGATTCTCCTCCGCCGGGAGTACGGGGCTTCACTTGGCGATTGAAGACAAATACGATGGCTTGCAGCGGCTCGTGCAGCTAGGCAAGGAAAAAGGCTACGTCTTATACGACGAAGTCAATGAAGTCCTGCCTGGAGACCTGTCGGGCGGCGCCGAGATCGAAGATGTACTCGCGGGCTTGGACGTCGCGGGCATCGAGATCCTCGAAGAGCCCAAAGACTTCGAAAAGAAACTCGAAGAAAGCGAAGAACTGATTGACCTCGAACTGCCCGCCGGAGTGGGTGAGAAGGTCAACGACCCGGTGCGCATGTACCTGCGCGAGATGGGCACGGTTCCGCTGCTCACCCGCGAGGGCGAAGTCGAGATCGCGCGCCGCATTGAACGTGGTCAGAACACCGTGATCAAGTCTCTCTCGCGCGCCCCGGTGGTAATCCAGGAGATCATCTCCATGGGCGCGGATCTCGAGAACAACTCGCTTTGCGCGCGCGATCTGATTCAGATCTCCGATCCGCTCATGACCGATGAGGTGGTAGAGGAGAAGCGGCAGGAATTCGTTCGATGTCTCGAGGAAATTGAACGGCAGTATCGCAAGGTTCTGCAATGCCGGCAGAAACTGCAGGCCATTCCGCGCAACATGAAGCCCAAGCAGTATCGGCATCAGTTGTGGGAGATTGGACGTCTGGTGGTGCGCATCTCACGCCAGGTGCGGACGATCAAGTTCCAGAGCCCGGTAATTCGTCATTTGATCGAATGCCTGCAGAGCGCCGTCGAAGAGCTAAAGCCCCTTGAGAAGGAGATCCTGCGGGTCCAGAAGAAGCTCGAAACGTGGCCGGGCGGGCGGGCGCAGAACATCCGCGAACTGCGCAAAGAGCAGCGCACCTTCGGACAACAACTGCAGCAGCAGGAGGAGCAGTTCGGAGCGTCCGCCGCGGAGTTGCGTCGCTCGGTGCAGATCATCACCAAGTCTCATGAAGAGGCGGAGGCGGCCAAGAAGGAACTGATCGAGGCCAACCTGCGGCTCGTGGTGAGCATCGCCAAGCGCTACACCAATCGGGGATTGCAATTCCTGGACTTGATCCAGGAGGGCAACATCGGGCTCATGAAAGCCGTGGACAAGTTCGAGTACCGCCGCGGCTACAAGTTTTCGACCTATGCGACCTGGTGGGTACGCCAAGCCATCACGCGCGCTATTGCCGACCAGGCGCGGACCATCCGCATTCCGGTTCACATGATCGAAACGATCAACAAGTTGATCCGGACCTCTCGGCAGATGGTGCAGGAGCTTGGGCGCGAACCCAGCAACGAAGAGCTTGCGAAGCGGCTGCAGTTGCCCGTTTCCAAGGTGCGCAAAGTACTGCGGGTTGCGCAGGAGCCGATCTCGCTCGAAACCCCAATCGGCGAAGAGGAAGAGTCGCACCTGGGCGATTTCATCGTCGACCAGAATGGCATCTCTCCATCCGACGCGGTGATCAATCTGAATCTGCGCGAGCAGACGGCACAGGTACTGAAGACCCTCACGCCGCGCGAAGAGAAGATTATCAAGATGCGCTTTGGGCTCGACGACGGCAGCGAACACACGCTCGAAGAGGTTGGCCAGAACTTCGCCGTGACGCGCGAGCGCATCCGCCAGATCGAAGCCAAGGCGCTGCGCAAGCTCCGACATCCCAGCCGTAGCCACCGTCTCCGCGCCTTTCTGGAGAACGGAACGCGCGGCGTCTAGCGTTGCAAGTGTGAATTGTCTCCGAAAATAAAAACGGGGACCGATTCCCACTCTTCCCAGCTACCGGAAAGCGTGTGATCGATCCCCTTGCTGCTTTTCAGGCCGTGCAATTTCCTACCAGCGGGGTTCGCGCCGGCCGCCTGCGCCACCTCCGCCGCCGGGACGCCGGCCACCGCCACCACCACCTGGACGACCGCCACCGCCCCCGCCAAAACGATTGCCTCCTCCGCCGCCGCCGCCAAATCCGCGGTCCGGCTTGGGACGCGCTTCGTTCACGTTGAGAGCTCGACCGTCCATCGTGTAGCCATTCAGAGCTGAGATGGCTTGATCCGCTTCCGACTCATTTTCCATTTCGACAAACGCGAAACCGCGCGAGCGGCCGGTCTCGCGATCGGTCATAATCCTGGCGCTGTTGACGGCGCCGTACCTTTCGAACAGACTTCGAACAGCCTCTTCTGTAGCGTTGAAATCGAGGTTGCCCACGAAAATATTCTTCACACGATCCTCCAGACAATTTGAAAGCGGGCTAATCGGGGAGGAAACACAAGCGGGGCGACGGTGCCGTCGCTCAGAAACACTCAGCCGGATTCGCGGATGCTATCAAACGCGCTCCAACTATAGCACGGGGGAAACTTTGCGGCAAACCATACAAGCTCGCGAAGGGTAGCCAAAAGAACAAAACTTAATGTCCCTTCGCAGCAGCAATAGTTGTCCAAAATACAATTTTTTTGGCGTGGCGCGCGATGCCTTGCGCGGTGTTTCGACAGCACAAACGCGAAAGGCCCTCCTTGTGGGGAGGGCCTTGGAAAATGAACCGGGCGACTTCCTACTCTCCCACACACTTGCGCGTGCAGTACCATCGGGGCTGAGAGGCTTAACTACCGTGTTCGGGATGGGAACGGGTGGGTCCCTCTCGCTAAGGTCACCCAGAAACTGGCGACAAAAGGAACCGATCGAGGTTCCGATCTTCAGGTTCCTTTGAGCTGAATATTGACGGGTTGGAAAACACAAGAAGGAAAGAAAGCAGCGCTACATGCCTTGCGGCAGCATGTGTGCGCAGTAGTATTTTATGGTCAAGCCGAACGGGCAATTAGTAACGGTAAGCTCAACGCATTACTGCGCTTACACATCCGTCCTATCAAACTGGTCGTCTACCAGTGCCCTTCTTAGCTTGCGCTTGGGAG
>DATGIL010000027.1:0-12911 GCA_035295745.1 Bryobacteraceae bacterium | reverse complement strand
GCTCGCCTTTCTCCAAAACCTATGACCAGGACTATGCCGGGTAATTCTACCAGCGAACGCGCTCCTCCTCAGCATTGACGGGCCTTTCGCCCACACATACTTCAACTCACCCGGAATAGTCCGGAACCCAGCATAGTGCCTACTATTCCGGCCCCGGAATAGGAGGCACACGACGGCAATGCACCTACTCCAAGCTGGTGTTGACATCACCGTGATCGCTTTGTGGCTGGGCCATGAAAGCATCGAAACAACCCACTGCTACATGGAAGCCGATCTGGCGACCAAGCAACGGGCCCTGGACAAAGTCGCTCCTGTAGAAGGTGGCGTTCAGCGATTTCGACCGGGTGATACGCTACTGGCCTTCCTGGCGTCCATCTGATCATGCCGAGCCGCGACCCCCTGAAACCCTTGTTACACTGCCGTTCGCCCCATCAACTCGGCATGATCCAGAACTCGGCATGATCGCGCTGATGCCGAGTTCGGCATGAGCGCGAATCCTTACCGCTACCCAATCTGTTCCCGGGATCCATGGTTTCAAAAATCTGGCCGCCTTTCCGTTCTTGGCCTGCCCGAGAAGGATCAACTGCGGCCATGCGGGGTGACACTCCGAGATATCCGCCAAAACGGACATCTGAAAAGGCAAAATCACACAAGGTTTCCGCCATCCACAGAAACCAACGAAAAATGTTCGACGCTGGCCTCTCTGCCCGCGTTTTCACCAAAGGATCAACGGACCAAGACATTCGTGTTTTTGGGTCTGCTATTTCAGTTGCTCCAAGTCCGTGCCGAACGGGGCAATCCGCAGAACCGCGTCGCTATCGTTCAAGCGTTGAAGCCGGAATACGATCCTCGGGTCGAGCCCATTCATCTTCGCCACGGCGAGCTCAATAGACGCGGCTGAAAGAGTCTCACCGATTCTGACGGGTAGTTTTGCGGTCAGATCGGGCTTTTCACTTTCCGGGAATCCTGCGATTTCGATACGAGCCAGGCGCGATCCCACGCAGACAAGGTTTTCCGTCTCTTCGAACTCGAACCGCAGGCGGAAGAGCAGCATTTGCCCGTCGTCCCACGGACTGCTGTTCTCCTGGTAGCTTTCGCTCGCCTGCCGGTCGCCTTCGAGAAACCGATGGCGATACTCCGCCATCTGCCGGCCTAGGTCTGCGAGTTGAGTCTCGAATACCTGTCTCTGCGTGCCTGTCTGCTCATCGAGAGTTCGCTTACTCGCCTCCATTTCGCGCTCGGTTGCGAGAATCTGCTCCAACAGAGTATGTTGCGCCTGCGCTTCCGCGTATTGGAACACGACGCGAACCTGCTGCGTTTCGCCTGCGAACGCATTCGCGAAGCGCCAATATAGGACCGATGCCAGCGCGGCCTTCCGCAATTCCGCCGGTCCGCTTAAGACGCGCGCATCCGCTACGCTGCCATCTAGAGCTAAGGTCGCTTCCACGGTCACCGTCCCTTCAACTCCGTTCTTGTAGGCCGTTTCGGGATACGGCACCCGGTAGCGGTGAAGCAAATGGCCAGCGGTCGAAACCGTGACACCCCACTCGTCGCGCACCTTCGGTTGTTCCGTCATTTGGCCGGACTGCGCCTTTGCCAAATGCATGGTGATTGCAAGGCACGCCACTCCCAGCGTCAGCACCGCTAATCCCGGCAGCTTCGATGGCTGGAGTTCCGGGCTCACGCCCGCCAGCCGTTCGACCCGATATTGCAGCGATCCCCGCGTACTTCCCATTGCCAGGCTCGGCGTAGCGGCTCTCAAGCGCTCCAGGCAGGTCAGTGCGCGGGCATAAACAATCGCGTTGCCGCAGGCCGCCACCGCGGAATCGTCGCAGCACAGCTCGCGCTCGTGCCGGATGCGCGTTGACGCCCACCAGACCGCCGGATGGTAAAACAGCAGTGTCTCCACGAGCGTCTGAGCCAGGTTGATCAGATAATCGTGCCGCCTGATGTGCGCGATTTCGTGGGCCAGCACCGCCTCTAGCTGCTCGGGATCCAATCCCGTCAAGGTCGCGGCCGGCAGGAGAATGACGGGGCGCAGCCATCCAACCACGCTCGGGCTCTCGACGACAGCCGAAATCAAGACGCGGATTGCGCGCGTGGTCTTCATGCGGCGGGCAAGTAGAGAGACCGTCGCGGCAATATGCCCATCCGCCGCATGTCCCGACGGCGCAACGCCGCGACGTGCCGGCAACCTAGCACAAGGCGCAATGCGAAGACGAAGACGCCGAACGACCAGACAGGCAGGATCCATTGCCTGCAGAACGGGATCCACGTCAGCGGTTGTGCTTCCACTGCGATGCGCGACGCATAGACTCCGGCCGCCGTTCCCGTGGAAATAGTATAGGAAATCGGCAGGTAGGTAACATGCCCGTAGAGCATCCAAGCCGTGACCGCGGGCAGCGCGGCCATAAGGGCTAGCGCCACGCAACTGGCGATATACCGCGCGTTCGCCGAGCGGGTTCGCAGCATCGAGAGTGTAATCCACAGCAGGCACGCCACCAGCGTTCCCTGCCATATGAAGTGGAGCAGCGCGGCGCTAAGCGCCTGAGCGACTGCGGTCATTTCTTACCTCCTTCGAATCGATCAAGCAGCTTTCGATTTCGGCTAACTCCTCCGTCGACGATTTCTCTTCCGCCAATGCGTGTAGCACCAGCGTCCGTACCGATCCGCCAAAAGCCCCATGCGGCAGATCGCGCACCAGTTGCCGCTGCGTCTGCCCGCGCGGGCAACTCGGGCGGTAGACCTGGGGGCGGACTGGTTCGTCGCGCTCCACTATTCCCATTTCGGTCATGATCTGCAGCAGCCTCAGCGCGGCGGTATAGCCTCTGGGCTTGGCTTGGTTGAGGGTCCGCAGAGTCTCGCGAAGCGTCGCGGGGCCGCCATCCCATAAGACGCGCAGAATGGCCAGTTCCCTTCGGTCGCAGGGTGGTTTGGATGCCACGCCTTATTTTTGACGAAATGCTTCGTCATTGTCAACGAAATCTTTCGTCACGCACTTCGATCGCCTGACCTTGGCAAAGTGGAAAGGTGAAAGAGCCTCCAACCGTCCATCCAGGGATAGTGATTCATTGGAAGCGAATCCCTCGTCGAGGACGCCCGACGAATCCGCACGTCAAACACGCCACAACGGGAGACGAATCGTACTCGTCCCGCTGACGTACGCAGCCCTCCCAAAAGCTCACCCAGAATCAGAAACTCCCAGAATCGCAGAACCGCTCCGAATGCCCTGACAACTATAAAATTATCGACTGCACGAACATGATCAGTGATTGATGTGAGACTACAGATTGTGCGGCTCTCATCTTTCCCTGGCGGTCGCATTCCTTGTCAAAAGTCCGTCGCCGGATTGAAGAGCTTTGTGGGGAAGGTCGCGGCCACGGCTGGTGGCTTGATGACGGCGTTGGTGCGGCCGGCCTGGTTCGGGTCGAAGACAACGAAGCCGAAGCCGGGCGAGCCTTTAGGAAGCGAGAAATCGTCGGCGGGGTAGGCGGGGTTGTTGAAACCCGGATTCTGAACGACGCTTTGCCCGTCCTCGCCCAAGGACTGCCAGCCAGCGAATGTGTAATTGGTCCACGTGCCCTTGTTTCCACAAATATTTGCGGCGCCCTGGCCTTGCTGGACGTGAAACGCCTTGGCATCGGCCGCAAAAGCCCCGTCTGTTCGCCAGAAGACGTTGCTGGACCATACTTCGTAATTCGGATAGGGCTCGCCGGCATATGTGCAGCCACCCTGGACAAAGAATGAATCGGCGGCGGCACGGTCGAAATACAGGATGTTACTGGACGCGGTGAAAAACATGGGCTGCGGCGGGGTGGTTCCGAACGAATAAGGATCGTAGGCATTGAGCATCGACTGGCGTGCGAACGCGAGGATGTTGTTCCTGACCGTGCTCGATTGGCCAGGGCCGGCTCGCGGCCCTGAGAAACTGATGGCGTTGCCGGAGACGCGATAGACCAAATTGTTTTCGATATCCACCTGGCCGCTGAAGTCATCCGCATAGAGGCCGTCGCCGCCGTAACCGTCAGCGTCCATTACAGAAGCGTCGTTGACGTCGTGGACCTTGTTGTTCAGCATCTTGTTGCCGGTTCCGGATTGCGGAGGAGAGGGCGTACCCACGCCGAAGTAGATCGAACCCGAATCGTTCATGATGCCCTGAAATAAATCGTGGACGTGGTTGAAGGAGACCACGTTGTTGTTTGTGAAGGGCGGGTTGACGTCGGAGTCTGAGCAGTAACACACTTTGATTGCGACCTTATATCCGTCATAAACATCGTTGTGAGTGTACAGGTTATCGTGGGCCTGCCCTTGATCAATCCCTTTTGAATCGGCATAGACGCGTCCGTAGCCCTCGATTACGGTGTTCTGCACGGTGTGGAACTGGGGAACGTTGGCATTGGTGTCGGTTGCGTGGCCTCCGACGCCGATGCGGATGCCAGCAGCGGCAAGATCATAGAATGCGCTGTTCTCAACAATGTTGCTGGCCGAAACGCCCGCCGTATTGTAGGCCACGCACCATTTGGGTGAGTTGTGGTCGATGCACGAAATGAACTCGAGGCCCGTGCCGGAGGTTTGCGCCACGGTGATCGAATCTACCGTGATGTGCTGCGAATTCTGGAAAGAAAGGGCGCTGACGACTCCAGAATCGCCACCATAGCCGGTAACGGGCATAGTGTAATTATCGTGCTGGAAGGTCAGTCCCCGAAAGGTGACGTATTGCAAGGCGGAAGCTACCAGTAACTGCGGCACCTGAGGCGCGATAACCTCATCCGAGTTCGGATTCTCGTCCGAATTCGCGAGGTATGTGAGTGTCCAGGACTTGGAGGAGCGGTCGAGAAACCACTGGCCGGGTAGGGAAAGCGAGTCCTCGACGTTTTCGATCAGATAGCGGTGATTGGGAATGAAGCCGTGCGAGGTAGGATGATCAACCTCGGTGGCGGTAGCGCCCGTGAGATAAACAATGTGGTTAGAAGTATCCACGCAGCTCAGGCGCAATTTCGAAACCGAGTACTGCTCGAAGTTGACGAGTTCGATATCACCGGAGAGGTTAGCGTTCCCGGCTGGCTGATTACAGTGATTTCCAGCGGCGGGCGCGAGGTTCTTCCAGGAAGCGCTGATCGGGTCCGCCGGTGCGTACTGGAAGCGGTCGAAGCATTCCCAGCCGCTGCCGGCGAAGTACTCACTGCAATTGGGATCGGGCGGATTGGCGGGTGGCGCCGCGCCTTGGAGATAAACGGGGCCGACGTAGCGAAAGTAAGTTCCCAGGGCGCCGCCGAGGCGCGGGCGCAGACGGCGCGCGCCGTTGTAAAAGAGGTTCTCGAAGTATTGAGTGGACGCCGGAAGTGTAGCTTTCCAGGTGTTGCCGCCCACGTTGGTCCAATTCTGGATGCGGACGCCACCGCTGAAGACCGGGCTTTCACCGGGAAAGTTTTCGTAGCTGATGGTCAGCGTGGCGGAGCCCGAATCAGCCGCGGTCATCATCTCGGTTGCAGGCAGGTAATAGGTCCCGCCGCGGAACTGCACGTGAATCTGAGTAAGCCCGGTCTTGTTGAGTGCGGCGACGGAGGCCCGCGCATGCTCGAACGTCGCAAAGGGCCCGTCGGTTCCGGCGGAGTTAGAAGCGGCGAGCGTTCCGCTCCACGCGTCGTTGCCGGAAGGCGAGACATAAAAGCCCACCGAAGTCGGCGGTGCGGTTCCGGTGAGAATAAGAAGCAGGCCGGATTGAGTCGTTCCGCCTGCGTAAGTGGCGACGAGGGGCTCATCTCCACCAGGCGCATTGTTGGGAATCGTGACATTGAACTGAAAGAGGCCTGGCGAGATGAGCCCGGCGAAGCCGACCGCGGCGGGCACGCCGCCTATGGTGACCGATGGCAGCGGCGCGAGCGTTCCCGATTGTGTGGACGAGCCGCTGACAATCGCCTGGTTCGTCGGGCCGAACCCGTTGGCGAACAACAGAACCGTCTCGCCCGGTTGGGCGGGCCGGAATGGGTAACCGGGGGAAGAAAGACTGGCCGGGCCAATCAGCGACCCGTCGGTATGGACGCCGATTGCGTGCTGGCCATCGCCGAGAACGAAGAAGGACGGCGAGATCGCCGCGGCGGACGTCGAGGAGCTAACCGATGCGCCGTTGTCGTTCACGACTACCTGAGGCGCAGCGGGCAGCGCGTCCGGAGGAGTGAGGATGTTGATTTGCGACGGGCTGATGTAATACACGTAGGCCGCTTTGCCGTTGACGGTCACGCTCACGCCGTCCAGATTCGTCGGCATCTGTCCTTTGATGAAATCGGAAGTCTGCCACGTGCGGGTGTCGTTGGACGGCGCAAGATTGGCGCCTTTGATTTCGACCCAGGTATTGGGGGCGATCACCGGATTCTCGCCCTCGGCATTCGCAATCAGCGTGATCGTCGGAGCGGGTGTGCTGGTGGAGCATGTCGGCGGCGCCAGCGCCTTCACCTGATTGGCCATGGCGTACAAATCGTGGCTGGCCCGATTGTAGAGGTCCTGAAGCGATATGCTGCCGGTACCCGTGCTCCGGACCGGCGGACAGGCGTTCGCTTGCGCGTACTGAAGATCCTGATACGAGATGTCCAGGTATTGTATCGGCGCCGCTCCTGTGACGCCGCCATACGACGCGGCTGCCGGAGTCCCATAGAAGAAAACCGTTAACACGTTGTAAGCCGCCTGCTCCGGCGTCAGTCCGGGACAATTGCCACTCGGAGCGGCACATCCTTCCGCTTGCAGGTTTTGGCTTGATACCGGAAAATCGAACTCCGCGCCGCCGGAGAACGCTACTGCCGGCGGCGGATTCAGGCCGCTTAGCACCTTCACGCCGGCAACGCCGATATCGCCCGGCGTCTTGGGCACCGACGCCGTCATGCCGCCGGTCTGCGTGCCCTTGCCGTTCGGTCCGGATACGGTGACAAAGTACGAGAGAACCTCCGTTTTCGCCTCGCACGACATGATTTCCTGCTTGACCACGCCCGCGCAGTCCACCGCGTATAGCGTATTATCGGCGTGCGGCGTCGCGGTCTTGCCGAAGAATGGAAAATCGTTGCCGGCATCGGCGCCAATGAACAGCGTGATGCCGCTGAAGATCTTTTCATGCAGGTCGATGGCTTGCTCCCAGGTGTCGATGAACGCCTGGTCGTTGTTTTGATACGCAGGGTTATTGGGGAAGGAATGCTGGATTAGCGCTGCCCACGTGTCGTCGGCAGAGAGGCCTGATGGCTGCGTAACGGTAGTGTTCTGGTTGTTGGGGAAGATCATCTCGTCGGACGCGCCCACTGGCCCGGCGATGGCTAGTGCCACAAAAGCGGGATTCGAGCCGTAACGCGCATTGAGCTGCGTCAGAAACGTGCCCCAGGCGGCCTGGTAGATGCTGTTCCAGGGCAGTGGCAGCACGTTGCCATCGGCGCGCGCCTGTTCGGGATAGCCCAAGAAGGTCACCTTGCCGCAATCGGCCGCGGCGCTCCCGCTGCTGAACAGCGGGTCACAGGACGGAATCTGCTTTAGCAGCCAGGCGGGCGTATCGAAGCCCGGCGTGAGGATCAGTTGCACGGTCTTACGGACCGCAGTAGCGGCGGTGAAGGCGTCGTCGATGTAGCTCCAGTCGTAGGCTGCGGCAGAGGTGGGCTGGATGTTATCCCATCGTTGTCCGATGTTGACGCCGGAAATGGCCGGGTTTCCCAGCAAACTCGCCAATAAAGACTGAAAGTACGAATGTAACTGCGCGGTGGTGGGAGTGCCGGAACCGGGATACCCGGCAATCGCGGTTTCGACATCGATCTTTACATAGACGCCCAGCGGACGACGAATCGTGCTTTGTCCGCAAAGTCCAGCCGGCGTCAGAGCCAGTAACAGCCAGGAAAAGAAACGTGCGCGAGTTCCAGACATAACCGCTCCATATTCTTACACGTTGGAAAATACCAAAACCGGACGTCGGCGCTATTTTTTTCGCCGGACGCGCTACGCACCCATCTCGCCACTTCCTCCAGCATTGGGCGCGATTCCGGCCGCACTGCGCCTTGCTTTTGCAGCAGGCTTAGATACGCCGCCGCCAGAAGCGGCGCGCCTTCGGCCGCCCTTCCCGACCCGGCTGAGGCTCTCGCCCAGCAGGCACTCTACGTAGTATCTTCGCCATACGTCCACGCGGTGGAGGCGATAATGCGTGTCCGCCTCGCCCAGAAGGGCATTGGACTCGGTGAATTTGCCGAGTTGCAGTTCCACTTCGCAGTCGCAGACCCGCTCGTTGCCAGACTTGTGCAACCGAAGATAAGCTTCATGCGCGAGGGCGGTCGTCTCCAGCAGCGTCCAAGGTGTCGGCCGTTTTAATCGGCTATGCGCCAGGCGGCGTAGATCACTATACAACAACGAAAACAGCGCAGTTTCGGCGGCAGGGTCGCCGACTTTTGCAGCGGACAGCAACTCGGCGGTATTGGTCACTGCATTCCGTTGCGATTCTGACACGATTCCCCGCCCGATGTATCGGACCAATTATACCCGCTGCCAGCGGCATGTGTAGGTTCGAAGGCTTTCGTACCAGCAGCCATCCAGCGGTTCGCCCCTCGCTCGACGAACCTGCCGCGACCCTTGGGGCAGTTTGCCATCGAGTGCGAAGTCGAGGTACGCGATGTGGTTTCCAGGGTTCTCAGCAATCTCGACGAGGTTTCAGAAATGCTCAAAACGCCGGAGTGGCAGGACCCGAACGGTAGCGCCATGCCGATCCGGT
Organism: Bryobacteraceae bacterium; assembly: GCA_035295745.1. GTDB lineage: Bacteria > Acidobacteriota > Terriglobia > Bryobacterales > Bryobacteraceae > JAIQFL01. The sequence goes on along the minus strand of DATGIL010000027.1, from coordinate 4,183 downwards.
ACCGCGACATCCTGCGGGCCGGGAACAAGACAGACAGCGAGATCGGGGCGGTCGAGGCTGAACTGGAGTCGCTGGCCAGTCAGGCGGAACCTTCGAGCATGGCGGGATGCGAACACCTTTTCGTGGTGATCCCGACTCTGCAAGGCCATCCTTCTCCAGACGCACCAGCAGTTCCCTTTCGTCTGCAGCCTTTGCAAAGGAGGTCCGTCTCCAGGAGCAGCTTTTGATCGATGCAAGTCTCTATGGGGAGGTCGCAAAGGAATATCGGGTAGGAGCGCATCGTCCATGCGACGCTCCTGACCGAGTGCCGTCAGCTCAGCCAGTATTGATATTCTCCGAGTGTCCTACTTGACGCTGACGACAGGCGTTCCGGCTCCGTTCAGAATCACAGTGCAGCCGCCCTGTTTCTCGGCGCACATTTTGATCTGCATGAGTTGAATGTACTGCCCTGCGGTTAGGCCCATCGCATCCTGATACGATCGGTCGGCCTGTGCTCGTTTGGTCTCAGCCTCTTTGCGTGCATCTTCGGCCAGCGCACGTTGATGCTCTGTCTTGGCACGTTGTTGCTGGACACCAGTCTCATTGTAAGAGTTCACGATTTCCTGTTGCGGCGAGATGCGACCAAGCGTCACGTCCTGGACCTCGACCGGCAGACCGCCCGGTGTTCCGTCTTTGCGATGGATGCCCTTCACATAATCGGTGAGTTGACGTTTCAGCGTTTGCTCGACGCTCAGAACGACTTCCTGCTGTAGAGCGAGTTCTGGCATCGAGTACTGGCGAAGTTCCTGGCGATTCATCGTCTGGAACGGGCGCTGTAGGTTGTCCTTGTACCAGTTGGTTCCGAAATTCTTGACCATGCCCACAGAATCGACAATGCGAAGGCGCACGGCGGCATGATAGTCGACCGGGTTGTTGTCCTTCGGCATAATGTCCTTGAACTCCTCATCGTATGTCGTTGGAAGCATATTCACGTCGATTGTCGATGTCGTGGGCGCTGCGAAACCCGATCCTTCACGTAGCGGAGTGGAATTGACTCCTCCCGTCCACATGAAGATGACAGGCTTGGCATTGAAGACAAGCTCGTGTCCCGGTTCAACTGTGACCCGGCAGAACAGTGCCGCTATTAGGAAGAGAATGGTGGTGATTCCAACCAACCATAAGATGATGCTTGCCCATGGAGTGTTCATTTCGTCTCGGATAGGAGTTTTCATAGAGACGTGCCATTTAGGTAGTAGGCCGCTGTTCCAGAACGTATCCGAGCCGAACAGCGCAAGAGTGTCGGCTGCCATCGGGTAGCGACGTACCCATAGTGCAGTTCAAGCCGCCGGTCTCAAGCATACGCCGGCGTTCGAGGTCACACAATGCAAACTTTATGTAACGGGACCGTAGTGCCGGTGATTGCACCACTACGCCACGATTTGCGATGTTGAACTTGAGAACCAGCACCGAAGGCAGGCTGAAGCCAGGATTCCGCGGCAAGGTATCAGCACCCGCCTGTGGAAGCAGGCGTTTGGCGGCGTCTCGGCGGTCGGATCTTCTCTTAAGGTTGACGGCCGGCCCTCCTCGCCCTGACCACAGTCCCTGCCACCGGGCTCGTTCCGGCCCTTTCATCTTCTGCGGTTCGATCCTTTTGGACCCCTCAGAAGCCACACCAGTCTGGCCGGCGGAAGAACCGGACGAATCCGAAAGGTTCTGGCAGCTGCACAAATTGCGTTATCGCTCGTGCTCGTCGTGGGCAGTGGACCGTCTCCGCCTCCGGAATCCGCTGCCCGATCAGCTACCTTCGCGATACTTCTGGTGCATACTAGAATTTTGGAGCGGTGCTAACACGGTCACCGCCTGATATACGCGCCTGCCAACGAACGATCGATCTAAGCGATGTCGCGGACATGTCAACAGCAATGAGCGCCCCGAACCCTTCCAGTTCTTTCCGCGTTGAAGCGCAAGCCGTTGCTGCGCCATTATCTCCTGCCGCAATCTTTCTGGTACTCAAAATAAATTCGGGCCCCGACCATCTCGACGTGCTTCGGGCATTTTGCGGCGACTTCGCCGCAGTGATACGCACCGTGGACTTTCGCGATGTCGAAGGCGGTCTCACTTGCGTGATGGCGTTCGGGTCAGAGGCGTGGGATCAACTGTTCGGAACGCCGCGTCCGGCGGAACTCCATCCGTTCCGCGAAATACGGTCCGGCGTTCGACACGCGGTTTCTTCGCCCGGAGATCTCCTCTTCCATATCCGCGCCCGGCGCATGGATCTGTGTTTCGAACTCGCGACGCTGATCATGGACCGGCTGGGCCCCGCCGTTTCGCCCATAGACGAAGTACATGGATTTCGCTATTTCGACGATCGCGATCTGCTGGGATTCGTGGACGGCACAGAGAATCCCAAAGGCGCTGAAGCGCTCGATGCAGTCCTCGTCGGCATGGAGGATCCCGCGTTCTTAAGCGGCAGTTACGTGATTGTGCAGAAATACGTTCACAATCTGGGGGCTTGGAATGAGCTGCCAACCGAGATGCAGGAGCGGATCATTGGCCGGAAGAAGCTGTCCAACGTGGAGTTGGACGATTCCGAGAAACCAACGTCGGCGCACAGCGCCCTGACCACGATCGTGGAGGACGGCGAAGAAAAGAAGATCCTCCGCGATAACATGCCCTTTGGACGTGCGGGAGAAGGGGAATTCGGCACTTATTTCATCGGCTACAGCCGCTCCCCGCGCACCACCGAGCAGATGCTCGAGAACATGTTCGTGGGCAGGCCGCCCGGCAACTACGACCGTTTGCTCGACTTCAGTCAGGCCCTGACCGGAAGCCTTTTCTTCGCGCCGTCTGCGACGTTCCTGGATGCTGTCGCGGTACAGCGCGCTGCTTCGGCGCCGTCCGCCCCGGCGCCTGTTTCTCCGGATTCGACCGGATCCACTGCCTCGAAGAACGATGGCTCGCTGAGCATCGGTTCGCTAAAAGGAGATTTTTTGCGTGAATAACCTCCATCGTGAGTTGGCCCCCATTTCGGAAGGTGCATGGGCGCAGATCGAAGACGAGGTCGCCCGGACGTTCAAGCGGTACGTTGCCGCTCGGAGGGTAGTTGATGTAAAGGGACCGGCGGGCACTGGTTTATCCGCAGTTGGCACCGGTCACTTACGCTCGATCCCGGCAACGCAGGATGGAGTCCTGGCCCGGCAACGTGAAGTGAAGGCCCTGGTTGAACTCCGTGTTCCCTTCGAACTGAAGCGGGACGCCATCGACGATGTCGAGCGTGGCGCCCACGATTCGGATTGGCAGCCCGCCAAGGATGCGGCGCGTCAGATCGCGTTCGCCGAGGATGGAGCCGTTTTTGACGGCTACGCCGACGCGGGAATCACCGGCATCCGTCAGGGAACCAGCAATCCAAAGATGCCTCTTCCTTCCGACGTGCTTCTATATCCGGACGCGATCGCACAGGGACTGAGTCAACTGAGACTGGTTGGGGTCAACGGACCCTATGCCGTTCTGCTGGGCGCTAAAGCCTACACGGCTCTTGCCGAGACGAGCGACCACGGCTATCCGGTGCTGGAGCACGTGAAGCGCCTGGTGGAAGATAAGATCGTTTGGGCGCCCGCGATCGAGGGAGCTTTCGTGCTGACGATGCGAGGCGGAGACTTTGAGCTTCATCTTGGCCAGGATCTCTCCATCGGTTATCTGAGTCACACTGACACGACCGTTCGCCTTTATCTTCAGGAGACTTTCACGTTTTTGCTGCAGACCGCCGAAGCGGCCGTCGCACTCGAGAACGGGCTTGCGGCATGACACACGGCACCCGGAGGATCGATGGTTAAAGATCAACTCGAAAGACCGCTTGCTGACGCGCGCGGCTCGCTTTGAGGTACTTGCGCGCTTCGCATTGAACTCGCGCTTCGCACTGAACTCGCGCTTCGCACGGAACTCGCGCTTCGCACGGAACTCGCCCTTCGCATTGAACTCGCGCTTCGCACTGAACTGTAAGCGTCCGGCCATCCGCAGGGTTGGTGGCGGTGTCAGGACAGACTATTTGGTCCGCGCAGCCCAGGCCGCAGGTGTGAGTCCGGCCAATTTCTGAATGCTCACGTCAGCCAAGCCAGGCAGAACAGCACCGAGGTAGTCGCGAGCGCGAATGTCGAGCCGCCGGCAGGTCTCCACCACAGACAGGATCGCCGCCACTTTCGGCCCT
>DATGIL010000026.1:0-31318 GCA_035295745.1 Bryobacteraceae bacterium | reverse complement strand
CGCCGTCAGCCAAACGGTGCAAGTCCTGAACACCGGCGGCGGGTCGCTGGCTTTCTCGGCATCCACCTCCGGCGGCTCGTGGCTCAGCATTTCCCCAACAAGCGGCACGGCCACTCCTTCGTCTCCCGGTTCACTCACGGTAACGGCGACACCTGGATCGCTCTCCGCCGGAACATACAGCGGCACCGTCACCATCACCGGCGCAGGAAAGAGCATCGCAATTCCGGTAACCCTATCGATCAGCGCGCCATCTGCCGCCATTCTGCTCTCCCAGAGCGCCTTGAACTTCACCGCGGTAGCGCAAGGCGGCGTTCCATTACCGAAGAACTTCGGCATCCTCAATACCGGGCAAGGCTCCATGGGTTGGACCGCTACCGCAAACACCTTGAGCGGCGGCAACTGGCTCCAGATCACGCCTTCGAGCGGAACCGTTCAACGGCCTTACCTGGACGTCTCCCTAGTCAACGTATCGATCGATCCGAGCACTCTGGCGGCGGGAACTTACTACGGGCGGATTCAGGTCGCGGCAGCAGCAGCCAATACGCCGCAGGTCATCACCGTGATTTTGAACGTACTCCCTCCGGGAACTACGCTCGGCCCGCAGGTGTTCCCCGCAGGGTTGATCTTCACTGGAGTGGCTGGAGTGACTCCGGGATCGCAAGATGTGCAAGTGGGCGACCCGGCGGGAACCACGGTCAACTTCGTTTCGGGCATCATCGGTGCCGGCCTGGACTATCTGCCGAAGAATGCCAGTCTCCAACCCAATCAGCCAACCACCGTGCACGTGTATCCGGATTTCAGCCAACTGAGTTCGGGAAGCATCCAACAAGGCACCATCACGCTCCAGTTTTCGGATTTTTCGCCGCAGCAGACAATCAACGTGCTGACCGTAGTGGCGCCCACTGCGACCGGGTCGACCGGCTTGGTCGCGCATGCACAAACTTGCGCGAGCCTGCCCCTCCGGATCGTGTTTCGAGAGCCGCAACCGAATCAATCGACGTTCAACGCCACCGTCGGCCAGGCGACGACGCTGGATATGCAGGTGACCGACGGGTGCGGCAATCTGTTGGGACCCCAGAACGGCAGTGTGAAGGCTAGTTTTTCCAACGGTGACTCGGTCGCGATGGTGAATATCGGCAACGGGATTTGGCAGGGAACCTGGCGGCCGTCGAGTGCCGGAACCGTGCAGATGCTGGTGAACGCGCTCACGTCCAGCCAGAACGGCAGCATTGTGTCCGGCCAATCGGCAACGCTGACCGCTACCGTAAGCACCGCGGCCACCCCAATCGTCTCGGCGGTGGCACATGCCGCCAGTGCACAGGCGGCGCCGATCGCCCCCGGTGGGCTCATCACCATCTATGGGCAAAACCTGGCGGACAGTGCCGGTTTGAGCAATGGTGTGCCATTGCCAGGTCAACTGAACGGGGCACAGGTGCTTGCGGGGAACCTGCCGTTGCCCATTGTCTATGCGGGCCCCACGCAGTTGAACGTTCAGGTGCCCTATGGAGTGCCCGTGAACACGCTATATCAGTTGACGGTACAGCACGGGAACAGCTACTCGGTGCCACAACAGTTGGTAGTCGCGCAGGCAGAGCCCGGAATCTTCACCATCAACTCGCAGGGTTTCGGACAAGGAAGCATCGTGCATCCCGATCTGCTGACCCTCGCCCAGCCCGGTACGCCCGCGGGCATCGGCGAAACCGTCGTGATCTACTGCTCCGGGCTCGGCTCCGTGTCGCCCAAAGTCGCCGAGGGCGCTCCACCACTTACCTCACCCCTTTCGAACACGGATAACCCGGTGACGGTGACGATCGGAGGCGTGGCCGCGACCGTTTCCTTCGCGGGCCTGACGCCGGGAGACCCCGGCCTCTACCAAATCAACGCCGTGGTGCCCTCCGGGATCGTGACCGGCGACGCGGTGCCGGTTGTCATCAGCGTGGCGGGACAGACCAGCCCAATCAGTCCGGCAGTTACGATGGCCGTGAAGTAAGTGATCATCGAATCGCATCGTCCGCGCGTGGAGGGGCGTAAGGATCGTAGGTATTCTCGTCTTGCAGACTGTGGTTGGACGGTTTATGCTGGTAGCGGGACCGGAGTTACGAGATCCGATCCCGCCACGGTACCTACTTGTGGCGCTTACGTTGACAATCCGGGGGTGGCGGTCCGCAGCCTGGCCTTCCCGGCGGTATCGCGTGGAGGCATGCGATTCCGGACTCGTCCAGCGCTGCGCGAAGCGGCTGCCACACCGCTCAGGGGGCGTCACGACTGCGATGGTGATCGAAGTGCGCCTCCATCGGTGGCGTCTGCATTCCTTCTCAGAATGGCCTCCAGGGTCCGGTCGTCAGCATGGAAGCGGTATTGGGCGGTCTCGGGGGGCGTCAGGAGATGTAGCTATCAGAAACTCGAACGAGAGAGGGTTGGGTGGGTTCGATCTCCGGATTTTTCTTCTGGTTGGACGGTTGTGATCTTTCCGAATGTCGTGGGCGCTGAGACATCAACGGGCGGGGGCAAAGTTGGTAGTGGTTTGGCAGATTGGGACAGCTCCCTTCCAATCGCAACGGAACGGGTTCCCTAACAAGGACGTCTTCGACATTTGCGTTATCGTCTTAACCAGTGCGCGTCGCCATTCTTCAAAAGGGGCCGCGATTCGTCGATCGCGGAAATATGCTGGTAGCAACTAATGCTGGGACGTGGTCGCGAAGCTTCAATGGGGCCGCGATCTGCTTGGTTGTGAGCGCTTGTCAGTGAGTGTACCAGATCAGCCGGTTTGAGTGTGCACTAAGGAGCGGCGCTAAGACTCTAAGGCTGCCAAAGGCACACATCAACCTGAGCGCATCTTATGGCGTGCTTGGTCGGGCCCATCGGTTCCGTCAAAAGCCGAATCAGAGTCGCTACCCTCCGCGCCTTCGACGTGAGCATGAGCGTTAGATGACCACCTGTGCTGGGTCTCCCTTCGGACCCCGAGTCGGGCACGTGAGTGTAGGTCGACTTAGTCAAGGCCACGCGGGCCACGTTGACGTCTACGAGCCGACTGAGCCATCTGAGCGACTGGTCTGCAATAAGGGGACGGCATATAGTGGCAGTCGGAATGAGCACTGGAGCATTTGGCGCAAGCTCGATCGTAGCCGAAGGTCGAGCGTGTGCCAAGGACAAAGTCTGCTGTAGAGGGGGGTACCGCGTCCTCGCCAACTGGGGGGCGTCCTCCACACCCCCTCGGAGGGCGAGCCGCCCCCCGGTTCCCCCTTGCTAAAACCCTCGCGAATGGTGCGCTCCAGATCGGCCGGCGCGGTGCATTCTCCCGACGCCGCTCACCGTTGGTCGCGGAAAATGCGCGAGTTCCGCCTGCTCTTCTCCGGCGATGGCCTCGTTTCAATGGGGCTGCGACCTGTTGATCGCGGAAAATTACCCGGGAACCACCAGCAGCCCGGCGTTGTATGCGCAGCTTCAATGGGACCACGATCTGTTCATCGCGGATATTTTGTCAGACGCAATCGGAAGAATAACGGTTCCCACGCGCTGCAATGGGCCGCGACCTGTTGATCGCGGAAATTTGTTCTCCCTAACCACCTTAAGCCCACTGTAGGCTGGCTTCAATGGGGCCGCGATCTGTTGATCGCGGAAATCCCCGGCACCGGCAACGGCCAGATGCTGGGCATCCTGCTTCAATGGGGCCGCGATCTGTTGATCGCGGAAATGGTAGTTCGCCCGTACGCTACTCAGGGACATTACGCGCTTCAATGGGGCCGCGATCTGTTGATCGCGGAAATTACGTCGAATACGGTCGACACTCTTACCGTTACTCAGCTTCAATGGGGCCGCGATCTGTTGATCGCGGAAATGCCCTGGTCGGTGGTGAACAGCGTGGCGCACTGAATCGCTTCAATGGGGCCGCGATCTGTTGATCGCGGAAATAGCCTCTCGTCTATCCTATTCAATTTTCAAGGACCTACGTGCCCATTTGCGAGCGCCCGTCCAAACCTGCCCCACGAACCCAAACTCACCACGTGCATCTCACTCTTAAATCGCACGTCTTCACTACCTTACCACCTCGCGAGCGACCCCCGCCTTTTTCCTGCCACCACCGCTCGCAGCCTTCAACGGGTGGTGAATACCGGGTATTCCCCGATCTCCCCCGCAATCACCCGCGCCAGCAGCCGCGCCTGAATCTCCAGCATCCTCCGATAACTCACCCGATAGTCGAACAGGGGATGGGTCACCAGCGTATCCATCCGCAATTCGTACGCCCGGAAAAACGCCTTGCGTCCCGACGCTGTCAGCGCCACCGACCTGCCCACCCGCACGAAATCCTTCGGCGTGACCATCCCGGTGTTGATCGCCGTCAAAACCGCGGAATCCACAATCAGCGGCCGGAACGGTTCCATGAGGTTGAGTGCGAGCGCCGGCCGGCCAAACCGCGGCTGATGATAAAACCCGACGTACGGATCGAACCCCACCGCATAGCTCGCGACTGTCAGGTCCTTGGCCAACAGGCTGTAACCGAGCGAGAGCAGCGCGTTCACCGGGTCGCGCGGAGGGCGCCGGTTGCGCCCCTCCCAGTCGAAATCGAACTCCGCCACCTCGACCTCATCGTCCGGCTTGATCATCCCCGCGAAGTCGCCGAAATACAGGCGCGCCGCATTTCCCTCAATGCCCAGCAATACCTCGAGCGACTCCGCCCGCGCGGCCCGGTCCGCCATCTCCTTCAACCCCTCCAACGTGGCGCGCTTTGGTTCCACGTGATTGCGCTGCACCAGTGTGCGCTGATTGCGGATCTTCCCCTCCACCAGCCTCCGCGCGGTCGCCCGCGCGAAATAGTCCTGCTCCGAGAGGCGGAACTGGCTCCGCCGCAGGAACACGTTCTTCTGATTCAGCCCCGTGGTGATTCCGTAAAACCAGCCGCCCATCGAAAAGTAGCAGATCGGCACTTCCGCCTCGCACAGCGCCTGCACAGCCTGAGTCGAGATCTGCACGTTGCCCATCAGGTCCACCTGGCAAATCTCGCCGATCCGCACCTCCTGCAGCACCGTTTTGTTGTCCTTCACTTGCAGGACCGCGCCCGACTTCCCCACCCGTATGCCCTGCGTATTGAGGTAGAGAGGACGCAGTTCACTGCGCGGCGTCACGAGCGCGCGCACCTCGCGTTGCGGGGGCTTTCGCACCGGGCCGCCGAATAATCCAAGTTGCAAGGGCTCCTCGCGATCGGCCGCGGCACTCGCCAGCGTCTCGTCGGGGAGGCAGATTCCCACCAGCGAGCATCCCGGACATTTGGGCGAATCCACGAGGGGCGGTGGAATCTGCCCCGCCTCGGCGGTGCTCCAGGCGAGTTGCACGAGGGCTTCGGTCTCCGCGATCACGGCATCGTCCAGTTTCAGACGCACGCGCTGGCCAGTCTTGCGGTAGTAGGCGATCCCCTCCTCGCATCGATAGCCGTTCTCGCGCAGCACAATTCCCTGGACGGCCAGTTGCGCCCGATCCGCAGGCCACAACTCCAGGCCTCCGTCGCCCTCACGCGGACGCCCATGCTTATAGTCCACCGGCGTCGCAGTGCCGCCCTCCACTCCCACCAAGTCCAACTTGGCGATCACGCGGAGCCGCTTGCTGGTGAGCGTCACCGAGCGAGCGTGGATCGTCTGCGGGGCTCGTCTGCGGCGCCGGCCGCTGCCGGCAGCGATCGAAAAGAAATCGGTATAGTTCATGCTTGACCTGCCAATTGAGTAGTGTCGCGATGAGTAGAAGTTTCTCTGCCGAATGCACGAAGAATTCGTGGGAGAGCTTGTTGTGCGGGCAATCGTTATGGCGACCGCATAGACACCTCCAGCTAAACTAGACGGTGCTATCAGGTGGGTGGAAACGGTGATCGTCTAGTGTTGACGGGCTGGGGATGTCTCACTGCCACACGCTCTTGTCATTCGTAGCAGGTGTCTCAGGTCAACACAAGGTTTATTTCTGATTTCTGCGGGTATTGTTTCTTAGTCTTCTAAAGCTGGCTCTTCCGCGATCGAATTGGCCGCCGCCCCATTCGGGCGCTCATTGCCGACTGCAGTATAAAAGGCAAGGCAATCGCGCAACACTCTGGTCTGCTGCGTTGAGGTTTGCGGTGTGCCGATCCTTTTTGGGGAGTAAATTGTTATCGTCCCGAAATTGGTGCGCCCGGCGAAATGTCTCGACATGAGTGTCGAGACGGCAAAGAGGAGTCTCTGCGCCACGCAACGTGAGTCACTGCTGACGCAGATGACTGCGCTTTCTTCCGTATCCGAAATAGATCGCCTGGCCAATCACCAGCCAGACAATCAGCCGCAGCCAATTCGCTCTGCCGAGTGAGTACATCATCGCGAAGTTGACCAACATGCCGATGATCGGAACCACCGGCACCCATGGCGTCTTGAATGGACGCGCCTGATCGGGATGCTTCACTCGCATCACCCACACTCCGGCGCACACAATCACGAACGCGAAGAGCGTCCCGATGCTCGTCATCCTTCCTACGATACTTAACGGCAGAAACGCCGAAAACGGCGCGACAAAAAAGAAAAACAGCAGATTCGAGCGCCAGGGCGTTTGAAACCGCGGATGAATCTCGGAGAAGACCTTCGGCACCAGGCCATCGCGCGACATCGAATAGAACACGCGCGACTGGCCCATCAGCATCACCAGGATTACTGACGTGAAGCCGCAGAGAATTCCGAACGTCACCAGATTGTTGACCCACAGGTAAGGCGTTTTCGCGATCGCCAGCGACACCGGCGCCGCCACTCCGAGCTGCGTGTACGGCACCAGCCCCGTCAGCACCAATCCAAACAACAGGTACAGCACCGTGCAGACCAGTAGCGATCCGAAGATGCCGATTGGCATGTCTTTCTGCGGATTGCGGCATTCCTGCGCGGCGGTCGACACGGCGTCGAAGCCGATGTACGCGAAGAAGATCGTGCCCGCTCCCATCATCACGCCGCTGATGCCGAACTCTCCGAAGGTCCCGGTGTTGGGCGGCATAAACGGGTGGTAGTTGGCGGGATTGATGTACGACCAACCCACCCCGATGAACACCAGCACCACCGCCAGCTTGATCACCACGATTACCGCGTTGGTGCGTGCCGACTCCTTGATGCCGATCATCAGCAGCAGGGAAATCAGCAGCACGATGAGCACGGCCGGCAGGTTGGCGTACCCCTGAGCCGTAGTCCCGTCGGGCATCTCCACCATTTCGAAGGGACCGGCAATCCACTGCGCCGGCAAATTGATGTGGAAGGTGTGCAGCAGCGCCACCAGGTAGGCCGACCAACTGACCGAGACCGTAGCCGAGCCGATCGCATACTCGATGACCAGGTCCCAGCCGATGATCCATGCGATCCACTCGCCGAGAGTCGCGTATGCGTAGGTGTAGGCGCTGCCGGCCACGGGAATCATGCACGAAAACTCGCTGTAGCACAGTCCCGCGAATGCGCATCCGACTGCGGCGATTACCATGGAGAGCATCACCGCCGGTCCGGAATTCTGCGCCGCGGCGACTCCCGTCAGGGAAAACAGGCCCGCCCCGATGATGGCGCCGATGCCCAGGGCGACCAGTTGTCCCGCTCCCAGTGTGCGCCGGAGTTGATGCGCGCCGCCCTCCGATTCGGCCAGGATCCGGCTCACGGACTTGGTTGAAAACAGGCTCATGTTTCTACATCGCGCGGCAACCCCGCAATCTCACACTGCCAAGCAATATTTTTTCTTCCGCCGGGCAGAGGTAAAATGTTGCGCGATGCTTCCCGTGCGCGAGGAAGATGTCGAGGACCGGAAATATCACCAGGACCTGGGAATCGTCCGCGAGCGGATCCTGGGCTTCGTCCTGCGCAAGCTGGTGCCGCATCGCGCCGACTTTGCGCAGGCGGAAGACATCGCGCAGAGTTGCGTGGTCGCCCTTTGGGAGCAGTATCCGGACAAACGCGACCTGGCCGAAATGGTGCGCATTGCCATCGGGGCCGCGCGGCATAAGATCGCGCAATTCCATCGCGACCGCGAAAAGGCGCCGGACATCTCTGATGCCGCGGCCGACCTCGTGGAGTATCGGGTCGGGCAGAATCCGCACAGCGGCGAGCGAATTTTCGAACGCACCTCCGCGCGCGAGGAGACGGACCGGCTCCTGCTGGCGATGGTGCGCCTGCCCGGGAGATGCCGCGGGCTGATGCGGATGAAACTGATCGAGCAGAAGAGCTATGCGGAGATCCGCGAACTCGCCGGAATCTCGGGCAATATTTACGAAATGACGCGGCGGTGCTTTCAGGCGCTGCTGCGGAATTTGGGAGGAGTGCCGCGGTGAGAGAATCGGGATTCGATCCGGAAGCCTTATTGCTCGGATACACCGCGGGTGAACTCACCTCGGACGAAAAACGCCGGCTGTTCGAAGCCGCGGCGTACGATCAGAACCTTTTCGACCAGTTGATGGAGGCCGAAACCGTTCGCCATGCGCTCAGTTTCCCGGAGGAGCGTGGCCGTGCGAGCGCGGTGTTGCAGGCTTGGGAGAATACACCCGAGCCCGCGGATTCCGCTGCGCGGCCGGACACCCCGGCGACGCTGGTACTTCGCGGATGGCCGAACGTTCCGCAGTCCCTGCCGCCCATGCCGGCGAGTGCCGGCGTGGACGACTGTCCTCGTGCCTGGTGGCCCGATCTGCTGCGCTCGGTGGTCTCGACGGTTGCCACGACGATCGCTCTGCGCCTGTGTTACGCCGTCCTGACGGCGATCGGGTCGTCGTTCGTGACTGGTTCGTCTTCCGGAGAGAGCTTCGGCACGGAAGTGCCGCCGGTGCCCTCGATTCTCCACCTGGTGCACGCAGCCATCGCGGCGCTCCTGCTGGGCGTACAGTTCACGCCCTTTCTGCGGCCCCAGGCGATCGGTGAGCGGGACCATCCGATTGCCCGCAAATGTCTGGCGCAGTTCATCGTGGGCTGGCGCTGGGCCTGGGTTGCCTGGCTGGCGCTTTATGGCTGGCTTTGGACTCACGCTGGTGGGGGCGTGAGGTCGGACGCAATCGCCGATGTGCTGAATTGCCTGACCTCGTTTCCGCTCTTCTGGTGCTTCTTCGTGCTCGACAAGCCGAGCGTAGCCGTGCCGGGAGATCCGCAGCGCACGGTATCATTTCGCAAGGCGATCGGGACGGTGTGGGGAATTGGCGCCGGCGTCGCGGTGCTGGCAGCGGCGGGACGTCTCCACTTGTGGGGTCTAAACGAGTTTGGCCTGGTCTTCCAGGGAATCTACAACGGGCTGGCGATCGCCTTTCTGGTGGGACGTTTCGACAGCCACTGGATGAAGGTACCGCGATGGATGCTGGCGCCGCTCTACGGCTATGCCCTGATCCAGATGATCTACGTATTTTTCTTCAGTTTGCCTCCGGCATGGCAGGTCTACACCTATCTGGTGGCGCTACTGTTCAAGGTCTGTCTTTTCCTGGTGGTCACGCATTTGTTACACGCCGGTAACCTGAGGCAGTACTTAGAAGCTGCCGAAGACGGCAAATTAGGACCTGATCGCCAAAGCAACTCACTGCTATAATGTTAGCTGGATGGTTTTTTCCACCCCGCAACAGCGGGCCGTCGAAGATCCGATATCCCTCGTTTCAACGTCATTCCTTGTCCCGTGTTTCCGAAGCTTGGAGGTACCAACCCCGAATCAATGAAAGCCAGCGTGCGCATTAACCGTGGCGTCGAAAGCCTGTTTGGCACTCGTGATGAGAATATCCGCCTGATCGAATCCGGACTGTGCGTCCACACGCAACTGGTGGACAACAATCTCGAAATCGAAGGCGAAGCCGACAACGTCAACCGGGTGGAGACCATCCTGGAAGACTACAACTCGCTGCTCCGCGAAGGCCATGTCTTTAATAACGGCGACTTGAACAGCTACCTGCGCGTGGTGACTACCGATCGGGACGTGTCTTTGCGCGCGCTGGTGCGGAGCGGGAAGCAGCGGAATTTTGGCAAGAAGGTCCTGGCGCCCAAAACGGTTAACCAGCGCCGCTATCTGGAAGCCATTGAGCGCAACGACCTGGTATTCGGTATCGGCCCCGCCGGGACGGGCAAGACCTATCTCGCCGTGGCGATGGCCGTTTCCGCGTTGATCAATAAGCAGGTTACGCGGATCATTCTCACCCGTCCCGCCGTAGAGGCGGGCGAACGCCTGGGCTTCCTTCCCGGAACCTTGCAGGAGAAGGTGGACCCGTACCTCCGGCCGCTATACGATGCGCTCTACGACATGCTCGACAGCGAGCGCGTGGAGAAATTGCTGGAACGGAGCACCATCGAGGTCGCGCCGATTGCATTCATGCGCGGCCGCACGCTCAACGACAGCTTCATCATTCTCGACGAGGCGCAGAACAGCACTCCCGAGCAGATGAAGATGGTACTTACCCGCCAGGGATTCAATTCCAAGATGGTAGTGAACGGCGACATCACGCAGATCGATCTGCCCAATGGCCGCCGCAGCGGTCTGATCGACGCGGTGGAAGTGCTCAAAGGGGTGGAAGGCATCAGCTTCGTGCAGTTCGATGACAAAGACGTGGTTCGGCACACGCTGGTGCAGCGTATCGTGAAGGCGTACGAGCGTTATAACGATACCATCGGCGCCGGGCGGCAACTCACGTTGAAGCTTGCCGAGCCTGCGGATCCCTTGACCAATGGCGACGCGAAGACCGAAGGCCAACCGCCTGCCCCGGATACTGCTCCGCAGGCATAGGCGCGCGTCATGACTTCTCCAGAAGGCAGTACCATCACATTCCGGTGCAGTTCCGCCGGGATCCGGCCACGCGCCCTGCTGCTGTTTGCGCGGAAACTGGAACGGGAGGTGTCCAAGGGGCGCCCGTTCGACTGCCTGGTCACGGGCGACGGTGAATTGCGCCGTTTGAATCGCGAGTTTCGCGGCAAAGACGAGCCTACCGACGTCCTCTCCTTTCCGATGTCGCAGGACGGTCCCAACGGACGGTCCCGGCCACCGCTGGGCGATCTCGCCATTTCGGTGGCGCGCGCCCGGAGTCAGGCGCGCGAGTTCGGCCACTCCACCGAGCAGGAAATTCGCGTGCTGATGCTTCATGGCGTGCTCCACCTGATGGGCATGGATCACGAATCGGACGGCGGCCGAATGGCGCGCGCGGAGAAGCGCTGGCGGTCGCGTCTCGGCCTCCCCAACGGCCTCATCGAACGGGTGCAGTCATGATTTGGGTGGTCGTGGTGGCGACGTTTGCGAGTATTCCACTGCTCCTGCTCGTCACCTTTGTGCAGCTTTTGTACCTGGAAAGTTTGCGGCTGCGAACGCGCGACCTGCCGTCTCTCAAATTCTTCAAAGAGACGCTGGAAGATCGCCTGGCGATGAAAACCGAGGTTGGCGCGGACGCTTTCTCTCTGATCAAACACACCATCCTGGTCCTGCAGGGTGTGCTCTTTATGGCCTGGTTCTCCGACGGCGACCCCTGGCGATGGGCCGGTCTCGGGCAGGCGGTGCTCGCCGTCTGGCTCACCATGATCATGGTGGCCTATGCACTTCCGCAAGTACTCTATCGTCGGACGTCCGGCAAATGGCTGCTTGGCCTGGTGCCGATGCTCAAGGCCATGGCCTGGCTGACCCGTCCCTGCGTCGCGATTCTTTCCTTCTTCCAATCGCTCATCGATCTGACCGACGCCGACCCGGGTGAGGAGGAAGCGCCCACGTCCGCCGAGAATATCGAGGCACTCATCTCGGCCGGCACCGAAGAGGGATTGATCGAGGAACAGGACCGCAAGCTGATCCAATCAGTAGTCGAGTTCGGCGACAAGATTGTCCGGGAAGTGATGACGCCCCGCCCCGATATCGTGGCCATTTCCGCCGACGCCCCACTTTCTCAACTGCGGGAACTGGTGATTCGCGAGCAATACTCGCGGATCCCGGTTTTCGAGCAGAACATCGACCAGGTCATCGGGTTCGTGCACGTTCGCGATATGTTCGAACTGCAGGAGTCCGATCGCGAGGCCCGCACTGTGCGGGCATTGCTCCGAACCATCCAGTCGGTCCCCGAGACCAAGCCGGTGAGCGCCCTGATGCGGCAGATGCAGCAGGAAAACACTCACATGGTTATGGTAGTGGACGAGTATGGGAACACGGCAGGCCTCGCCACTATGGAGGATCTGCTGGAAGTCATCATCGGCGAGATTCGCGATGAACACGAGCCGGACAGCGACATCAAGGAAGACGGGCACGGCGGCTTCATCGTCTCCGGCAACTTCGACCTGGATCGCATCGGCGAGCTTTTCGACTCGTTCCACCGCGAAGAGGACATCGAGTCCACCACGGTCGGTGGATTGGTGAGCGAATGGCTCGGACGAGTGCCCAAAGCCGGCGAATTCGTGGATCGTGACGGAGTTCGCGTCGAAGTGCTGGCCTCCGACGACCTCCGCGTCGAGCAGGTACGGATCAGCAGATCAGAGACAGTCGCTCATGAATGAACATTTTAAGTCCGGCTTCGTGTCGGTCATCGGACGGCCGAATGCCGGGAAATCGACGTTGTTGAATGCTTTGGTGGGCCAGAAGGTGGCGATCGTAGCGGACAAGCCGCAGACCACGCGAACTTCGATACAAGGCGTGCTGACCACGGCAGAGGCCCAGATTGTCTTCCTCGACACCCCCGGCATCCATCGCGCGGATTCGCCGCTCAACAAGAGACTGATGGATGCGGTACGGGCCTCGCTCGAAGAGCGCGATCTGTTGCTCTTCGTCGTCGACGTCTCTCGCGAATTTAGCGACCAGGACCGCCACGCCGTTGACCTGGTGCGAAAGGCTGGCGAGACGCCAGTCATCCTGGTGCTCAACAAGATCGACATGGTGAAAGAGAAGCACCAGATTCTTCCGTTGATCGAGGAATATCGCCGGCTGTTCAGCTTTGCCGAATATCTTCCCATTTCCGCCGCGCGGGGTGAGGGTCTCGACGAGTTGCGCAAGGAGATTGTCGCGCGCCTGCCAGAAGGTCCCGCGTACTTCCCGGTCGAGCACGTCACCGATCAGCCGGAGCGTTTCCTGGCCGCGGAACTGGTCCGCGAAAAGGTGGTCCGGCTCACCCATCAGGAAGTGCCGCATTCGGTCGCCGTGATGGTGGACCGTTGGGAAGAGACTCCGACGATTACGCGCATCTATGCCACGATTCGGGTGGAGCGCGAGGGGCAGAAGGGGATCGTGATCGGCACCAAGGGCTCGATGTTGAAGAAAATCGGGACTCTCGCGCGCGAGGAGATGGAGCGCATCTTCGGTGTGAAGATCTATCTCGACCTGCATGTGCGGGTACAGCCGGGCTGGCGCGAGCAGACTGCTTTTCTGAATACATTGGACTGGCGTACAATGACCGGAGACGATGAATCCTAAAATCTGTGCGGTTCTAGCGATCCTGTTCCTGTTCGCCAGCGTCTGTCTGGCCGCGGATAAGCCTGTTAGCGACGATTACATCGTGGATCAGGTGCGCATCAAACTCTCGGCTGATGCCGAGGTCAAGGGCGGCGCCCTGGGTGTGGATTGTAAGGCGGGAGTGGTCACTCTCACGGGCACGGTTGAGTCCTCGCGGCAGAAAGACAAAGCCAGCAAGCTCGCCAAAAAGATCCGAGGCGTGAAGCAGGTCGTCAACAATATTGAAATCAAGAAACACGGGTAGATGAGCCGCGCCGCACTCACAGGTTTCGCCGTCGCCATATCCTGCGTGTGGGCCCTCGCTCAGGATTTCTCTGAAATCAAAGTCGAGCAGCTTGCCAAAGGCTATACCTTTACGGAAGGTCCTGCCTGGTCAAAAGACGGCTACCTCATTTTTAGCGATACCCCGACGGATCGTCTGCTCAAGTGGGTGCCCGGCCACCCGGTGGAAGTTTTTCGCGAGAATGCGGGCGGCCCCAGCGGAAATGCTTTCGACGCCGAAGGCCGCCTCTACACCTGCGAAACGCGCGCACGCCGGGTGAGCCGGACCGATAAAAAGGGCGGCGTTGAGGTGGTCGCCGAGCGCTGGGAGGGCAAGCGTCTCAACGCGCCGAACGATATCGTGGTGAGCAAGACGGGCCACGTCTACTTTACCGATCCGGCTTTCGGTGAGCAGTCGGACCGCCGCGAGCTGGATTTCTATGGGATCTACGCGGTTCCGCCGAAAGCGCAGATGAAACTCGTGGCCAAGTCCACGGGAAGGCCCAACGGGATTGCACTCTCTCCAAACGGGCGCATCTTGTACGTGGTGAATTCCGATGAGCGCAACGTGCGCGCCTACGATCTGGATAAGAACGGCGATGCCTCCAACGAGCGCGTCCTGATCTCCAAGATCGAGGGTGTTCCCGGCGGGATTCGCGTGGACGAGAAGGGAAATCTGTACATTACGGCCAAGGGCGTGGCCATCTACACTGCTGATGGCAAGCCGGTCCACGTGATTCCCCTGCACGCCCGCGCTTCCAACTGCGGCTTCGGCGAGGCGGACCTGCACACGCTCTTCGTCACCGAAGGCCCGGTAGTGTACCGGATCCGGCTCGACCTGAAGGGAGCCTATTGAGCGAGGCGCGCCCGGCCGACGATCGCCGCTATCCGAAGCGCCCGCTGGTGGGAGTGGGGGCGATCATCCTCAAACGCGACCGCATCCTGATGGCGCAACGGGGCAAGGAGCCGCTGAAAGGCTGGTGGTCGCTGCCTGGCGGCGCGCTCGAAATTGGCGAGACTCTGAAGGACGGCATCTGCCGCGAAGTGCGCGAGGAGACGGGTCTGGACGTGCGCCCCCTGGGCGTCTTCGAAATCTTCGAGCGGATCATGCGCGATGCCGAGGGCGCTCCCGAGTATCACTTCGTGCTGATCGATTATTTGTGCCGGATCATTGGCGGAACGCTCTGCGCGGGGGACGATGTGTGCCGCGTGGAGTGGGTTCGCCGGCGCGATCTGTGCGGGTTGCAGATCACGGAAGGGACGCTAGGTGTAATCGAGCGCGCCTTCGACAATCGGCGCCGATATTGGTAAGTACATTGCCGCGGCTCGTTGCTCCGAAACACTCCCTTACGGTCGTGGCTCGTAACCTACCCCAATACGTTCGCGCGATACGTGCGCTTGCGAGCCGCGCGCGTAAGCAAGCGATGCCCGATCGCTCCGAAGATCACTCCCTCACGGTCGCGGCTCGTTGCTTCGAAGATCACTCCCGGCTCGTCGCTCCGAAGATCACTCCCGGCTCGTTGCTTCGAAGATCGCTCCCTCACGGTCGCGGCTCGTTGCTTCGAAGATCACTCCCGGCTCGTTGCGAGCGCCACCCCTCGGCAAATCCTCGGGGAGCGTCACTGGGGTGCGCCTACGTACTGCCGGAACCAGCGCAATTCCTGATCGAAGCGGTGCACCATATCCCAGGGCGGCCAGCCGCCGTGATAATTTCCGGGATAGCGCACCAGTTTCGCAGGTACATGCTGTTTCTTGAGCGCCGTGTACATCTGTTCGGCCTCTTCAATGGGCACGCGCATGTCCGACTCGCCGTCCAGAAACAGCGTGGGGGTGCGCACCTTGGCCGCGTGCGTAATCGGCGACAAGGCCCGCATGCGCTCATTCGCTTCCGGATCCCAGGGCGCTCCGAAGAACTCGCTCTCCTTCGTCCGCGGAATGTCCGCGGTGCCATAGTCGCTGATCCAGTTCGCAATTCCCGCCCCCGAGACGGCCGCCTGAAACCGCGTGGTCTGGGTGATGATCCAGTTGGTCAGAAATCCGCCATACGAGTAGCCGGTCACGCCCAGACGCTGCTTATCTACGGGATAGTGCTCCGTCACGTAGTCCACTCCGGCCATCACATCGTCGTAGTCCAGCTTGCCCCAGCCTCCCCAGGTGCCCCACAGAAACTTCTCGCCGTAACCCGTCGATCCCCGCGGATTGGTATACACGACCGCATATCCATTGGCCGCCAGCCATTGAAATTCATAATCGAACGCGCTGCCGTAGGCGCCGTGAGGGCCGCCGTGAATCGCCAGAATCAGCGGATACGGAGTCTTTGCCCCGGTCGGCTTGACGACCCAGCCTTCCACCTGCGTGCCATCCTTGCTGGGATAGTGAATGATCTCCGCGGGGCTCAGTTCCACATCCTTCAGCCACTTCTCGTTGAACGTGCTGAGTTGGTGTTCCGCGCTGCCGTCGATGCTCGCCGCGAAGGCCTCGGACGGGTGAGTCGAGTCCCCCGCGGTGTAGGCCATGCGATCGTACTTCTGCGAGAAGCTGAATCCGACCAGGTTGCGGCCGCCGTGGGTGATGGGCTGGACTCGTCCTCCGGCGGAGGTAAGCCGGAATAGCTGCGTGTCCCCGCCCGCCGCGCCCGCGAAGTAGATGAACTCCCCATTAGAACTCACGGTGGGCGGATCGGGAATCAAATCCCAGTCGGCAGTGAGGTTGGTCAGGGTACCGCCCTCGGCCGGCACGCGGTATAGATCGACGGCCGCGCCGTGATTCTGTTTCGACTGGATCACCTGGTTCAAGCCTTGGCGCCGCCGGAAGACCAGCCAGCGGCCGTCGGGCGACCACGCCGGGGAGTCGTACTCAAAACCGTCATCGGTCAGCCGATGGATCTGGCCCTGGAGATCGACGGTCCAGAGATCGGCGCGCTCGTAGGAGTATTCGTCCCGCTGGTGCGAGTCGGCGACCAGCGCCATCGCGCTGCTGTCGGGGCGCCACGCGGCCGAGACGGTATCGACGCCGAGATGCGTCAACTGCCTGGCCGGTCCGCCTTCGCGCGCGACGACGTACAATTCCGACGGCGGCGTCGATGCGGGATCGCGCGGGTCCGTCAGATAGCCCCGGCCGTCGGAGCGGACATTCATCCAGTCGTACATGCGGCCTTTGAATCGCTGCTCCAGTTGCCGTTCGAGCGGCGAAAGTTCGCGCGGCTTAGCGGGCGGCGGAGTTCTCTTCGTGAAGGCGATCCAGCGATTATCGGGACTGAAGATCGGTGTGCCGCCGACGCCGGCGATCTGGAACGCCTCTCCTCCCGGGCCATCCATGCGCAGAAACCAGACGTCTCCCTCGGCGCCTGGAGACTTGCGCGTGGAACGAAACGCCAGCAGTTTGCCATCGGGACTCCAGCGAGGCAGCGAGGCGCCGAACGCGGGGCTGGTCAAACGGACTGCCGGAACCGATCCGTCCGCCAGGCTCAACCAGATTTCGCTGTGGCGTTGATTGTCGGATTCGATGATCGAGTTCCGAACGAAGGCCACCCACCGGCCGTCCGGCGAGATCGCCGGAGTGGAAGCGGTCTCGACGCGGTAATAGTCCTCGAGAGCAATGGGCCGCGTGGCGGCGTCCGCGTGTCCCATGCAAAGGGGGAATAGCGCAAGAGCACCCAGCTTTCGCATTGACGGCATTATATCGCGCACCGAAGAGGCACACCCTCTCGCGGGTGCGGTACTGGATTCGGGAGTGGGAGAGAGGCTTCACTGCGGAGGCGCGAAGGCGCGGAGACAAAACGCGGAGGAACAAGGAATTCCCTGGGTTTTTTCTCCGCGCTTATCTCCGCGTCTTCGCGGCTCCGCGGTGAGGATCTACCTGACTCGGAAAGCTCAGAGGCAGCGTCGAAAACGCTCTGCAGTCAGACTTGGTGGACGCGCGAAAAGCGTCGACAGGAGTGTCGACGCGGCAAACAGAGTGTTTGCGCCACGGAGTTTCTCGCCTGCCAGTGGCGAACGCACCTTCAAACGGCGTACACTAGTCCCTTCGTCATGCTGATGGAGATCAGTCAAAAAGAGATTGCGCCCGGCAAGGTGGTGATCACGCTCACCGGCAAGTTGATGATGGGCCGGGAGAGCGAACAGATCGTCACGGCTGTCGAGGATTTGTTGAAGCAGGGGAAGCGCAATATTATCTTCGATCTTTCCGGGGTGGTGGCCATCGACAGCACCGGCATTGGCCGCTTCATTTCCAGCTACAACAAAGTGGGCGCGGTGGATGGCGATTTGCGAATGGCGGGCGCCACCGGCCACGTCTTCCAGACCTTTCATGTGAGCCTCCTGGACACCGTGTTTCGCTTCTTTCCCGATGTTGAAGCGGCCGCCCAAGCCTGATCGCATTTCCAAATCCGATTCCGCCTGTGCCATTCTGAAGGGGAACGATGAATCGTGTCTCTGCTCGTTCCGCGGCGATTCTGGCGGCGATTTGCCTGCTCGTGACGGTCGCGCTCGCCCAGAGATACCGATCCCGCATCCCCGAGAGCGAAGCCCCTCCTCCCGTCTTTCCGACGGGCGCCGAGTTCCACTTCATTCGCCTGGAGTACACCGATCTGCCGGAGCACCACCGCGGTTTCGGCTTCGCCTCGCGAGGCGCTTCCGGAGAGGGGTGGTGGGTGGTGGACTGGCCGGATGCCGACAACCATTTCACCCTCGGCGTGGGACGGCTGACGCGATTAGACACAGGCGATCCGCGGCATTTCCGCATCACCGACAACCAGCTTTTCGACAATCCCTGGGTCTACGCCACGCAGGCTGGTTGGTGGGATTTAAGCGACGCCGAGACTTCCCGGCTGCGCGAGTACCTGCTTCGCGGCGGTTTCCTGGTGGTAGACGATTTCTGGGGCGATGAGGCATGGGACGTGTTTCGCCGGACCATGGATCGTGTTCTGCCGAACAAGCCGATCACCGACCTCACGCAATCCGATGCCGTCATGCATGTGCTATACGACATCGAGGAGAAGGACCGCACATTCATCCCCGGTACGCGCCATCTGCGGGTCGGTCCGGGCGGATCGGTGGTGGTGCAACAGCCTGCGGGAAGCGTGCCCGCGTGGCGCGCCATGTTCGACGACAAGGATCGGATGGTGGTGGCAGCAAACTACAATACGGATGTCGGCGACGCCTGGGAGTACGCCGACTCTCCGTATTATCCTGAACCGATGACGGCGTTAGCATACCGCTACGGCATCAATTACATCATTTATTCCATGACTCACTAAGGCGCGTTTTCAGAAGTCGACTGGCATATCGCCAGATCGCTTGCTTACGCGCGCGGCTCGTAGCAGTGGTACCGCGTGCTAGGAACTGAAAGTCATCGAGCATGGACACGCGGAACACAAAACGCGTGCTACGAACTGAAAGCACCGAGCATGGACACCTGGAACACGAAACGCTTGCTTACGCGCGCGGCTCGTAGCGTGGTACTGGACACGCCGTCCGGAACGCGAGACGCTGCGGCGCGGGTGCTATGAATTGCCCAGGAACGTCACGTGAATGTAGGTGCCCAGCCGCTGGTTGTAGGCCAGGTAGTAGCCGTCGTGGTCCTGGTCCTCGTAAATAACGATGGGGTCGGAATTCCACAGCCAATCCCCGCAATATCCCAGATCCGCGTCAGCCACCGAAAAATAGAATCCGTTGAACCAGAAACGAGACGGACCGCCGCCAGCCAGATGCCAAATGTGACTGGGTCCGAATCCCGCGGTAAAACGGCCGTGCTCCCACGGATGCTCCACATGGTACCGAGGATCGTTCTTGCCGGTATCGTGTCCCACCCATTTCTTTCCGTCCACGTGGGGAGCTTCGGGGTGTCCGGAACGGTCGGCGAAATGGGTTTGAGCGGGGGCGGGTGCCGGGCGTGCGTTATGAACCGGGGCGGGGCCGCGGCTCGGAGGTTTTGCGGGCGTGAAGTGTCCTTGCTCGTGTCCTTTGTCTTTTTGGGCGAGCGCAGGGGAACCGACGAGCAGAATACAAGCAGCAAGTGACGCGAGAGTTTTCATACTACTTGATCTTAAGTCGGGCATTTTCGAATTCCGCAAACACATGCAAATCGGATAGCTGAGGCCGTACGTCGCGGTACAGAAGCCGCTTTTGGGTGACTCGTTTGAGTCTTGCGTTTCCCGGAGGGTTCCATTTCTTAGAATCCTGGATTCGAAAAGTAAGATTTGACGGTCTCCACAAATGGGGTTACTGTCATGTTCAATAGGGTTAATGTGAAAAAGATCTTCTTTTACTTGTTTGCGATTGGAATATTGGGCGGAGCTGCCCAAGCGCAGGAGGTCCGGGCGACCATTGGCGGCCGCGTCCTGGATCCGCAGGGCGCCTTTATCCCGGGCGCCACCGTGGTGGTGCTGAACGAAGACAATAATGTCCGGAGGGACACAAAGGCCAACGATCAGGGAGTCTGGGTCGCGGAATTTCTGCTTCCCGGACACTACCAGATCAGCATCGGAGCGCCTGCATTCAAGACGCAGGATCGCAAGGGCATCACGCTCTCTGCGGGAGACGTAAAACAGGTGGATACCACGTTGCAGGTGGGAGCCTCTTCGCAAACCGTCGATGTGACGGCCGATGCTCCGCTGATCGATACGACGGCCGCCACCAGCGGAACCGTGATTTCGCATGAGGAGATCGCCGAGATGCCGTCCTCTTCGCACGTGGTCACTCTGCTGGCGACCTTCTCCCCAGGAGTGGTTGCGCAGGATCAGAACAGCAACATCGCGCACCTGTGGTCTTACAACGCGGCATCGCAGTTTACCGCGGATGGCGGACGCAACAACGTCTGGTCGAACACCTTCCAACTGGATGGCTCGCCGGACGTGAAAGCTGGAGCCACCGTGGCCTTTATACCGCCCATGGATTCCGTGCAGGAGTTCCGCGTCTCCACCAACGCCTACGATGCCTCGATCGGCCGGCAAGCGGGCGCCACCGTCAACATGCAGACCCGCAGCGGCGGCAAGGATTATCACGGAGTGCTCTACGAGTTCAATCAGAACAGCGCGATGAATGCCAACCTGTTCCAGACCAACCTGATTGGCGGTGCGGTTGCCCCGGTGCACTTCAATGAGTGGGGTGGAACTTTCGGCGGACCGGTATTCCTTCCCAAGCTGTATCACGGCAAGGACAAGACGTTCTTCTTCGTAGCGTATGACGACACCCACAACATGAACCCGCTCGGTTCGGCTTCGATCTCGGTACCGACCGCGCTCGAGCGGACCGGCGATTTCAGCCAGAGCTTCACCACCCAGACCGTCGGCGGCCAGCTCGTGAAGTACCCGATCCAGGTCTACGATCCTTTAACCGTGGTGGCATCGACCGGAAACCGGACGCTGTTCCCGAATAATCAGATACCTACCTCGCGTCTAAGCCCGATCGCGCAGAACATTCTGAAGTTCCTGCCG
The DNA here is from genome assembly GCA_035295745.1 of Bryobacteraceae bacterium. Lineage (GTDB taxonomy): Bacteria > Acidobacteriota > Terriglobia > Bryobacterales > Bryobacteraceae > JAIQFL01. The sequence continues at coordinate 10,224 of DATGIL010000026.1, read as the reverse complement.
CTGCCGAATACGCCCAGCGACGGCACCAGCAACACCTCGAATGATTACGCGCCTCCTTCCGTGCGCCTCGACACCTTCCCGCTGATATCCATCCGCGCCGACCAGAATTGGAACAACAATCAGCGCACCTTTGCCACCATCCGCTGGCATCACCTGATCGAACACACGGGCGACACTTTCGGGTTGGACAATATCGCCGCCGGGAGCTTTACGGAGCGGGTCAATAAAGGCATCGGTTTGGATCACGTCTGGAATATCAACGCCAGCCGCATTCTGAATCTGCGATACAGCCTGACCCGCTACGAGGAGCCGGGGTACGATGCGGGAGCCGGTTTCAACGAGACGTCTTTAGGGATTCCTGCCAGTTTTGTGGACCAGTTGCCGCGGCCCGGCTTTCCCTATATCAACGGCTTCGCCGGCAACTTCGGAACCACGCAAACCCAGAGCTTCCACGCGACCACGTATCACACGTGGGGCGCCACCATGACGCAGGTACACCGCAACCACACCTTCCGCTACGGCGGCGAATTCTGGGTCCTGCAGGACGCCAATTTCGGAAACGGCAATGCCGGAGAATTCGATTTCAATAGCAATTTCACCCGGCAGAACAACGCCAATTCCGGGGGCACCGGCGTAGGATCCACCTTCGCCACGTTCCTGCTCGACATGCCCTCCGGCGGCAACGTGCCGCGCAACGCCAGCGCCCTCTATTCCCAGCACTATACCGCCGGCTTTTTTCAGGATGACTGGCGCATAACCCAGCGCCTTACGCTCAACCTCGGCATGCACTGGGATTTCGAGCGTCCGGTGGTAGAGCGCTTCGATCGCATCGAAGATCGCTACGACCCGAACACTCCCAATCCAATTAGCGGCCCGGCGCAAGCGGCGTACGCCGCCATTCTGGCCAATCCGTCCAACGCCGCTAACACCGGCGTGCAACTGCTGCAGCAGATTCTTCCCGCCGGCCAGTTCAAGGTCAACGGCGTGGTCCAGTTCGCCGGCGTCAATGGTGTACCGCGAACCACCTATAACACCGACCTCCACGAGTGGCAGCCACGAGTGGGCTTCGCGTACAACCTGGGACGCGGGACTGTGATCCGCGGCGGATTTGGACGCTTCACGCAGGCCGATTTCAATACGGGCGCCCAGTTCGGGTTCAGCCGCACTACGTCATTAACCGCGACCACGGACAACTATCTGACGTCGTACGACACCATGGCACATCCGTTTCAGAACGGCATCCTCGCGCCGACAGGCTCGTCTCTCGGGCCACTGACCAATCTGGGATCTTCGTGGACCTGGGACAATCCGAACCTGGACCGATTCTACTCCTGGGAGTACAGCCTCCACGTGCAGCACGAGTGGAAGGGCTGGCTGTTTGAGGCCGGATACTCGCACAACAAGACGTACAACATTTCGTGGGGCTGGAACGAGAACGAACCCAGCTTTTCCAACTGGCAGCTGTACAACACGCCAAGCTTCGTGAGTGGGCGGCCGGTGGATACCTTGACCTGGAACATCCAGGTGCCGAACCCCTTCTACCACCTGACGGGCGTGAGTCCGAGCAACTCGATTTACACGAACCAGACCATCGCGCTGAATCAGTTGCTGAATCCGAATCCGTTGTTTGGGGGCATCACCGAGAATAATCCCACCGGCAAGAACCAATACGATGCGGGACTGGGCAAAATCGAGCGTCGTTTCCAGAAGGGCTTCAGCATCATCGCCTCGTTCACATGGGCGAAACTGTTCGAAGATACCGCATTCCAGGGTGGAAACCAGCTCGCTTCGCAAGGCACCATCGAGCACAAACTGGGCGGAGAGGACCGGCCGTTCCACCTGAACATCGCGCCCATCTGGGACATTCCGGTGGGCCGCAAGCAGCGCTACGGCGGGACGATGCCCAAGTGGGCGGACGCCCTCGCAGGCGGGTGGGAACTCGCCGGCAACTACAATATTCAATCGGGTGTTCCGGTCGTATTCAGCACGCCCGCGTTTTTCAGCGGCAAGGATTTCGCCCTGCCTCGCGGCCAGCAGAGCCTCAACCAGTGGTTCGATACAACGCAGTTTTACCCGTTCCCTTCCAAGAGCACCTCCCTCGCGACGTTGCAATCGTATCCCACCTGGACCGGCATTCAAAACCTGCCGGGCTATAGTTACGTGCCCGCCTCATCCGACAGCATCAAGAATGGCGTGTACCAGGACTTCGCCGCGAACATCCAGACATTCCCCACGCGATGGAACGACGTCCGCGCCAGCCGCGTGAATGAGGTCAATGCCGGACTTTACAAGAACTTCCGTTTCACCGAGAGCAAACGCCTGCAACTTCGTTTCGACGTGTTCAACCTGTTCAATCACCCGAGATTCGGCGCTCCGGATACCAATCCGAGCGACGCGACGTTCGGCCGCGTGACCGGCTCACAACAGAACCAGGCCAGAACGGTCGAACTCGGGGCGAAACTGAGCTTCTGAGTGTCGTGCGCTTCCGTTTGCGGTCTTACTGATTCGCAAACGTCACGCCCACGCTCTTGATTTCGTAGGGGCCCGTGGCGATGGTCACTTCCTGACCGGAAGGGGACAGCGTCACGGGCTGTCCGCGTTTCTCCATGAGATTCACCTCCGCCGCGCTCACCGCCTTGCGAGGTAGTTGCAGCCGCACCTCGGTCTGCTTCCCTTCGAATTCATAAAAGCGGAAGACCAGCGAGTCATCATCCTCCGCCTTCTTCAGAACGGTGAGGATCACGTTCCCAGGCTCGATCCGCGCGAAACTCATCTTGGGCTTCCATGGTCCGGCATGCGTCTGCGCGGCCGCTGCGACCAGGGGATAATTCAGCTCGTAGCCCTGCCGCATGGTGCCGCCCGTCTTCCATCCGCTCGCATGGGCGTACAGCGAGTAGGTGAATTCGTGAAAGCCCTGGTCGGCGATGTGATTGTCGGGCGCGGGCATCTGCGGCGAGCGCAGCAGAGACAGCCGGATCACGTTGTCCTTGGCATCGTATCCGTACTTGCTGTCATTCAACATGCTGAATCCCTGATCGGCGTTGGAAATGTCGCCCCATCGCAGAGCGGGCACTTCGAACATCCCTTGCTCCGCGGGTGTGTTCCGCGTAGTCGGGCGGTCGATTGACCCATACGGAATCTCGAATGCCGCCTTGTCGCTGCGCACATTCACCGGAAATCCAGCTTTCAGGAGCACGTGCTGTTCGTGCCACTCCACCTGCGTATTCACATCGATGCGCGGCACACCGGACCACACGGTGAGGTCCTGCTGAATTGTAGAATCGGGTCCGTCCTTGCGATTGGGGGCGTGGAAAGTATGGCGGATGCGTACTACGGCGCGCTCGGGACCGCTCTCCATCACTTCAACCGAGCGCGGCTGTTTCAGCGGCCAGACATCTTCGTCGAATCGGATCTCCCAGGCGTCCTGCGTGCGCGGTACGTCTTTGAACGCTTCGAGAAGGTTGCCGCATCCGCCCGCCGCCACCGACTCGCGCCCATCGGACTTGTTCACCAGGCTGGTGACGCATCCGGTTCGCGAATCCACCTTCATGCGGAAGAATTCGTTCTCGACGTTGAACCCATCGACCTTCAGCGCCGAGGCCGCCGGGCGCGAATTGGCCACCGCAACCAGATGAATCACTTCATATCCCAGCGAAGGCACTCCCTTCACCAAGACGTTGAGTGTCACTTTGCGCGTGGTAGCGTCTTTGGCCACGACCTGCGCGAGAAGCGGCTGGCCCGCGGAATCGCGAGCTTCCAGGTGCTGTCCAGCGGGCGGCTCGACGGCGTCAATCTTCACCGGCCCCGCGCGATCCCAGGAGAGCGGGTTGTAAACTACCACCGGCACCCCTTCGCCGCGAGTGTCGATCATCCCGTTGAGCGAGTCCAGCGCGCCATCCAGCAGCTTCTCGCTGCGCAGAGAGGCGTCCGTGAGATTGCGCTCGGCATCGACATAATTGATGCCGATGCCGGAGCCGGGCATGATGTCGTGAAATTGATCGAAGAGCACGCGCTTCCAGATCTCTTCGAACGCGGTGCTGGAATACCGGCGCTGGGCCGTGAGAAACGAGAGCGCCGCGAACTTTTCGGCATTTTGCAAAAGCTCCTCGTTTTGCCGGATCAGCTTCTTGGTTTCGGCCTGGGTGGTGTAACAGCCGCGGTGGTACGCCAGGTAAAGCTCATCGTTCCAAACCGGCGGCTTCAGGTTACCGTCGGTGATCGCCTTCTCCGCGTCATCGAAAAAGGCGCGCGCCGTGCTGAACTGCACTTTGGGAAAGATCGCCGATGGCTCCTGCAGCCGGACCGCCTCATCCACCATCTGGCGCGTCGGGCCGCCACCATGATCTCCCACCCCGTAGAGATGCATGATCTGCGGGAAGCCGGTGCTGGGCACGTAGTCGGCGATGTCCTGCGAAAGACTCGCAGAACTGATCCCGCCGCTGTATCCGTGCGGGAAGTATGTCAGGACGCGACTGCCGTCCGGCGACTGCCACCAGAACAGCTTGTGCGGGAAGGTGTATGTCTGGCGCCACGAAGACTCCTGCGAATTCCACGACATCTTCTGCGTGACGAAGGTATCGAAGCCCGACTTTTTGTAAATCTGCGGCAGTTGCCAGGTGTAGCCGAACGAATCGGGGTTCCAGCCGATATTCACGTCGACATTGAAATGCCGCTTGAACCAGCGCGTACCCACCAGTAACTGGCGCACCAGGCTCTCACCATCGGGCATGTTCAGGTCGGGCTCCACCCACATCCCGCCGACGAGTTCCCATCGTCCTTCTGCGACGCGCCGCTGAATTTCGCGGAAGATCGCGGGATATTTCTCCTGGAGCCATTCGAAGTCCTGTACGCTCGACTGCGCGTAGGTGAAGTCGGGGTATTCCTTCATGAGCTGCAAGGCGGTGGTGAAGGTGTCGCGAACCACTTCGACAGTTTCGGTCCAGGGCCAGAGCCAAGCCATGTCGATATGCGCGTTGCCCACCAGCCGGATGGTGAACTGCTTCATCCAGTCGTTGACCGGGCGGAGGGCTGCGGCGGATGCCTCGAGCGAGCGTGCAAATGCCTGCTGATCGCCACGGTCGAGGGCTGCAAGGTCGATGGCCTGAACCGCCTCATCGAGCTGCTTCCGATGCTCGGCCAAGGCGTCGGGAAAGCCGGAGAGCACGTTCTGGGCAGCCACAATGTGGCTCCGCAGCGTACCCGGGTCAGGCTGGCCGGGATAATCGACCAGCAACTGCGCACCTTGGAATCGTCCGTTTTCGGCATGATACGGAACTTTGACCGCGATGACGATCTTCTGACCGGGGACAGCCTTCGCGGTGAGCAGGAGGGGGTCGAGCGTACGTCCATCGCCTTGCGCCACAAGTCCGCCATTGAAGAAGACGCGCCCGTCATTCGAGAAGCGCACCTGCAGGAGAATCCGCGAGCCGCGCAGATCGTGCCCGCCGGCAGCTTGCGGAATCTCCCAGGTAGTGCGATACCAGGCGTCTCCACTGCCACCGCCTCCGCGCCCGCCCCGCCCGCCAGCCAGCGTCACGGGCGTCCAGGCGGAGTCGTCCAACGACGGATCTTCTCCATGGGGCAGGTCCGCATGAGAGCGCCACTGCGTCAGAGGCAGCGTGGTCATGGCGTCCAGCCGTGCGAGCGCGGCGGCATATGGTTCCGATCGCGGAGCGCGAGGCTGCGCGTCCAAGGCAACGGCCAAGAAGAGGACACAGATGGCTGCTCGTCGAAATCGCATCGTACGGGTATCCTAGCACCAGGAGTAAGGAGGTGGGCGCTCTCCCTTGTGCCCACGGAATCGACGAGCGGCGGCGCCTGCACTACACAAGACGCGTTGCAGGCGAAAGCGCCTGCACTAACCAAAGGATGAACTGTCCCGGGTGGGGCAGGTTTCCCCGACCTGCTGGGTGGCTTCGGAAATGGTAGACAACCCGAAAAGCGTCGACATGAGTGTCGACGCGGCAAACAGGAGTGTTTGCGCCACGGTCGAAGAATCAGAGTCTGCGTTCGTATTCTTCGGGTATCAGGAGCGTCAACGCGTCAGGCACGATGCGAATCTCGGCTGGCAGGTGACCTGCCAGCTCGCCATCGATCTGCACGTAGACCCGCATGTCGGCAGTGCCTAGCGCCACGCGGTCCGTGCGGAGTACGTTCACGCCCTTCATGCCGGTCAAGCGATTCAGCGCCATCCCCACCAGGTATTTCATATACCAGATGGAAGACTCACCCTCGAACAGTACCACCTCAAAATCATGGTCGAACAGGCTCACACTGCGGGCGATCTCGAAATCGCCGCCGTAGTTCCGTACGCGGCTCAGCAGTGCGAACGAACAAACCCGCGCCTGCCCGTCGATCACCACCGTTACCGGCGCCAGTTTGCGTCCCAGCAGGCTGAAGCCGGCGAGCCAGTAGGCCAGCTTCCCGGTTCGCGCCTTCACGGCGGCATCCACGTTATAGACAATGTGCGCGTCCACGCCGATGCCCGCCATCAGCACAAAATGGCGCGCGATCTTGCCTCCGTCGCATGTCACGTGGCCCAACGAAATGCGGTGGGGCTTCAATTCGGGGAGCCGGCCCGCCACGCGCTCGAGATTCTTGCCGAGTCCCATCTCCATGGCCAGCACGTTGGCCGTACCGCCAGGCAGAATTGCCAGCGGCACCGCACTGTGCACCATGCCCTCGACCACTTCGTTGATGGTGCCATCGCCGCCCGCGACGACGATGAGGTCGGCGCCGGTCTCAATGTGAGCGCGCGCCAATGCGCCGGCCGTGCCCGGGCCGGTGGTGGGAGCCACCTTCACGTTGCCGCCTTGCTTCGCCAGGATCTTGACGGCCCGCTCGACGAGCAGACCTCCACCTCGTCCGAATCTGCCCGCTTTGGGATTATAGATGAGGACGATGTTCTGATAGATGATTGGCAGGTTCTCCGGTTTCCTCGTTAAATTATAGATGAGAGGCCCATGAAAGATCCCGCGACCGAAGTCGACGAACTGCGCAACGATCTGCGCCACCACGAGCATTTGTACTATGTTCTCGACCAGCCGGCGATTACCGACGCCGAGTATGACGCGCTGATGCGTCGATTGCAGGATCTGGAGGCGCAGCATCCGGAGTTGGCGTCCTCGGATTCTCCGACGCAGCGCGTCGGCGGAAAACCACGCGAGGGTTTCACCAAAATCCGGCATTCCTCCCAGATGTTGAGCCTCGACAATGCTTTAAACGAGGGCGAACTGCGCGATTTCGACCGGAGGGTCCGCGAGTTGCTGGATGGGGAGACCTTTCGCTATGTCACTGAGTTGAAAATGGATGGGTTATCCATGGCGGCGCATTATCGCGGCGGCCAGTTCGTCCAGGCCGTTACCCGAGGGGACGGCCTGGTAGGAGAAGAGGTCACCGAAAACGCCCGTACCATCCGGTCATTGCCATTACGGGTCTCGACCCAGTTGGAAGCATTCGAAGTCCGTGGAGAAACGGTGATGAACCGGAAGGCCTTCGAGCGTCTCAACGCCGAGCGGGAAGAACGCGGCCTTTCCCGTTTTGCCAACCCGCGGAATGCCGCGGCGGGATCACTGCGTTTGCTGGAACCGCAAGTCACCGCCTCGCGGAGGCTGGACTATTACACCTATTTCATGCTGGTGGACGGCCGGCCCGCGTTTGACACTCATTGGCAATCGCTGGAGGAGTTGGCTCGCATGGGTTTCAAAGTGAACCCGTATCGCAGGCTGGCTTCCGATGTCGAAGAAGTTTTGGAATTCTGCGCGGAATGGGAGCGGCGGCGCGAAGATTTGCCTTACGAGATCGATGGTGTGGTGATCAAGGTGGATTCGGTGGAGCAGCAACGCCTGCTGGGCTACACCGCCAAGGCTCCGCGTTGGGCCATCGCTTACAAGTACCCGGCGCGGCAGGCCGTCACGACGGTGGAGGCGATTGAGGTGCAGGTGGGGCGTACCGGCGCGCTCACTCCGGTAGCACATCTGAAGCCTGTGGAAGTGAGCGGAGTGACCGTCGCGCGCGCTACTCTCCACAATGAAGACGAGATCGAACGCCTGGGTTTGGAGATCGGCGACCAGGTGGTGATCGAGCGATCGGGGGACGTAATTCCCAAGGTCGTACGCGTGCAAGCTCAAGGATCTTACCGCAAGAAGTTCCGCATGCCGTCCAACTGCCCGGTGTGCGGAGGGACGGTGGTGCGCGAAGAGGGCGAGTCGGCCAGCCGCTGCATCAACACCAACTGCTCGGCTCGTTTGAAGGAGTCGGTGCTTCACTTCGCTTCGCGCGGCGTGATGAATATTGACGGGGTCGGCGATGCGCTGGTGGACCAGCTAGTGGAGCGTGGATTGGTGTCAAACGTAGCCGATCTTTACAGCCTTACGGCGGAAAAGCTCCTTTCGTTGGAGCGCATGGGAAAGAAATCGGCCGGCAATATTCTGCGCAACATCGAGAACTCCAAGAAGAACCCTTTGCCGCGTGTGCTGACGGCGCTTGGTATTCGTTTCGTCGGCGAGCGCACGGCGGTGTTCCTGGCGGAAGCCTTCGGCAATCTCGACAGGATTGCCGCTGCAGGAATTGACGATCTGCAGCACGCGGAAGAGGTCGGGCCCAAGGTGGCGGAAAGCATTTTTCAGTTCTTCCGCGAGCCGCGCAATTGCGAGCTGGTGGAGCGCCTGCGCGCCGTCGGCGTGCAGTTCACCTATCAATCGACGCGGCCTAAAGGCGGTGTGCTCAAGGGTCTGACGTTTGTGATTACGGGAACGCTGCCCACGCTGAGCCGCGACGAGGCGAGGCTTTTGATCGAAGCGGCAGGCGGCAAGGTCAGTGGGTCCGTGAGCAAGAAGACCAGTTTCGTGTTGGCCGGCGAGGATCCCGGGTCGAAAATCGCGAAAGCCCAGGAACTGGGGATTCCGATTCTGGACGAGAGCAACCTGCTCGAACTGCTCAAGACCAGGTAGCGGCGTGGCCGCTAGACGATGGTCGACCGTATCTGCGGCACCTCCAGAACGCGCACGCCTAAAGGCTGGCGGCCGATCGCGTTAGCCATGGTCTGGACCATCTGATCGAGCGTAACCAGTCCCAAACGGCGTGCGGTGTCACGCGTCTGGGGCAGCGCCCCCAGCAGCCAATAGGCTGGCAGGATCAGCACGGGCCAGCGGCGGCCCGGTCCCAGGACATACCAAGGGCGAAGGATAGTCGCGTTCATCCCGGAGGCGCGGAGCGTCTCCTCCCCTTCCGTGCGGGCTGCGATGTATTCGTGCATCATCGGGGCGGGATGCGCCACGCTGACATAGACAAAATGCTGAACGCGGGCATCCGCCGCCGCACGAAGGGCCTCCTTCGCGGAGCGTAGATCGATGCTGCGAAATTGCGCCGCTTTCGCGGGGCTGGGATGCGCGACGCCGACCAGTTGGACGAAGGTTTCCGCGCCGTTCACATGGTCGCGGTACGTGGCGCGGTCCAGGGGATCGCCGGTGACTCCCTCACATCCGGGAGCGAGACGGTTTTCAGATCCGCGCCGCACCAGGCCGCGTACCTGGTAACCACGCCGCAGCAGTTCGGCGGAAAGCTGCCGTCCCATGAAGCCACTGGCGCCAGTAATGAAGACCAGGCTCACGTTTTCCTCCCATTCACCAGTACGAGAATCGGCTTTTCGTGGATTGCGTAATCTGCTTCGCGTCGGGAAGGGGTTTGGAGATGAAGCTGGGCACTGAGACCGAGAAACTGCGAATGGTCCGGGGAGCACAGGCGGAAGCGCCAGTGATCGCTTGCTGACGCGCGCGGCTCGTCAATGTCTTACACCGCGACCGTGAGAAGCTGTGAAAATCCGACTGGGACATCGCTTGCTTACGCGCGCGGCTCGCAAGGGCACGTATTCGCGCGAAGGTAGCTTACGAGCCACGACCGTGAGGGAGTGATTTTGGGAGCGATTGGGGACATCGCTTGCCCACGCGCGCGGCTCGCAAGGGCACGTATTCGCGCGAAGGTAGCTCGCTTGCTGACGCGCGGTGCGCCAGGATAAGCCTGGCTTGATCTTGTGGGATGTAAGGAGCCCACCATGTAAATTGCTCGTTCGAACATGTAGCGACTTGAGCAGGACACGGCGAAAGACCGTGGGCTGAAGCCTCAGGAAGCAAATGCGTGAGCCGTAGCGAAAGCGAACTCGTAGAGTAGCGGCCTCGTGAGCAAAACGTTGCCGGCCAACCTGCCGCGTAAAGGGGAAGCCTGCCA
>DATGIL010000025.1:0-4230 GCA_035295745.1 Bryobacteraceae bacterium | reverse complement strand
CTCCTGCGCAAAGCCCTTGCCATCGTCGCTCATGCGCAGAACCAGGCTGCCGCCGCGCATCAGCATCTCGATCCGCACCTTCCGGCAGCCCGCATGCCGCACCATGTTGTGGACGCATTCCTTGAAAATCAGGAACACATGCCGCCGCACCTCCGTGCGCACCGGCGTCTGCCCTTCCGCCGGAGCCACGAAGTCGAACTCGATGTCACGCGAGGCCAGAACATCGCTCGCAAAGCGCCGCATGCGATGTTCGAGGTCGCACAGGTGGTCCCTCTTCGGATTGATCGCCCACACAATATCGCTCATCGAGTCCACCAGCTCCCGCGACAGGTCGGCGATGTGCACCAGCGGCTCCGCCCGTTCCGCGGAGTCCGCAGCCGGGCTTCGCCGCGCCACCTCGCTCAGGATCGCGATCTGCGTCAGGCTGGACCCGATGTCGTCGTGCAGATCCGTAGCGATCCGCGTGCGCACCCGCTCCATCTCCAGGAGTTGGCGGAGGCGGTAGCGATGCGCCGCCAGAGCCAAGGCCAGGAACAGCGAGGCCGCGAGCGTCACGAACCACCAGCGGCGCCACAGGGGCGGCAGGACAACGAACTCCACTGAAGCCGCCGACATGCTCGTCAGTCCATCGCTCTTGACAGCGCGCACCAGGAAACGATAATGCCCGGGGGCCAGGCTCGCGTAGTTCACACTCCGCGACTCCGCGGGCGCGGTCCAATCCTGCGCGGTGCCTTCCATTCGGTATTGGTAACGCACCGTCTCTCCAACGCCGAAATCCAGGCTCGCGAAGTCAATCTGTACGTCGCCTTCATCCGGGAGCAGCCGGATTCCTCGCACGCTGCTCTCGCCCAATTCGGAAATGGCGCGCGGGCCACCTCTGGTCCGAACGCTGGTGATCCGTACGAGTGGAGGCCTCGGCAAGGGATTCTCCGGCTGTGGCACAAAGCGCGAAAGCCCAATACCTCCAAACCACAGTGCGCCGTGGCGATCGCGAAATGCCACCAGGGGCCGGTCGAATCCGGCAGCCGGACCCAATCCGTCCGCGTAGGTGTAATGTCGCACGCGCCCCGTCGCCGGATCGAGTTGGTCGAGTCCGCGATCCGTTCCCGCGTAGATCCGCCCCCACTGATCTTCTGTGATGCACCGGATCCCGTCACTCGAAAGTCCCGACTGCGCGTTGTAGTACCGGAAGTGCGGACGCTCAGCGTTCGGATCATCCACACGCGCGAGCCCGCCCCGGCGCGTCCCCATCCAAAGCCGCCCGGCATGATCCACGTAGAGTGCAGGATACGCGCCCTCCGGCAGCCCGTCCGCGGCTGTAAAGAAATCCAGATGGCCTCCGCGATAGCGGACCAGGTCGTGCCAGTACAGGCTCATCCAGATGTTTCCACTGCGATCTTCCGCAAAGGCTGTCGGCGTGTCCAGCTTCTTGCCGGGCCCCGCCGCGATGTTCTCGAATCGACCGGAGTTCCTGAGCCAGCGGGCTACGGAAGGCGAACCCACGATCGAGATCCACACGTCACCTCGCGAATCCTCAAAGAGTCGGAACACTTCGTCTCCTGGCAGGCCATCTCTCTGTGTATATTTTTGTTCGGGTAAGGTTCCAGCCAAATCGTCAATCTGTGCGCCTTTCGGATACCGGAACAATCCGAAGGTGCCGGCGAACCACCAGGTCCCCGTGTGGTCTTGAAAGTGAATCTGATTCGCTCCCCAAGTGGAGATTGGTTTGGGACCGGGCACCCTCGGCTCGATTGTCCGGAAGTGGGCACTTTCGAAGACGTTGAAATGCTCCGGCCGCGGGTTCCCCGTGAAGACAATCAGCCGCCCTTCCCGATCCTCAACAACTGCCCCCACCCCGTTGTTCTTGAGACCGTCTTGCGTCGTGTATGTGGTAAAGCCTCCTCGCGCAAGACGAATTGCTCCGGACATCCAGAGATTGCCGCTCGCATCCTCCGCGATCGATCCAATCGGAGGCCCCTCCTGCCCGTACAGTCCGAATCCGTTCTGGGCAGTGTAGGTGCGGAAGCGGTCAGGAACCGCACCATTGCCGGGAATCAGTTCGCTCAAGCCATTACTGGAGCCGGCCCAGATTGTTCCGCCCGATGATTGGAACACCGTGAATACTGCCCCTGGCGGGAGCCCGTCCTTCTCCGTGTAGAAGCGGGCGACCGAGTGCTTTCCCGGCTGCGGATGGCTTTCCATTAAACCGAGGCCATCCCAGGTGGCCAACCAGAGCCGCTTCTCTCGATCGCGAAAAATGCTGCTGATGCGAAAGTAGCGGTTCCGGCCAACGATGCCCTCCGCTTCGCCGTAGTGTTCCACGCGCCCATCCGGCAGGCGGCGCGCAAGGGTCATTTGCGATCCGATCCACAGGCTTCCGTCGTCGTCCGCCAACAGCGAAGTCCACAGTTGCGAGGGCACCGGGGGTCCTAAGTCGACTGTCTCGAATTGCCTGGCCTCTCTTCGAAAGCGGAAAAGGTCGTTTGTGGTCAGATACCAGATGTTCCCATCGGGAGCCTCCGCGATTGCTGCCGTGGGCGCATCCTTGTGGATCTCGGGCCGATGGTAGGCTTCAAACAACGTCTGCTGGGCCGAGGGCTGCGGATTGAATCGTGCGAGACCAGTCGCCGTAGCGACCCAATACTCGCCGTTACGGGTCTGGAGGAAATCCACCGCGGCCCTCCCGGGCATGCCTTGGTCAGCGCCGTAATTGCGGAACGTCTGTCCATCGAAGCGTGAGAGTCCCTCGGAAGTGCAGAACCAGAGGAAATCCCGCGAGTCGCGGACAATGCAGCCGAGTTCGTTACTCGCAATCCCATCCGCGGTCGTATAGACCTTAATGGGCAGTCTCTCCGCGTGCCCCAATGCCACGGAGAACCACAGAGCAGTCACAAGGTGAATCAGACGCACAGTCTTGCGGAAGATTATAACGCCGGGACATGCCGAGCGTCCCGAGTTAAGCGCTAAGTGGTCTTGGGGTCTGAGGTGACCTCTCTTGTCGGCGTGAATGGCAGCGCGTGCAGCACCTTCGTAGATGTTGAACTGACACCTGGCGATGAGTTGGTGGGGCGGCCAGTCTGTTCGGGCACAGCCGCGCTATGCCCGAGAACATCTCAGTCATCAAGAACCCAAGTCCGCGGAGAGCCACAGCTCATGGCATGCCGGCTGCACGCAGCGACAGCAGGTAGGCCGTCCGTTCCTCCGCAGTCGCCGGATCCACGCCCATCCGCGTGAGTGGTGAACCGCTGTATCTCTGGTAAGAGTAGGCGGGCCGCTGGTCAGGTCCGTCGGCCACGTTCACGAACTCCACACTCTTTACCTGTCCCGGCACTCGCGCGCCGAACCAGTTTTCGTCGTCCTTTTGATTCCAGGTCACCAGCGAAACGCTCGCACCGGCAGGGTAATTGCTGTCTACATGGCTGCGTGCATACTGCACAGCGGAGTCGTTCCCGTACAAGGTGCTGATCGACGCTGCCCCTCGGTCCAGTATCGAGGTGATTACGTCGCCCTGCAGCGGATTCCACGGCAGATCTCCCTTTGGAGCGGCATCTGGATGGATGGGCGTGAAGATGTAGTCGGAGTCACGCAGGGGCGCGTGACAGCCAACGCACTCCTCTGCGAACTGCGCGCCCTTGCCGTACGGTTTCAGATCGGAAGTTCGCCACCGCGCCCAGCCCCAGCCTTTCGTAGCCGCATACTTCTGCTGGTCGCGGATCATGAATTCCACCTGCCAGAAAGAGCCAGCCTCAATCCGTCCATCGGCTCGCGGTTGGGCCACCCAGGCGACCTTGGCGAGCATCGCACCATCCGGCCATCCGCGATGATCCCTCGCCGCTTGAACGGCGATCGGATTGCCTAATACCGCGCGAATGCTCTGATTGTCGAAGCGGTCTGTGGTGCTGATCCATTTCCAGTGTTGATACCCCTCCGGAAACGGTATGCCGTTCGGCGCTGCCGCGACGCTGTGCGCTCCGGCGGCAAGCACTGTCCGCGTCTCGGATGGAGGCTGGAGTTTCGCCGAGGCGGCGTCCGACTCCGACGCCGCACGCAGGTAGTCCTCGATCGCTTTGACCTGCGCCGGCGCGAGCGCCGCCGATGGATGCAGGCGCGCGTAGGCCGGCAGTGGCATCGCATGGAAGCGGATCTGGTTCACCGCTTCGTACAGCAGGCCCTTCTGTTGCGCCGCAGGAAGCATCCCGATCTCCGAGAAGTTCAGGTGCTGTCGTGCGG
>DATGIL010000024.1:0-8298 GCA_035295745.1 Bryobacteraceae bacterium | reverse complement strand
CTCCTGCGCAAAGCCCTTGCCATCGTCGCTCATGCGCAGAACCAGGCTGCCGCCGCGCATCAGCATCTCGATCCGCACCTTCCGGCAGCCCGCATGCCGCACCATGTTGTGGACGCATTCCTTGAAAATCAGGAACACATGTCGCCGCACCTCCGTGCGCACCGGCGTCTGCCCTTCCGCCGGAGCCACGAAGTCGAACTCGATGTCGCGCGAGGCCAGAACATCGCTCGCAAAGCGCCGCATGCGATGTTCGAGGTCACTCAGGTGGTCCCTCTTCGGATTGATCGCCCACACGATATCGCTCATCGAATCCACCAATTCCCGCGACAGGTCGGCGATGTGCATTAGCGGTTCCACGCGCTCTGTGGAGTCCGCAGCCGGGCTTCGCCGCGCCACCTCGCTCAGGATCGCGATCTGCGTCAGGCTGGATCCGATATCGTCGTGGAGATCCGTAGCGATCCGCGTGCGCACCCGCTCCATCTCCAGCAGTTGGCGGAGGCGGTAGCGATGCGCGCCTAAAATCGTCATCGACAATCCCGTGGCCACAAGTATTACGAACCACCACCTCTGCCAGACCGGCGGCAGGACGACGAAGGCCACGGAAGCAGCCGGTTCGCTGATCAGTCCTTCCGCATTCACCGCTCTGACCAGGAAACGATAGGAGCCGGACGACAAGCTGGCGAAATCTACCGTGCGCGACCCCGAGGGAAGACTCCAATCCTGCGGGCTGCCTTCCAGCTTGTATTGGAACCGGATGTTCTCTCCGGCATCGAAGTTCAGGCTCGCGAACTCGAACCGGATCGAGTTCTCCGCCGCGTGTAAGCGGATCCCATCCACTGTGCTCTGTCCCAGTTCGGAAATCGGATACCATCCACCGCGCGCGCGTATACGGGTAATGCGGATGGGAGGAGGCGGCCGATTCGCATCGTCCGGTTCCGGCACGAATTTCGACAGGGTCTCACCACCAAACCAGAGATTCCCGTGGCGATCGCGATAAGCCGCAGCCAATTTGCCTGGCGTCAGGATCCCCGCTGATTCGTCGTAATGCCGGAACCGTCCACTGTCCGGGTCCAGTTGGTCGATTCCCCGCGGGTTGCCTGCGTAGATCCTGCCCCATCGGTCCTCGGTGATGCACGAGATTTCGTTGCTGGAAAGCCCGGCCTCCATGCCGTAGAAACGGAATTGCAGCCGTTCGGCCGAGGGATTGTCCAGCCGGGCCAAGCCTTGTCCTCGGGACGCCATCCACAGGCGTCCTGCGTGGTCGACGAACAACGCCGGCAGCGATCCCTCTGGCACTCCCTCGGCAGTGGTGAAGACCTCGAAACGGCCTTTGCGGTAACGAGCCAGATCGTGCCAGTAGAAGCTCATCCAAACATCGCCCGCGCGGTCTTCGACAAATGCGATGGGCGTACCCAGCGCCCTGCCTCTTTCCCCGTGACTAAAGACTTCGATGTGATCGGTAGCACGTGACCAGCGCGAGACCGTGTCACTTCCGATCGCCGAGATCCACACGTCGCCCCGCGAATCTTCAAACAACCGGAAGATGTCGACACCGGGAAGGCCATCGCGCGTGGTGTAGATCCTTTCCGGCAGAGTGTGGGCCAACTCCTCCACGCGGCCCACTTTTGGATAACGGCACACGCCGCCGCTGCCGGCAACCCACCAGGCGCCGGTATGGTCCTGGAAGTGGACTTGGCTCTGCCCCCACGTGAAATCGTGGATCCAGCCGGGCAGGCGGGGCAAAACCGGGTGAAACGCCTCGCCGTCGAAGACGTTCAAATGGCGCGGCCGCGGATCGGCGGAAATGGCGATGAGCCGGCCATCGTGGTCCTCGAAAATAGCCTTGATCTCGTTGCTATTCAGCCCATCTACAGTGCTGTAAGAGATGAAGCTGCGGCTCGCCAGGCGGGTTGGTCCGGACATCCATAGATCCCCGCTGGAGTCCTCCGCCAGATCGGCGAGCGCTGGTCCATCGACACCATACAGGTTGAAACCCTTGCGCGCGGTGTAGCTGCGAAACCGGTTTTCGAGAGCGCTCCACTCGCTCAACCCTTTTTCGTTGCCTACCCACAGCTTGCCATCGCGCGATTGGAATATGTCTAAGACGACATTTCCGGGCAGCCCGTCGTGGACCGTATACACATGCTCCACCGCGCGCACACCAGGCTTAGGATGCGCTGTCATCAGGCACAGACCCTGCCAGGTGCCGATCCACAACCGTCCCTCGCGGTCGCGCAGAAAGGAACTGACTCGAAAGTAATGGCCGGAATCGACTGGCAAACCTTCCCCTTCCCCAAAACGCTCCAAGGCGCCATTCGGCAGCCGGTGAGCCAGAACCCGTTCTGCGCCCAGCCAGAGACTGCCATCGGAATCCTGCATCAGGTTGGTCCACCACTCAGGCCTACCCACATCGACAGACTCGAAGCGGCGCTCCGTGCGGACAAATCGGAAAAGACCGCCATTGTGCAGCAGCCAGATGTTTCCGTCCGCGGCTTCGGCAATTCGTGACACATGTCCCTCAGAGGGGAGTCCAGCCGGCTGATAACATTCTGAGAGTGCATTACCGGCCGCGGGAAAGGTATTGAAGCGGCATAGGGCGCGCGGGGCCGCTACCCATAACTCCCCGTTTTTGGTTTCCAGGAAATCGACAGCCGCACGGCCCACCTTTGCGCGAATGGTTCCACCCTCGCCGAAAGCGTAGTTCGTAAAGGTGTAACCGTCGAACCGCGACAGGCCTTCAGTGGTACAAAACCACAGGAAGCCGCGGGAGTCGCGAACGATGCAGTTCAGATTGGTGCTGGACAGACCGTCGGCAGTCCCATAAACCCGGATCGGCAGTCGTTCAGCCCATGCAGCTAACGCGGTGAGCAGAAAGACGGCCGCTTCTGCCCTTCGAAACATACGCCGAGTCTAACATGGCCGTGCCGCCTCCTCGTTCTGCGTTGCGACTTGGTTCTGCCAGTTTCGTCAGACCAGACTTGTTTTCAGTTTTCGGTCGGAACCTTCTCGGCGTCGGGGACCCAGTAGAGGGAGAAGTCGTACGTCCCTTTCAGGCCCGTGGCATCGACCACGGGTTTGCCGGCTTGGTTATCGAGATCCCGGACAAGCCTTTCCATCTTCGCGCGAAGCCACTGGCCGCGGGCACGATTTCTGGTGATGTCGACGCCGGAGATGCCGGGTATCGCGAGAGGGAACCCATCGGGACCAAGCGAGGGGCGCTGCGGTACCGGAGGCGGTGCTTCCTTTGGCGGTTCAGAGCCGGACTCCTGCGATCCAGACGATGTTGTTGAGGGACATGTTCTGGCACGTCCAGACTCCCGAGTCCTGGTGCCAGGACCACCGCGCGAGCCAACTGTCGATCCGGCGTCAGGCGAGGAGAACTTGATGGAGATGACATCGAAGGCCGGCGACTGAGCGTGAGCAACGGCTAACCCCGCCAGCAGGACGATGGATTTCATGGTCCGAATATCCGTCGGTCAATGTATCGTGATCTTTCGGGAACCGTTTGTAGTTTCAAAAGCGCTGGATCTCTGCTTCGCAGCGTTCGGAGCGTCAGCGTTCCTACTTTACTGAAATCACGGCCGTGCTGCTCGTGACACCCCCTACCGTAATTGTGACAGGATACTCGCCTGGGGAGAGGCTTGCCGGAACTGTAGCGTTGACCTGGTATAGACCTATCGCCCCCGGCGT
Source organism: Bryobacteraceae bacterium (assembly GCA_035295745.1). Lineage (GTDB taxonomy): Bacteria > Acidobacteriota > Terriglobia > Bryobacterales > Bryobacteraceae > JAIQFL01. The sequence continues at coordinate 4,608 of DATGIL010000024.1, read as the reverse complement.
TAGACCGGAGAAAACCAATTGCGCCTGCTGGCTACCAACCATCACAGTTGTCGCTAACCGTAACGGCATTTGAGTTGTAAGAGACGCAGGTATGCCGATGCGTCGATCGCCATTCACCAGCCCACCGCCAGTGAAGTACACCACCAGGCTTCCGCCCGCTGATATCGGATTGTCGGGGCTATTGAGGCTATAGTCCGGGACATTCTGTGCGACTGCTCTATTTCCGCTGTATTGGAAAATCTCCGGCATTGCCGGCACGATCTGTACCGTGGCGGCCCCGCTGCTTCCGGCCTTATTTGTCACTACTACGCTCGCCGGGCCGACAGGCATATCGGGTGGCATTTCGGCATTGATTTGGCCCGTGTCGACGTAGCTCAATCTAGCGATTTGCCCGTTCACCGTTACTACCGTGCCTCCCAGTTGCTGCGGCAGTGGCACCGCAGCAGCCTGATATTTTCCGTCGCTCAGCTTCGTGCCTTTGATGGTGAACCAACTGCCGGGAGCGATTTTGCCCGGAAGAAAGGCAGCGCCGTCCACCACACCATTCGCTTCGATCACTGGAGCATTTGGCGAGATGGGCGCGGTGGAAGGCAGCGAACCGATCCCATAGATGTACCCGTTCGATCCCACCACGATGATTTCCAGACGTCCGTTCCCTTCAGCGTCGGCGAGGATGGGACTATCGGATCTGTCGAACCCCGTGCCCAGGTTGAGCGTCCATAGAATTTTCCCCGATCGGTTTCCGGGGTCCGCCCCAACCGCATAGACGTTGGTGCCGCAAGTAAAGACGGCTTCGTCGCGCCCGTCGCCATTAATATCGCCAACGCTTACTGGCCCTGGAGCGATTTGTCCGCCCCTTACGCAACCTGGCAGCGGGATAGACCACAGCAGTTCGCCAGTGCTGGCGCGGTTGACGCTCAGCGCCGCGCTTCCATCCGGTGCGGCGGCGCCGGCACTGACCAGCGACAAAGTTCCATCTCCATCGAGATCCGCTATTCCCTGAAGGTAGCCGGGGAGCCCGGGGAAGGCGGGACTCTGCCAAATTCCCTTTCCGCTGAGCGGATCGATAAGACCAAGCAGGTATTGGCTCCCACCATACAGGATGGTATCGGTTCCGTTATTGAGGAAGTCTCCGATAACCGGTATACCCGCAACGGGATAGAATTCGGTTGGCCAACTTGAGTCTGGCGGAAATACCAAACCGATAGTGTTCTCTACTGCTACGCTCGGCGATACGAGATAGCGGTCGAACAGGTTCTGATCCGTACCGTTCTTCACCCAATAGTTGAGTGTGAAGCCAACTAGATCGTCGAGGCCATTATGATCCCAGTCGTAAACCGCGTGCCATCCGAATCCCGTATCGTCGTGCGTCGGAGCCGGTATCAGGCTGGGATCGCTGCCGTTCTTGTCATTCCAAACAAGTTGGCCACTGCTGCCATCCACCAGGTTGATCTCATCGGTGGTAATCGTTTCGCTACGCGTTGAAACGACGACATCCTCGCGGTCGGCATTTCTGAATCGCCCCGCATAAAGCAGTGTTACGCCCGGCTCGTTCTGCGCAGGCGACGCCGCGGGAAACCCGCTAAAATCGCTTGTCCAGAGGTCGCTGCCGTCGGGCTGAATGGCGACTATCCGGGCCTGGCCCGACGCTCCGGTGGTTTCTGCAAGGGTCTGGAGAGTGCCATCGCCAGTAAGGGAAGCGAGGAGTGCGCCGGCCGACTCGTTTTGGCCCGTACCGGTAGCGTCACCAGTGGACGCGCCGTGGCCCGCGTGAGTCCATACTATAGTTCCGCTGCCCGTCGCCGAAGAGGGCCGAAACGCGACTAATTCATCCAGAGCGTCCTGCACGATAACTGTGGGTGGATCTTGGGGCCGGAGGTGGCCGACCACAGCACTCGATAGAGGGGCTCGCATGACGCTGGATTGAACTACGGTCCCGCTTACGCCGCTTATCGCGATGCTCCCGCTGTTGTTCCCACTGACCGCTGCTGAGATCAGGAACCCGGGTGATCCGGGATCGGCAGGTCGCGTCGCCAAAACCTGGAGATGAGGCCCCGTAATGGTTCCGAGCTTCGCCAACTTCCCGTTTGACCATTGCCACGGCGTCAGCTCGATCGTGCCATGGGCCGCATCTACAAGACGGCTTGTGAAGAAAGCAGGCAAACCACCCTTCGTGACAGGCCCGGCAACTATGTTTAGCAACTGACTCTCAGTATTGATATTCAACGGCAGATTTTGCACTTGCTGTGTCGCCAGGCCGGTTCCGCTCAATTCCAGCAGAGTTGTCAGAGTTCTTCCCTTAAAACTCACAACGTCCAGCGTCCCGTACTGCGGTGTGAGCTGACCGGTCGTCGCGATTGTAAACAGCTCAGCCGCCCCGTCCGCATTCACATCCGTCATGCCCAACAGGTATCGACCTGGTTGGTCCAGCAGAACGTCCCCGGTCATGCCGTCGCGGGCGACAACATGCCATTGCTTGTCGCCGTTCTCGTTGTAAATCGACGTAACTACGTCCAGGATTCCATCGCCGTCGATGTCCTGGACAGGATAGGTGGTCGTGGCGTGAATGGTTTGGGCAAGATCATGGACAATTTCGATAGTGTGGTCCCACAGCTTTATGAGCTGCCCGTCTTTCCAGCCCATCACTGAGATGAAGTTCTCAAATAGGCCGATCGCGACGAATTCCTGCATCCCATCGCCATTCAGATCGTATGCTCCCAGCCAGCCATACTCGCGTCCGGTGAGTACATTGTCCGGAATCGCCTGCGCCGAGGTCTTGAGGGCGCCAGTCAGCAAGTCGTAAACCTGGAGGTCATACCAGGGCTCGGCCGCAACTTCAAGTTTCCCATCGTGATCGAAATCTCCTACGATCGTCTGCGCCACAAACATGCGTGAAATGGGTGGAGTTTTCCATTGCTCGACCCACGAACCGTTCTGCCACTGATAAAGATGTCCGGACACTCCCGCCGCTCCCACGCAGTTCGTGGCGTTATTATTCTGCTGATTAAAACAACTGTCGAACTGGACTTCTTGGAAATTCGTGCTTCCAGGGATGAAGTTGCCGATTTTCGTCTGAGAATCGACGGCTGGAAAGACGACCGGACTACCGTTGTGATTCAAATCATATGCTGGCGGCCCAATGCCCCAGGTCGAGTTGGCCGCGAGCGCTCCGGCGTTGGAGTCGACCGCAGGCAGATTCACCGACGCGCTGTTTCCCGCGCTCGATTGAAACGCGACCCAGGTCTGTCTCGCGCCAATGGGAACGGACCACAGAATCCGCGGTGGCGAAGTGATGCTGCCGACAAGGCGTGAGCGGCCGGTCAGTTTCCGGTCGCTGCGGAACTGAAGCCAGTCTCCGGGAAATGCGGCAGAAGGATGGGGATTGTCCAATACTTGAGCAGAGCAGGCGCATACGCAGAGAAGAAACACGGACGCACGGGCGCGCGACATAATCGCCACATTATATCGAAGACTCTGCGCCTGAAAGCGAATAGGATAGTGACTGGGGACGGCCAAAAAAGGTATCGGATTTTGTGTGTGCCGAAGCCTGTTTTATGGGCCTTTCAGACCGCCACCTGACTACGGCCACAGTCGATCCTTTTCGCCCAGGAAGAGATCCTGATATTACGCGCGAGCAGGTCGTGCCAGGCGTGCCAGTGTCTCGCGGTAGTTCCACGGCATCCACTCGGAGGAGCAGATTCAACTCCTCGGCCTGCCTTTGCAACTCCGTGATCGAAGGTATTGGCGCCATTCAACTCGCAGGTATGGATCAGACTCATGAACAGGTCGCCCGCCCCGGCCCCGTTCAGCGCCTTATAGAAGAGGGCGTTCCTACGATTCAGCATGGCTTTCTTCAGGGCGCCTCCACGAGGTTGTCGAGCGGCGCGCCGGCTTACCGCAGGAAAGGCGTCAGCCTCGACCGTTGATTCAGCTAATAGGAGATGGCTTTGCCCAGGCCGGAGTTCGGTTCCGTTTGTGCTCCGCCAACTGCGCCTCCATCCATTCCTGCAGCCCCTTCATCAACGGTTTGCTGTGCTCCTGATGAAAACGTAGCCTCTCCTCGTGCGACAGCGCATCACACATCTGGATGGGCGCCGGCAGTTCGCGGGCGCGCTGTTTCAGCACATGGGAGATGTTCTCACCGCCATGCTTCCATCCGGTAAAGAACGCGCGATGGTCCAGGCGCCCAACAGCAATACGATGCCGCTTGGTGAAGGTCCCCGTGCGCTTGTCACCAGGTTCGCGTGCCAGACCCAGAATGCGCATCATGGAGGCGTGCCGGAACCTCACAATGTATCTCGAACTCCAAGTCACAAGCGCCGCGCAAAATCTTCAGTTGGAAGTCTAACCCGCTTTCAACGGTACCCGCAGTACCACAGAAGTGCCGCATCCCGGCTCCGACGAGATCTCCAGATCTCCGCCTGCCTCCACCGAGCGCCGCTTCATACTGACAAGCCCATGGCCGTCCCCATTCCCCTCCTGCGCAAAGCCCTTGCCATCGTCGCTCATGCGCAGAACCAGGCTGCCGCCGCGCATCAGCATCTCGATCCGCACCTTCCGGCAGCCCGCATGCCGCACCATGTTGTGGACGCATTCCTTGAAAATCAG